>JAYGHB010000097.1:0-105012 GCA_034931985.1 Halotia wernerae UHCC 0503
GCTCCACTATCTGCGGAAGTAGTAACGCTAATGATTGCCATGCTTTGAATTCCCTGATTAGAGCAACGTTTTGGGCGATAAGATTCATCACACCCTGGCTAGTCTTTTTTATAAACCTTAAAAAAACGAAAGCCTAAGAGAGAATTCACTTAAAAAAATCTCAACGTAAATCTACTTAAGTGGAGAATAAAAAATTATTTTGTTATTTTCGACAAATATTTTTCTCTATTTTTTGTGTTTTAAAAGCTTAAAAATTATGTGTAAACATATTTTAGAACTTATTTTTTTTGATACATAAAATGCTTTTGTGTATCAAAAAAATTATTAATTTAGTTAGCTAACTTTCTAAACCCATAAAATATTCTTAAGCTCTAAATACATACCAGTAAAGTAGTTTACTTTTTTTTCGTATTTTTGTAATCTGAGAATACTTATACAAAAATAATTAATTATAATTAAAATTTTAGTTTTTAATACATTTATGGAAGTTCTGTATTAGATTGATTAATGAAGGGTTGAGCTTAGCTATTAATTTAAAAATTAACTAAAAATATTTATAAATATTTTAAAATTAGTTAAAGTTGAACAAAAAACATGATAATTATTATTGACTAAAATATCAAACATAATCTATAAAACATGTAATTATTATTTACTGTTAAGTAATTTAAGCAAAGTCAATTTAAGTAAAATCGGTTAAATAGTGATCTGATTTTTGATGTTTTTTTTAACAAAATCGTGAATTTATTCTAATAGCGATGAGTTACAAAGCCGATACTCCTTATACCATTTCTGTATGAAGATGCGGTTATTATCCTGGGTCGTCAGGCTTTGTTTGTGCAGCCGAGGCAAGCGCAGTGTTAGCGTCATGGTAGCGACGTAGAAGCTTCACCTGTAAGGGTCTTGGAGCTTTTACCCATGTGTAGATGCAGCCTTCCCGCAGGGTACGACTGCCGTTCAAACTTCCAGTCTGAAGGGGAATAAAGCGCAGTCTCACATAGAATTGGTATTAACTGCGCTAGCGATCGCAATTCAGTTTTGAGAGATTATATTAGTAACGCTAAATTCATTTACCATAAGAATTTTAACCAAAATAAAGATAGGATGTACCACTTTATTTATACTGTTTTAGCTAAAAGGCGATCGCTAACATTGAACTCAGATCAGCTTCTTTTCTTCATTAACTTTGCATTGCATAACAAAAAGCTATATCGTTTGGCATATTTATACAGCGCAATAGCAAGGACACATTTAATTATGTATAAATACTAGTTTTTCATCCTGTTGTAGTTTTTTTTGTAACCATAATTTCTAGGTAGCTGCCTGCCCTTAAATAACCAAAATCAGTTATATTTAGGGTTTTAGCTTCTATTAGCTCAGCTATGCTATCTCTAGCAGTAATAGTTGCAATTGTAATATCGGGTACGGCTTTTTTACTAGCAATCTTAAAAAAAACATGATCTAGTAATTATATTTTTGGCTTTTGTTGCATTTATCGGGCTGACTGGCGATCGCTCTCTCTATTCAACTCAGGGTCACTTGCTTGATAGTGATAGTCATCACTTCTTTGTCCTCGCTGTTGGAGACAATTTGTGGCTTACTCCAGGCTGCTCTGCTACTTCAGCGTACAAATCCACGCTAGCTGCTTTCGATTTTCACAAATTAAATAGGATTATTATGGCAAAGGTGCGATCGCACTTTTATGTAAAGGTGGTGATCGCATCTTTAAAATCAGAGTTTTTAGATTGGCATTTAGCTAGTAAGGGTATAGCAAAGTCACCATTGATTTGCTAAAGTTAAGTTTTATAAAGATGACAGTGATTTAATATGAGAAGCGATCGCATCGAATGAAGCAGGACTAAGGTTCGCATTTTTGCTGTAATGCCGCGTAAGTTTAACCACTGAATTATCAAAGTGTTAATAGCATTTGTATCACCCTGTTTTGCAAGTGCTAGAATATTTAACTCCATCATAATTTAGTAGTCAGAATCTTACTGATAACTTTGTTCAAGTATTCCCATTCATAAGCAAGCCACAAAGTAACAGTAACATCCGGCACACTTAGATGTTTATCATCAGCTATTCTACGCCTACCCATCAGCACAAACAATCGCGGGATCGCTTGCTGTATTCTTCACAGTTTGTTACAAAAGTACAAAGAACTTCTAGAGACTAAAACCAAATGTTCGGCGGACTTACTGGTTTAACAGATTCAAAAGGCACAGACTGGGGGGAGAAGATGCTCAACACAGTCGCTAGCCAAACGATTCGCCACCTGTTTACCCAAAGCGAGTCAGTAGAAGTCTTGGTGCGCTGCTATCCCTCCAGCAAGCTCTTGCAAGGCAGCATTGATAGCTTCAAAATGAATGGTCGTGGCTTGGTCATCCGTAGAGATTTCGCGGTGGAGGAGATGTCGTTTGAAACTGATGCGGTTGCGATTGATTTTGGTGCAGTCTTGGGGGGAAAATTAAATCTCAAGCAACCTACCCAAGCGATCGCTCAAGTAATTTTGTCAGAAGCAGGCATTAACCAAGCCTTCAATGCCGATTTGGTGAAAAAGCGCTTGGTCAATCTCTCTTTACCTACTTTGACGGCATTATCTGGTGGTCAACCAGTCTCATTTACAGATGTTCAGATCCAATTATTGCCCGAAAATCGCTTGCAGATGGCGGCTAAGGCAGATTTAAACAATGGAGAACTCGTACCACTGAGTATGACCTTAACCATAGCCGTTGAAAGGCGGCGACGCATTTGTTTTAAAGACCCTAAAATCGAACTTGACGCTGTACCAGAAGCACAACGGGAAATATCTCAAACCTTGAGCATGGCATTGGCAGAAATTCTAGACAACATGGTTGATTTGGATCGCTTTGACCTGGATGGAGTAAAGATGCGACTCAATCGTTTAGAAACTGAAGGTGAAAAATTAATTTTCAGTGGATATGCGGAGATTGAGCGTATTCCACATAGCTCTTGAAATGCGTGTTTCGCGCCAAGTTGTACAAGGTTTAAGATCAACTTACATCTGTGCTTGCCTAAGATTTAAAACATATCAATAAAATGCCGCCTAGAATTATCTGGACGGCATTTTGATTTCTTCGGTTTATAACGATCTGTCCTTTGGGTCAGTGGTTGCTATACGAATTACGTTAGCGCAGCGGGGCGCAGCCTATTACGAATTACGAATTAGTAATTATTTGGTCAGATTTCCAACCACTTATCTATCTTCCTACGCCTACATACTGGAACCCAGCCCTTACCATAGTTTCGGGATCTAGGAAGTTGCGACCGTCGATTAGCACGGGGTGGAGCATCAATTTTGCCATTTTTGCATAGTCCAAACTGCTGAACTGCTCCCATTCGGTCACGAGTACTAAAGCATCACAGCCATCAGCTAGACGTTCGGCATCAGTTTCCACTAATACACCAGAGAGACCATGACGCATACCTGTTTGGGAAACAATTGGGTCGTAGGCTTTAACTTTGGCTCCCAGTCGGTTTAGCTGCTCAATCAAATTGAGCGCTGGGGCATCTCGCATATCATCAGTATCTGGCTTGAATGTCAGTCCGAGTAGTCCTACAGTTTTGCCTTTGAGGATTTTCAAGGCTTGCTGGAGTTTTTCTAGAGCAATTAAGCGCTGGCGCTCGTTGACACTGACGGCGGCTTTCATTAGTTGGGCTTCATAACCATAGTCATCAGCAGTATGAATCAGTGCAGCAACATCTTTAGGGAAGCAGGAACCACCCCAACCAATGCCTGCTTGTAAGAACTTGTTACCAATACGGGAATCTAAACCAATACCTTTTGCTACTTGGGTGACATCGGCACCAACGCGATCGCAAATGTTAGCAACTTCGTTAATAAAACTAATCTTGGTCGCCAAAAAGGCATTAGCGGCATACTTAATCATTTCTGCCGAACTCAAATCTGTGGCTAATACTGGTACATGAGGTAAAGATTGATCAGCAGCGTACTTACGTTTTACAATGGGAGCATACAGTTCTTGCATTAAGGCGATCGCTTTTTGACTATTGCCACCTAGGACAATCCGATCTGGGTTAAAGGTATCGTAGACTGCCGAACCTTCACGCAAAAACTCTGGATTACTGACTACATCAAACTGAGCCACGACCTCCGGTAATTTTTCATCACTTGATATCCCCCCAGCAGGTACAAGTGTTTTTTGACGTTCAGCAATACCATCTAGAACAATCATTCGCACCCAGTCACCGGAACCAATAGGTACTGTAGATTTATTCACGATCACTTTATAACCACCGTTGAGATTAGCCCCGATACCACGAGCAACAGCTTCGACATAACGGGTATCACTTTCACCGGTGGGTAATGGTGGTGTTCCCACAGCAATAAACAGAATTTCCCCGTGGGCGACTCCTGCGGCAAGATCGCTGCTGAACTGGATTTTTCCGGTTTGAATGGCAGACTGCATAATTTCTGACAGTCCCGGCTCAAAAATGGGCGACTGCCCAGACTTCATTAACTTTACTTTTTCTTCGTTATTATCTATGCAAATTACATCATGACCAATATGAGCCAAGCAAGCGCCTGTAACCAAACCAACGTAACCAGTACCAATTACGCAAACACGCATCTAGTTTAACTCCTCACTTTTTTGGGGTTAGTTTTCTAAAAGAAGTTGTCAATATGACACTTATACACTGCCGGGGAACCCAGCTACTGAAAGTACAGACTACAAACGAGCCTACACAAAAGTTTAGAGCCACACTAAGTGCTGCTCAGGAGGCTAAATCCTTGATGTCGCTTTTGATGCGATCGCGGAAATCTTCTACTGTTAGTTTTAACCCCTCTTGTAAGGGAACGGTAGGTTCCCAATTTAACAAGGTTTTAGCTTTGGTGATATCAGGCTGGCGACGACGCGGATCATCAGAAGGTAGCGGCTCAAACTTAATCTGGGCATCTGGGTTCACCATGTTCTGCACAGCTTGTGCCAATTCTAAGATTGTATATTCACTTGGATTTCCCAGATTTATTGGGCCGATGTAGTCGCTATTCATCAAACGGATAAATCCTTCTACCAGGTCAGAAACATAGCAAAAACTACGAGTTTGCAAACCATCACCGTACACAGTTAAGGGAATACCCCGCAAAGCTTGTACTATAAAGTTACTCACTACCCGACCATCGTTTTCTAACATCCGTGGCCCGTAGGTGTTAAAAATGCGAGCCACCCGAATATCGACTTTGTTTTGCCTGTAGTAATCAAATGCTAAAGTTTCAGCGATTCTTTTGCCTTCGTCATAACAAGAACGTATACCAATGGGATTGACGCTACCCCTATACTCTTCAACTTGAGGATGCACTTCAGGATCACCGTACACTTCACTGGTTGAAGCTAAGAAAAACCGAGCTTTGACACGCTTAGCTAACCCCAACATGTTCAGTGTTCCCATCACATTAGTTTTAACGGTTTTCACTGGGTTGTACTGGTAATGTACTGGAGAAGCTGGACAAGCTAGATGATAAATTTGATCTACTTCTAATCTAATTGGCTCAGTAATGTCGTGGCGGATCAGCTCAAAGTAGTGATGATTCATCCATTTGAGGATATTATCTTTGTTACCTGTATAGAAATTATCTAAGCAAATAACTTCATGCCCTGCGGGTATTAGTCGGTCAATAAGATGGGAACCAATAAACCCAGCACCGCCCGTCACCAAAATTCTCATAGTTTACCAGTTACTTACAAAATATTACTAATGGCTATTTAACTTGTTTTTAGAGTACCCAGCCTAGATATAAAAATACAGGATGAACATAACTAATTAACAAGGTTTTGTTAATTTAGTAGTTTTTCTACGTCTTTAATTTTGTTAAATTTAAATTAGAATACTTCACAATTCATCTAGCAAAATAACAAACATCTTCTCAGGATTGTGACTTTCTGTCTAGACTTCATCAAATCTTCAACAAAATAAAGTTTTTTAAAGCAAAATTCCTAAATGTGAAATTGATCTTCGATTACACAACAGTTGTGGTATTGGGAATACCCGTTGATAAAGTTCCGGTTTGAGTACGTTGTGGTTCTCCAAGCATGATGATAGAACAGGTAAGTTGCCTAGCTAACTGGGTTGTGACATCGCTGATAGCTAAACCACCAGCAATTGTCTTGTTTCGTGTAAAAGGCAACACTACTAAATCGTATAATCGCGCTGCTTGCAGAATTGCTTGGACAACATTTTCATGAGCGATGATTTGAATTTCCGGGGGATTTGGCAAAGCTATTTTAGACACAAGCAACGAAAGATGCGATCGCCTAGCAGCGATTTTACTAGAACTAGTGCGGCGATCGCACACATTTAAGACAGTAACTTGGCTCTGATTTGCCTGTGCCAGCATCTGGGCAAGTTGTACGGGTTGTAATGCTGGTGCTGTTAAGTTTTCCAAGGGTACTAAGATGCGCTGAATTTTTCTCGGCGAGTCTACTAAGCGTGTCACCGCTACAGGACAATGGGATGCCCAAAGTACACTATCAATTACATTGCCAAATAAACGCGCTCTCAATCCAGTACGTTTACCCCAACCTATAATAATTAAACTCGCATTTTGTTCACGAGCTGCCCTGCTAATTCCTGGGGCAAAGGCATTATCAATGCGGAGTAATGGTGCTGCTGCTAATCCAAATACTCGACTCTGTGCCGTAGCTTTTGCTAATAAACGCTCACTGCGTTGCAAAGACATTTCTAACTGTGGCGCATCCATGTTAGCAGCAGATGTGGCGATCGCTAGCGCTACAATTCTGCCATGAGATTGGCGTGCTAATAATGCCGCCATTTCCATCAAATACTGCTGAGTTTGAGGATTTTGAACAGGTACGACTATAGTAAAAGTACTACGATTTTCCTCTTTTTTATGGTCAATTAGGCTTGTGGATACAGGTTCTGGGATTGGAGAAGCAGTCAAAGCAACAGCTATCCTACTAGTAATTAAAGATCCTAATGTTGCTGTCACTAGCATTAAAATAATGACGCTATTTAAAACTGCAAGTGACAGTAATCCAGCCTGATATCCCACTACAGTTGCTGCTAACGTTGTACCCACCTGGGGCATTGATAAAGACCATATTGTTAGCGTTTCCTGCCAGTTATAACGATAAACTAATTTTGCCAACCAAGCTGCTATAAACTTGCTGAAAATTACACCAATTATAATTAAGGACGTTAACTTGAAAGTATCAATGCTTTTGACAAAAGTAGGTAACTCAAATAGCAAGCCAAGATTAACAAAGAAAATGGGAATAAATAAGACACTGCCAACAAACACTACTTTTTCTTTGACTGGTCCTTCACCCACCGCTTCATTGACTGCCAAACCTACTAAAAAAGCTGCAAAAATTTTTTCTACACCAATTAATTGAGTACCCACAGCAGCCAGAAATACAGATAGTAATATAAATAAAAACTTGTTTCCCTCATCGTCTCCAGATCGCCGAAAAAATTCTTTACCTAACCAATCTAAACCAACTAAAATGACGACGGCGTAAATCATTAACCAACCCAACAAAGGAATTAACTTCACCAAGCTAAATATCCCTATCTGAGTGGTAGCTATACAAACTGCTAATATTAAGAGTGCGCCAACATCAGTGAAAATTGTCGCTCCAATTGTGATGGAGATAGCTTCATTATTGACAATTCCTAGACGATTAATAATGGGATATGCCAAAAGGGTATAGGAAGAAAACAAAGAGCCAATCAAGATTGAAGTATTCCAATCAAAACCCAAAAATCGTCCTATAAAGGTTCCTGTTACTAAGGAAACACTGAAGGTAAAACTACCAAACCCCAAGGAGCGTGTTTTTCTATGGCGGAATCGGTCTATGTCAACTTCTAAACCTACAATAAACATCAAGTAAACTAAGCCAATGTCTGATAGTAGATTAATGATCGGCGATTCTGGATCAAATAGATTCCAGCCTGATGACCCAAGTACTACCCCAGATAACACCAAACCTACTATTGCTGGTAGCTTGAGTCGCTCGAACAGGATTGGTATAACTAAAATGACCACCAGTAAAATAGCAAAGGCAATAATTGGCTCCTTGCCAAGAAATTGGGCTGTCGGTTCCATAGCAAGAACTTGTGAAATTCGTTCCATAGTAGGACTTAAAGGGGCGACGGTGAAGCTGTGATTACCCTTAAAGCAATCGTCCGATCAATATAAATAACTGTAAAAGTCACCCTGACGAAAAATCAGAAAATCCTAACCTAACACTACCTAGGTAATTATCTAGAAACTAACTACCTATGGGTGGATTTGACTCAATATAAACCGTAAGCGATCATAGTCATCTTTCAACAGCACGCTCAAAGTACGTCCAGCTTTGATTAACCATTGTCGGTCAGCTTTACGTAACTGGTAAACTTCACGAATAGCTGCTGCGATTAAAGATTCCACTGGCGCACCATTTAAAGAAAGCAATGTCCGCAAAAAATCTAGTTCTTCGGTGAATTGAATTATTGCTTCTGGTTCACACCGATAAACAGCTTGATGAATTTGTGGAGGACGGGGAGGTAGATACTGATATATTGTTTGGTTATAACCTAAAGTTTGAGACGGCTGCTCAAACCCGACGATCGCAGCCCTAAATTCAGTTTTGAGCATAGCAAAAATCTGGGGTTGTTCTTCACGCAAATCCTGCAATGATAACCCCAGAGCCACAGCCCGATGTACAGAATCTACAGGCATAGTCGTAGCATAATACACCACAGCATAAACTTGGTTGCCTGACTCTTCATCCGCAGAACAGACCCAACTACCAAAAGGCGGCATAGGCGGAAAACTTAAGTCTTCCGGCTCTAAACATTGTGCCAAAAATTCAGTAGTAGTAGTCTCGATCACCTCCGCAATGTGGTTAGGGGGGCGATCGCCTGTGGCAAACTGTGGTAAAGGTAAGCGCATCTTAGTTCTTTGTCAGTTGTCAGTTGTGAGCCAGTACGGTCTTCTCCCTTGGCGCTAGCCTCTCCCTTTGGGAGCTACCGTGTACACACAAGTATAGGCCGCAAAGGTTTCAACTCTTTTAGCCCCATAAATACCCAAACTTTAGGCAACTGGAAACTCCATTTATCCCGCTAATTTTAGGGCTAGGGCAACGAAACTAAGTTTTAGGTGGGATTTCAAGACTTGTGTGTACACCGTAGCCCTTTGGGAGGAAGGGGAGACGCTACGCGAACGAGCGTCACCCCCAGGGTCAGTTGTCAGCTACTAACTCTTTTTCTATTTTCCTTTTTTACGTCCGGCTGTGATTTCTACGGTTTCCAATTCCGACAGACGAAAGGTAACTAATTTATCCCAGTTGCCACCTTCAAACAATACAGCTACCTGACCATCGCTGACTCGTTGCACAAGTCCTTCAGAGCGATAATAGGTATCTGCGGGATTCTTAACGCGAACTGTTGCTCCAGGCAGAATCATGATGTTTACCCTCGCTGATTTACTATTCATAGCTTATAAAAATTAACAGGGAAGGAGCAACAAGCAATAGGGGAATTTGATGTTGTGGCGTTTCTCCAACCTACTCTGTCCCCTATCCCCCTTCTCCTATCGGAGACGCTGCGCGAACGGGTGACGCTCCTAACGTCGCTCTAAGCGTACCCCTACTTGTAAGCAAGCTACGCGTAGCGTCTGGTAGAGTTGCTATGCCGCAGGCTTTACGCTACGCTAACGCCAGTCACCTGATGCCACTTTCCTCAACGGGGGGAACCCCCGCACAGAAGTGGCTCCGGAGGGAAACCCTCCCGCAGTGCTGGACTCAACTGTCCCCTAATTAATAATACTTCTGTCGTTGGCGAAAATTTGCTACCGATTCTACTATTCCTAAAGCAATGAAGTTGGTAAGCATAGCAGAACGTCCGTAACTCATCCAAGGTAGGGGAATCCCTGCTACTGGTGCTAAACCAACAGTCATGCCCACGTTCACAATTAACTGAAATACAATCATCGACAAAACACCAATAGCTAATAATGAACCAAAGTTGTCTTTGGCGATTTGAGCTACATGTAATAAACGGAAGCAAATCAAGCAAAAGACAAACA
This sequence comes from Halotia wernerae UHCC 0503, assembly GCA_034931985.1. Lineage (GTDB taxonomy): Bacteria > Cyanobacteriota > Cyanobacteriia > Cyanobacteriales > Nostocaceae > Halotia > Halotia wernerae. Next base: position 10,076 of record JAYGHB010000097.1, read on the forward strand.
ATAATACCAAACAACCAACAAAACCGAATTCTTCACCCACTGCGGAGAAAATGAAGTCTGTATGTTGTTCGGGTACAAAATTTAGTTGAGTCATCGGGCCTTTGAACAAACCCCATCCCCAAATCTCGCCAGCCCCAATAGCAATGCGAGATTGATTCTGGTGATACCCAGCGCCTAAAAGGTCATGTCCGGGGCGCAGAAATACAGTTAATCGGTCTTTTTGGTAATCTTTTAAAATATGATTCCAGGCAAATACTCCTAATTCGCCTCCTAGTAGATTGAGAGCCGATGCACTGATCCCGTTAAGGCCAAATCTACGCCAGGGAAGAGTCCACCAACCAAGAAGACCCATAGAGACTACCCAAATTAACCCTAAAATTCCAAAAGATAGTTCTTTATTAAATAAAACTATCGGTGCTGATAAAGGCCAATTTATACTAAATAGAATAGCAGATACTACAGGTGATATCATCAGAACCAACCAGCCGGGGTTGGCATTTGCCCAATAAAGCATCCCTAGAACGATCGCAGCAAATACCAGTGATGTCGCCAAATCTGGCTGTAAAAAGACCAACCCCCAAGGAATAGCGGCAATTGCTAGCACCCGAAAAACGCTTTCGAGGGTGGAAGCTGTGCGCTTGTGTAACAGAGCCGCTAAGGTGATAATTATGCCTATTTTGGCAAATTCCGAGGGTTGCACGTTGAAGCCACCAATACTGATCCAGCGTTGTGCCCCTTTGGCGCTTGTACCAGCAATCATCACCGTAATCAGACTGAGGCTCGTCAGTGCGTATGTTACCCAATGCCACCGAATCAGGTTTTCGTAACGGCAGCGAGCTAAAAACAACGCTATCAAAATGCCGATACCAGCTACCAGCCAGTGCCACCACCAGTCAGTTACTGGCTGTTTGAGTTCTGTACTCAAAATCATGATGCCGCCAAATATGCTGACACCTATAGGTAAACAAAATAATAACCAATCTACTTGCTGCCAAGGTTTAACCCAATACTTCCAGCGAATTTTGGGGAGCGATCTTTTTAATAGCATTGTGCAATTTTAGACTTTATATTTGAGAATTTAAATTATTGACTATTACAATACCTTCGCCAATTTACGAGGGTGAGATGATGATGCTTTAACCATTAACTCCCATTTCTTTGAGGGTTGGCAAAAACAATCAGTCCTAAAAATTCCTTTAAGGTTTCCTACAAGGGTTTTTTAACGTATTGACAGCAGGATAAGGGTTTCAGATGAAAAACCACCTTTTCATCGAAACGCTTATGTATGCTTAATTTTGCCACTTTTGCCAAAATTTATCTAGGCTCTTATTTTGGCAAAGGTATTGCTATTAATATAGCTATTCTCGGATAAAAAACCACAGAGCATTGGGCATGGGTAAAAATCGTTCTCCACAAGCCCCTGCTCCCTGCTCCTTGCCCCTCTGCCTTTTTACTATGTCAGCGCAGCAACGGATACTTTACCAGCAATTGCCAGAGCGATCGCTTTTAATGCTTTGGCAGAGGCCGAATCTGGATCAGCAACTACTATCGGCACACCATTATCACCACCAACTCTCGTGGAAATTTCTAGTGGTACGCACCCCAGTAAGGGAACTCCCAACTCTGCCGCTGTTTTGGAGCCACCACCAGAACCAAAGATGTCATATTGCTTATCCGGCATATCTGGTGGGATAAAATAGCTCATATTTTCTACGATCCCCAATACCGATATGTTCAATTGCTGGAACATTTTTAACCCCTTACGGGAATCTAACAATGCTACAGTTTGCGGGGTAGTAACAATTACTGCCCCTGACATTGGTACTGCCTGGGTTAAAGTTAACTGAGCATCACCAGTTCCTGGTGGCATATCTACAATCAAATAATCCAACTCTCCCCATTCTACTTGATAGAGAAATTGGCGAATTACTCCGTTCAGCATTGGGCCACGCCAAATCACTGGCTGATCTCGGTCAATCAAAAAGCCCATTGAAACCAGTTTGACACCATGATTAAAAGCCGGTTCCAGTACTTCACCTTTATCTGTAGAGCGCACGACAATTTGGGCATTAGCTAGCCCTAACATGGTGGGATCATTAGGCCCATAGATATCGGCATCTAGTAAGCCGACTTTAGCTCCAGTTTGTGCTAAAGCCACTGCTATATTTACCGCTACCGTACTTTTACCAACACCGCCTTTGCCACTGGAGACAGCCAGAATATTTTTGACACCAGGAACACCAATGCGATCTGGTAAACTTTTCTGCTGGGGTGTTTCTGCTGTCACTTCTACATTTACCTCTGTGACACCAGGTAGCTTTTTAACAGCTTTTTCACAATCTTCAACAATAAATTCACGTAATGGACAAGCAGGTGTGGTCAACACCAAAGTGAAGCTAACCTTGCCACCGTCAATTTTGACGTTGCGAATCATATTCAGTTCTACCAGACTCTTACGGAGTTCTGGGTCTTGCACTGGTTGCAACACTTCTAAGACAGAGCGTGAATCAAGGACATCGTACATAGTGTTTTAACCGTTACCGCTGTAACCCAATTTAAGAAAATTTCATTATCACCTAATAGAATCTTAACTTTCTTAGGGCTAGGGATTAGGTTAATTATTTTTCAGATCTAGCCTCTAAATATCAAAACAACTATCATTAAGAGATTTTTTCTTTCCTGATACTGCTTGCAATGCGGCCTTTTCCACTGCTTCGACTAAAGAGCGTGCCACACGGTCTGCATAAGGACGGGATAATGACCAAATCAAAGGCGAAAACCAACCCCGTAGGGTTACAGAATAGGATAAACAAGTACCACAAACTGTAGACTCTACTCGGTAGATAACTCGTTCTTCGATGCCAGGAATCGCCAATACTCGGATACTCAGCATTTCTCTGGGATTAACGCGCTCTACAAAAATCCGGATGGGAATAGGTGAAAAGCGTGTCATAGCCTGAAAAATCAATCCAGGTTTGGGTACTAATCCGTAGGGAACGTTGGTACTTTTAAGTAGTGGATGCCAGGAAACATCCGTTAAGTCAACCACCTTCAGCCATAGTTCATCTACAGAAGCCGAACTAATTTCTCGATACGTCCGTACCAAAGAAGCGCAAAGCCGACGGCGTTTGCGGTGGAAGAATTGGGATAACCAACTTTGCATTTGCCTAATCCTCCTCGCTACAGACTTGCTGGTAACTCTGGCATCGTTGGATCACACTTTCTCAAAATTGCTCTCAGCATAGCAAGCCCCGATGAGGCACTGAGGACAACGCGATCGCTCTCTACCTGTAAAACACCGTTGAACAGTTCAGTCCGTACCTTGATGCTTTAAAGTAGAGAATGTTTGTAGATTAATTAGCCAGAATTTTCCCATCAAGAAGTCCAAAAAAAACTCGCTCAATATACAAGCCTATACGCATTTGAGGGAAAATAACTCTAGTCATATTTATCAATTGTGTAAATGTTTGACAAGCAAGAAAAAAGCAGGTTGGGCAAATTGAGCTAAGAATCAAGCTAATTTTGCCTACAAGTTTTTAAATTGAAAATTTGTAGCTTTTGGAAAATTGTAATTTAGGTTCGGGAATCTTATGTTAACCAACTCGCAAACCCCAACTGTAGAAGCAGTATCATCCGAGTATCTACCACCAACTGACGGTAAGACTAGAGTTCGTCAGTTTATGCAACGGTTGCAAGACGAAATTACTCAAAAATTGACAGAACTGGATGGTGTGGGCAAGTTTAACGAAGATGGTTGGGAACGCCCAGAAGGTGGTGGTGGGCGATCGCGCATCTTACGCGATGGTGCAATATTTGAACAAGCAGGTGTAGGCTTTTCTGAAGTTTGGGGAGATCATCTACCGCCTTCAATTTTAGCCCAACGACCAGATGCAGAAGGATATAGCTGGTACGCTACTGGTACTTCAATGGTGCTACATCCTCGTAATCCTTACGTGCCAACTGTTCACCTAAATTATCGTTATTTTGAGGCGGGGCCAGTCTGGTGGTTTGGTGGTGGTATTGACTTGACACCTTATTACCCTTTTGCCGAAGATGCAATACATTTACATCAAACGCTGAAGCAGGCTTGCGATCAACATCACCCAGAGTATTATCCAGTGTTTAAGCGCTGGTGTGATGAATATTTCTACCTCAAGCATCGGGATGAGACACGAGGAGTTGGCGGTCTATTTTTTGATTACCAACACAGTCAAAGTGGTTTGTATGGTGGGACAGATCCTCATGGGGTGGCGGCTACTTACAGTAACCAAGTGGAAAAACCAGTAGATCGCAGTTGGGAAGAATTGTTTGCTTTTATCCAAGACTGTGGTAGATCTTTTTTGCCAGCTTATGTGCCAATTGTCGAACGGCGACATGGGATGGAATATAGCGATCGCGAACGGAACTTTCAACTCTACCGCCGAGGCAGGTATGTAGAATTTAACTTGGTTTATGATAGAGGCACAATTTTTGGTCTGCAAACCAACGGTCGCACCGAATCTATTTTGATGTCTTTACCACCCTTAGTACGCTGGGAATATGGGTATAAACCAGAACCAAACTCTCCAGAAGCCCAGTTGTATGAAACCTTTCTCAAGCCTCAAGATTGGATCAACTGGACACCAATACAATAGCGCTATGCTGAGTAAAAAATCACTCAGCACTCTTCTGTGGGTACTCAGCACTGTTTTAGTGAGTTAAACTACTAAAAGTAAGCACTTAGTAAAAACAAGTGACAATTTTAGCTATAGCTTGTTAATCTCAAGTGTTAGCACTGGATAGTACTGTGACTGGTGAGTCAACTAAATCTAATGCCTTTCTGGAGATCATTCCGGTGAGGTCAGAAATATAAAGACTGCTGAAAAAGGCAAATCTTTTGGCTCACCAATCCCATAGTCAGTCCAACCACAGCCAATTTTGAGACGAATACCACAGGGAGGCTTAGTGATTCAGATAGAACAAACAACCTATACAACCCAAGACGGTAATACCGTTATTGTCTTGACACCCGCAGGTCGTCTAGACATTACCACAGCTTGGCAATTTCGCCTGAAATTACAGGAGTGTATTTCCAAACTTAGCTCTCATGTAGTAGTAAATCTCGGTCAGGTAAATTTTATTGATAGTTCGGGTCTGACATCTTTGGTTGCTGGTATGCGTGATGCTGATAAAGTCAAGGGCAGTTTCCGCATCTGCAATGTACATCCAGAAGCCAAACTTGTGTTTGAAGTGACGATGATGGATACAGTTTTTGAAATCTTTGAAACAGAGGAGGAAGCTTTAGAAGGCGTACCTCGTAGCATCGCTAGCTAGAGAAGGATTTAGGAGTTGAGAGTGAGAAATTAATAAACTCAGTACTGCTCTCGCTTAGTGTAGCGATAAGGGCCAATAATTGCTCCCCAAGTAGCTTTTTTTGTCTTTGGGTCAATTCCTTTTTCGTAGCTATTAAATTCCGCCGCCGTGGCTTCAAAGCCCAACGAAACTTGTATGCTATTGCCAAGGTAAGTGAAACTGCAACAAGTATCTGAAGGTGGAGTAGCGGCAAATTTATAGGTATTGGGAGCTAGTATTTGTGGGGTAACTGTGAGTATACAGCCTGGTAGTAAATCTAATTGCTCAATTGCCAGTGTCTTGAGTAAAGCAGGATTACAACCTGCACCACTTAAGGCACTTGGATCTTTAGGCATATAGTACTGCACTTGTATGGGTAAACCAGATTCGCGTCCTGGCATCAACCGTATGATTCGTTGGCGATAAGGACGGTCTAAGTTGATAATATTTGCTTGTTCGGCAAACAAGGTAATACTGTCTTCGGGGAACAAATCAATTGGTCTTTGCCACATCCGCAAGTGGACATACCATACAGGCTCTGCTAAAGCTTGTTCTTGATTATCAAACTCACCAGCTAAGTACTCACCTAAGGCAACCAAGTACGGCGAAAAACTCATAAATGCAAAGTATAATCACAGAATATGATAATTTTCGCCTAGCTTTTAAGGAAAGAGGGTTCATACCCCTCATGCCGTTAATTTAGTTATAGCTCTGGGTTCGGAAACCTGAACTTGGCAAAGTAACCTTTAAGCGAGAAAATAAAGTAAAGTTGCCCTTAACATTTTCTTTGTGAATAACGTCCGTACTGTCTCTGATACAAAGCGAACTTTTTACTCACTTCACACTCGACCGATTAATACAATTTATCGTCGAGTTGTAGAAGAATTGATGGTAGAAATGCATCTACTGTCAGTAAATATCGATTTTAGCTACAATCCAATTTATGCCTTGGGCGTTGTCACAACCTTTGACCGCTTCATGCAAGGCTACCAACCAGAACGAGATCAGGAATCAATTTTTAACGCCTTATGTCAGGCTATAGAACAAGAATCGCAACGCTATCGACAGGAAGCTGAACGACTGCACGCCGTAGCGAAAAGTCTACCAGCCAATGATTTAATTGGGTGGCTTAGTCAAACTAGTCACTTAGATCGAGATCCTGAGTTGCAAACACAATTGCAAGCGATCGCCAATAACCCTAACTTTAAATACAGTCGCCTATTTGCAATTGGTTTATTTTCACTGTTAGAGTTGTCAGATCCAGAATTAGTCAAAGACGAAAAGCAACGCACAGAGGCACTAAAAACTATTGCTGCTGGCTTGCACTTGTCTGAGGAGAAGCTTAATAAAGATTTGGAGCTATACCGCTCTAACCTAGACAAGATGGAACAAGCATTAATAGTTATGGCGGATATGCTCGAAGCTGATCGCAAAAAACGCGAACAGCGCCAACAGCAATCAAGTACCCCAGTTGCGCCTCCAACTGCTAACGAATAGCTAATAGTCAGTAGTCAGTAGTCAGTAGTCAGTAGTTAAAAACCTTATACTATCGACTATGGGCTATGGACTTTTGACTTTTGTGTCTATACGCCTAATAATCTGTAAATTAAGCTATTGATGATAGTGAGTGCAAAAGCTCCTAGCACAGCACTCCAAATACCAAAGCGCAGGCGAAAGCCCTCTACTAACCAAGCCGCGAGACTAAAACAAACAACGGCAATCATAAATGTGAAAATGCCGGATAGCAAGTTAAAGGTCAGTAAATCTGGTACTGCGAATACGAAGCGTAAAATCGGTCTGACTACGGTCGTTACAATACCTAAAACTGCTGCCGAGAAAAAGGCCTTTTGGGGAGTGTCAACTTCAACTCCTAAAGGTAACTTACTAATAATCAGCAAGCTGATAGATGTTACTATCCAAACAATAAAAAGCGTTACAATTGCATCCATTAACCATAATCCCTGAAACGTGAATGGCGATTGGCTGTAAATTTAAAAGAAAAAGCTTGGAAGCTTAACCAACTTATTTGTAAATTAGCAGGTATTTTTCTCTAGCCAGAATTTATTTTGTATATCTTTAGGTTTAGGAACAAGCTTGAAGAAAGTGGGGAGATGAGGGAGATCATAAAATTAATTTGTCTCCCCCTGCTTCCTTTGCTCTCCTATCTCGTCTTCTAAGGAGTAGGATTAGTGTTTTCGGGTGCTATAGGTGCTTGAGGCGCTGGTGTATTAGCAATGCCAGGAGTGACAGGACTAATACCTTGCTCTGTTGGAGGTAAGGGAATTTCGCCTTGGGGATTTATCCCCGGAACTGGTGTAGTGTTAGGTGCTACTCCAGGATTCATCGGGAAGTAGGGATCTGGAAGCGGGTTAGATAAAGATGTGGGTAATTGAGACGGCCCAGGTATAATTCCCAAGGAGACGCGATCGCCTCCTACTTGTCGCAATATATCCAATGTTTCAATGACATCGTTGTAAGTGGCTGTGCGTGACGCATTTAAGATCACAACACCATTAGGATTTTCTTGGAGATACTGCTTTAACCTCTGTGCTAACTCTTCTCGTTTTACAGGCTGTTTTTCTATGTAAGTATTGCCAACAGCATCAATAGTCACAATTTGACTGCTACTTTGTGAAGTTACACCAGCGGCTGTACTGGTACTAGCCTTAGGTAAATCTACATTAATTGCTTGTTGACGAGTAAATTGCAAAGCAGCCAACAGAAAAAACGTCAGAATACAAAAAACGACATCAATTAAAGGGATGATTTGAATTTGGGCTTCTTCAATTGGACTATGTAAATTAACTTTCATCGTCTTACTCTTACGCCTGGATCAGGAGTCTAATGAATCAGGAGCGTTTGGGGGTGCAGGTGGCTCAGGAAACTGATTTCTGCCTCGCTTACGGGGCGGATTAAAGCTGTCGCGTGAAGCTTCTGGGACAATTATTGATGTACTGTTACTCAAGTTAGGTGGGGATTGGCGATAAAGCAATTCCATTTCATTTCCTGCCTTACGGAAAACCTTGACTTGGTTGACTACAAAACTTTGAAATAGTCGGTAAAATACGAGACTAGTGATCGCGACTATTAGTCCTGCTGCCGTACTAATTAAGGATTCACCAATACCAGTAGTTACCCCAGCTGTCGATTCAGTTCCTAAATCACCAATCCGAATTGATCGCAAAGACTGGATCAAACCCAAAACTGTACCCAACAATCCTAAGAGTGGTGCAAGTGCAATCACTGCTTCTAAAAGTTTTTCACCCCGCCGCATCCCAGCTAATTCATCCTCTGCTGTCGACTCTAGCGCCAGTCGAAAAGTTTCCGCATCAATTTTTGGTAAGCGTAATGGGGCAAAGAGAAATCGCCCAATAGGCTGATCCGTTGCCTGTCTAGCAATTTCCGCAGCTACTTCCCAACTATCCTGGGCAGCATCCAAAACACGATTAACTATTTCCTTTTCTTGAGTTAAGATTCGCAACCAAAACCACAAACGCTCAAAGATTACGCTTAAAGACAGAATTGACAGTACAAGCAAAGGCCACATCGCTGGCCCGCCCTTTTGAAAAAGATCTAAAATATCCACAGTTTAAATTTCCTCCCTCCATATCCTAAAACAAATGCGCTTAAAGCATTTTAATTCTAGAGATTAATGCAAAATGAGGGACTTCCAAAAAATAAATTTGCCAAAAACTTCAAAAGTTTAGACTGCTGTATAAATTTGCTGACGGATGGGGTAAGTTATAATCACGAATCAGTTGAATTGTCGGACGTTCTCATTCTGGCTTGTCTTTGAGACGGTATTGCAGAATCAACAGTGTACTTTAAATTCCTTCATGAATGTCAACAGTTTTAAATTCCGCTTCATCCATACGGGAAAAGTTGCGTAGCGATAGTACAATGTTCCAAATCCTGTCAATTCCCATTTTCATAGAAGATAGCACCTTTTGTAAATCCTCAATTAAGAACTCCGGATCAATTTCGTCAGCTAGTGCTTCTACCTCTGGATCATTGAGAGGTCGATCATCCGCAATAAATCTTGAATGTAGTCGTTTAAATGAGTAATATTACTGTAAATAAAGTTTACTGGGTTGTTGATTTCATCTGCCACACCTGCTACTAGTTGACTCAAACTAGACATTTCCTCACTTTAAAGCACTTGTGCTTGAGTACGCTGCTATTCACTTAAGGTGGTTTTGAGTTCAGTGGAGAGAAGAAAGAAGTAGGTATAGCCTTTTATCTATGAAAGCAATTTAATATTTATTTAATAATCAGGCTTGTGAATGAACAACATTGACGTATAAAGCTGTACGCTATTGTTAACCGCATTAAAGTTGGTGATAAATAAAACTTGCAATTTAACGTGAGTTTTTATAATCAAATTTTTGAACTGTCTTTGACATAAGCCTTCTTTATGGGGATTCGTATTCAGCTTATTTTGGCTTGACCAAAAAATGAATCAGCAACACAAATAAAAACATGATTTTTTCAGAAGCAATAGTTAATTCGTTTACTTGGTTAAATTTTCTCCCCATAGATTTACAGCCTTATTTACTAGCAACAACCAACGAGGCTGAATATGCTCCTATTGTCCTGAGTGGAGTATTGCTAAGTTTAATAGTCATTTATCTGGCTAGTAAAATTGGTGGCGAATTATTTAGAATAATGGACTTACCTCCTGTATTAGGAGAATTAGTTGGTGGCGTGGTTGTGGGTGCTTCCGCTTTCCATTTGGTAGTATTTCCCGACAGTGGAGCAGCTGCTACCGACTCCATGATCATGACTATCCTGCAATTCATTAACAACCTCAGTCCTGATGCAGTCACATCAATTTTTCAAACTCAGAGCGAAGTTGTTTCTGTTTTCGCCGAAATAGGGGTAATTATTCTGTTATTTGAAATTGGTCTGGAATCAGACTTAAAAGAATTACAGAAAGTTGGTTATCAAGCAACAATTGTTGCTTGTGTTGGGGTAGTTGTTCCTTTTGCTGCTGGCACTATAGGGCTGATTTTGTTATTCCATGCACCAGTAATTCCGGCAATTTTTGCAGGTGCAGCGCTAACAGCTACCAGTATTGGGATTACCTCCAAAGTTTTGTCAGAAATTGGGCAGTTAAAATCTCGTGAAGGACAAATTATTGTAGGTGCAGCTGTCATTGATGATATTTTAGGTATTATCGTGTTGGCAGTAGTTGCGAGTCTTGCCAAAACTGGTGAGGTTGATATTTCCAACGTGATTTATCTGATTGTCAGCGCAACTGTATTTCTTATTGGCTCAATTTTATTAGGCAAATATTTCAATCAAAGTTTTGTTGCCATTGCTAATAAATTGCAAACACGAGGAAACTTAATTATCCCAGCATTTATCTTTGCCTTTTTCATGGCTTTTTTGGGTAATGCCATTCATTTAGAAGCTATTTTAGGCGCATTTGCAGCTGGCTTAGTTTTGGATGAGACGGATAAACGCAAAGAGCTAGATGAGCAGGTCAAACCCATTGCTGATATTTTAGTACCAGTTTTCTTTGTGACAGTTGGCGCAAAAGTTGATTTAGGCGTTCTTAATCCTTTAGTTCCAGGAAATCGAGAAGGATTAATTATTGCTACATTTTTAATTGTGGTAGCGATTATCGGTAAAGTTATCACAGGTTGGTCAATTTTCGGTCAAGCCGGAGTTAACCGTTTGGCAGTTGGTGTGGGGATGATTCCCCGCGGTGAAGTTGGGTTAGTGTTTGCGGGGATTGGTGCAGCTAGTGGTACCCTTGATAAACCATTACAAGCTGCGATCGTGATTATGGTGATTTTGACAACCTTCTTAGCACCGCCTTTATTACGGTTTGCATTTAAACAGTCGCCAGAAGCAAAAGAACCTTTAAAGGAAGCCAATTTAATAGGCTAGTACCGCTGTGCGGAAGTCAAAAGAATTGTATTATCAGCTTTTTTACCATTTTTAATGGTAGCTTTATTTCCGCCGTGCTGTACTATTACAAGAAGGCAGGAGGCAGGAGGAATATTACCTTAGAATATTGGGAAGTTTGAAAGCCCCTAAAGAACAGGTACACAGTAACGTATTCTGTCCTTCAGGTAGGGGATGAAAAACGACTCAGGTGGTTTTAACCACCGTCAAGATTTTGCTCGGCGTAAATATATTGAGTCATCTTATACCAAGCATGATAGTATAAGATAGGAGGTAAAAACGATGCTTGTTTTTGAGTTTAAAGCTTATGGGAAATCAGCCCAGATGATAGCGATAGATGATGCAATTCGGACTGCTAAGTTCATTCGTAATAGCTGTATTCGGCTATGGATGGACGTTAAAGATATAGGTAAAAACGATTTGCAGAAATATTGTGCTGTACTGGCGGCTAAGTTTCCCTTTGCTAATGAACTCAATTCAATGGCTAGACAGGCTTCTGCTGAACGAGCATGGTCTTCTATCTCTCGGTTTTATGACAACTGCAAGAAGGGTATTTCTGGTAAGAAAGGTTTTCCCCAGTTCCAGAAAGATTGTCATTCTGTTGAATATAAAACATCAGGGTGGAAACTTGCAGATAATCGTAAATCCATAACTTTTAGTGATAAAAAGGGTATTGGAAGATTAAAACTCAAAGGTACTCGTGACCTGCACTTCTACCAAATGAACCAGATTAAGCGGGTGAGATTGGTAAAACGTGCAGATGGTGTGTATGCTCAATTCTGCATTGATGTAGATCGTTCGGAAGATATTAACCCGACTGGTAAGACAGTTGGATTAGACGTTGGGTTGAAGGAATACTATACCGACTCCGATGGTGTGATGATTGAAAATCCTAAGTTTCTACGTAGAGGCGAAAAGGTTCTCAAGCGTTCACAACGTCGCGTTTCCACAAAGGTAAAAGGTTCAAAAAATAGAGGCAAGGCTAGACAGATTTTAGGGTTACGCCACCTCAAAATAAGTAGGCAACGTAAAGACCATGCTGTGAAATTAGCACGGTGCGTAGTTCAGTCTAACGACTTGATCGCCTACGAAGATTTGAGGATTAAAAATATGGTGAAAAATCATTGTTTAGCCAAGTCTATTAATGACGCATCTTGGTATCAGTTTCGTGTCTCGATTGAGTACTTTGGGAAAGTATTTAAGCGTGTCACGGTTGCGGTTAACCCGCAATACAGTAGCCAGGAATGCTCTAGCTGCGGTGCAGTTGTCAAGAAAACACTATCCACTAGAACACACGTATGTTTATGTGGTTGTGTCATGGATAGGGATGAAAACGCAGCCAGAAATATCCTTAGTCGGGGATTGGGTACGGTAGGGCATACCGGAACCTTTGCGCTGGACGTAAGCAACGCTTTAGGAGATGATGCCTCTACTCAGGCTGGAGAAATCCTGTTTGAGCAAGCAACGTCTTTGATTAAAGAATCTCAGTGTCTTTAGACCTGAGAGTGTCAATTATTTCATCAGCTTTTTATCCTTTTTAAACTGGATAATTATTTCCGCCTTGCTGCATTAGCTACTTTATATACCACTACCTTTAAACACAAGAAGGTAAAAAAGACGAATTTTATTTTCTCTTTATACCTTCAACCCTTACCCAACAGACAATTACCGTGTTAGAAGCGTGCATATTCGCAACAATATTGTGCGGATTTTTTGGCATCATCCTAAAAAAGAACCTTGTGATGAAGATCATCTCTATGGATGTTATGAGTACGGGGGTTATCGCCTATTACGTGCTGATTGCATCACAAGAGGGATTGTTCACACCAATTTTTTCCAATGTCAAAAAAGGCGCTTATGCCGATCCGGTTCCCCAGGCGGTCATATTAACGGCGATTGTGATCGGCTTTTCGATACAGGCCTTAATGCTGGTCGGTGTTATGAAATTGGCACGGGATAATCCGACCTTGGAAAGCGACGAGATCGAGAAGAATAATACGCCATGAGTACCATTACAATCGCCTGGATTGCACTACCATTTTTTTTGGGGTTTGTCATTTATTTGCTCCCTAAACTTGACAGATGCCTTGCATTATGCATGGCTTTGGCTTCGGCAGGATATGGGTTGCAGCTATTTATCACTCAGTCGCCACTGACACTACAGTTACTGGATAATTTCGGTGTAACATTAGTGATCGATCAATTAAGCGGCTACTTTATCTTGACTAATGCGCTGGTAACGGCTGCGGTCATCCTCTACTGTTGGCGCACCGATAAGACGGCTTTTTTTTATACGCAGACCATAATTTTGCATGGCAGTGTCAATGCCGTGTTCGTCTGTGCGGATTTCATCAGTTTATACGTAGCATTAGAAGTAATCAGTATTGCCGCATTTCTCTTGATTGCCTATCCCCGAACTGACCGATCAATTTGGGTTGGCTTGCGCTATATGTTTGTCAGTAACGTGGCAATGCTTTTTTATCTGATTGGCGCGGTGCTGGTCTATCAGGCGCATCATTCGTTCAGTTTTGCAGATTTGCGCGTAGCACCACCAGAGGCGATCGCCCTGATCTTTGTGGGACTATTGACAAAAGGGGGAATTTTTGTCTCAGGATTGTGGTTGCCGTTGACTCACTCCGAATCGGAAACACCAGTGTCGGCTATGCTGTCGGGAGTTGTGGTCAAAGCTGGTGTCTATCCATTAGTGCGGTGTGCGCTGATGATGGAAGAAGTTGACCCGATAGTAAGAATCTTTGGAGTTGGAACGGCGCTTATGGGAGTTTTTTATGCCGTCTTTGAAAAGGATACTAAGCGGATGCTGGCGTTCAGCACTATTTCGCAGTTAGGCTGGATTCTCGCTGCACCGGCTGTGGGAGGCTTTTATGCACTGACACACGGTCTGGTCAAATCGGCGCTCTTTTTAATCGCGGGGGCTTTACCGAGTCGAAACTTTAAGGAATTGCAGCATCAGCCGATCGCTACCCCGATTTGGATTGCTCTGGTCATAGCCAGCTTCTCGATCTCTGGCTTTCCCTTATTGTCCGGCTTTGGGGCGAAGGTGTTGACAACGAATAATTTACTGCCTTGGCAAGCGATCGCCATGAATATTGCAGCCTTAGGAACAGCAATATCGTTTGCCAAATTCATCTTTTTGCCGCGTGGGGGAAAAGCGGATGTAAGTCCCGGTTTCTGGGCAGCGATGAGCTTATTGATTGGTGGGTTGATTTTGGCTAATTTTGTGTATTATGAGGCGTATACCGTCGAAAATATCATCAAACCCCTGGCAACCATCGGACTTGGATGGTTGGCGTACCTTTTAATTTTTAAACACTCAGTACTCCGGCTACCGCGTGTCCTTGAGCAATTTGAGCATCTAATCGGTGTGATGAGTCTGATTTTGATTCTACTGTTCTGGAAGGGATTTGCATGGTTGGGCATCTAAATCTCATATTGCGACTGGTCATCTGGTTTTTGCTCACTGCCGATTTCAGTGTGGCAAATATCATCATTGGTGTCAGCATCGCACTTTTATTGCCGGGTCGTCCCAAAACCCCCGAAGCATTAAAAGATTGGCTGCGTGTGTTGGGTGAGGTCATCGTAGCGATTCCGCAAGCGTATCTTGAGGCATTTGAAATCATCTTCCGTCCGCATGATCACGAAGAGATAACGATGGAACGAGTCAAAGCACGAAGGACACCAGGGCTGATATTCCTGGATATATTCTTGATTACTTTTACGCCCAAGACCATTGTCTTGAAATACCACGAAGAAGGCTGGTACGAAGTCCACCGAGTGCGACGGAGGAGAACAGAGGGGTAGAGGGGGACAAAAGAAGAGTTTTTGAAGTTCTGCACAGATCATCATTAATCAACTGGACATCGTATGAATCTGAATCTAGTAATGATTGCCATGATTCTAGCACTGCTCATCCCCATCTATGAGGCATGGCAGGATGATGATATTTGGCAAAAAATGCTGGCATTTGCTAGTATTGCGACCAAAACTTCAATCATGATCCTGGTTGTATCCGTTTTGCGCGATGATTGGATGATCGGTGTTGTCGGGGTAATTATTCTGAGTGTGGGTAATGCGGCCTTAATGCTGCTGGCTCATGTACTCAAACGCATGAGTGATGTATCCAATTAATATATGATCAACGTGTTTAGTTATATCTGCATAGGTTTAGGACTCGTCTTCTGGTTTTGGGGAACCTTTCCCTTGCTCGGCAAGCGATCGCTGTTGTTCAAACTCCATAGTCTTTCAGTTGCGGATACCCTTGGATCGATGAGTATCATCATCGGGTTGCTTTTAAAGATACCTAGTGAATGGCCGCTGCTTGTTCTTGCTATTATCTCTTTGGCGATCTGGAATACAGTGCTGGGGTATGTGTTGGCATACTGTTCTAGTAGCGGGGGTAGCAATGACTGATAGCTATGTTTATGCGATCGCCGCCTTACTGCCGTTGGCGGCCTGTATGCTGGTATTTCAGGTAAACCCATATCATGCTTTGGTCATCCGTGGCATCCTGGGAGCAGTGGCAGCAATGGTATATGCGGTTTTGGGGGCGGCAGATGTGGCTTTAACCGAAGCATTGGTGGGTACTATGCTGGCAATTACGCTCTATGCAGTTGCGGTGCGTTCATCGCTAGTCATGCGTCTTGGCGTACTCAAAGACGAGGTGCATAAGGCAGATGACAATTCTCTAGAAGATGACAAAGCCGAACACCATTTTGGGCAAATGATAGATGACTTACGCACAATTTTTGGCAAACGCCACATGCGTCTGGAACTGATTCCCTACCCGAATACCCAAGCCTTGCAGCGGGCGCTGATGGATAAAGAAGTTCATGCAACCTGTGTTAGACGAGAACACGCTGATCCAGACGAGGCAATAAGTGAGGACGAAAATCAATCCTATCACACCGCCATCAGAGTCAAACGCCTCTATGACATCATGCAAACTGAACTTTTGTCACCAACAACAAACCTGACCTATGTAAGTACATCAGATTCAGGGGAGGAGCATCCATGAAATGGGTCTACATTGCTGCTGGGATAGCGCTGTTTGTCAAACTCCTGATCATGCCCAATCCAGTATCAGACTTATTGGATATCTCTATCGTTGAATCGATTGTCAAAGATGGTGGCATACCCAATGCGGTTACAGTGATCATTCTCAGGAATCGTTTGTATGACACTATCTTCGAGGTGGTGGTATTTACGATCGCGATTATGGGAGCTAATTTTCTGCTGGCGAATGAAAAGCCGTCCTGCGCGATCTATCGTTTCACAGATCAACCATCCATTGTGCTGGCGCGTCTGGGAGCGACTATTGCCGCGTTGGTAAGTATCGAACTAGCTATTCGGGGGCATCTTAGTCCCGGCGGTGGTTTTGCGGCTGGGGTGGCGGGCGGAACGGCGATTGGACTGATTGCGATTACCTCATCACCAGAGTGGATGCAGGCAATTTACCAACGCTGGCACGCTGCTATATGGGAGAAAGTTTCGGTGCTGATTTTCATTGTACTGGCGATTATAACTTTGGCCGGAGTGGAATTACCACACGGAGAGTTGGGCGCACTTGTCAGCGGCGGGGTTATCCCCTTGCTCAATATCCTGGTTGCAGTCAAAGTTGCGTTGGGATCGTGGGCGGTGATTTTGGTTTTTATTCGTTATCGGGGATTGTTGTGAGAGATAAGGGATAGAGCCTGAAAACCGCGTTGAAAAAAGAGGCATTTGTGAGGTTTGAGTGCCATTAAGAGCAAAGCTAAGTCAGCCCATAATTCCATGCCATATATCCATGAGTTGCCCATAAAGAGCAAAGCTAAAATCACTTTGGCGAGGGGTCAGATCCTGGTGTTGTTTAATATGTCCGGCATAAGTTTCTATCCCTAAATATAGCCAAAACTTAGAAATTAAAGCCCCGAAAGGTTTTCAGCAATTTGGTCTTCCAGACTGACAAAACAGGGCTAAGCAAGGCTATCCTTGAATCCACCCGCGAGTACCTGCTGAATCTTGTCAAGGAAGAACTCAGCTAACATCTGACGGGTACTCACATCTGCGCTTAATCATCGGTGAGAGGTTAAGATAATCTTATTTCTAACAATACCTTCGCCAATTTACGAGGGTGAGATGATGATGCTTTAACCATTAACTCCCATTTCTTTGAGGGTTGGCAAAAACAATCAGTCCTAAAAATTCCTTTAAGGTTTCCTACAAGGGTTTTTTAACGTATTGACAGCAGGATAAGGGTTTCAGATGAAAAACCACCTTTTCATCGAAACGCTTATGTATGCTTAATTTTGCCACTTTTGCCAAAATTTATCTAGGCTCTTATTTTGGCAAAGGTATTGTTCTAAGAAACCAGATTTCCTGAACAGTGAAGGACAAGCTGCGGCGTAACGCAGTGCTTATGAACGAGCTGCCTATAGTCCACATACCCTCGATTTCGTCGAAGGACACGGAACTGGCACAGTTGTTGGCGAGTGTTGAGCAGGCGATCACCCTAGCTCAAGCAGCAGAAAGGAATGAGCTACTTTTTTCTACATTACTTTTTACTACAGACCGCCCTCTTTCTTCATCCTCTTCTTTTGGCGAAGGTATTGTAATTTAATAAAGCAATTTTATTTACATACATCAAAACAGCTATAAGCTAATCTAATAGGATAAATTTATTAACATAATAGCTACAAATAATAATTTTCTACTCAAATTAGATTTATTTTCGTAGAAAACGATCTATCTTCTAGAATAGATCCTATCTTGTTGCCGATAATATAGGGCGAACGATGGGAATTGAACCCACGAATGGTGGTACCACAAACCACTGCCTTAACCACTTGGCTACGCTCGCCATTCATACATCTTGATTATACAATCTTTTGGGGAAGGTATCAAGAGTTTTTTCCAGGAACGGACTCAGTTAATCTAGAGTCTTGGGAGCCTAATGACCACAACGAATCACAGTTAGAAAACATGAAACCCCTTACAATTATGGCATACACAGGAGCAGCAGGACTAGCCGTATTGGGTGTGACAATGGCCAAGACCAATCCCAGTCAGACCGAATATGAAGAGTATGGGGTGCAACGGCTGACACAATACTTAAAAGAGGATGTTTGCAATAAAACACCAAAGCTGATAGAAAGTTTAATACATTCAAATTGTCAAAAAATGGTAGATTCAGCTAACCCACGTATAAAAGAAGTTCTGGCACTGACTACACAAAGGCAAGACTTTATTTTTTTTAGTATTTACCGCACAGATTTTAAGCTGAGTAACTGGATACCTTCTTACAGATTTGAAACGGTGGGAGCATTGAATAACTTTTATACTTACACAGCTGAACAGCAATAAGACAAGAAGCCAGGGGAAGATCTAGAATTAATTGGGAATACTAATAATTAAGCCCAGAAAAAGTTCTACCTTGTAATGAAACTCTGTCCCCACATTGGTTGTTTGTATTCGCAAAACTCCGACACGGCTCGATTTTGTAATAAATGTAGTGAACAACTATTGCTCCAAGACCGCTATCATTTGCTTCGTTTCATTGGATGTGGTGGTTTTAGCAGAACTTTTTTGGCAGTGGATGAACACAAAAATAGGTGTGTAATCAAACAGCTCTGTTTTCCTGAGGAAAGCGGGGAAAGCTTTCAAAAAGCAGTGAAATTATTTCGTCAAGAAGCAGTTCGCCTTCATGAATTGCAGCATCCCCAAATACCTCAATTATTAGGGTACTTTGAACAAGAGCATCGACTGTATTTAGTGCAGGAATTGATTGCAGGACAAACACTAGCACAGGAATTGCAAGCACAAGGAGTGTTTAGCGAAACCCAAATTTGGGAACTACTCAAAAATTTATTGCCAGTCCTGCAATTTATCCATGAGCGACAAGTGATTCATCGGGATATTAAGCCAGCAAATATCATGCGTCGCTCACCCCTAGGCGATTTGGTTTTGATTGACTTCGGAGTAGCTAAACACTTTACTGCTACAGCGTTGCTACACACAGGTACTACAATAGGTAGCCCAGAATATATAGCTCCTGAACAAATCAGAGGTAAAGCACTACCAGCTAGTGATTTATACAGTTTGGGTGTCACCTGTATTTACTTACTAACAGGGATTTCTCCCTTTGATTTGTTTGATGTTAATAGTAACTGCTGGGTATGGCGTGATTATTTGCTGAGTGGACAGACTGTAAGTAATTACCTAGGACAGATTCTCGATCAACTGCTGCAAAATGCCCTATCGCAACGGTACAAATCTGCCGCAGAAGTTTTACAAGCCTTAGATTTAAAGCCACAACTCGTTAAGCGATCGCCAGTTCATACCTTAGATTCAGAATATCATCACTTGCACGATTTACTTGCTATGCGTAAATGGCAATTAGCAGATCAAGAAACTTGGGCGCTAATGTGTCAGGCCATATCGAAGCCGATTGGTAGCTATCTTTTTAGTAGTGACATTGAAAAGTTACCTTGTGAGGATTTACAGACAATTGATCAATTGTGGATGCAATACAGCCGGGGGCGTTTTGGGTTCAGCGTCCAGAAGCAAATTTATGAAAGCGTTAACGGTGACTATGGCAAGTTTTGCACTGCTATTGGCTGGGATATTTACAACTCTACTCCTCGATTTAATTTTAGTTGGTCAGCCCCTCAGGGACACTTACCCTCGCGCAGTTGGGCTGGTGGAACTCAGTGGTGGCGACATATCAGTGTTTTAGCTGCCAAACTCGTAACCTGTTACCCTAAAATTAGCCACTGAGAGTTATACCTTATATCAATGTCATCAGCGTATCTGCTGGTATCTCACGGAAGTCGTGACCCACGCCCAGAAATTGCTATGCAGCAATTAGCAGGGCTAGTAAATTACAAACTGCAAAAATCTATATCTGCTACTGGTGGCGTAATATCTCCACCCAAGTCTGAAAATCTTGTAGGTATAGCTTGTTTAGAAATGAGTTCTGAGCCTTTGCATGAGCAGATTAGGATATTTGCTCAGAGTGCTTTGGCAAGCGGGTGTAATTGCCTGAAAATCATCCCGCTATTTCTGCTACCAGGAGTCCATGTGATGACAGACATTCCAGCAGAAATCGCCTTAGCACAACAGGCTCTTAGTCAAGATATAATAATTGACCTGCAACCATATTTAGGCAGTCAACCTGGTTTAGAGACATTGCTGACAAAGAAAATGGCTGCTATCACAACAGAAGCATGGATTCTGTTAGCTCATGGTAGCCGCCGCCCTGGCTCCCAACAACCAGTGGAAACACGGGCGGCGAATCTGGGAGCAGTCAGCGCTTATTGGGCTATGTCTTTTAGTTTAGAATCACGGGTAAAAGAATTGATTGCGGCTGGCAAGAGGGAAATTGCAATTTTGCCATACTTTCTATTCACAGGTGGCATAACAGATGCGATCGCCCAGTCAGTAGAAGAGCTAAAATTACATTTCCCGGCTGTGACCTTCCAACTGGCTCAGCCTTTGGGAGCAAGTGCAGAATTAGCCGACCTAATTTGTGACTGAGTATTATACATGTAAACTGCACAGAAAAAGAGGGGTCAAAATATTTGGGAAAGGTTTATTTAGTCGGTGCGGGGCCAGGAGATCCAGGATTAATGACTCTCAAGGGTAAAGGCTTGTTGGAATGTGCAGACGTAGTTATCTATGATGCCTTAGTAAGTCCGGCAATTCTGGCAATGATTAATCCCCAAGCCGAGCAAATCAATGCCGGTAAGCGGATGGGGAGACATTCACTATTGCAAGAAGAAACAACCCATCTGCTGGTAGAAAAAGCCCAGGATCATGCAATAGTAGTGCGGCTCAAAGGCGGTGACCCGTTTATCTTTGGTCGCGGTGGCGAAGAAATGGCAGATCTGGTAAAAGCAGGAATATCTGTTGAAGTTGTGCCTGGAATCACATCGGGAATCGCGGCTCCAGCCTACGCAGGTATACCTTTAACCCATCGGCTGCATAGTTCATCTGTGATCTTTGTTACAGGTCACGAGTCGGCGGGTAAGTATCGTCCGCAAGTAAATTGGCAGGCGATCGCCCACGGTTCTGAAACGATTGTCATATACATGGGAATCCACAATTTGCCTTACAT
Source organism: Halotia wernerae UHCC 0503 (assembly GCA_034931985.1). GTDB lineage: Bacteria > Cyanobacteriota > Cyanobacteriia > Cyanobacteriales > Nostocaceae > Halotia > Halotia wernerae. The sequence goes on from JAYGHB010000097.1 coordinate 31,428, forward strand.
TGTGGAACAGCTAAGTGCAGCTGGACTAAGTTTAGAGACACCGATTGCTTTAGTGCGTTGGGGTACGCGACCCGAACAAGAAGAATTAATTGGTGAATTGGGAACAATTGTTGAGCAAGTTGAAAAAACGGGATTTGAAGCCCCAGCGATCGCGGTAATTGGACAAGTGGTAAATATGCACAGTATTTTATCTAGCTGTCGTCCAGTTTAATGGATGAAAAAACTACACAATGTGCTGAAAGATAACCTTTAAAATATCTCCTTGTGTAAAAGGCTTTTTTAAATAGCCGGAAGCTCCGACAAACTTAGCTCTGGCTCTATCTATCAATCTAGTTTTTCCTGTAACCATAATCACAGGCGTATTTTTAAAATGTGAATGTTTGCGTAATAAAGAACATAGTTCATACCCATCTAAATTAGGCATATCTACGTCTAATAAAATTATGTCTGGTTTGGTACGGAGAATTTCCATCAACGCTTTTAGAGAATCTGTAACTCCGATAAAGGAAAATATTTGCTCATCTAAAAAGTTTTTGATGACATTCAATATAGCTGGACTGTCATCAATACAGAATATGGTATAGGTTTTCTTATTAACAGAAGTTTGAGAAGTTCGCTGATAGCTATTATCAACAGCATGATTTTGCTGAGACAAAAATCTTGGGGAGGATTCTATTCTCGACGCTGGTGGTTCAGTTTTGGGTTGAGTTGGGCGTAATAATTGCGATCGCTGGCTTAGTTCAAGTGATGAATAGACATTTTCTGTATGTGAAGAGGGCTGTTGACACTGTTCGACTAGTAAGCGGAGATTCAGATGACAGAACTTTGGCATATCATCCAAAAAGCTTTCTGGAATAAACTCATAGCTCCCTTCTTCCAAATTCAGAAACGATTCCAGGACTTCTAGTGCTAATTGCTCTATCAGTATGGCAGCTTGAGAAGGACTAATATATTTCTGAGTCACTAACCAGCAAATAGCCAGATAATCAGGGTTCGGTATTGTCTGATTTTCAATACCAGTTTCAAATATCGCCTGCAATTGCTCGTGAATTCCGCGAGGAAGAGTAGAAATTTGCTGACTCAGTTTTTGCAAGTTTCTATAAAGCGGCTCAAACATCTTCTCTGAGTAGCAGGCATAAATTAGCTTACCCTTGTCTACATAGATTGACCAAGAACCTGAAGTGCTAAATACTTGCAAACAACCAGTAACAGATCTACCAGTGATTTTTTTTAACAGTGATAAGGGCTGAAGTTTTTGGAAAAATCTATATCTACTAATGGGTAGTGTCTTCATTGGGTGGGACAGCTTTTAAGATAAAATAATATTTGCATTCAAATTTTGCGAATATCCTTTGCGGCATTCACTGCGACATTTTATGAGTTACTGTTCAGATAAATATAGCTGTCAGATTTGAGTTGGTACAGAGATTCTTCACCCCTAACTCCTAATTTCCCAATATCTGCTAAGCTATTATTCATCAAATTCCAATTTGCTTTGGTAGACCCTGCGATGTTCTTGCCAAATGGCAAAATGACCCAACTGATTGTCAGGAAATAGTATTGCAAAAATCAATTTTATTTTCTGTATCCTTTGCTAATCTGGCTAATCTAACAGTAACTCAAGTATTATCAGCAGACTATTGGCTCTAGCCCATCAGTAGCAAAAGTATTCTTGGTATACGTATTTTGTATCCTGAAATAATAGCCAATGAGCGTTGATCAGATAAGCTTTGCATACACTTTTTTCAGGGTAGCTTCAGCTAAAGTAGACTGTATCCCTTGAACTAAGTATTTATTGAATCCAACGTTTTACATCAATTTTCCAAAATCAAGGAACAGATGCAAATCCACAAACCCAGGTAAAATCTAACTTTCTTAATTACTAATTACGAATTACGAATTGGTATTACCCAAGTTTGAGGTTGTAGAGCTTTTCTCTGTCATACTTTGGTAAAATTAGTTCTTGTACAAGCATAATGACAAATTTTTGCTCAAGGTGAGCTAGTTGACAATCTCAACCAAAATGATGTGTAGTGAGATGCAAAAATGACTAACGCTGCTGCGTGAAATATCTTCATAAGCATTGGAAACGGGTTTTAGGGTTTTAGTGGTGTATCCTGATAAATAACCACCCTATACAAGTCTGAGTACCAAATTCAAGAATTTATGGATTCAAGAAGTATAGTAGGTATCGGCAAAATAGCTTTTTATAGCTCAATGGTAGATGGCAAGTAATTTATTCACTATATTCAGACTACTGTAAGTTGTAATCGAAGCCGGAAAAAGTATATGAAATTCATAACAATTAAGTAAAGGAAATATAAAAACTGATTAATATAATTGTTTATTACTTTGCCATTAATTTGAACGGCGCTGTCTCCCCAACGCAGTGTCCTTAGTTCCGACGTGACCCGCCGTACTCAATCCCTTTTCTAATATGTTTCGTGCAGCGTTCCAATCTCTATCTTGAGTATATCCACAGTGAGGACAAGTATGAATTTTGGTACTAAGAGATTTTTTGACAACCTCACCACAGTTAGAGCAATCCTGACTGGTGTAGTGGGGATTCTTGCAAAGTTAGGTAAATCACGAATGCAGCTAAGTGAGGTCATGACGATTTATTCGCTCTATATATTGGACTTAGCTGACGAAAGGTATCTAGTAAAGTCAAAAGTTTATCAAAATCAAAACTTACAGGGTCAATTTTCTGTCCAGAACGGTCTACTGCTTGGTGAGTGGTAATGCGATCGCTCGGCACTTGACTTTGAGCAATTAACCATGCTAATGAATAATACTGTGCCTGCGTGTAGCCGCTGTGAGTTTGTTGGTTCTCTCCACGACCATCTGGCGGTGTTTCTAAAGAAACATGGTAGGCAAAGTTATTTACAGACGATGGTAAATCAGGATTAGTCTTAACAGTTTCTGCTCCATCGATACCATCGAAGACTGAGTTAGCAGCGCCAAAAGCTCGCTTGTCTGGAGAGACTAAATAAATAACCGTCCCATCTAGTTGGATTAAGGCATGGTAACTTGCTTGCACACTTTCATCTTCATGAGGTATTTGAAAAAAGTTAACAGCACTGGAAGCAGAATAACCAGTTTCATGAAGAACAATAATCGGTTGATTGTGCAGAGGTACACCATTCACATCTTGAGCGTACCTCTGGCCGTAATTGCTGGGGTCTACTGAGGCAATTTCATATTTTGGTTTATACTGTGCAAAAGCTTGGGTAGTTTTGTACCTTCCAGCAGCTTTATTCGTCTTGACTGGAGATTTGGGTAAATCTGGAGATTTTTCTGCTTGGTTTTTTGCTGATTGTAATTTTACCTGGGGATATTCACTCCAGGCTGTAGTAATCTCTTGATTTGAGGGCGTTATTGTATTACTTTGTGATTGGGATATTTTCCCAGCTAAAAGTGCCACGCTCCAAGCAGTAAACATTAGAGAAATTAGTAGCACCCTAGTCGCCCAGTCTCTAAACCGCATTTTTCTAAAATTGGAGGAAACAGCTAAATAATCAGATTATTTTAATAATAGTCAAAAATAGCCTCAAAACATTCCTTTAAAATGCTGAAATATTAAGCATTGTTTTTCAAACTTTATCTCTCTACAGAGCTATTTAAATAATATATTTATTTTTCTATAATGTGAATTTTATTAGATTACATATATTCAGTCCAGTATAAGTCAATACAGTTCAGTTAAGGTTAAAAATAAGCGTTCAATTATTGGATCAGTTTCTGAAATTGATTTTTCCTTGGAATGAGGTTCAATAAACTGTCCGATATTTTGTTCAATTGTCTGAGCAATTGGTGGCATCAGCTGTTGGGCTTCATTAACAGGAATCGCAGAAACAGAGGGTGATGGCGATCGCGCTGACGCTAGGGATTTAAATTTTGGCTGGATCTGTGTAATTTGTGCAATTGCACCAAGTCCGAGTATCGTTCCAGCGATTGCATACATAGTGGGCTTAGCAAAATATTGAGCGCCCAAATATCCAAGGGCTATTGCAGATGTTGCTACGATGATACTTCCAACGATGATTTGCTGTTGTTTCAATTGCTTATCCTTAAAGATTTGAATTGACCAAACTTTTTGAAACCTGGGAACCCATGCCCACGTTTTTGAAATGCTTCCCAACTGTCATGCAGTCTACGAATCGTAGTTAAGTGTAAAAAAAGTTTGAATTTAGCAAAGAAAAAGGTGTGATGCTGTACCCTTTAGAGGTAATATTTACTATTCTTTACAAAAGATTTTGAAATATATCGCTCAAAATCTACAACATGGAAGCATCTTTTGAAATCACCCTACAGGTAGTGATCGCTGTTTTTGCAGGTATTAGCGCCCAGGTACTAGCGGCGTACTTTCGTGTACCCAGCATTGTCTTGTTATTGTTAGTAGGCATTTTGCTTGGCTCTGATGGTATTGGGTTGCTGCACCCCAATTTGCTAGGCATGGGACTGGAAGTGATTGTTGCTTTAGCGACGGCAATAATTTTATTTGAGGGCGGACTCAATTTGGATCTGCGAGAGTTGGGCAGAGTTTCAGTTAGTCTGCAATTGCTTGTAACTCTGGGAACGCTAATTACACTGCTTGGTGGTAGTATGGCGGCTCACTGGTTGGGTGAATTTCCTTGGAATATAGCTTTCCTTTACGCTTCTATAGTTGTGGTGACAGGGCCAACTGTTGTTAATCCTCTACTCAAGCAAATCAATGTAGATCGACAAGTAGCAACTATTTTGGAAGGCGAAGGGGTTTTAATCGACCCTGTGGGAGCTATTCTGGCATTTGTTGTTCTTGATACGATTGTGAACGGTGATGCTGACCCTATCAATGCCATCATTGGTTTAGCTATGCGCCTGGGCATCGGTTCAGTAATTGGTGGTGTCGGCGGCTACTTGATGAGTTTGATTTTCAAACGCGCCAATTTTTTGTCATTCGAGCTGAAAAACTTGGTGGTGCTGGCAATACTTTGGGGTCTGTTTTCTTTGGCGCAGACTATCCGCACTGAATCGGGTGTGATGACAACAGTAGTTGCAGGAGCAGTGTTTGCCAATTCTTCGGTGCCAGAAGAACGCCTGTTGCGTAGCTTTAAAGGTCAGCTCACAATTCTTAGTGTTTCTGTCCTATTCATTCTGCTTGCAGCTGATTTATCGATCGCCAGTGTATTTGCTTTGGGTTGGGGTAGTTTATTTACCGTTTTAGTGTTGATGTTCGTTGTTCGCCCGATTAACATCCTCTTGTGTACTTGGAATAGTGACCTCAACTGGCGACAAAAACTATTTTTAAGCTGGGTTGCTCCTAGGGGAATTGTTTCGGCTTCGGTTGCTTCTTTGTTTGCAATTTTGTTGACTCAGCGCGGTATCAACGGTGGTGATGCCATTAAGGCTCTAGTTTTTCTCACAATTATTATGACAGTTGTCTGTCAAGGACTAACCGCTGGCTTGGTTGCTAACTGGCTGCGAATCACTTCTAAAGAAGCAACTGGGGCAGTAATTGTTGGTTGTAATCCCTTGAGTCTGTTGATTGCCCGCTTTTTTCAAGAACGGGAAGAAATAGTGGTAATGATTGATACTGACCCGGAACGTTGTGAAAAAGCAGAAGCTCAAAATCTCCGGGTGATTGCCAGCAGTGCCTTAGATGTTACGGTTTTGGAAGAGGCGGGACTGGATTCTATCGGAACTTTTTTGACTATGACCAATAATGGCGAGGTTAATTTTGTCTTGGCTCAACGAGCCGCTGAGGAGTTCAGTCCGCCGCGTGTTTTGGCAGTTTTTCCTCGTGATCCACAAGCGAATCCGAGTTCCAATAATAAAGTTCATCAAGCTTTTGCGACAGATGTAACAATTAAAACTTGGAATGAATACCTGAATGATGGGCGAGTGAAGTTAGGAACAACTACCCTGAGTGAACCAGAACTTTCTCAACAACAGGGTCGTATTCAGGAAAAAATTCGGGCTGGGGAGTTGATACCGTTGCTGGTGGAACGAAAAGAACGCCTCCAGGTGATACCAGCCAACCAAGAGTGGGAAGCAGGCGATCGCATTATCTATTTATTGCATGACCCCAGGCCTAATCTGTTAAAGCGTCTATCTGGTAGTAATGAATCCACTCGTCTAGCCTTAGAAAATTTACCAGAGATTGAAGAAGTACCACTAGACAAATTATCTGAACTTTTTACTAGCGATACTCCTGATAATTCGTAATTACCTTATATTTTTGCAACTGGTGTTTGTCTTGGCGTTTGTAAGTAACGATAAAGACGATTTAGAGCGTTAATATAGGCATAAGCTGCTGCCACCACAATATCAGTATCAGATGCTTGCCCAGAGAATATCCGCTGTTGATGCCCTATCCGAACTGTGACAGTTCCCAATGCATCAATACCTGCCGTTACCGATTGTACAGAAAACTCGATTAATTGATTAGGAATCTGTACCAGCCGATTGATTGTTTGATAGACTGCATCGACTGGCCCAGTACCTACCGTCGCATCTGTAAGGATTTTGCCATCTGGCGTAACAATTGTAATGGTGGCAGTTGGACAAGTGCAGTCACCGCAGATCACCTGAATATGTTCAAGTTGAAAGCCACTTTCTATTTGAATCTGGGTTTCATCTCGTGCGATCGCTTCTAAATCCCAATCTGACATTTCCTTTTTCTTGTCGGCGACTTCTTTGAAACGATTGAAGGCTTTATTTAAGTCTGCCTCGCTCAGTTCAAATCCCAACTCTTTGAGTCTGGTACGGAAGGCGTTACGTCCAGAGTGCTTACCCAAAACAATGCGATTTTCTGGCAACCCGATCGCAGTGGCTTCCATAATTTCGTAAGTTTGGCGGTGCTTAATGATGCCGTCTTGATGGATTCCAGACTCGTGGGCAAAAGCGTTTGCTCCTACAATTGCCTTATTCGGCTGAATCAGCATTCCTGTTAATTGAGAAACCAAGGATGAAGTTTTATAAATCTCTGGAGTTTTGATATTAGTCAGTGGTGTTTCTGATTCTACTGGACGACCAAAATAAGGGTTAAAGAAGGGTTTACGCACCTGCAAAGCCATCACAATCTCTTCTAGTGCCGCATTTCCCGCACGTTCACCAATGCCATTAATCGTACATTCTATCTGACGTACACCATATTCAATTGCTGCCAAAGCATTGGCTGTTGCCAAACCCAAATCGTTTTGCGTATGAACCGAAAGAATCACTTGATCAATATTGGAGACACGTTCTCGAATCCCCTGGATGAGATTGCCCATTTCTTTGGGTGTGCAGTAGCCAACGGTATCGGGAATATTAATAGTCGTTGCACCAGCTGCGATCGCTGTTTCTAATACCTGATAAAGAAATTCTGGCTCAGTGCGGCTAGCATCCATTGGCGAAAATTCTACATCGTCTACAAACGACTTGGCATAAGCAATCATTTCTGCTGCGATCGCCAATACTTCACTCCGAGACTTTTTCAACTGATATTTGAGGTGAATATCAGAAGTCGAAATCATCGTGTGGATTCTAGAACTAGCCGCAGGTTTCAAGGCTGCGGCGGCTGCTTGAATATCTTGGCGAATGGCTCTAGCTAAACTGCAAATAATGGGGCCGTCAGGTGTTCCCACTTGTTCAGCAATAATTTTAACAGCTGCAAAATCTCCCGGACTGGCAGCGGCAAAACCGGCTTCAATCACATCAACACCTAAAAGAGCCAGTTGATGAGCGATCGCTAGCTTCTCTTCGACATTTAAGGTTGCCCCTGGTGACTGTTCGCCGTCCCGTAGCGTTGTATCAAAAATGATCACTCGGTCTGCTTGAGATCCTATGCTCATAACTTTCTCCCGGAGGTTAAGGGAATTATTATTGATGACTTTGGATATTGTATACAATCTTTGGATATTGTATACAATATAAGATATGAACTTAAATGAATTAGCAGCCAATGTACTGCAACAACAACGCAGTACACCAGATTTAATCGCCGATGCTTTGCGCGAAGCGATTTTGCAGGGCATTTTTCAAGAAGGACAATCTCTTAGACAAGATGAAATCGCTACTCAATTTGGAGTCAGTCGCATTCCTGTACGCGAAGCACTCAAGCAGTTAGAAGCGGAAGGCTTGGTGACGCTGCATCTCAATCGCGGCGCAATGGTGTCAGTGCTAACAGCGGATGAAGCGCAAGAAATTTGTGAGATTCGTAGCGCTTTAGAAGTAACAGCGATGCAATTGGCGATACCCAAGTTAATTGCAGCAGATATAGAAAAAGCTGCCATAATTTTGGAAGCGACTAACCAAACCAGCGATGTTGGGATGTTGGCAAAACTCAATTGGGATTTTCACGCTACACTCTACGCCAGTGCAGCACGTCCGCGACTGCTAACGATGATTAAAAATTTGCACGTCAATTGCGATCGCTATGTGCGGGTACAATTAACGCAAATGGATTATCAAGAGCGATCACAAAAAGAACATTATCAGCTTTTAGATGCTTGTCATCAGCGGGATAGTAAAGCAGCTGTGCGGCTACTAAAACGACACATTGACACCGCAGGAGAACAGTTAGTTGCTTATTTGCAGGAAAAAGCCCAAAAGCGGTAGGGAAAAATTTTAATCATCATTATTGGAAACTCTTGTTTCAGGAATATGCTTTAACCCTCAAGCAGCGATCGTCTTGAGGACAGGGCGGAGGCTTGTTCCTTGTTCTGTCAATTGGTAGTTCATGCGACGCGGATGGTTAGAGTGTGACAACTCTCGTCGCTAACTGCAAGCAGTGTAGCGGGAGCATCTCAGATTCACAATCGAATTTGAGGTTAAGCCGAGATAGCTACAGACAGCAGATTGCAGGTTGATGAAGTATAACTCTTCTGAACCAACGCCCTTGGAATGAGTAGCCGAAATTGCCCAGATAATTGCAAAATAAAGGCAGATCTTATGGTTATTATCTACAAATGCCGACTACACTTGCTGACGCACAGAATTTACTTTCTGACCTGATCGCCCGCTACTCGTCCCACGTAGATTATTTGATGATTCGTTTGGAAGAAGCAGAAGGGACTGATATTTTGTTGCGGGGTGACAAGGTAGAAACTCTTAGCGAAGGTATTTCCATAGGTGGACATATTCGCGCTTGTCATAAAGGCGGCTGGGGTTTGAGCAGCTTTAACCAGCTTTCTACTATTAAAGAGCGAATTGAAGAAGCGATCGCAGCTGCGCGCCTAGTTGGTGATGAGGAAACTTTACTCGCTCCTATTGACCCAATACAAGCAATCTGTCAACTACCTTTGACGGGTACAGATCCGTGTCAGATTAGCCTAGCTCAGAAAAAACAATTGTGCGATCGCTATACCGATTTATTGAAAAGCGTTGACCATCGCATTACCACTACTTCAGTACGCTACGGTGACAGCACCCAAAAAGTTATTATCGCTTCTTCAGAAGGTACTCTCATTGAGCAATCTTGGGTGGATATGGAAATGCGTTTTGCTGCCACTGCCAGAAACGGCGAAACCATACAAACTGGAAGAGAAACGACTGGCTCTCGTAAAGCCTATGAAGATTTAACTAATTTGGATGAACAAGTCAAAAGTTCTGCTCAAAGGGCTGTTGCTGCCTTGTCTCTACCATCGGTGAAGGGCAGTACCTACACTGTGGTCATTGACCCAATTTTGACTGGTTTGTTTGTTCACGAAGCCTTTGGACACCTTTCTGAAGCCGACATGGCTTATGAAAACCCAGATTTGCTGGAAGTCATGACCATCGGCCGGCGGTTTGGGCCTAAAGAACTACAAATTTTTGATGGTGCAGCCCCAGAGGGACATCGTGGCAGCTATTTTTATGATGATGAAGGTACACCCGCCACAACTACCCAACTGATAAAAGATGGGATTTTGGTGGGACGTTTACATTCGCGTGAAACTGCTGGCAAATTGGAAGAAGCACCTACAGGTAATGCACGGTGTCTTAATTATCACTTTACTCCAATCGTGCGGATGACAAATACCTGGATTGAACCAGGTCAAACGCCAGTCGAAGATTTATTTACTGGTATCAAAGAAGGAGTATACGCCCGGAATTGGCTTGGTGGGATGACCAATGGAGAAATGTTCACTTTCAGCGCTGGGGAAGCGTGGATGATTAGAAACGGTAAAATCGCTGAAGCGGTTAAGGATGTCACACTTTCTGGTAATGTTTTCCAAACATTGGCGGATATTGAAGCAATTGGCAATGACTTTTACTGGGATGAGTCTGGCGGTTGCGGTAAAGGTGGACAAAATGGCTTACCTGTTGGTTGTGGTGGCCCCAGCTTGCGAATTAGAGATGTCGTAGTTGGGGGAGAAATTTGAATCAGTGAACAGTGAACAGTAAACAGTAAACAGTAACTGAACATGAGCTTCCAACGAATGCCGTTCGTTGGAAGCTCACGTTAACTGATAACTGATAAGTTAACTAGCTGATTCTTGCTTCAGTAAGGCCATCCACATGTCTGCCGGCTCAGAGTAGTAATCGATTTGCTCAACTTGATATCGATAAGTTTCAAAACCGCGTTGCAAAATAATATAATCACGCGGTTTGATACCTTTACCTATTCCAGTCATCTGTCCTTCCATTCCGCCATTAAGTGACTCAAATACGTAATCTTTTCCCAAAACTAATTGACTGTAATCATGTGTTTTATGCTTTTTGTTTAATTTCTTTACTGGATAAAACAGCAATGGTAAAGAATTTATGAAACTAGAACTTAAGTTAATTCCTATTTTAATAAAAGACATAAGCGACTTTTCCAATATCAAGAAATGAACTTTAGTTTTTGACAATAATCAAACCTGTTATCTACGGTATACACACAAATGATCTAATCACCCAAATCTTCTTTTTTAGGTGGGGTGTATTAGGGCTAACGCTACTGTTCGATTAAGGCAAGAGACGAGATTTATTGCCGTCTCTACGAAGGACTATTGTAAAGACGGCGATTTATCGCGTCTTTGTGATAGCTCACAAAACTCTAACCGAACTGTATTGAGGACTAACGTCCCTAACCCACCCTACCAAATTAAAGCTAATGTTAAAAAAGGTAATTCTTGATAACTCAAATGATGATTACTAGGTCACGAAGATAATACACTACCCGATCATCAACAATCAGCCAATCCCCGCAGTCTTTTTTTGGAACATGCCTACAACCTAATTTTAATAGGATTAACCAGCATACAAATTAACTTTTTTTAAGACATAATTCGGACTTCTTAATTTTTAATTTTTACTAACTTTTATCTGTGACTACTTAATGATGCTGACTATACCTAATAAAAGTTAAGTAACGATATCTTTGTCATCACTTATACTTACTGAAGGCAATATCAAGCATTTGGTAGAATATTTTACACTCTAAAACGTGAAATTATTGCACATTTTATAACAAAAACAACCTAATCATCCCCAGTAAAAGTACTAGTTTACAGAAAAAGATTACTTAAAGAATCATACTTTTATCCCTTTAATTTAACACATTTGCTTCATACACGCATGCTATAGATATGTATATATAGTGTCATTAATGTGGATTTTCAAAGACGAACTAGCTCTAATTTATACTTTTTAATTTTAAGGCAACATCTACCTGCTTTAACAGTGTTTCGAGGGTAGAGGAGTTATCTAATACAACATCTGCACGAAATGCTTTTTCTTCAATAGATAATTGACTATTGATGCGGGCTTTTGCCTGTTCTTGGCTGAGATAATTTCGCTGTATTAATCTTTGCAGTTGTTGTGACTCAGAGCAACTCACAACCCAAATTTCTGTAACTAAATGAGTCATCTTGGCTTCAAACAGCAGAGGGATAACTAACACTAGTGTTTGTGAAGAAGATTGGGCGATCGCATCTTGAAAACGATCGCCCACATAAGGATGAATCAAATCCTCTACCCAGTTGCGTTCATCTTGAAGCTGAAAGATAACTTCGCCTAGTTTTTGGCGATTGAGGCTACCATCTGGGAGTAAAATTTGTTCGCCGTAACGTTGAGCGATCGCACTCAAAATAGGCGAACCGATAGTTACTGCATCTCTAGCATAAATATCGGCATCCAAAATCGGAAGATTGTAAGCACTAGCCAAATAATTGGCGACAGTGGTTTTACCTGTAGCAATACCTCCAGTTAAGCCGATGATGCGTTTCATGTGTAGCAGGGGACAGGGGACAGTAAATAAGGGAGGTAAAGGTGGACGGGCTTTTTTCAAAAATAAAATAAGAGGCTCATATCTCAATTACGAATTACGAATTACGAATTACGAATTAATCCATTGAATTAGTGCTTGGGTTAACCCATCTAAAGTATATTCTTCAGCTTCCACATCTACGCGCCCGAATAAAGAATGACAAGTTTTCGAGGTTTGAGGGCCGATAGAGGCAATACAAACACCTTCTAACTCATTAGCCACAGAGTTATGAGGAAATATGCTTTCTGTAAGTTGACAAAAAAATTGTACAGTTTTGGAACTCGCAAAGGTAATAATATCTATTGTATGATTTTGCAGAGCTAGTTTTGCTGATTCTGGGATACCACTAGGACAGCAAGATTGATACGCCGCAACTTCTATTACCTCTGCACCTTTAGCAGTTAATTCTTTTACTAAAATCTCTCTTCCGCCGCTTTCGACTCTGGGAAATAAAACTTTTTTCCCAGACAGTTCTTCGGGAAAACTTGCCAATAAAGAATCGGCAACAAAGTTGGGAGGAATAAAATCAGGTTGGAGGTAGCGTTGTTTAAGACTTTGGGCTGTTTTTTCCCCAACAACGGCTATTTTCACACCAGCCAAAGCACGAGTATCTTTCCCTTGGGCATTTAGCCTTTCAAAAAAGTAGTCTACGCCATTTGTGGAAGTGAGAATTAACCAGTGAAAATCTAATAAATTAGCGATCGCCTGATCTAAAGCTGACCAACTAGAAGGTGCAGAAATTTCTAAAGTAGGCATTTCAATCACTGTTGCGCCTAATGCGGTGAGGCGATCGCTAAATTGACTCGACTGTCCAACCGAACGTGTCACCAAGATTGTTTTGTCAGCAAGGGGAAACTGAGTAGATGGAGCGAGGTTGCTTGACATAATAATTGCAGGCCTGGGAGTTTTAGCTGTGGCTAAAGATATTTTCTCAGGTTGTAAGTAATTGTGTAGCCCGACAACCTCACCAATGACGATTACTACTGGCGAAAGAGATAACCCAGCGGTTTGCTCTAAAATATTACCCAGTTGGGCTGTCCAGATTTGTTGATTAGGAGTTCCTGCCCAGCGGATAATAGCAATTGGTGTTAAGTGCGATCGCCCATGTCTGATTAATTGATCTACAATCTCTGGCAAATGTCGCCCGCCCATTAATATTACTAGTGTCTCTAACCGAGATAAAGCTTCCCAGTCTAAAGCCTCTGGTTCATGGGCTGTCAACACGGCAAAGCAGCGACTCAAAACGGTATCTGTGAGGGGAATCCCCGCCAGCAATGGTGCTGCAAGGGCTGAGGAAATGCCTGGGACTACTTCAAACTCACAGTTAGCTGCTTGTAAAGCTGCAATTTCGCCAGTACAACGCCCAAAAATAAACGGATCACCCGATTTCAGCCTGACAACATGTTTATTTTCCTGGCAGTACTTAACCAGTAACTTATTAATTTTAGCTTGGGGTGTACTGGGTTTACCACCACGTTTGCCTACATCTAACTTTAGGCAATCAAGCGGTACGCAACGTAACAATTGCTCATCTACTAGGGCATCGTAGACTAACACCTGAGCTTTTCCCAAGAGATTGTAAGCTTTTACCGTCAAGTATGCCACATCTCCAGGGCCAGCGCCTACGAGGTAAACTTTGCCCTTTGCTTCAGTCATAATTTCAGTAAAGTATCCATTCATACTAGCAACTGGAAGTCGCGGCTACTCTGCGATTTCTCCGTAAGTACTTCGCTTGTGTAGTAGCGAATTATATTCGCCCAGTACCGTCCTTGGCGCTTATTTGATCTAATAGTTGAGCAATCTTGTTAGCTCTTTCAAATTGGCGCTGTTTTTGCAATAAATCTTTAGCAGTTTGCAGATTAATTTTAGCTTCTTCTTGCTGGTTTTCCTGCATTAAAATATTTGCCAGACGCAAATATGCATCGGCATTTTTGGGACTGCGTTGAATTACTTCCTGAAATAATTCTTTGGCTTCTTTCACTTCACCTCGCTGAATTAAAACATCTCCTAGCAGCAAGCGAACTACATCATTAGTAGAGTTGATAGAAATGACTTTGCGAAAAGCTGCTTCTGCACCTTGAAAGTCTTTTTGCTGATAAAGATTAATTCCCTTTTGAAAAAAGTTGGAGGTAATTAAGGTTTTCCAGGCAAAATAACCGAGAAAGGCAATACCAACAACAACTGCGAATATTGCCAGAATATCAGTTCCTTGAAAAGTTTCTAACATCGTTTTAAGCCAACAAACAGGCAATAGGGAACATCAGATATTCTAAAAAAAAGAGTTTCCAAATAAATTGGTAGAACTGAGCGATCGCACTTTTATCTTGTAAGTCTACTACCAAACTCCGCATCCACATCCAACACAGCAATACTAGATGACTAATCACCAGAAATACTGAGTTAACAGAGGCTAAACGTATAGCACCAACCAAAATCATTCCTAGGTAGCAGACAGTTAGTACCCAAAGCGCCAGATTAAACACAGCTTGCGGGCCGAGTTCAATAGTGAAAGTGGTGATATTGTATAAGCGATCGCCTTCCATATCGGGGATATCTTTAAAAATAGCGATCGCAAAGGTAAACACTAAAACAAATACCGTCAAAACCCATACCACAGGCGGAATTACTTGGTTTTGTTGCAATACCCAATTAAAATGCAAAAATAAACCTAAATTGACAATTGTGCCGCGCACCGAAAAAATACAAAGGGCTGCCCAAAACGGGAACTGTTTCAAGCGAATTGGCGGCAAAGAATAAGCCGTACCAATTGCTAAACTAATAGCCACCATCCCAAATAAGAAAGGCCCTGTGAACCAAGCTATAACTAAAGCCAAAAGCCCAGTCAAAATGACAATTAATTGTCCTTGCGTCTGAGAAAATTCTCCTGATGCAAGTGGTAAATGAGGCTTATTAATCTTGTCAATATCAATATCTTCTAGTTGATTTAAGCCCACAATATAAACATTACCGCACAGACAGGCAATCCATGCACCTAAAACCCGACTCAGGGGAATGCCAGAAAATCCCGTCGAGGAAACAGCAATAGCAATTAAATACAAACCCCAGACACTTAAAGTAGTGCCAATAATCGTGTGCGGGCGAGAGAATTTCCAGAAAGCGTATAACCAATTTGATGGTTCAGGCTTGTGTGACAAAGGGCTGTTTTGAGAACTCTGACTCATGAGTAGCTTAGATTCAGTATTCCGGCTTACTGTTAATCATTGTCACAGATTTGTGTCATTAACTATATTTTCGTAGATGTAGGTTGAATTGACGCCAGGAAACCTACCTGATCCCGATGATATTGGGTCTTGTAAACTCGTATCTTTAACCGTGTTCCTGTCACTACCAAAGTAGTCGTAGGTAACGGCACTCCAACCACTTCAGCCCCTGGCACACCTAGCAATACCGTGGCTAATACGGGAGTTCAAGGATTAGGCGATTATCAATCTTGGGTTGATCCCAAAACTCTCGCAAATAACACCCGCGCTTTATGCAGCGATGTTGGTTTGGGTAATAACACGCGTAATAGTTCTACCAAGCTTGCCTTAGCAACCTCTATTAGTACTCATTCTAGTGCGTCCAACAGCCATAATGATGGCGGTGGCATTAGTATCTTTGGTATTGGTGTTAGTGGTAGTAGTGCTAGCCAAGGCAGCAAAAATAATAGTGATTCTCGCAGCCAAAATACTAACCGCAACGAAGAAAATAGCAGCAGTTCTTCAACAGTAGTTCAAGGCAAAAATTGTGATGCTTTTGTTAATTCTGTTGCATCAGTTTTTGATTACTGGCATTGATTACGGTCAACCTCAACCAGATATTTTAACACGAATCCACTCAAGTATGGAGCGCCTAACTCATGACTAGAAGTCACGAGTGTGCGGCTTATAGAAATCAATCTACCTTTTGTGATTCATCATCTGCTGGTTCAATAGGATGCAGTATAGTTAAATGAAAGCTATGCTTAGTTTCAGCTTTCAAATACCGTTCTTGTAAAGGTTGCCACTGCTGCCATAACTGGTAACGATTTTCCGTTAATAAAGTAGCAAGACCAGGTAAATGAGTGCGAATTTCTGACTTAAATACATCTACAAGCCACTCATCTAAAACCACACTATCTTGCATAGCACCCAAAATATCTTGCATACTATTCACTTCTGCAATATAAGCCGCGTAAGACTCACCATAGAGTTCAGTAAATAACTCCATTTGGTAACGTACTCGTTTGGCTTGTTTCCGCAAACTATGAATAGTTGAGCCTTTTGTCGTCAATTGTTGTTCTATTTTTTCTGCTTTCCAGTTTGTACGGATTTTGACTTGTGAATCTACAACTTGAGTGCCAACTAGCCAACCTGGATGCAGCAAGAAACTACTCACTTCAGGTAAAAGTAAATCTGGTAGTACTTGCTGAATTGGTAAAGATGCCAAGGATTGATAATTAGGTTTCTCTAACCACTTTTCTAATTCATGTTTTAAAGACTTGTAAGGCTCATCCTTTAATGTTGCTTGCACCTTAGAAAGTGCATCTTCACGTTGTTTAGCTAAAGCATTAAAAGCTGTTTGCAGAGATTCTTGTTCTTTGGGTGGTAAATATGGTTGGTAACGAGTTGTCAAAGTTTCTTTTAATACGTCTAAATCTCGGAGATTACCAAGGCAATGGGCAATTTTACCAATTTTTTTATCGCTGGCTGGCTTCGGCAAATTCAGTGCCAAATCAAACCTACTTACAGCCGTGCGTAAACGGCGCATCCCCACTCGCATTTGGTGCAGTGCTTCTGGATCTTCATCTTTCTTAACTGATTTTTCCCACTTCAAGGTTTTCTTAAAGTGTTTTTGAAGCGCCTGGTAAGCGTAGTCTCCTAGAGTTTTTGTTGTTGGTTCTGTCGCTAATTTCATATTTGATAGCAATGACATACTTAATCAGGTTATTGCATAATAGCATTAGTGAAAATTTTCTATTTATACTTTTGACATTTTTTTTTAACATAATACCTTATAGTTAAGTATTATTACTATCATTCACGTTGGATGTTTTTTTGAAAATATACAAGGGATACCAAAAGATTTAAAACATATATTTACCTTATCGAGGTGTATTTGGGCTAAGTTTTTGGCAAAAATTTATTTTGCTCAGTATTAAATCATACTAAAATAGCAATTTAGTATTTTTGAACATAAGAGACTAAGTAAAATGTCCAATTCACACTTGCTCCATCAAGTTTCTCTGATGTTTAGCGATAGTTTTCAAGAATACAGGAAAGACCTTTCAGCTTTACGGCTTACTCCTGATAATCATTTGTGGTTTGGGTCAAATAAAATTACAAAAAGTTGGTGAAGGAAAACAAAGATATAAAAAACATTTTGTTTGGTTAAATGGGTCAGGAATTAGGGATTTATGTTTAGATGGCGATGACTTGTTAATTTTGGCTGGGCCAACAATGGTGTTAGATGGCAAGGTGCAAGTTTATCGCTTGAGAAATGGTGTAAATATGCGAGAAAATATTTTGAATAATCCTCAACTGCTGCTTGATCTTCCCTACGGAAATAGAGACGATCGCCCGGAGGGAATAACCTTGTTTCAGGATGTTACTGGCGTATCTTCTTTGTTAGTCGTTTATGATGCTCCAGCCCAGAATAGACTGGTGGATAATAGTGGTGTCACCGCAGATGTGTTTAGCCTGGATTAGAGATTGGTTGAGATTGCCTGTACAGGACAAGTAGGGATACATTGTTCACAGACAATGCAACGCGATCGCGTAAATGTCAATTTGTATGTCTCTGGATGAAGGCTGAGGGCTTCGGTAGGGCAAACCCCAGTACATAAGCCACAGTGGACACATACATCTTCATCTATAACAATTTCACCTAAAGTATAGGAAACATTAATATGCCGCGATCGCATCCACTCAATAGCTGCATCTAACTGATCGATATCCCCCGATAGTTCTACTACGAGGTTACCAATTTGATTAGGGGCAACTTGAGCGCGGATAATATTAGCAGCTACGTTAAATTCTTTTGCCAAGACGTAAGTAACTGGCATTTGAATAGCACGTTTGGGGAAGGTAAGGGTAACTCGTTTTTTCACAGGTTTACCAGAGAGTTTTTTCTGTTGTAACGCACTGGGGCTACTTATGTCCTAAACTACCTGGCGATAGCTATAAGCCTATATAAGTTCAAGGATCGCTGCTGGATCGCTGATTTTGTTAACTTAAGGTTCAGATGCATATAACCCTGATACTCTGATGGAGATCAACCAGAGGGCGATCGCATTACTTCATGATCTTCGTCACAAATATGAAACCGACAGTTAGCGGGAGTTGTCGCCAGTACTGGATAGGTTAGGTTTAAACTGAAAAGGAGATTACTTAATAAGTTTAATAAATTTGTTATGACTAAAGACTTACCAATTAATTCGCCTGAAAAACCTACATCCACGATAGGCGTGCGTGTGAGAAATTTCTTAATTGCAATAGTAGCGATCGCTCTTAGTGTTGCTTTAGTCTTAGGGTTGCGAACTGAGACAACTTCAGCTTCCCTGGCTCAATTAGAAGAGACATCCATACCCCTGGAAGTAGCTATCAGCAACGGGAAGCCATCAATAGTAGAATTTTATGCTAATTGGTGTACTGTCTGCCAGAAAATGGCTCCAGACATGGTCGAACTGGAACAACAGTATGCTGACAAAGTGAATTTTGTCATGTTGAACGTAGATAACACCAAATGGCTGCCAGAGATGCTGAAATATCGAGTAGATGGCATTCCCAATTTTGTGTTTTTGGCTCAGAACGGAGAAACTATCGCCCAAGCGATCGGCGATCAACCGCACTTAGTCATGGCAGGCAATTTAGATGCTTTGGTTACTGGTTCGTCTTTACCCTATGCTCAAGCTAGTGGTCAAATTTCCAAATTCTCAGCTCCAGTTGCACCAGCAAGTAATCAAGATGACCCGCGCAGTCATGGTAGTCAAGTAGTTAATTAATGAAGGCAGAGCAGAGGGGTAGAGAGAAAGATTATGGCATAAAACTAAGTACAACTTTGCCTAAGTTCGTAGCGAATGGACTCAAACAAACTTTGCGCTCCTTTGCGCTCAACTCTGCGCCCCTCTGCGTTTAAACTCTTAATTGTCCACGAATTTACAAAACTGTGTACTTAAAATAGTCTTCTCTACACCCTACACCCTGCAACCTGCTCTAAGGAGCTAGAGCGTTACCGCGAATAAGGCTCCCAAGCGTCTTAGCAGTAATTTTCAGTTGAGTAATTGGGTTAGCGGGAACAACTGTCTTATACAGATAGCTATCGAATGTTAGCTTCTGCACATCCATATCACCGCACATTTCCACAAAGGCTTCGCGGGTAGCGTCGGAACGATAGAACACACTTTGCAGGATATCCAATACCTTGTAAGTGAGTCCGTATTTTTTATCCCAGCGCTTGATGTAAACCTTGAGGTCGTCTTCTGTGGGAATGCGGCTACCACTATTAGACATTTCCACAATGGTTTCGGCACACATCCGCCCAGACTTAGCGGCAAAATAAATGCCTTCACCGGAAGACTTGGTAACATAGCCAGCAGCATCTCCGACTAAAGCGATGCGACCGACAACACGACGGGGACGGGGATGTTCAGGAATTGGGTGCGCTTCGACTTTGATAATTTTACCGCCTGCTAGCTTCTCAAAAGCACGGGCGCGGATACCAGCTTGCAACTGTTTGATACTGGCTTTGTTGACATGCATTGTACCAGTACCTACGGCTACGTGGTCATATTTGGGGAAAACCCAGGCGTAGAAGTCGGTAGAAACATCATTGCCAACATACATTTCGGCAAGGTTGTTGTAATACGCCATTTTATCTTCGGGTAGGCGAATGCGCTCTTGAAAAGCGATCGCATAATTGTAATCCCCTGCATCCATTTCTTTGGCAATCCGGGAATTAGCCCCATCTGCACCAATGATTAAATCCACTTTCAGGGTTTTAGTAATGCCCTGTCCGCCGCCTGCTGTATGGTCAACGTAATGGATAGTATAAGGGTCGGTATTGTTTATGGGTATATCGAGTTTATGAACAGTTGCATTAATTAAATTTGCGCCGAGTTTTGCCGCGCGATCGCGCATGAAACCATCTAGCACTTCACGGCGGCACATTCCTATATATTCATCTTGATTTACCAGATTGATATCAACCTCACGATTGGAGGGCGAAATCATTTTCATCTTTCGCACTTGGCGATCAATAATTTCTGGTGGTAGGTCAAATTCACCCACCATACATAGGGGGATAGCTCCCCCACAGGGCTTGGCATTGTCTAGCTTTCGCTCAAACAAGTAAGTTTCGATCCCAGCTTTGGCCAGCGTTTCAGCGGCAGATGAACCAGCAGGGCCTGACCCAACAACAGCAACCCGTAGTGTCAAAGGTCTTCTCCCAAATCTTGACATTTACCGAAAGCATCGTATCACGGTCTTTTGGCTGATTTCTCGCTCCCCCTCCAGGTTTTGAGTGAAATGCAATATTCCTTAATATTTCGATACGAATTAGACACTAAAAACAGGGTGTAGGGTGTGAGGTGTAGGGTATAGGGTATGTGGAATGTTAGCCAGTGTATTGTGGATTTTAATCATGGGCTTTTTTGGAGGACAAATTGCCCGTCGTTTGGGCGCTCCGCCTTTAATTGGGATGATTTTAGTCGGAATTATTCTTGGCCCCCAAGCTCGTAATGTCATCAGTTTGGATGTGTTAAATGCTGCCGATGAATTGAGAACTTTGGCAGTGATGATTATCTTAATGAAAGCAGGGCTAGGACTAGATCGAGAAAAACTGGCTCAACAAGGAACTGTGGCGTTGCGCCTGGGTTTTTTGCCAGCGATCACCGAAGCGATCGCCATTGCTTTTGCCGCTATGGTAATTTTTCATTTAGAATTTCCCAATGCATTACTCTTGGGCTGTGTGATTGGCGCTGAATCTCCGGCTGTAATTGTTCCAGGAATGCTGAGACTCAAAAGTTTAGGTTGGGGTGTTACTAAAGGCATTCCCGATGCAATTTTAACTGGTAGTGCCTTATCTGATGTGCTGCTATTGCTAGTTTTTAGCCTACTGCTGAATTTTTTAGCTCAAGGGGGCGTTGAGCAAATTACTCTTTTTGGAGGGTTGACTTTAAATGCTCTGCAACTACTGCCATTGCAAATTATCATGCAAATATTTCTGGGAGTGTTATTAGGGTATTTAGCAGCTCATTTGTTGGTTATAGTTTTAACGAAACAAAACTGGACACAAAATACAGTCCAAGATACTGTAATTGCTGCTAGTTTAGCCTTATTTTTAGTAATTACTGCTCATAATTTGCCTTATTTTTCTGGTTATTTGGCAACAATGGCAATGGGGTTTTTCTTAATTGAATTAGATGCTCCTTTAGCCAGGAGATTACGAGGTGGTTTTGATAGTTTATGGATAGTGGGTGAGATTTTTCTGTTTGTTTTGTTAGGGGCAACTATTCAACTGCAAGTATTAGAAAAGATTCTGTTACCTGGCATTTTAATTTTGGCGATTGGTTTACTGATTGGTCGGATGCTGGGGTGGTATCTCTCGACTTTAGGTAGTAATTGGAATTGGCACGAAAGACTCTTTTTATTACCAGGAAATTCAGCTAAAGCTACAGTACAAGCTGCAATTGGGGCAATTCCCCTTTCTCAAGGAATTGTGGGAGGAGAAATTATACTAGCGATCGCAGCACTTTCAATTTTGATTACTGCACCTTTAGGCGCTTGGGCAACTGTGACTTTTGCCCCTAAATTGTTAACCAAAGGAGAAGTTGATCCTACTAAAGTTACAGTTACTACTCATACCCTATTGCTAGCAGCAGTAGATACCTCTAGTTTAGCTACAGAAGTTTTAACCAAAGTTGCAGACTTAGCACGTCGCAGCAATGGTGAGGCGATCGTTCTGCATGTAGTTAATACTTCAAATCAGCGAGAGATCAAACAGCTCAACGAACACGCCCAAAAGTTATTATCTGATATCAAATATGAATTTTTGACAGTCACGGGTGCTGTTCCAGAAGAGATTGTTCACATTGCTCAAAGGTATAATGTGACTGCGATCGTCATGGGCAAACGTGGACATCAACCTTGGGAGCAAGTGCTGTTAGGTTCAGTATCACAAGCAGTCTTAGAAACCAGCCCCATACCTGTAATTTTGCTAGAAAATAGTGAATCTAAGTCAGTTTAAATTAGCCTGTGATTAAATGTCCTAGTATAAAGGGAAATTGTTCATTACTTGTTTGCAAGTTATAAAAACTTCTGTAAAATGTGACTAAGGTGATGAGACTCACTCCTTCAGATCTAACCGATTAATCAACGTTTCAGGCAATACCGTTAGTTAATACAAAGCGATCGCCCTGAGAGGATGTTTTAAAAGTTTTGGGCGAATAAAATTCGCTACTACACAAACGAAGTCCCGCCGGGTGACGCTCCTAACGTCGCGAACGCCAGTTGCCAAGGCTAGTATGAATAAATACTTTACTTTACAAACACACTCTGAAACGAATCACATCTCATCGACATTTCATCCCACAGCCAGAAGCGAAGGACTTTTCCGCTTATTTACTATAAATAAGGGAAATACACAATACACCTCACATTGCTCATCAGATATAACCGTCGTTCTTGAAGAGGAAAAAATGAGGTCATAACCTAGCTAGAGTTCTGGAAGTCGTCATGTATGAACTAGTTCAAGCAGTCTTCAGCAGTGATGAAAAAATTGCTCTGCATCAGTTAATCGATGCTTTAAGAGCCTCAGATAAGTTTTACTTTTTAAGAAACGAAATTTTACATACTTTTGCCGACTATTGTCAGCAATCTCAAAAACCTGCCTACTTTTACTACTCTTCTGCGATTGGTAAACTAATTAACTATACCCATGAAATAATTCTGGAAGAAGAAAGTACTTGGTTTGTCGTCCGACCGAGGATTGCTAGTCAACAGGTATGGCGATTAAGACCTGATTTTACTGGGTTTGATCTCATGACACCCCAGGCATTTTTAGATGTGAGCGATCGCCTAGTCAACCGTTACCAATCTCACATTCTCGAAATCGACCTCCATCCCTTTTATCAGGGTTCGCCCACAATTGACGACCCCAGAAATATTGGTCAAGGTCTAGCCTTTCTCAACCATTACCTGTGCAATCAATTATTGACTGATCCTGAGTATTGGTTAGAGGCGTTGTTTAAAGCGTTACATCAACTACATCACAATAATATTCCTTTACTAATCAGCGATCGCATTTCTTCAGGTGTTCAATTAGCCAAACGAATTAAGCAAGCGCTGAAGTTCCTCAGTCAGCGACCCCCTCACGAATCCTACGAAAAGTTTTGCGTTGACCTCCAAAAACTCGGCTTTGAAGCGGGTTGGGGTAATACTGCGGCGCGAGTCAGCGAAACCTTAGAACTCTTAGAACGACTGATTGATACTCCCCAACCTGCTATCCTCGAAGCATTTGTATCTCGCGTTCCTGCTGTTTTTCGAGTTGTTCTGATTTCTATACACGGTTGGGTTGGTCAACAAGATGTCTTAGGACGAGATGAAACATTAGGTCAAGTCATTTATGTCCTCGAACAAGCTAGAAGCTTAGAAAATAAACTGCGTGAAGAAATCAAACTTGCTGGCCTTGATTTGCTGGGTATTAAACCCCATGTGATTATTCTTACTAGGCTCATTCCTAATTGTGAAGGAACAGAATGCAACCTGCGCTTAGAAAAAGTCCAAAATACTGAAAACGCCTGGATATTACGCGTTCCTTTTAGGGAATTTAATCTTGAAGTTACCAACAACTGGATTTCTAAATTTGAGATTTGGCCATATTTAGAAACATTTGCTGAAGATGCAGAGAAAGAACTGCTAGCTCAATTTCAGGGTTGTCCTAGTCTGATTATTGGTAACTATAGCGATGGCAATTTAGTCGCCTCTCTATTATCCCGCAGCCTTAAAGTTACCCAGTGCAACATTGCTCACTCCTTAGAAAAACCGAAATACTTATTTAGTAACTTGTATTGGCAAGATTTAGAAGACCAGTACCACTTCTCCGCACAATATACCGCTGATTTAATCAGCATGAATGCAGCCGATTTTATCATTGCCTCATCCTACCAAGAAATTGTCGGGACACCAGACTCAATGGGTCAGTACGAGTCTTATAAGTGTTTTACGATGCCCCAGCTATATCATGTAATTGATGGCATTGATTTGTTTAGTCCTAAATTCAACATGGCTCCGCCGGGAGTAGATGAAAAAAATTTCTTTCCCTATACCCAAAAACAAGATAGAGATCCTAGCCTCAGCGCCGAAGTTGAAGACCTACTTTTTCATCGTGAAGATCCTCATATTTTTGGTAAGTTAGATAACCCTAACAAGCGGCCCATATTTGCTGTTCTGCCGATTACTTCTATTAAAAATCTCACTGGTTTAGCTGAATGTTTTGGCAAAAGTCAGGCTTTGCAAGAGCGTTGTAACTTAATTATCTTAACTAGTAAATTAAATCCAGATACAGCCACAAATCCAGAAGATAGCCGCGAAATCGAAAAACTTCACGACATTATTAATCAGTATCATCTCTGTGGCAATATTCGCTGGTTAGGAATGCGCCTCCCGATCAATCATATTGGTGAAGCCTACCGAGTCATAGGCGATCGCCAGGGAATTTACGTTAATTTTGCTCATTTTGAATCTTTTGGACGCAGCATTTTAGAAGCCATGATCTCTGGCTTACCAACTTTTGCTTCTAAATTTGGTGGTGCTTTAGAAATTATCGCTGATCGAGAGAATGGATTTCATCTCAACCCTACGGACTTAGAAGAAACAGCAAAGAAAATTTTGGATTTCCTTGATCAATGCGATACTCATCCCGAATATTGGTACGAAGTCTCCGAGTGGATGAGCCAGCGAATACGTAACAGTTATAATTGGCAGTCACATACCAGTCAGCTGCTATCGCTAGCTAAAATGTTTAGTTTCTGGAACTTTATCGCTCCGGAAAATAATGAATCTAGAGACCGCTATATGGAAACCTTATTTCATCTCATCTATAAACCCAGAGCAGAAAAGATTTTAGAAAAGCACATGAATCGATAGGTAAACATAGCAGTTTTAATCATTCGTAAAAACCTCTGTTTATTCTTCTCTCTGTGTTCTCCGCGCCTCTGTGGTTTGATTAAAAAATCATAAACTTAGGTAGACTTGTCGTAGATTTATTTCATTTTTTGAAAAAAAATTTTCGTAAACTGAATTTTAGCAAAGATATTCATGATGGATACAAAAAGTCCGGCTCGTCATTTTATTTATACAGACTGGATATTAATTGAAACCCAGTTTGATCCTGAGCAGCTGCATTCCAGAGAAACTCTTTTTACAATCGGTAACGGCTTTTTAGGAACAAGAGGAAGTTTTGAGGAAGGCTATATTCGTGCCTTGCCAGCCACTTTTATCCACGGGGTTTATAATGACGTTCCTGTAGTGTACACAGAACTTGCCAACTGCCCTGACTGGCTACCATTAGTAGTAATAATCAATGATGAACGCTTCCGCCTCAACCAAGGCGAGATATTGCAGTACGATCGCCAGCTTGATTTGCGTCAGGGTATTGTTAGCCGTTCTTTGCGTTGGCGTAGTCCCAGCGGAAACACCATAGACATCCATTTTGAACGTTTTGCTAGTCTAGCGGATCAGCATGTGTTAGCGCAGCGCTGCCGACTAACACCCTTAAATTTTGATGGAGTGATTGAAGTTCAAGCTAGCATCAATGGCTATCCTGAAAATCAGGGTTTTAATCACTGGGAAGATTTAGATCAAGGTAAGACAGAGCAAGGAATCTGGTTGCACAGCCGCACCCGAAAATCTCGGATTGATATTGGTATGGCGGCTAAAATGACAATATCTGGAGCTGAAGCCTCATTACAAGTCAATACTGCACCGGGTTATCCTACCTTGAGTGCTTCCTTCCTCGCTAGATCAGGGCAGACTGTAATTGTGGAAAAGCTGGTCACAATTTTTACATCGCGGGAGATAGATGCACCAGTTCTAGCAGCTCAAGAAAAACTAGCGCACCTGCCAAATTACACAACATTGCTTCAAGCCAATGAACAAGCATGGGAGGAAGTTTGGCAATACAGCGACATCGTGATTGAAGGAGATAGCACAGCTGCTTTTGCTGTCCGCTACAATCTTTTTCAGTTGCTAATTGCTGCGCCACGGTATGATCATGAGGTGAGTATTCCCGCTAAAACTCTTTCGGGGTTTGGCTATCGCGGTCATGTTTTTTGGGATACAGAAATTTTTATCCTGCCCTTTTTTACTTTTACTCAACCAGACTTAGCCCGTAACTTACTCAGTTACCGTTATTACACCTTAGATGGAGCGCGACGCAAAGCAATTCATTCTGGATATAAAGGGGCGATGTATGCTTGGGAAAGTGCTGATACCGGAGACGAAGTTACGCCACGTTGGTCACTTCCGAATGATTTTTACGGTGAAGATGTGCGGATTTGGTGTCGCGATCGCGAAATTCATATTAGTGCAGATATTCCCTACGCCATTTGGTATTATTGGCAAGTCACTGGTGACGATCAGTGGATGCGAGATTGTGGCGCAGAGATTATTTTGGATACCGCCGTCTTTTGGGGTAGTCGGGTTGAGTTCAATTCTCAAGCTCAACGCTATGAAATTCGCGGCGTAATTGGGGCGGATGAATATCACGAGTTAGTACACAACAACACTTTTACTAACCGGATGGTGCAATGGCATTTAGAAAAAGCCCTGATAGTTTATGATTGGCTGCATCAAACCTTCCCCGAACGAGCCGCTGAATTAGCAGAAAAATTGCAACTCACTTTAGAGATGCGATCGCACTGGCAAGATATCATTACCAAAATCTGGATTCCCTATGACTCTGCAACGGGACTGATTGAGCAATATGAAGGATTTTTTCAATTAGAAGACATTAACTTAGAAGACTACGAACCCCGCCAACGTTCAATTCAAGCCATTTTAGGCATTGAAGAAACTAACAAACGGCAGGTACTTAAGCAACCAGATGTATTGATGCTTTTATATTTAATGCGGGAATCTGCGGATTATCCCTACAACCAAAAAGCCTTGCAGGCAAATTGGGATTACTACGCACCCCGCACTGATATTACCTATGGTTCATCTCTTGGCCCAGCCATTCATGCCATCTTAGCCTCAGATTTAGGTAAATCAGAGGAAGCTTACAAAAGGTTCATGCAGGCGGTAATGGTAGATCTTGAAGATAGCCGAGGTAATACGGCTGATGGGATTCACGGGGCTAGTGCTGGGGGGATTTGGCAAACTGTAGTTTTTGGATTTGGTGGTATCCAATTTACAGATAGTAAACCTGTAGCTAACCCTCATCTACCTCCTGGCTGGACACGCCTAAAGTTTCAACTGTATTGGCGTGGCCAATGGCATGAATTTGATCTGCGTTCTCAACAGATCACCCAAGAGGAAAACAACAGAGGGTTCATCTTGTTTGCTCCACTTGCCAACTCTTCATCTTCCTTATCTTCTCCATCTCTTCACAACCCCGACATCCGGGGAGTGATTTTCGATCTAGATGGTGTATTGACTGATACAGCAGAATACCATTATCTAGCTTGGCAGCAGCTAGCCGATGAAGAAGGTATTCCTTTTAATCGCCAAGCTAACGAACCGTTGCGAGGGATATCCCGTCGTGCTTCACTGATGTTGATTCTGGGGGACAGACAATATTCAGAAGCAGAAATTGAAGAAATGATGGAGCGTAAAAATCACTACTACGTAGAACTCATTCAAAACATTTCACCCAAGGATTTATTACCAGGAGCGATCGCTTTGTTGGACGAACTACGGCAAACTGGAATCAAGATAGCTATCGGTTCAGCCAGTAAAAATGCCCGCATGGTTGTAGAACGATTGGGAATTGGTAATCAAGTAGATGCGATCGCAGACGGTTATAGTGTACAGCAACCCAAACCAGCACCTGATTTATTTTTGTACGCCGCCAACCAACTAAAATTAGAACCACAGCAATGTGTAGTTTTTGAAGATGCAGCGGCGGGGATTGAAGCCGCACTAACAGCTCAGATGTGGACAGTTGGACTTGGCCCGCCTGAGCGTGTGGGAGCTGCTCATGTTGTCCTTCCCAGCTTAGCAAATGTTAAGTGGGCAGAGTTACAAGCCAAATTGAGCGACGTTAGTAAACAAAAACGATTGAGTTAATGTTTGACCAAGAATTTTGACAAATAAATTTTGATGTTGTTTAGTTATCAGTTATGAATTTTATGATTTATACTAAAATTCACAACTGATTCTGCGAGGAGTTATGCTGTTAACTAAACGTCGCGCTGATCGGGTAGTTCTTGTTAATCTAGAAACCCAATGGCAACAAGCTCAACGTGCCAACTTTACTTAATAGTCATTTAACATAATATTTTTAGCTCCAGATAATTTTTAAATTGAAACTTACTAAGAGCAGCTAAATTTACATAAATAAAAAGACAATAAATATAGGAGACAAAGATATTATAAGGATTTAGGCGAATTAGTTTTTTTATAATATGTATTGTTTTAACTCAGCGATCGCTCTTTATTTGAGCCATGATTTAGGCGATTAGATAGTAGCGATGTCTACGACGGGCTACGCCTACGCATCACTTGTATTTAGGGGATGAGTTGATTATCTACAGACACCATAGTCTCTGTAGATTTTGACACGACTTAATCGAAAAAGATTTTTGTTACTAAGTACCCTTCCACTCTAATCAAGTAACCTAGAAGTAACGCCCTCAATTATTGGATAAAGTCATGGTTGAGCAACTCTTAATCAATGATGATGATTACTATGTGCCAGATGCCAACCAGTTAGTCACTGAAGATGATACATCTGTGGACAATTTCGCATCTGCCAAACAACAACGCCTTTTAGTTGGCTCTCTTTACAGTTCTATACAAAACCAGACTTTTTTAGCCGAAGCTAATGTAGGTATTTACTATACAGATCTTCAGCCCCCCATTGTACCTGATGTTTTTCTCAGCTTAGATGTCCAATTACCTCAAAATTGGTGGGAGAAGCAGAACCGTTGTTATATGGTGTGGCGTTTTGGCAAACCTCCAGAAGTCGTTATTGAAATTGTCTCTAACAAAGAAGGTGACGAACTGGGTAAAAAACTAAAAATTTATGAACACATGCGGGCAAGTTACTACATCTTATATGACCCTACTCAGCAATTAGGAGAGCAAGTGCTACGCGTTTATGAACTAAGAGGAATGCGTTACTTTGAAACTTCAGAAACTTGGTTAGAACAAGTGGGTTTAGGTGTCACTTTATGGCAAGGTGAATTTGAAGGTAGACAAGATGCTTGGTTACGCTGGTGCTACCAAGATGGAACTGTTCTGCTGACAGGAGATGAACGCGCCGAACAAGAACGACAACGTGCTGAACAAGCTGAAAAACGTGTCCAATTACTTGCAGAAAGACTACGAGCTATGGGTATAGATCCTGATACTCTCTAGGATACTTATATCAGAGCGCAAAAAACTTCTTGTCTTTGCGCTCATTTAGGACGGCAAAAATTCTCTACTCGTTGCCAAACCCTCTCTAACAAATCAGGATCATCCGCATTAAACCACTCAATTTGCGGATATGCTCTAAACCAAGTGCGTTGCCGTTTAGCAAATTGCCGTGTATGCAAAACCGTTAATTCTTTAGCTTCATTTAGAGAAATATCTCCAGCTAAATATTGCTTGACTTCTTGATATCCCAAAGTATTTAATAAAGGTAAGTCAGCACCGTATTTATGACAAAGATATTCCACTTCAGCCACTAAACCATCTGCGATCATTTGCTCAGTGCGCTTGTGAATACGTAGGCATAGCCCGTCGTAGACATTGCCTAACTGCTCAATATCACAATCTAATCCAATTTGCAAAATAGGATAATTGGGTGGATTTTCCCCTTGCTGTTCAGAAATAGGTTTTCCAGTGATATAAAATACTTCTAACGCTCGCAAAGTCCTTACTATGTCATGAAGATGAATCTTTTGAGCAGCAACGGCATCAACTTGTTGTAAGATTCCATAAAGTGTAACTTGACCGAGAGATTCAAGTTGCGATCGCAGTTCTCGATCCGGTGCAACTCTGGGAATTTTCATGCCTTGAACAATAGAACGTATATATAAACCAGTACCGCCAACTAATAACAATGGCGAAACGCTAAGCGAAGCAATTAAGCTTTGTGCCTGTTCTTGGTAGTTCGCTACCGTCATTGTGTCTGTGGGATTGCAGATATCTATTAAAGAATGTGGTACTAATTTTTGTTCTGCCAATGTTGGCTTTGCCGTACCAATATCAAACTCGCGGTAAACCTGACGAGAATCTGCACTGATAATTACAGAATCCAGTCGCATCGCTAACTTCAAAGCCAACCCAGATTTACCTGTTGCTGTTGCTCCACAAATCACAATCAATTTAGTCATTATCATTAATTATTCTCACCTTGTTTTCCTGTCACGTATAGAGTTACATCCCTTGAAGAAACTTCTGATAAAGATGTCCTAGAGTTGCTTGCAAAGCTTTTGTGTTAAAATTTTGAAGATTTTTGGCATTTTTTTGACTGGGGACGGTTTCAACCCCACTATTCACAACAGTATTAACCAAATTCTCATTCTAGAAACTGTTGATCAGAGATTCACATTGCGAGATATGGCGATCGCCAGATAGTTGAGGACATAAACTGACCATAAAATCCGAACAACAAAAGACTTTCAAGCCTGTCCCCTGTCCCCTGTCCCCTGTCCCCTGTCCCCTGTCCCCTACTATACTATTTATACTTAACTGATAAACCAGCTTAAAATTGAGGCAATTCATTCAAAAAACCTATGGGGTTATATCCCCTACATAAACTTCTCATAAAATTGACCTACAGTCGCCAGTAAGGCTTTTGTGTTAGAATTTTGGTATGTTTTGACTTTTTGCCTTTGGGCGACTTCAACCCCACGCATCAGGAGAATTTTCATGACGAGCAGTTACAGTGCCGATCAGATTCAAGTTCTGGAAGGTCTGGAAGCCGTCCGCAAACGACCGGGGATGTACATCGGTACTACTGGGCCGCGAGGACTCCACCATTTAGTTTATGAGGTAGTAGATAATTCTATTGATGAAGCTTTAGCGGGTCACTGCACTCATATAGAGGTGGATATCAATGCTGATGGTTCCGTGACTGTAACAGATGATGGTCGGGGGATTCCTACCGATACTCACTCGCGAACGGGAAAATCGGCCTTAGAAACAGTGTTAACCGTGTTGCACGCCGGAGGGAAGTTTGGCGGGGGTGGTTACAAAGTTTCTGGAGGATTGCACGGGGTTGGTATTTCTGTAGTTAACGCCCTATCTGAGGTAGTAGAAGTTACAGTTTGGCGAGATCAAAAAGTTCATGTCCAGCGTTATGAACGCGGTTTACCAGTTACTGAACTGCAAGTCAAACCTGAAAAAGAGGGGAGAACCGGAACTTCTGTAAGGTTCAAACCGGATACTCAAATCTTCACTAATAGCATTGAATTTGATTACATCACTTTATCAGGTCGTCTGCGGGAGTTGGCATACCTAAACGCAGGTGTCAAAATTACCTTTACCGACCACCGTTTAGAACTGCTTAAAAGCGACACACCCAAGGTAGAAAGCTACGAATACAAGGGTGGTATCAAAGAGTATATTGCTTACATGAACCGTGAGAAGCAACCGCTGCACGAAGAAATTATCTATGTGCAGGGGGAACGCAACAATGTACAAGTGGAAGTTTCCTTGCAGTGGTGTACTGATGCTTACACAGATAATGTGCTGGGTTTTGCTAATAATATTCGCACGATTGATGGTGGTACACACCTAGAAGGTTTGAAAGCGGTTCTGACTCGGACATTAAATGCGATCGCCCGCAAGCGTAATAAAATTAAAGAAGGTGAATCTAATCTCAGTGGTGAACACGTCCGCGAAGGCTTGACAGCGGTGATTTCTGTCAAAGTCCCCGATCCTGAATTTGAAGGACAAACTAAAACCAAACTTGGTAATACCGAAGTGCGGGGTATTGTTGACTCTCTGGTAGGAGAAGTTCTAACTGAGTACCTAGAATTTCATCCTGGAATAGCAGACTCGATTTTAGATAAAGCTATCCAAGCCTTTAAAGCCGCAGAAGCAGCCCGTCATGCACGGGAATTGGTACGGCGCAAATCCGTACTGGAATCTTCGCCATTACCTGGTAAGTTGGCAGATTGCAGTTCTCGTGATCCCAGCGAATCGGAAATCTATATTGTAGAAGGCGATTCCGCAGGTGGTAGTGCCAAACAAGGACGTGATCGCCGCACCCAAGCAATCCTGCCCCTACGTGGTAAAATTCTCAACATTGAGAAAACTGACGATGCCAAAATTTATAAAAACAACGAAGTCCAATCCTTAATTACAGCCCTGGGGTTGGGTGTGAAAGGCGAGGAATTTGACGCGTCTCAACTGCGCTATCACCGGATCGTGATCATGACTGATGCTGACGTGGATGGAGCGCACATCCGGACTTTGTTGTTAACTTTCTTCTATCGGTATCAGCGATCGCTGATCGAACAAGGCTTCATTTATATTGCATGTCCCCCACTATATAAACTAGAACGAGGACGCAGTGAGCCAAAATATTGTTATAGCGATCGCGAACTGCAACAGGAAATAGCCAAGTTTCCCAGCAACGCCAACTACAATATCCAACGCTTCAAAGGTTTGGGCGAAATGATGCCGACCCAACTCTGGGAAACTACAATGAATCCAGAAAGCCGCACCCTAAAGCAAGTGGAAATTGAGGATGCAGCCGAAGCCGATCGCATTTTTACAATTTTAATGGGCGATCGCGTCGCACCTAGACGCGAATTTATTGAAACCTATGGCTCTAAACTCAACTTCATGGATCTAGATATCTAACATAAAAGGGAACAGGGAACAGCTAATATCAAATATGTTTTGATATTTATTAGTAATGGGTAGTTGGGAGACACCAATTACCCATTATCTTTAGTAGCGATCGTTTTTTAAACTACCTCGTTAGGCTGAGGGATTATATGGATAAATTTATTAACTATTGTCAGTAAATCTCTATATAACTGGATTTGACGCAAAGCTATGAACGCTAGTAAAAGCATACAAAAAGCATTGTGCAATATTATTGGTGTGGGTAGTCTAGTTGCCCTATCTGCTTGTGCCCAGCCCGTCACGCAAACTCCCACAACAACCGTTTCTCCTGTTGCGCCAACTCCCATAACAACTACTTCTCCAATCACAGAAACTCCCACTGGTACAACTGCTAACCGCAACTTAGCAGAACTCGCACAGTCAGCAGCCAGTCAAGGACAGTTTCAAACTCTAACAAAGGCAGTGCAAGCCGCAGGCTTAAATGAACAGTTGGTTACGCCAGGTCCTTACACAGTCTTTGCACCCACTGATGCTGCTTTCGCTGCTTTACCAGCAGGTACTTTAGATAATCTCTTAAAACCAGAAAACAAACAACAATTAGTAAGGCTGCTTGCCTACCACGTTATACCGGGGCAAATTACCTCCAGCCAAATCACACCCGGACAAGTCAAAACAGTAGAGGGGACTCCCGTCACAATCAGCGTTGAGGATGCAGGTAAAACAATCACTGTCAACGGTGCTAGAGTGACTCAAGCAGATATCCCAGCTAGCAATGGTATTGTTCATATAGTTGACAAGGTAATTCTGCCACCTAATTTTCCAGCCAGTTTTAATACAACGCCAACACCAACACCGCGTTAATTGGGCATCGGGCATTGGGGACAGTTCTTTCCCCTTGTCTGTTTCTTCAATTTCCCCTACCAAATTTATTGATCGAGCGTAAAACCCCGTCCCCTTGTGGGCGCTACCGTGTACACACAAGTATAGGCCGCAAAGGTTTCAACTCTTTTAGCCCCATCAATACCCAAACTTTAGGCAACTGGAAACTCCATTTATCCCGCTAATTTTAGGGCTAGGGCAACGAAACTAAGTTTTAGGTGGGATTTCAAGACTTGTGTGTACACCGTAGCCTTGTGGGCGGGGCAGTTGACCGAAAATAATGGGATACAAGCCTGTCCTTCTAGGACGGCTTTTGTTATAGTTAGAAAAGTCGCCATAGGGCATTGGGAGACTTTAAACGAACATGGAGAGAAGGTAAGACTACTTCGGTAGCACATCTCAGTGAAGTGTTAAGGAATCCTCTATCCTTCAGGAAGAGGAGGTATGTCAATTAAAACTCCCCGGTAAAGACAAATACCGGGGAAGTTTTTTGTGTTTTTAAGCAATAAAAATCGTTTGATAAAATACATCACTGTTAATTACCAAAGTTATCAATTTTCTTTCACAAGAAGTGCATAAAGTATATTTTTTGTCAAGTTTATTTTAACAGTTGTTTAAGATTGTTCAGATATGTCCATTTACTCAGCACTTCAGTAGATTGCAAAAGTTTCAATCTGTAACTTCTAAATGAATTTCTACCACAAGCTAGAAAAGCATTTGTTATGCTGAAAAAGCAAATATCCATCCTATATACCCAAATGTAATTGCCTAACTATCTCAAGGATTTGATATCGTATTCTCAACAATATTTTCCTGGAGATAACAGTATTATATTTAACAATATAATTACTGAAATCTTCTTGGCGATTCAATCCAAACCAGTACTCTGACTACTATGTATTCGATAAAATTTTGTCTTAAGTAGGCTGATATCTTTCACCTCAACTGTTAAATCCTTTCTAAATTGATTAAAATATCGTTGGATATAATAAGAACAGTTTGTCAAGTTTCATAGGGTTGAAATCTCAGCAGTGCGCTAATGTGTGAATAAGACCTAATCAGTTAAATTTCAATTACTTGCGATCTAGCTGATTCTGCCACAGCCTCAGCTCCCTAGTTCAGGCGTTTGGCACACATCAGGTTAAGCATCTTAAGATAAGCATCACCACTCTTCTTTGATCTATCCTGGGGGAAGTCCCGCTAAACTCTCCAAAATGAGTCATTTATGAAGGAAATGTAAAAATGGGTAACTTAATACATTGAACCTAAGTTAACATTAAGTACGCTCTTTCTAGGTAATTTATGTTGTACATAATACCTAAAATCTTCTAAGGACACTTGTAGTTTCCTTTTCATGTAAAGCTAATGTCACTGCAATTGGAAAAAGTTTTAGGAAAAATTTAAGCGTATGCCTACCATTTCCTATGTCTTTATTGATAATAGTGACTTTACCTTGCTTAATGACTTCATGATTAATACACAAAAAGAGTGCAATTTCTGTGAAACAGGCTACAATCGGAAAAGTCTTTATAAGGAAATATGCCAACAGTCATATTTGTTATATATGGAGTGGTAAATTTTTTATCAAGACAAGTCTTTTTTGAGACTAAGCAATTAAAAGTTGTGTGTAATAGCAATACATATTACTTTTGCTAAGGTGATTAAGTCAGCATTAACTGCGACTTTCCACATTTCAGTAAAAAACTCCTCTTAAAGAGGAACAAAACTTCCGAAAGTATCTCAGGGAAATCAGCCTAAAACCCTATTTTCGGTTGTTAACTAGCTCTTTTATAAAAGAGCAGTAAACACATCTTGAGTAATTGATTCTGCAAGGAGCATGAGGAACGCGGCATGAACCAGGCTAACAACGTACTCGAAAGCATATATCAGCCTGACCTAGAAATAATGAATCAGCCTGAGCTCGAGTTAGGAGAACTCTTAATCGAGGATGAAGAGGACTTGCTGATCACCGATGATGGCGACGACGAATTTTTAGAGCCTCAGTCTGATGAGGACGACGCAAAGTCTGGAAAAGCCGCTAAATCGCGTCGTCGAACCCAAACTAAGAAAAAGCACTACACCGAAGACTCGATCCGCCTTTATTTACAAGAAATTGGTCGAATTCGTCTGTTGCGGGCAGATGAAGAGATTGAATTGGCAAGGAAAATTGCCGATTTGCTGGAATTAGAAAGGGTGCGGGAAAGGCTTTGCGAACAACTAGAACGTGATCCTAAAGATAGTGAATGGGCAGAAGCAGTACAATTACCATTGCCAGCATTTCGTTATCGCCTGCACGTCGGTCGCAGGGCAAAAGATAAGATGGTGCAATCCAACTTGCGCCTTGTGGTTTCAATTGCTAAGAAGTACATGAATCGTGGCTTGTCCTTCCAAGATTTAATTCAAGAAGGTAGTCTTGGTTTGATTCGTGCTGCTGAGAAGTTCGACCACGAGAAAGGTTACAAGTTTTCTACTTATGCTACATGGTGGATTCGTCAGGCAATTACCAGAGCGATCGCTGATCAATCCCGTACTATCCGTCTTCCGGTTCACCTCTACGAAACTATCTCGCGGATCAAGAAAACCACCAAATTGCTTTCTCAAGAAATGGGTCGCAAACCCACTGAAGAAGAAATTGCTACTCGCATGGAAATGACCATCGAGAAGTTGCGGTTTATTGCTAAATCTGCTCAGTTACCTATCTCATTAGAAACGCCTATTGGGAAAGAAGAAGATTCTCGATTGGGCGATTTTATTGAATCCGATGGTGAAACCCCAGAAGATCAAGTTTCCAAAAATCTTTTACGAGAAGACCTAGAAAAAGTTTTAGATAGTCTCAGTCCTCGTGAACGAGATGTTCTTAGACTCCGCTACGGTTTGGACGATGGTCGAATGAAGACCCTAGAAGAAATTGGACAAATTTTCAACGTCACTCGTGAACGGATTCGTCAAATTGAGGCTAAGGCACTCCGCAAGTTACGTCACCCAAATCGTAACAGTGTTCTCAAAGAATATATTCGGTAATTAATTGTCAGTAGCAACTGACAAGTGAATAAAAAGTAAACAATTAAAAACCTGGTAGTGAATGATCACTCCAGGTTTTTTAATTTATAGACAAGATTTTGTCCTAATTGCTTACAGAATGCCCCAAAAGTGCAAGAAACCTTGACCAGAAAAAAGTTCAATTAGTACGGCTGCTAAAAAACCGATCATTGCCAAGCGACCGTTCCAAATTTCTGCTTGAGGAGTAAAACCCCAACGCCAAGCGTTGCGATCTTCAATTACGGGGGTTGTAACTTTTGTAGTAGTTGCGTTAGTCATGGTTGGCACTCCAAACTAGATTTACGAAGGATTGTTGCCTTATGTAAACTAATATAACAATCTTTCTTATTGATGCAACCCTAATTTATATTTTTATTTCTATAGCTTGACTTAGATAGCGGATATTGATACGTGAAAGATTAATACATCTATCTTCAGATATAATTACTAAAATTGCCTTATATTTTGCAATTTCAGCATTGCTATACACATCATCAGCCACAAAAATCCGACTCCATAACCTGCAATCATCACATCCGTAGGCCAATGCACTCCTAATTTGATCTCCCTTGCTAACGAACTTCGGCCACAGTGATAATTTTTTCATCACGGTTAAGTTCGAGGATGCTTTCACCCTTACCATCTCTACCTAAGATCGGCACTTTTTCTACAGGTATTCTCACTACTCGCTCTTTGTTAGTAACTAGTGCCACCTCAGTAGAGGCGATCGCCTTCACCATACCAGCTAGGTTATCGGTTTTATTACCAAATTTCACCGCTTGTGTGCCTAAATCACCCCGATTTGCTGCTCTTAACTGACTCGCAGCCATTCGCTTGGCATATCCTTCTTGAGTAACTAACAGCAGTTGGTCATCTTTTCCTACAGTGACACAGCCAACCATTTGCTGATTTTTCAACAGCCTAAATGCTTGTAAACCCATTGCTGTGCGACCCATGACAGGTAGTTGCTCATCATTGGCTGGGAACCGCAACACTCGCCCACTGGAACTAGCTAAAACTAAATGTTCCCCTGGAGTAGTGAACTGAGTGTAGGACAATTCATCATTGTCTTTGAGCTTCAAAATCGTAATTCCGCGACGAGTCAGATTAGTCAATTCTCCTAAAGTCAGGCGCTTAATTCGTCCGTGCTTTGTCAGCAGAATCAGCTGTTTAGTGTCTAAGTTTTCTGGGAGCAAAAGGCGGCTCACCACAGCTTCTTGAGAGCTTTGAGCAGTACTAGTGAGTGTGGTAATTAATGGTGTTCCCCGCGAAGAACGTCCAGTAGTTAAGGGAATGTCTCCTACCTTCACTGGGTAGATTTTGCCACTACTGGTTAATACCAGCAATTCTTTCTCTGTATCGGTCAACTCGGTTTGGATCATGAAATCGTGATCATGCAGACCGTTTTCTGCTTTCGACTTTCTCCCTGAGGGTTGAGCGCGGCGCACATAACCCCGTTGGGTAAATTCTAAAACCGCTGATTCTGGTGACTGTTCTAATTGGGGACTTAGGATTTGCAATTTGGGATTATCGTGATCTGACTCTGCTCCTTTTTTCCTTGTTCCCTTGCTCTCTTGTATTCTCGTTTCACTAATGCTAGGTAAAAGCTTGGTGCGTCGGGGATTGCCGTACTTACGCTTGAGCGATCGCAAGTCTTTTTTCATTGACTTGAGTAATTCTCGGCGATCGTTAAGTAATCTTTGCAATAAAGTAATTTGTTCGCTGAGTTGATCAAACTCTTGCTGCAAGTTTTGCTGTTCTAAACTGGTGAGGCGACGCAACGGCATAGCCAAAATTGCATCTCCTTGTACCTCACTCAAATCTAGTTGGCTACAAAGGTTGATTTTTGCTGTACTACCATCGGCAGCCCGGCGCAAAATTTCAATGACTACATCTAGATTAGACAAGGCTTTGAGCAACCCTGCTACTACATGCAACCGACTTTCCGCCTTACCCAACTCGTAACCGTAGCGACGATTTAGCGTCTCTTCCCGGAAGTTCAAAAACTCCTGCAATATTTGCCGCAAGCTCAACTGGCGGGGTTGTCCATCTACTATTGCTAAGAGAATTGCCCCAAAAGTCGTCTGCAAAGCGGTTTGGTGATACAAATGCTGGAGAACTTCTTGGGGGTTGGTATCACGTTTAAGTTCTATTACTACCCGCATCCCTTCGCGATCGCTCTCGTCCCGAAGATCAGAAATTCCGTGCAGTCGTCCTTGATTAACTAAATCTGCTACTTTCTCGATCCAACCTGCTTTATTAACTTGATAAGGCAATTCTGTAATGATAATTGCTGTCCGCCGTTTGCTGCCTTTAACAGGTGTAATTTCCTCCAGCGTTGCGACTCCTCGCAGTAAAATTCCACCTTTACCAGTGCTATACGCTTCTTTAATTCCTGTATCACCAACTATTTCTCCACCAGTGGGAAAGTCTGGGCCAGGAATCAATTTCAATAATTTTTCATCTGATAAATCCGGTTGGTCGATTAAAGCAATCAAGCCATCAACCACTTCCTCTAAGTTGTGTGGAGGAATATTCGTTGCCATACCCACAGCAATACCAGCACAGCCATTCAGCAATAAAAACGGCAACTGAGCAGGTAACACTGTTGGTTCTTGCTGGGAATTATCGAAGTTACCAATAAATTCCACCGTTTCTTCACCAATTTCTGCCAGCATTCCCTCATGGCTAATAGGTGAGAGACGCGTTTCTGTATAACGCATCGCTGCTGGTGGATCATTATCAACGCTGCCAAAGTTACCATGTCCTGCCAGTAAGGGATAGCGACTAGAAAATTCCTGTACTAGCCTCACTAAAGCATCGTAAACTGCTTGATCCCCGTGGGGGTGGTATTTACCTAGCACGTCTCCCACTACACGAGCGCATTTACGATAAGGTCTATCGGGTGTCAACCCCAGTTCATGCATAGCATATAAAATCCGCCGATGCACGGGTTTTAAGCCATCACGCACGTCTGGTAACGCCCGCCCAACAATCACACTCATGGCATATTCCAAGTAAGACCGTTGCATCTCGGTGTGCAGGGCTGTTGTGATCACCTGTCCCGTTGAGAGAAGGTTTAACTGTTTGGCCATGAGTTTTTTCCCTGAATTTTAACTACACAAAAGTCGCTATAACTGAACATTGCAGCAAACACAGCATAACGGATGAAATGGGACTACTAACACAATCTTGATAGTCAAAAGATAAACAGCAGTAGTATCATCCTTGATGACGGGGATGCACTTTGATTCCTAAAAAGGAGCTAGACAAATGTTTTGCTCAGGTTGTAATCTCCCTCACCTCTATAAATAAAATTCTCATGAAAACCGTTCTAATTGTTGAAGACGATCTAATTAATGCTCGTGTTTTTTCCAAAATTTTGACCAAGCGAGGCGGTTTGGATGTAAAACACACTGAAAATGTAGAAGAAGTAATAAGCATTGCCCAATCAGGAGAAGCAGACCTAATTTTAATGGATGTTTCTCTTTCTAGAAGTGTTTACCAAGGTAAATCTGTTGATGGGATTAAAATTACACAAATGCTGAAATCTGACCCAAAAACCGCAAATTTGCCTGTTATTTTGGTAACGGCACACGCAATGGAAGGCGATCGCGAGAACTTTCTCAAGCAAAGTGGCGCTGATGGTTACATCTCTAAGCCTGTTGTAGACCATCAACAGTTTGTCAACCAAATTTTGGCACTTCTCCCCATAGACAACCACTAAAAACCAACGACATCTTTTCAGAAAGGATTCGCCCAGCAAAAGTTTTGGGCGAATCTTTTTCATCAATATAGTATATATGTACTACGAGAAGGTGGTATTCGGCAAGTAATTTAATTGGGAATGGGCATGGGGCATTGGTAACTTTTCCCCATGATGCCACTTGCTAAAAGTCGGGCATTGCCGACGACAGTTGCCTCATACCTTTCACTTTAAGGTTGATACATACAGGCAAGCAGGGAGCAGGGAGCAGGGAGCAGGGAGCAGGGAGAAAGATTAGGTACAACAAATTCAAGGCATTTTATTAACTCCCCTCTGCACCCCGCACCCTGCCCCAATTCCTCTTTCCCATGCCCCATTTTATTGAGTAGGTTGTGGTCTTTCGCTTTGTTCTAGGGCAGCTTGGATACTGGGTAGTTCTAAGAATTTTTTCGTATCAGACAGCAGGCGCTCACCCCAAAGATTTTGCTTGAGGAAGTCTAAATCGCCATAGCGTCCATCGATGCGGAGTGCAGATTCTCCCATCTTCAGAGCTTGTTGACGATCGCCTTTACTATAAAGTGCTACTGCCAATGCTAATAATGGTTCTGCGGCTTGTTTATCAATACTAACAGCACTTTGCCATTGCTTAATTGCTCCTTGAATATCACCCTGCTCATATTTGATTAAGCCAATGTTGTTAATCGCTGGCCAGAATTTCTGATCTTGAGATACGGCTTTGTTGTACTGAGCGATCGCATCGGGCAATCGATTCAGCATATAGTAAGCATTACCCAAATCAAACAATCCATCCGGGTCATTAGGTTTTAACTGCAAACCCGCTTGGTAATTGCTAATAGCTGCTTGATATTTTTGCTGCTGAAAATTAGCTGAACCCAAAGCAAATAAAACGTCGGGATTTTTAGGATTGAGTGATTGTGCCTTTTTCAAGGCAGCGATCGCCGCATCAAAATCTTTGGTTTGCAGTTGCAAACCACCCAACAAAAACCATACTTTATCATTTTGAGGAGCCAGTTGACTAGCCAATCTTGCCCGTGGCAAAGCCAACTCAAACTGTTGAAATTGACCTAGTTGAGCCGCTTCTTGTGCTAAACTCAACCCCTGCTTCTCCAACTTTGCTGGATCTAGTTGCAGTGTATGTGGTACAAGTGCCTGTGCATGAGCTGCTTTAGGCATACTCCACAAACTACAAGCAACTAAAAGAGAAATTAAACCAATATATTTAGGCACACTACCGCCTCTTAGCCACAACTCAAAGAATCTTTCAGCTAGCTTAAACGATCTCTACTCTGCACGAACAACAAAGTTGACAGTCATTAGCGCTAGCTGCATCAATCACCTTAACCTACTTCCCCTATTGACATCACCATTAGTAAGAAGTAAATTAATAAGTATGTAATCACTTATTTATGGCTCGTAAACCCAAAATTACCAATCAACAAATCTTAGAAGCTGCCCGTGAAGTCTTTTTCCAACAAGGCTTTAGTGGTTCAACTTTAGAAATTGCTCAACGAGCTGGTATTTCTGAAGCTTCGATTTTCAAGCACTTTCCAACCAAAGAAGAATTATTTTTCACTGCAATGGGAATTCCAGAAACACCTACCTGGGTGAAAGAACTGGAATCTTTATCTGGCAAAGGTGATCTCAAACAAAATTTAATTCAGTTGGGCTTGCAGATGATGGAATTTTATAGTGAAATGATGCCTCGACTCATAATGCTGCGTTCTAAAGGAAATGCTGTGCCAGATCCAGGATTTGGAGGTCAACAGCCAAGACCAATCCAAGATATCAAAGCCCTGACTACTTTTTTAGAAAGTGAAATTAACCAAGATCGCCTTCGCTCTTGTGATCCCCAGGCTGTGGCTCATATCTTAGTCGGATCGCTGATGAACTACGTTTTATTAGAGCAACTATCGTCTGATGTAAGTCTGCCAATAGATAAAACAGTAAACGAGACTGATTTAAAATCGGGTAATTCGTCAATTAT
Source organism: Halotia wernerae UHCC 0503 (assembly GCA_034931985.1). Classification (GTDB taxonomy): domain Bacteria; phylum Cyanobacteriota; class Cyanobacteriia; order Cyanobacteriales; family Nostocaceae; genus Halotia; species Halotia wernerae. Next base: position 74,243 of record JAYGHB010000097.1, read on the forward strand.
GGTATCTTCGTTTATTCATAATTTGGTGGAAATTCTTTGGCGGGGAATTGCTTTGAACCAAAATTGATTTATAAAAATTTTGCTTATTATTAAGTGGCAACTATTTTTTATATAGCGGTTTTCTTATAGATGAAATACATCACTCTAGCCCCTAGTTCCCCCTAGTACACGATGGCGTAAATAAACCACCCATTCCAAATCAATGAAAAGCTTATGCTGTTTTAATTTTTAATTTTTAATTTTTAATTTTTAATTCCGCCTTGCGGTACTAGTCCCTTTTTTCACTTGATTCCATTGCACACAACTAAGAAGCGCTATAAATTAGTGACTTTGGTCATAGATCAATTCGTAACTACTAGTGACTTTGGTCACGCACTGAATTATGGCTTTTTAGTTGATAATTACTGGCATCAGTTGTAATTTTCCTGATCGGAACTTAAGCACAATTGAAATTCCATGCAAACAAAGGAGTCAATTTTATGTTGAAACAAATACGCCCAGCCATACTTTTGGCTACGGCTCTCATAGTTTCTCCAATTTTTTTGACTATGCCTGCAAGTGCTGAGACAAAACACCGTACTAGAGAAGTCCGCACCAGAGTTGTTACTCCCAATAGAAGAGTTGTTACTCCAGTCAGAGTAGTTACTCCCAATAGAAGAGAAGTTACTCCAGTCAGAGTGGTTACTCCCAATAGAAGAGTTGTTACTTCCAACAGAGTAACTAGACTTTCTAATGGTGACATCAGACTTCCCCACGGGGAAATTGTTTCTGCTAGAAGAATAGTTAGACTGCGTAATCCAGGTTACTTCAAACTTCCTAATGGGGATATTGTTCTTCCCAATCAGGAAATTGTTTCTGGTAGAAGTGTAGTCAGACTTCGGAACGGCGATATTAGACTTCCCAATGGGGTAATAGTGAGGATATAGCGATTTGCAATTGGGTGCAATACACTTTATACACTTAGATTCTTTGATCGCTACCCTGCAAGAAGCTTTTAATACATTTATCGCGATGATTAAAAAATCAAGTAATTGCAAGTATAGGGCTACTAGGCTAAAGTTCTAGCCGTTAAGAACTAGCTCAGTAGCCATTTTTTCTACACTGGTGTTCAATATGAAAACTGATACATTACCTTCAATAGATTCCTCATGTTTGCTTCCAGAAGTTAAAAAAAAGCGTAGCAATCATTGGCTGTCTTGGCTACTCATCCTCGGACTGTTGAGTGGAATTGGCTACGCGCTTTATTACCAAGTAGCCATCCTTCCTAATCAAGAAGCCAGACGGCAGATACTGACACAACCTGTAGAAAGGCAAAACTTAACAATCACAATTTCAGCGAACGGCACAGTGAAGCCTGAACGGTCAATCAACCTTAGTCCTAAAAACTCAGGCATACTGAAAAAACTGCTAGTGAAGGAAGGAGATATTGTCAAAAAGGGACAGATCCTAGCATATATTGATGATTCCAACCTACGTGGGCAACTCACCTCTGCTCAAGGACAGTTGGCACAAGCTGAGGCAAATCTGCAAAAAGCACAAGCAGGTAATCGTCCTCAAGACATTGCCCAAGCACAAGCACAGTTAGACGAAGCTCAAGCAAATCTGCAAAAAGTGCAAGCAGGTAATCGTCCTCAAGACATTGCCCAAGCCCAAGCACGCTTAAATAGCGCCCAAGCTAATTTAAGTAAAGCGTCAGATAATTTTCGCCGTAATCAACAACTCTACAATGCTGGAGCCATTTCTCTGCAAAGTCTAAATCAAACCCGTGCAGATCGTGACAGCGCCCAAGCTGCGGTCAATGAAGCACAGCAAGCGTTAGCATTACAAAAAGCTGGCTCACGTCTCGAAGATATCGAGCAAGCAAGAGCTGTAGTCAAGCAGAGACAGGAAGCTTTAGCACTTTTAAAAGCAGGAACACGCCGAGAAGATATTGATGTAGCCAACGCTCAGGTAATTTCTGCTCGTGGTTCACTGCAAAACATCCAAGCTCAAATCAATGACACCATAATTCGCGCGCCTTTTGAGGGTCTGGTGACGAAAAAATATGCTGATCCAGGAGCTTTTGTAACTCCCACAACCTCAGCCAGTTCTGTCTCTTCAGCGGTTTCGTCTTCAATCTTGTCCTTAGCTTCTACAAATGAAGTTGCGGCAAATTTAGCTGAAACCAATATTTCTAAAATTCGCCTTGGTCAACCAGTCACAATCAGGGCAGATGCTTACCCCGGAAAAACTTTTACAGGTAAAGTGAGCCAAATTGCTGCTCAAGCTGTAGTAGAGCAAAACGTTACCAGTTTTGAAGTGAGAGTATCACTTTCAGATTCTCAAAGGTTACTAAGGTCTGGGATGAATGTCGCAGCAGATTTTCAAGCTGGTCAATTGCAGAACGTTTTGGTAGTGCCAACAGCCTCGGTTGTGCGCCGAGAAAATGCCACAGGTGTGTTTGTCGCAGGAGTTGATGAAAAACCTGTTTTTACCCGTATTGAGACTGGCGTGACTGTCGATAACTTTACTGAAGTTAAGTCTGGATTGAAAGGAAACGAGAAAGTCTTGCTCAGTTTTCCACCAGGAACACGACCGCAATCAACACCACGAGGAGGACCGCTTCCGGGTATGGGAGGAGGTAATCGTTCTTCTGGCAATCGTTCTCGTGGTAATGATGCTCCTTAAATTTAATTTTAAATACAACAAAATATGATGAAAGCTTTTTACCCAGCTAAAAGTACCCGCACTGTTCCATTTACAGAAATATTGTCAATGGCAGCAGAGACACTGTGGAGTAACAAATTACGCACAGGACTAACTATGCTGGGTGTGATTATTGGTATTGCCTCAGTTATTGCCATTACTTCTGTCGGTCAGGGAGTGCAAAAGGGAGTTGAGCAGCAGATACAAGCACTAGGGACAGATGTACTACAAGTTTTGGCTGGTGCAGCAAGAAGCGGCAATATCCGGCAAGGATTGGGTTCTAGCAGTACTTTAACCTGGGAAGATGCTCAAGCGATCGCCACACAAGCACCATCAGCACAAATGGTTTCTGCCTATCTCCAACGCAGCGCCCAAGTTGTTTATGAAGGACAAAACACTTCAACAACTATTTATGGCACAGATTTAAATTATCCAGAAGTGAGAAATACTCATCCCCAGTCAGGAAGATTTTTTACTCAAGAAGAACTGGATACTGCCACTCAAGTTGCGACTATTGGGCCTACAGTCCAAAGAACACTTTTTGGACAGGGTGTCAATGCCATTGGTGAGAAAATCCGTATTCAAGGAGAAGCTTATGAAGTAATTGGGGTGATGGAACCTAAAGGTTCTCAAGGGCCGATGGATCGAGATGACCAAATTTTTATTCCTCTAACTAGTATGTCCAGAAGACTAGTAGGAAACAATTCTTTAGCAGGGGTTTCTGTAAATGGCATTTTAGTTAAAGCTAGTAATCAAGAACAGTTAGAGGCGGCACAGTTTCAAGTCACTAATCTTTTACGTTTGCGTCATAATATTTATCCGCCGCAAGCCGATGATTTTCGTTTGACTAACCAAGCTGATATCGTTAGCACCTTTACTAATGTTGTGGGTTTATTTACAGTGATGGTAGTGGCGATCGCTGGAATTTCTTTAGTCGTTGGCAGCATTGGAATTGCCAACATCATGTTAGTTTCAGTCGTAGAACGCACACGAGAAATTGGGATTCGTAAAGCTGTCGGAGCTACAAATTCAGCTATACTCAATCAATTTTTAGCCGAGGAGATCGTTATCTCTATTGTTGGCGGCTGTGTTGGTATGGGAAGTGGTGTTTTGATTGCCTTGATCTCTGCAAGCATTTTCAAGTTTCCGTTTGTTATTTCTTTCTTATCAATCATTGCTGGGTTTGCACTTTCGTTAAGCGTTGGCTTAGTTGCTGGGGTAATTCCAGCACGAAATGCTGCCAAATTAGATCCAATTGCAGCTTTAAGAAGCGACTAAATAATTCGTAATTCGTAATTTAAGATCATTGGTCTTATCAGACGCAATAAATCGCGTCTCTACATGAGACTTTTTGGCTGATACCAATTTTGTATGAAGATACGCTAAGCCATATTTAAGTACAAGAAAGAAAAACGAACCGCCAAGGACGCAAAGGACACAAAGAAAGAAATTAAAAGAGTTTGGCGCAGCTTTACAAAGAAATGGTATTCCCACTAATTGTCTTTTCTCCCCTTTCCCCTGTGGCCACTGAGCCTGTCGAAGTGTTCCCTAACTCCACTAATAAATTTAACTACTTATATTTATATGGCAACGATGATTTGGATGGAATCCATTACCAAAACCTATTACTTAGGAGAAGTAACTGTTCCTATACTTAAAGGTATTCAACTCTCAATTGAAGAAGGAGAATATGTCTCCATTATGGGTGCGTCAGGTTCGGGTAAATCTACACTGATGAATATTGTGGGGTGTCTAGATCGTCCTACAACTGGACATTATATTTTTGAAGGTAGAAACCTAACTACTTTTGATGATGATGAATTAGCTTATGTACGCAATCAAAGGATAGGGTTTGTTTTTCAACAATTTAACTTATTAACACGGGCGACGGCTTTAGAAAATGTCATGTTACCAATGATTTATGCTAACTTGCCCAAGCACAAACGCCGTGAAAGAGCATTGGCAGCTTTAAATAGGGTAGGGTTGAGTGATCGCATTCTCAACCGTCCCAGTCAACTATCTGGTGGACAACAACAACGGGTAGCAATTGCGCGGGCTTTGGTCAATCGACCTGCATTAGTTTTAGCCGATGAGCCAACGGGAGCCTTAGATACCGAAACTTCTCACGATGTCATGAGTTTACTGACAGAACTAAATGATCAAGGAATCACAATTGTAATTGTGACTCATGAACCAGATATTGCTGCCCAAACTAAAAGAATTATTCGAGTTCAAGATGGTTTGATTGTTGGCTAATCAAGAATAAAGGCGTAATTGCATTTTCATCTTTCCTAAGTTCAAAGTAATTACTTTTACTTTTGAAGTATCGACTCATGACTAAAGTCACCCAATCAGGTGAAGCCATACGGAAATTCTAAAGGCTAACATAAAGAGGCATTGAGCAAGGATTCAACTAATTTTTGTTGATTTATTGATAAATTTTTAGTCCACCAGTTGTTTACATTCCCGCACTTGCCATCCCACTAAACGCTACTTAAGCATTAGCACAGCAATAACCGTAGGCTAGTATTTATGATTACGTATATAGAAATTCCCATTATTGGCAAACTTAAACATCCACGACGTTGGTTGATTGGGCTGATAGCGGCGGGTTCTCTGATTGTTGGCACAACGACAATTTATACCGTGATCAACAAGGGAGCCAGCCAACAAGATATTACCGAATTAACCGTGCCTGTAGAAGCAAAAAATGTCACTCTGCGGATTTCTGCTAGTGGCAAAGTAGTGCCAGTTCAAAGTGTGAATATTAGTCCCAAAAACCCTGGTGTGTTGGCACAGTTATATGTGGAACAAGGTGATCGCGTCCAGCAAGGACAAATTATTGCCAAGATGGATGTAGGTGAAACTCAAGCCCAAATCCAGCAATACAAAGCCAACTTAGCCCAAGTTCAAGCCCAGTTAGCCGAAGCTCAAGCCGGGAGTCGTCCCCAAGAAATTGCTCAAAGTAGGGCGCGTTTAGCCCAAGCCCAAGCCCAATTAGCTGAATCTCGCGCCGGCAATCGTCCCCAAGAAATTGCTAAAGCTCAAGCCCAAGTAGATGCAGCCCGTGCCAAGGTAAATTACACATCTGAACAAGTCAAGCGTTATCAATACCTCTACGAACAAGGCGCAGAGAAAAAACAACTACTCGATCAAGCTATTAGCGAAGACAAAAGTGCCAAAGCTAACTTAGCAGAAGCCCAAAAACAACTCTCACTAATCCAAAGCGGTACTCGTAGCGAAGTCATCACCGCCAGGGAAGCAGCCGTTACTGAAGCCCGCGCCGCCTTGGTACTGTTAGAAGAAGGTAGTCGTCCGGAAGAAATTGCCCAACGCCAAGCAGCTGTGAAATCTGCCCAAGCCCAACTAGCAGCAGCCCAAGTGAGGCTGGAAGATACTATTATCCGCGCTCCCTTCAGCGGCATTGTGACACAGAAATATGCCAATATTGGCTCATTTGTCACACCTACAACCTCGGCTTCTAGTAGCGCCTCGGCAACTTCTAGTTCAATTGTTGCCGTAGCACGCGGTTTAGAAGTCCTTGCTCAAGTCCCAGAAGCTGATATAGGCAGAATTAAACAGGGACAGCAGGTAGAAATTGTTGCTGATGCCTATCCCGATCAAGTCTTTAAAGGCTATGTACGCCTGATAGCACCAGAAGCAGTAGTAGAACAAGGCGTGACATCCTTTCAGGTGCGGGTTGCTCTCGACACTGGGACAGATAAACTGCGTTCTGGCTTAAATGTGGATTTGACTTTCTTAGGCGATCGCGTTAGTGATGCTTTAGTTTTGCCTACTGTCGCCATTGTGACTGAAAAAGGACAAACTGGTGTACTCGTCCCCGATGCAAAAAATCAGCCCCAGTTCCGAGAAGTCACCGTTGGGGCACAAATCCAAGACCAAACTCAGGTTTTAGAGGGAGTCAAAGCAGGCGATCGCGTGTTTATCACTCCGCCTAAAGATTACAAAATCCAAAAGGCTAAGGAACAAAATAATTCGTAATTATTAAGACATGAATCTTGTAGAAAGCTTACAAATGGCGGGGAAAACCCTGCTGTCGAACAAGTTGCGTAGCGCCCTCACCATGCTGGGTATTGTCATTGGTAACGCCTCGGTGATTGCTATGATTGGTATCGGTGAAGGAGGACAAAAGTATGTATCTAACCAGCTAGAGTCCCTAGGGCCAAACGTGCTGTTTATACTGCCAGGTAATCAAGAAACTCAGCGCATCTCTTTTGAAGTGCCAAAAACTTTGGTATTGCAAGATGCCGAAGCGATCGCCTCTCAAGTACCGACAGTAATGGGAGTTGCTCCCGAATTGAACAGAAGACAGGTAGTTACATACCGCAACAAAAACACCGATGTCAATATCATTGGCACAACTCCCAGTTTCCTATCGGTGCGGGATTTTGAAACTGCTAAAGGCAGGTTTTTCTCTGAGGTAGACATCAAACGAAGTAACCAAGTCGTTGTGCTAGGTGGAGACTTAGCAGAAAAACTATTCGGTAATAGTAACGCTATAGGTCAGCAATTGCGAGTTGGAAATACCAGCTTTCAAGTGATTGGCACATTAACATCCAAAGGTTCCAGCGTTGGAGCAGATTATGATGATGCTGCCCTCATACCGATCACGACTTCAGCAAACCGACTTGTGGGAAAAAATTCTCCCTATGGTATCGCTTTAGATTACCTCGTCGCTGCGGCTCGTGATTCAGAGAGCGTCGATGCAGCAGAGTTTCAAATTGCTAATTTGTTGCGTTTAAGACACAAAATTAATGGTGAAGATGACTTTACTATCCGTTCTCAAAAAGATGCTTTGCAAACAGTTGGTCAAATCACAGGGGCATTGACAATTATGCTAGCAGCGATCGCCGGCATATCGTTGTTTGTCGGCGGCATTGGCATCATGAATATTATGCTGGTTTCTGTCACCGAACGCACCCAAGAAATTGGACTTAGAAAAGCGATTGGGGCAACTGAGCAGGATATTTTATTACAGTTCATCATTGAAGCTGTGATTGTTTCCGCTGTTGGTGGCTTACTTGGAACAGCTGTTGGTGTCAGTGGTATTTTTCTAGTAGCAGCCGTGACACCTCTAGAGGCAGGGATTTCTCCTATAGCGATCGCAACAGCAGTTGGTGTGTCTGGTGGTATTGGTTTATTTTTTGGTGTTGTTCCCGCCCGTCGCGCTGCTAAACTCGATCCGATTGTGGCACTTAGAAGCGCTTAGTGAAAATCTCTGTAATTGATTTGAGGTGAGGTTTTTGGTGAATTAAGCTCAATAATTCACTGTTGAATTTTAAAGTGAAACGGTATTACGACTATCGCCAGGTAGTTTAGGACATCAATTGATCATAAAACCCAGACACCAAACAACTTTCAAACCTGTCTCCTGTCCCCTATCCCCTCTTCCCTGCTACACTATTTGGCTGGATAATCGGACAAATAGTATCTTCTTGCTTACCACCAATATTTTTCCAGCCAGAAAGTAATTCCCCAATTTCAGACCGCAAAGTTAACAGTTGATTAATTTGATAATCAATTTGTGAAAGCTTTTCTTCTAGCTTTTCTTTGATATCCCCACATGGGGGTTGCCCTTGGTCATAAACCTGAAGAATCTCTCCAATTTCTTCTAAACTCAGACCTAGATGTTGTGCCCTTTTAATGAAAGCCAACCTAGTTATAACATCAGATGAAAATTGGCGAAAGCCTCCCTCTGTGCGTCCTGATGATTGGAGTAAACCTAAACTTTCGTAGTAGCGAATTGTCCTGATGGGGATTCCACTCAAATCTGTTACTTGGCCAATTAAAAGCGGTTTTTCGTTCTGAGTTAACACGTCAATTTTCCAACTCTTGTAACTATTATTACATATTTATCCGATTGCTAACTTTTCCAAGAGATTAGCTTTTTTTTGAGCATGAGTATCCTAAATCTTGATTTAATTAGAAATTTTACTATGTTTTGCTTTTTCAAACATTTATCCCTAGCTAATTTCAGTTGATATATAGCAGTACTAAATCATTCGTGAACAACAAGATCCCCGACTTCTTTGAGAAGTCGGGGATCTGAGCCTCTAATATTTATTAATTAATTATATAGCTACCTGTCCTAGTACTTAAAGTAACTGTTTTTATGAATCTCTCATGTTACTTCTAGATCAACCGCTTCACTTCAAGTGAAACCTTAAAAATGAATTTCAACTCGCAGACTTTTATCTCATCCCGTAAATCTAAAACTTTCAATAACCCAGAGCGTTTTATTGAGGGATGGTATTGGGTAATACCTTCTCGAAATCTGCGGGTGGGCGAAGTAAAACCTATGACTCTTTTGGGTAGAGAACTAGTAGTCTATCGTGGTAAAGATAGAAGAGTAGTTACTTGTGACGCTTATTGTCCACATATGGGCGCTCACCTTGCCGAAGGTAAAGTTGAGGGTAATGAACTACGCTGTTTGTTCCATCGTTGGAAGTTTGATGCTGAAGGGATATGTGTTGATATTCCCTGTTTAGATGAGCCGCTGCCGTTAAAGTTAAAAACATGGCCTACTGCTGAGAAATACGGCATGATTTGGGTGTGGACTGGGGAGTTTCCACAACAACCTTTACCATTTTTTCCTGAGTTAGAACATAAAGACTGTGATATTACCTTTGGCCCTCGGTTGGTGATGAATTGTCATCCTCATGTGGTAGCAATAAATGGCATTGATGCTCAACACTTCAGTACAGTTCACAAGATGCTATCAGAAATTATTTTTGAAAAACAGGAACTAAATCATAATGCTATTACTTTTAGCAACACTACATATAGTGGTGAAGATTCTTTTTTGATCAAACTTATCCGTCCCTTTCACAAAAATCCTGTCACCTGTAGTATTTGCTATTGGTATGGCACTATTGGCATGGTGACAATTGGTATTGATTTCTTGCGTATCCATATTATGTATGCTATGCGTCTCCTCGAAGGAGGAAAAACAGAAGCTCAGACCTGGGCAATAATTAAGAAACGTAAAGGAATTTTGGGTTGGTTATACAATCGAATTGTGCTATGGCTAACTGAAATTGTGGGTAGCCACTTTATCCAAGATGATATCAAGATTTTCCAAACAATTCGGTTTGATTTGAGAACTCCACTTAAGGCAGATCAACCCATTATGCAGTTTATCAATCATCTAGAAAGACAGAAACCGCTGATGTGGGGAACTTGGAACTTCGTGCGATCGCGACATGGAGAAATCAAAGAAAACCACGAAAAATGGCGAGATTCAATGTCTAACGATTAATAAAAGTTAAGTTAAAAAACTAAAAAGATACGACACAGACATAAAATGGCAGTTACGCTTCGGGCTGAAAGCTGTCTAGTTGTTTTAAGGCGTAGTAAGCGATCGCAATACTCACTTTGGCTTGCTCAATTTCTGATAAGTTTGTCCAGTCCCGATTTTCAATATTACTAATGATGGATTTGAGATTTTGTGGTTCGCTGCTACGCATAGCATAGGCAAAGGGGCGAGCTAAAACAAACAAGTCATCGGCTTCCCATGTAGGCATTACAGCTTGAACGCACTGCACTAGTTGCTCACCCATAGATTGTTGAGATGCAAAAATGTCAGTAGCTTTTTGGGCGATTGCATTCAGCCAGCCTTGAGGTACATTGGCAACAAAAGCTGTATGTAAAGTTTCTTGAAGGCTGTCTATACTTGCACAAATTGTATTACAGTTGTAGTCTGAAGAAGTTGAAACTTCCGACCAAAGTGTATCTAATTGTTCATAAAAATTTTGTGATCGTGTAGTTAGTTCTTCATTGAGCAAATCCTGCATCGCAAACTGCTGTTCTAATTCACCAAAATATTCTTCAGACTGATCATCAGCGGGATTCCAAGGATAAGCAGCATCTTCTGGTTCTAGTAACATCTCTAGCAACTCTAATTCCACCGGAGACGGAAAAGAGGAGGAAGTGTCGGAAGTGTTGATTTTATGAGCCATTTGTTGCCTCCGAGTGAATTAATTAATGCTATTGACAGCTACACCTGTCGTAATTAAATTTCCGTAAAAAAGTTGATTTTTTATAACGAGAAAAATAAGTTTTTCAGGCTGGTGCTGATGCAAGTAATTTCACGGACATAATTTCTCCTTACCTCTCTCTTCATTCAATACTTCAGCTTAGGAATCTTCAATAATAAATTCCCAAGTTTCACCTCTAGAACTCCCAAACTTTAATTGCATTCCTGACTTTAAAGGAACTTCCTCGCGGAGGATTTGTTGCCAACCGTTAGGGCCTAAACACCAGGTTGTGCCGTAAGTGGAAAAATCTTGTAAATAATAAGTTCGTACCGGAGTAGCACCTGTGAGGGTATTCCGGCATAAAATTTCGGCATGACGCTTAGAAACTGACGGTTCGGGAATGACAATATCATTATCTTTCGTGCGACCGATGCGGGTGACACCAGAGCGCAAAGACCAGATTTTACCTCCCGGTAAAAGCGATCGCAAACAAGCTGTAGTAACTGGAGAATTGAGATTAGGGATAGCAGTATCTGGTAGTTCGGTAATACCTTCATCAAAGCTCTTAATGAGTTCGCCATTAAAATCAGGATGTAGGTAAAGAACAGGCAAAGTCCAACCAGGTTGATTGAACTTATATATTGTTAGCAGCTCTTGTCTAGCTTCCGCCACTGCTTCATCAATTGGTTTACGCGATCGCAAAGCTTTGGCAAAGACTTGAATAAAACTATAGCTTTCGTGATCGGCAATCTCATCACGCATTCCCAAAACAGCAGGCACACCATGACGGATTAGTACTTCTGCTAAACTACTGGCAAGGATAGCTTGGTGATTGATAGCAGCTGGTTGCGCTCCCCAACAAGCATTGAAAACTGCCAGTTTCAAACCACTACGAGTTAATACTTGTGCTAATTCTATGCCATTTAGGGTCATGCTGGGACGCAAAAATAATAAGCCACCATCTGGGCCTGGTAGACCGTGACCAGCATAAAAAAAGACATTGTATGCCTTGGTTTCTAGTTCTTGAATCAATTCTTGAGGAGTTGGTTGCAGGAGCGTTTTCACTGTACAGGATGCATATCCCTGATAATTGCTACCTACAGAATTGTCATTTAAGAGGGTTTGTTCTAGGATGGCAGCTTCTTGTGTTAATTGCAAATGCTCATCATGTCCTAAAACCAGCAAGATGTTTAAAGCCTGATCGGTTCGCAAATACGGTAGGGGTTCAACTTCGCTCGTAGTGCGGCTAAATAGCAAATCTTGCGATAGAGACATCGCCGATTTACCAGGCTCGCGTTGCATAATTTCCCAAGGTAAAGCGATCAGATCCGGGTCACGAATTTCTAGCCGAAAACGCAAACGTGTATGCTGACCCATAGCGATACCACGACTGCGTTCTAAACTCCCAAGAATGGGGCCATCGAATACCCAACGCCACAAATTCATCCCCAAGTATTGCATGAGACGACTACTGTAACCAGAGCCTTGACTTGAAGGCGGTGAAACCAAATTTATCGGCAGTGGATTTCCTTGCTTGTGAGTTGAACCTGTAGAAATATTTAAGCCACTGTGACCAGCAAACATCTGTTGCCATTCTTGCCAAACTTGAGTGAGTTCAATAGGCCATACACAGTCATGCAAAACATAACCACTGGGATAGGGAGCTTTGACCACCCAAATAGCGAAGTTATCTGTGCCAGTGTTGATAAGACGGGCGATCGCCAGGTTCAGGGATGGCATGGATTCATGAAACTAAGAGGTAAAAACAAATAATTGACAATAACAATTTTCCCCTAGGAAAACTTTTACCTTGTGTGTATTATTTCAGGTTTTTACCAGTTTATCGACTATCTAACTCAGCTGCACTAGAATCATTTTGGGCATTTGGTACAGGAGGTTGGCTATTTAGAGGTTGGGGAACTGTGTCACATGGGCTGGTATCATCTGATTGCAAAACAGAAATATCGAAGCGTTTGAGTTGAGATAATTCGACCCACACTTTTGGCTCTACTTTGCTTAAAGGTGCTGCAACTACTGAATTGTTAGCTGTTGCTGGTAGGTTTGGCTTGGCTGGAGTGGAACAAAGCCGCAGCTGCACCGACAAATGATCAGAAGCAGTTTGAGGATTGGGTTTAGTCTCGATCACTTCTAAAAAACTGCCTGGGGGAAAACTTCGCTGATTGCTCAAGGTGATTTCTTGATTAGTTTTAATCACCCATCCGGGAGCAAGGTTAGCCAGCGATCGCCCTTGGGGTCGATTAGAAGCAATTGGTTGTAAAATCTTAGTGGGAAATACACCTACTGGCGATCGTAGGCGCATTACCAAGTATCCCAGTGAACCTGCGGCAATCACTAATATTAACGGCACGATCAAATTTAACGGCAGTTGGGAACTTGAAGCCGCGTTACTTTCGGGAACTACTTTGGTTTTCTGGTTAGGGTTAGGTAATAGTGTTGCTGCTGTGTCTTGTGATGCAGTATTGGCAGCTTTGATGGCAGAAATATCTGGAATTACTGCTTTCAGGTTTAAATCTGGTTCAAAGTAACGCAGTTGATAATTGACTAGCGCGATGGTGACATTATCATGTCCGTTTTTAGTGTTAGCAATTTCTACTAACTTATTTGCAACATTGACTACATCATTTTCTCCAAGCAGAATTGGTAAAATTTCTGTTTCCCAATAATCCTCCACCCGATCAAAATCACTCAGTCCATCAGATGTGAGGAGAAAAACAGCATCTTCGTCGAGAATAAATCTCTGGGAAGTGGGATGTAATGAATTGCTGGGACTCATTCCTAAAGCTTGGACGAGAGAGCCAGAACCACTTTGTTGCACAGCCTCCCGATAAACAGCATAGCCAAGCCGGACTTCGCGAGAGGCAACATCGTCATCAAGGGTAACTTGATAACAACCGTGGCGTGTAATCCAGTAGGCACGACTATCACCAACATGGGTAATATACATTTCGCTGCCTATAGGCAAGGCCATCACCAAGGTTGTACCCATGCGTTGACGACCTTGGCGATTTTCACTGTCGTTGCGTTGGCTAATTTTGTCGTTAGCTACTGCTACCGCCTGATCTAAGTCAGCTAACAGCAGGGAGGGTTCTATATGATCGTAGGGAACCTTTGTCAGTTGCTGTACTTGTTGCTGGATTGTTTCAATTGCTAAGTTGGAGGCGACATTACCTCCCTCGTGTCCACCAATGCCGTCACAGACAATGGCTAAGCTTGTGGCTTGTGGTGGTTTGCTCACAAGTGTGCCACTAGGTGGGTAACAGGCATCTTCGTTACGTTGGCGGCTGGGGCCAGTATCAGTTTTAGTGACAATTTTAAGCTTGGGTGTTTGCGATCGCCCTAGTTCTGCTAATCCTTGATCTAAAACCGCAATGAGTACTTCAGGTGAATTGATTTCTCCGTCAATCAGAAAACTGCTAATTTGGTTGACAAATTCAGCTATAGCTGGTTTAGCCTCAGGCTGTAATTGTTGCCAAAATTTACCTAATAGAGGTAAGTCTGGTACTGTTGAGGAGTCGAAACACAATTGCAGTAAGCGGACTAAAGGCCCTTCTACCCTTAATACATGGGGTTCTATTAAGCTAGATGCGACACCTTCGCTGACAAAAGGTTGCCAAAGATGAGCTATCTGCCATAGCCAATTAAGTTGACGCATTGATGTGGCTTCGCGCCAAGCAGTAGTTAACTGACTACATAGTTGTACTTGTGGAACGGTATGATCTGCTAACAACGGCGGCTTTTCTAGCAGTAAAATTTCTCTTTGGGAACTACCATCAGTTAGAGGAATCACTCCATATACCTGCGGTACATTTAAGCGATAGGGAATTAGTCTTAGATAAGCTTTGATCTCATGCAAATTCTCTAACTCAGGTCCTTGGGGAATTAACCCAGGTTTAGTGTCTAAAACAACAGATTTATTGATGACTAAATAGCGATCGGCTAATATTTCTCCAGGGTTACCCATACTCAGACCATCTCCAACAGCCCAGAGGTAACGTTTGGGTAAGGGTGTGGAGCATCGCTGGCAAAACTTATGAGTCAGGGGGTTGGTAGCCTGACAAAGTTCATTTGGGCAGTAGAGCGTTGCCGCATCATTTTCCATAGTGTTCGCAGTGATCAGCGATTGGCAATTTCTTCAACAGTATGTGGCAGCGGCAATCTAGACCGCTGATGTTTGTGGAACTCGATGCATCCCATTTTGGAGCATGATTTTAGCTGGGATACACCAGCAGATGCTAATACTTTACTTTTCTTACTTATGCAAAGAACATGCTCCTTAGTCAACTCTACAGCCTCATGATAGCTTCTCTAGCTCTGTGACTCTCCATCACTAAAACCACTAACTCTAACCCTGTCACCAAAGCATAACCCAGGTGTATCTATAACTGTTTGGTTTTAATAAATTAACCAATCATCAAGAGCCAGATAATCCTAATATTTCTTTAGTTTATTATTTCCCCAGCATTAATTAACTTTAATTAAGAATTGAGAGCGCTGATAAGTTAGTAAATCTAGACTTTACACTATGTCAAATCTGGGGCATCAATTTCTCATTTGATTCAGTATTTACCATGTTGACAAGTGGGGAAGTTTTTTACTTCATTATGCTGTCCTCAAGACAGACAAAAGCCACAAAACTTGTCTTTCAAATTATTAAGTATAGTCACTGCTTTAATAACAAAATTACGTATCAAACTTTTCTAATAACAGTAAGTAATTATCTGAAATTATTAGAGCTATCAAAGCCAGAAAACTGCTAACTCGTTGAAAAAAAAGGCAGGGGAACAGGGCATAATTAGATGGGGATTCAAACCTCACATGAACATGAACGAAAACCGCTTCAAGAGGCAGGAAACTCAGACCCATGTTCCGCTTCTCTACGATACGTAACACATTCGCTTTACAGCAAGGTGACCCTGGCTAGAATTTGTTTTTTCTGTATTTAGCCCATCTTCATGGGCTTTGTTTGTGTAGCCCCAAGCTTTAGCTTGAGGGCGAATAGGACTTGTGTGTACACTTGTGTGTACACTGTAGCTCCCAAAGGGAGAAGACCACACTTCTCTTCTGCCCCCTGCACCTTGCCTCTTATTGAACTATTAAAAAGTTAGGAGTGACAAAAACTATCACGCCTAACTTGTCAGTTTTAAATCTACTTATTCTCGTCAACTGCAACTTGGGGGAGTCCCATGCTGTAGTTAGTGACGCGAGCAGACAGATTGTAGCTGATTTCGCCTTTTTGCAGGAGCGATCGCAAATAATGCTCCAAGTCTGACCCAACACGGCGTAAGTTATAGTCTGTTAGGTCTTCGCCACTAGATGCTTCTACTAGTTCATCAAACTTGTGATAAATCTTTTGCAGAGCATCTTCATTCCAGTTGAATTCGTTGTCTGGGTCAACATCCAACGTTAAAACCTGATTACTAGGAATCAGTTCGCCATCCCGGTCAATTTCTGCCGCAAAAATGCGAATGTGCCGGGTTGTGGACTTGAGCAGCATTGGGTTGTCCATAGAAGGGTGTAAGGTTCGGGTTGATTACACTGAAATCATTGTAGACGCTATACCTGGGCTTAAATGCTCTCTATTCTTATGGTTTGATTACAACTTAATTATGTAAAGAGTCACAGCCGTAGTTTTTTGGCGTCACAATGACGGGGTAGGCTATTACCATTTTTGGGAATAACCATAAATTTTTTATGATGGTCAAATTATTCTGCTAAAGCAGAACTTATCCAGTTTTTGTAATCCTCAGGTCTAAAAGGCGCTAGAGTAAGGTACTCTGCTGGAATCAGTTGACTTCAGGTCTATATTGTCCTGGAAAAGCAAAATTTTACTTTTGATAATTTTGTTTATCAATGTCTCCTGAATTTTATGATGAAAAAAACGTACATCCAGTAATTTTACGTAATTATGTTGCAGCTACCTCTGGCTTTAATAAAATCGAAAAAGAACAGAGTTTTTACTTACGTGTAAATACCAAAATTTCAGTAAAAACTCAAACTATTATTGACCTGAGCATAAAGTTGATGTAAAAAGCTTTAAAAAGCAGCAACAAGTTCTTACAGAAACTTTATTGTATGGAATCTTAAAAACTGAATAATAGTTATGGCTTGCCTAAACCATATCGAGTAGTGGAAGATTGCGATTTAAATGGTGTAAAGTCTAGCTAGAAAAAGTAACAGGAGAATGAAATGCCATACAAACTCTATGGATTGAAGAAAGATTCTTAACTTAAGGACGTGGATTCAAAAAAAATATAAATAATGTTGCTGAGGATATAGTTCCTCACTCTCATGACCACCAAAACACAGGAATCCTCAAAACTATGAACTCGAAAGCATTACCACGCCAAATAAATAATATCGAAGTAGGTGTTTATGAGTGCGAAATACATCTCAAATTTCGATTGATTGAGGAAAAGAGCCTATTGGGCGATCGCGAGCAACTGTTGCAGGTGCTGCTAGACGCTCTAACTGAAGGATCTGATGACTTTTTAGAGACGCTGCAAGCCTCTGTCAAAGCCCAAGAAGTCTCTGAGTTTAAAGCCTCACCCCAAATGCGTCGCCAAATGATGCGCTTACGCAATGCTGTTGATAACAACCAATAGTTGCTGAAAATTTAATTTGAGTGGTGAGCGATCATTTCTTGCTTGGACATTGAATGATGAATTTTTTTTAAGTTAGCTCATCTGTTCTAAAGTGGGTTTGGTTGTATTACCTAATTCTTAGGCTACAAACTGTCCGTTTACACTGTTCTTACAGAAGCCGCAGAAAGCATCTACAAGGGATCTTAGCCCTTAGTACAAAGGGCATCCTTGGGTGCGTGTTAAGTCAAGTCTGACCTTGCTTTCAGAGCAGGTTACGGTCTTTTAAAGATTAATCTTTTAGTGCAATTGCCTAACCAGGGTTTTACTTCGATTTGAATAACTGTTAGCTATGAATGTGGCAAAGTAACTTTACTAGTTATAAGAAAATTTAGGAAAATTAAGTCTTTTGAACGCCAGTTGCTACCCTGTGGGTTCTCCGTTCGCGAAGAGCGTCCCGTAGGGAAGGGTACAAGTCTCGGGCATTGCCCGCCCAACGCACTGGCTCCTTTTGACTTCCAAGACAAGCGGTACTAGTCCCTTTCCCCCACGAGAATGCACTACACAAAACCAAGAAATGCTATAGTCAGTGCCGAATAACCTACTATTTAGCAAGGCCGTGTTCTAACGCAAAACGAACTAACTCGGTACGGCTATTCGTGCCAGTCTTACTAAACAAACGACTAACGTATTTTTCTACATTGCGAACGCTGGTTTCCAAGCGGCGGGCGATTTCTTTATTCATCAACCCTTCAGCAACTAAGTCTAAAACGCTTTGTTCTCTGGGGGTCAAGTCAATTTTGAAAGGAGTTGGAGATTGAGCGATCGCACTTCTTTGGGTTAATAAAGCTTTAATTTGGGCAATCTGATTAGCTAGTTCGGCAATATCAGGGGTTTCACCTTCTTCACCCATAGCTTGAGGCTTGGCTGTGCGCCGAGCCAGCAAATTTTCTACTATTGCCACTAACTCATCTGGATCGAAGGGTTTGGATAGATAAGCATCAACACCAGCCTGATAACCTTGGATGCGATCGCCTGTCATGCCTTTAGCAGTTAAAAATACTACCGGGAGCGATTGGAAGCGGGGATCTTCTCGTAGTTGCTTGAGGAACTGATAGCCATCTACCTGGGGCATCATGATATCAGAAATTACCAAGTCAGGTGTATTTTGCTGCATCAAATCCCAACCCTGGCGGGCGTTACTGGCGACTTGAACGCTGAAACCGCTTTCTTGTAAATAGTCTTTCACGGCTTCCCGCAATCCAGGTTCATCATCTACCAGTAACAATTGTGCTGACATTTAAAGTTTCCTTGAGTTTACCTTTTTCCAATTTAGCGAAAATTGACAGTCATTGGACAAGAGAGTCAAGGGAAAACTTACTCTAAGCAAATTTTTTAGCATCTGCAAACCGCTTATTAATCTCATCCCAGTTAACTACGTTCCACCAAGCATCTAAATAATCGGCGCGGCGATTTTGGTAGTTGAGATAATATGCGTGTTCCCATACGTCATTACCCATAATAGGATACTTGCCTTCACTAAGGGGGCTATCTTGGTTAGCTGTACTTGTCACTTCTAATTTGCCATCCTTGTTACGGACTAGCCAAGCCCAACCACTACCAAAACGACCTGCACCAGCTTCGTTAAATTGTTTTTTGAAATTTGCGAAACTGCCAAAATTTTTATTAATTGCCGATGCTATCTCTCCCGTTGGTTCTCCACCACCTTTTGGCTTCATAATTTTCCAAAACATGGAGTGATTTACATGTCCACCGCCATTATTGCGTACCGTTTTACGAATATCTTCCGGTACTGCGTCAAGGTTCTGCAATAATTCTTCAACAGTTTTATTTTTGAGTTCTGGGTGTTTGTCTAATGCTGCATTCAAGTTTTTTACATAAGCTGCATGATGTTTATCGTGATGAAACTGCATCGTTTTGGCATCAATATGTGGCTCTAGTGCTTCGTAGGCATAGGGTAAAGGTGGTAGTTGGATAGCTTTTGTAGTGCTTGTCGTTGTACTGGTGGGAGTTGTGGAATTTGCACTAGGAGATTGTTGTGCTAAAGCACAAGCATCTAATGTAAAAGTACCTGCGCTGGCTCCGAGTAGAAACAAAAAATGTCTTCGATTGATAATCATAAATTTTTGCAGTGAATCCTTACGTTTTTATTTTCTTAGATTCAGGCTGCAAAAAATTGGGAAATCGATATTAAGCTAATGTGCGACTAAATTTTATAACCCGAAAAGTAAAATTATTGTAGTGCGGGCATCTTGACCGCCTCCCACATACTTTTCACCCCTAACTTCTAAAATAGGAGAGATGTCTACTAACAAAGCAGGATTGGAAACTGTGACCACTTCATTTGTGCCTGACTCAAGATCAACAGTAAAACTCAAACCTAGTTACAATATCCCTGTAGTGTTGGTGATTGCAGCCATTCCACTACTGTTAGTGCAAACTTGGTTAGGAGTAGCGATCGCATTGTTTGGCTTGTTTCTTTTGTTTCAAACTGTAACGCTGTGTTTGCATTTTACCACCACTGACTTAGATCTTTACAGAGGCGAAAAATTACTCCGGCGCTTTCCCTACCAAGACTGGCAAAACTGGCGTATATTCTGGAATCCAGTACCCATACTGTTTTACTTTAAAGAAGTTAAAAGTATTCACTTTTTACCGATTTTGTTTGACCCCAGCACTCTCAAAACTTGCCTAGAAGAACGTTGTCCACGGATTTAGTCACGTTAAACTCAAAAATTAGGAATTTTAGCGCAAGTCAATTGTATATTTCTGAAAGCTATTTATTCGCATCATTAGGAATTGCACTATAGTTTATGAACTCAGAGGAATCTCGAACCCCAGAACCGATTGATGAGTGGTTAGAGCAAATACAAGAACAAAACCCTAATGTTGAAAATTCAGATCTGGAAACAGCAGGGTCAACTCCAGAAGTTAACGCCCAAGCAGATGATGCCAATCAGCCTCTGTCTGTATTTAATCCAGAAATGGCAGGTTCTGATGCCGAGTTAGCAGAAAACACCATACTGGGGTCAAAAATAGAATCAACATCACAAGATAATTCACTATACACACAAGCAGAGCAACGAATTGCCCAGTTGCAAAGCACTGAAGCAGCCTTAAAAACAGAAATAGCTAACCTACAAACGTCCTACAAAACCCTCCAGGCACAATTGAGGGAAACTCAAACTACGATGGGGCGATTTGTGCAAGAGTCACTGGTGCAACTAGAACAACGCAAACAAGCACTGCAAATTTCTGTAGAACAGTTAGAACGCCGTCAAGAACGCATCCGGAACGAGATGCGAACCACTTTTGCGGGAACATCCCAAGATTTGGCAATTCGGGTGCAGGGTTTTAAAGACTATCTCACGGGTAGCCTACAGGATTTAGCAGTTGCCGCCGAGCAATTGCAACTTGTACCCTCTGTAGTAGAACGACAAAAGCCAGATATCCCAGAAACTAGACCAACCCAAGCTGAACCTGAATTAGGGACACCGCAATTTGCTCAACAGCAGTTTCAAGAAACTACAAAGAAAATTCGCCGCTTGCTTGACCAATACCGCAGTAAACCAGATTATTATGGCGCTCCTTGGCAACTGCGTCGTACCTTTGAACCAGTTCATGCTGAACGAGTTGCTAACTGGTTTTTTAGCCAAGGGGGACGGGGTGCTTTGCGGACGATGGGTAGCCGCTTACAAAATATTCTCATTACTTCAGCAGTGATTTCGATTTTACACAAGCTGTATGGCGATCGCGTCCGTACTCTAGTTTTAGCCAATACACCAGAACGACTAGGGGAATGGCGGCGCGGCTTGCAAGACTGTCTAGGAATAGGTCGCCCAGATTTCGGCCCTGACCGAGGTGTAGTATTGTTTGAAACACCTGAAGCTTTATCCCAAAAAGCAGACCGCTTGGTAAAAGCAAATCAACTACCTTTGATTATCATTGACGATTCCGAGGAGCAAATCAGTTTGGCGATGCTGCAATTTCCCTTGTGGTTAGCATTTGCCCCTGACCCCAAAACAGTGAGAAATTATGATAATGACTTTTGATTAGTCATTAGTCAGTGGAAACAAACAAAAGGGGGAATTTTTATGGCTATTTGGTTAACTTTGTGTGGGGCAATTTTAGTCGTAGCTTACCTGCTGGGTTCCTTTCCCACTGGCTACATTGCTGTGAAGCAGCTAAAAGGTATTGATATTCGGGAAGTTGGTTCAGGTTCAACCGGAGCAACTAACGTGTTAAGGATTTTGGGCAAAGGGCCAGGAGCATTCGTTTTAGTATTGGATTGCTTGAAGGGAGTATTAGCCATCACTCTGGTTTATTGGTTGTTTCAGTTTGCTTTTGGTCAAAATTTAATCCCTGTAACGGTAGATGTGAAATTGTGGCTCTCTTGGATGGTCATTTTAGTTGGGTCAGCCGCTATTCTGGGACACAGTAAATCAATTTTTTTGGGGTTTAGTGGTGGGAAATCTGTATCTACCAGTTTAGGGATTTTATTGGCAATGAGTTGGCAAGTAGGTTTGGCCACAGCAGGTATTTTTGCTTTTGTCGTTGCTGTATCGCGGATTGTCTCTTTGAGTTCAATTGCAGGTGCGATCGCTGTGACTATTTTTATGGTAGTTTTTCATCAACCCTTGCCTTATATCTTGTTTGCGATCGTCGGTGGAATTTATGTAATTTTGCGCCATCGTAGCAATATTGAGCGACTACTTGCGGGAACTGAGCCAAAAATTGGACAGAAAGTCATAACAGAACCAGAACAAACTGTATAAATTGCGAAATGCCAACATAGACACCTGTAGTTCTCTACAGAGTTCAATTAAAAATTATGTTGGCAACTACACTACAAAAAAGTTTATTAGCAGCAGCCACAGTATTATCAATTTTGCCTGGGTTGACACAAGTTGCCCAAGCTCAACCTAGCTCAGATTTATTTGGTGCGATTAGCTATTCTCCTTCAACAAAAGTTTATTCTTCAGCAACTGGTTTATCACGCCAGGAAGCCGAACGTGGCGCTCTTTATAATTGCCAACAACAATCTCGTGCTAAAGATTGCTCAGTTCCATTGTGGTTTAAAAATGCTTGGGGAGCTTTGGCAGTTGGTTCTAATGATGCTTATGGTACAGGCTGGGGATATGATACCAATCATCCAGGAAAAGGTAGGTCTATTGCAGCGCGGTATGCGGTGCAAACTTGTAAAAATTATGGTGGTGTAAATTGTCGAGTAATTTTCACTAGAGAAGCTAGATATCGTGTTATTGATCATGGGCCAGTATTAGTTCCAGCCAACCAGTAAATAAATGTATTGATGGCTTAAAAATAAATGTAGTGGCGTGGCAAAACTAAAATTCTCAAAATGAGGGTAAACTGGTGCGAGAAGGTCGTAGGAAGAAAGTGCTTTTGAATACCGAACAAATCCTCCTGCTCTCATCTCCGACGTTCTTGCAACTTGCGATAAACTGCTTTGATATCAACTTGATGATGCGCTAAAGCTACCAGCGTATGATAAAACAAGTCTGCAACTTCACCTGCGATCGCATCCGTATCATCATCCTTACACGCCATTACTACTTCTGCGGATTCCTCGCCAATCTTCTTCAAAATCTTATTATCACCACCTACCAATAGCTTACAGGTATAAGAATTTTCATTGGGATGATCGCGGCGATCGCATATTACATCAAACAATTGTGACAATGTATCCCCTGGTGGAGGAGCAACTTTTCCTTCTATTTGATGAAAACAACTGCGTTCACCAGTATGGCAAGCAATATCTCCTATTTGCTCTACTCCAATTAGCAGAGCATCACTATCACAGTCATAACGAATACTTTGCACTTTCTGAATATGACCAGAAGTTGCCCCTTTAGGCCATAACTCCTGACGGGAACGACTCCAAAAACAAGTTTCTCCTGTTTCCAAAGTCTTTTGCAGCGATTCCCGATTCATCCACGCCATCATCAGAACAGTACCATCCAAATAATCCTGGATAATTGCTGGCACCAAACCCTGTTCATCGTAGCGAATTTTCTCAACAGGGATGGCTTGGTGCAGTGAATGCGGTTCAATGGAAAACATACCAGCTAGTTTGCTCTCATGAGAATGATTCTATATGTTTCACGATACCATTCTGAAGAGGGCAGCTGGCATGATTTTTTCCAAACAATCTTCTTTTCTAATGTAGTACAGCAGTAATCTCGCTACCATCTACCATCGGTAACAAGCTTAAAATGTAAGTGTTATTTTTACTTTTGCTTTCTTTGTTGTACTAGTTCAACACCAGAACGTTTCTATCCATAGCAGATTGCATCTTCACGGCGCTCATAGCAACTTGGTGAGCTTTTGGAGCGTCGCCATACCAGTGGACTGCTGAATTAAAGGCTGCCCGATAGAGATCTTGGTATGCCTCAGATAATCGAGTCCGAATCTCTAAAGGCAAGTCTTCATTAGACTTATATAACATTTTGTTATTTCTTTGGTTTAGTTATTTTTATACGATAAAAGTTTCAATCAGTTTTTAACCCTATCCTAAGATAGAGCTTTAGATACAGCTTTTTGATTATCCACCATCAGGAGAGAGCCTTGGTAAATACCACGATTAAAACAACAAAATCACAAGAAATTTTCACCGCTGCCCAAAATCTCATGCCAGGAGGAGTCAGTTCTCCAGTTCGTGCTTTCAAATCCGTGGGTGGACAGCCCATTGTTTTTGATCGCGTTCAAGGGGCTTATATTTGGGATGTGGATGGCAACCAATACATTGATTATGTTGGCACTTGGGGTCCAGCCATTTGTGGTCATGCTCATCCAGAAGTGATTAGAGCGCTGCATGAAGCCTTAGAAAAAGGAACCAGTTTTGGTGCGCCCTCAGTACTAGAAAACGTCCTAGCAGAAATGGTCATTGATGCCGTTCCCAGCATCGAAATGGTAAGATTTGTTAACTCCGGGACTGAAGCTTGTATGTCAGTGCTGCGGCTGATGCGGGCTTTTACCCAACGGGAAAAAATTATCAAGTTTGAAGGCTGCTACCACGGTCACGCTGATATGTTCCTAGTCAAGGCTGGTTCTGGTGTGGCCACCCTCGGCTTACCTGACTCACCAGGAGTACCTAAATCGGCAACTATTAGCACACTAACTGCGCCTTTCAATGACCTAGAAGCTGTCAAAGCTTTATTTGAAGAAAACCGCGACGAAATTGCTGGTGTCATTTTAGAGCCAGTCGTCGGTAATGCTGGGTTTATTCCTCCCGATGCTGGTTTTCTAGAAGGCTTACGGGAACTAACCCAGGAACATGGAGCGTTGTTAGTGTTCGATGAAGTTATGACTGGCTTTCGGATTGCTTACGGTGGCGCTCAAGAAAAATTTGGCGTTACTCCTGACTTGACGACTTTAGGTAAGATAATCGGTGGCGGTTTGCCAGTAGGAGCCTATGGCGGTCGTCGAGATGTTATGTCAATGATTGCTCCTGCTGGCCCTGTGTATCAAGCAGGAACTCTATCAGGTAATCCCCTCGCGATGACTGCTGGAATTAAGACGCTGGAATTGCTGCAAAAATCTGGTACTTACGAGTATCTAGATCGGATTACTCAAAAACTAGCAGATGGTTTGCTACAAATTGCTAAAGAAACTGGCCATAGCGTTTGTGGTGGTCAGATCAGCGCTATGTTTGGCTTATTCTTCACTTCTGGGCCTGTTCATAACTACGAAGATGCCAAAAAGTCTGATACAGCAAAATTTGGGCGCTTCCATCGCGGTATGTTAGAGCGCGGTATTTACTTAGCACCTTCTCAGTATGAGGCTGGATTCACTTCTTTTGCTCACACGGAAGAAGATATTGAGCAAACTTTAGCAGTTGCACGGGATGTAATGTCTAATCTGTAATCTGTTCAATACCTTCGCCAATTTACGAGGGTGAGATGATGATGCTTTAACCATTAACTCCCATTTCTTTGAGGGTTGGCAAAAACAATCAGTCCTAAAAATTCCTTTAAGGTTTCCTACAAGGGTTTTTTAACGTATTGACAGCAGGATAAGGGTTTCAGATGAAAAACCACCTTTTCATCGAAACGCTTATGTATGCTTAATTTTGCCACTTTTGCCAAAATTTATCTAGGCTCTTATTTTGGCAAAGGTATTGCTGTTAAAAGGCTATTGACAAAAATTGCTAACCCTGTCCAGTAGTGAGCAGGGTTGGTAATTTTACTTAACATTTATAATTATTATGAATACAGTGTAGGAGAGAGGTTTGGAGAGAGGTCAAAACTGTACTGCACCCAACCGAGAACTGCTATAGTGAGAAGCGTAATTGCAATAAATAATCTTCTTTTTTAAAACTGGTTTACGTATTCCCCAATGGACTTTAGTAACTCTTCAAATAATTACCAGCAAAAATCACCTGGTAATAGTGGATTTTGATCTAAATAATTGGAAGAGAGTTTAATACTCCCCGTGATTATTCGTGCAGCGAGTTAACAGTGCATGAGCTACTGCTTAAATCCTACCTGTCCAAATCCAGAAAATGTGGCATATAGCCAAAGGTGTCAATCTTGTGGTTCACGACTACTGTTGCGCGATCGCTATCGGGTAGTTGAACCGTTAGGCCAAGGAGGTTTCGGAGCCACTTTCTTAGCCAATGACGAAGCCTTACCTGGAGAACCAAGTTGTGTAATCAAGCAACTGCGTCCCTCAGCAACTGCACCACACGTCTTACAGATGGCGCGAGAACTCTTTGAGCGAGAAGCTAAAACCTTAGGCCAAATTGGTAATCATCCTCAAGTACCAAGGTTACTGGACTATTTTGAAGAACAGGAACAATTCTACCTAGTTCAAGAGTACATCAGCGGTGCTACCTTGCAGCAAGAAGTTAAACTTAAGGGCATCTTGGGCGAAACTGGAGTTAAGCAATTCTTAAGTGAGATTCTGCCATTGCTGCAATATATCCACGAACAAAATGTGATTCACCGTGATATCAAGCCAGCTAATTTAATTCGCCGTACCCAAGATGCCAGAATGGTACTGATTGACTTTGGAGCCGTCAAAAACCAAGTTAGCCAAGCTGCGACTAACCAATTTGGACAGACAGTATTAACTGCTTATGCAATTGGTACTCCTGGGTTTGCACCGCCAGAGCAAATGGCTATGCGTCCAGTTTACGCTAGTGATATCTACGCATTAGGCGTAACATGTATTTATCTATTAACTGGCAAAACTCCTAAAGATATAGATTACAACCCCACAACGGGCGAGATCATGTGGGAAAAGCTAGTGCAAGTGAGTGACCACTTGATTAGTGTGCTACGGAAAATGTTAGATGTGTCTGTACGCAATCGCTACCAGTCAGCCCAAGAAGTACTGAGGGCGTTAGAAATAGAACCATATCTAGAAAGTTTGGCTAAGGGGTTGCTAGTTAAGTCTGATACTGAAGTTAAAGAAAAAACACATAATCGTTTGGAAGATTCTGCTATTTTATGTAGCAATCCTTCTGTTGGTGCGACTGGTTTAGGTGTAGCCCAGGTAGCAGAAGCCATTCGAGCTAGACGAGCCAAGATCGCGGAAGGATCGGGATCAGATGCAGGGAAAATGCGTCAAGGATCTGCAATAGGCAAATCAACATTTTTGCCTAATAGCAACAGTAGTGGTTTACAAATTCAACAACATTCTAAAATTGTACGCAAATTAGATACCCAAGGTTTACTTACAGCTTATTTGAAGGGGAGACGAGATTTTGCTCTACATAATTTAAACCTACTGAATCTCCAAGGTGTTGACTTATCCGAAACAAATTTTCATTCTGCTCAATTGCAAAAAACTAATCTCCAAGGAGCTAATCTCTACAATAGCGATTTTGGCAGAGCCAGTCTGACTAAAGCTAATCTCAAAGACGCTAATTTGAGTAAAGCTTATTTCAATCATGCTGATTTAGAAGGAGCAGATTTGCGAGATGCAGACCTCACCCATGCTTATCTTAGTAATGCTAATCTCCGAGGAACTAATCTATGTGGTGCTAATCTGAGTGGGGCTAAAATTTCTGATGAGCAATTGGCACTAGCTAAGACCAATTGGATGACAATACGTCCCAATGGTAAAAGAGGCTTGTTATAATTCAAAAAAACCTTGTACGAAAATCAGACGCAAACTTTACAACAACCGCAACAGATTTGGACAATAGGTCGCGATCGCAGCAGTGGTATCTGCATTCTGGATCAATATCTGTCTCGTCGCCACGCTGTGATTCAGTATGTTGAGTATCAAGTACCAACGGCTCCTTTGTGAACGGTGAACAGACCCATCAGCCGATCAAACTAAAAGATGGCGATCGCATCCGTCTAGGTAGTATGACTTTTGATTTTTTCCTTATTCATTCCAGTCGCATATTACCAACCGTCGCAATGGAATTACTGATGCAGCTTGTACCACGAGGAGGAGGTATAGACGAAACAGTAGGTGGTATTGTCAGTAAATTACAAAGACTTAAAACTGTAGAGATTTCACAATATCCAAGCTTAAATGCAGAGCAGCAATCAGAAATTTTAGACCGCTTTTTCAGTAGGTCAACATATTTATAATCCCAAATTATCCAACAATTCATAGTTCGTATCAGCTTTTTGGCTTATCACTCTGGGTAGTTAAAATGTGCAGTAAATATCGTTAGTATTTATAAAGTAGATAAAAATTTAAGCAATAAGATGCCAACTGCTTTAATTACTGGTGCATCTAGTGGTATTGGTAAAGCTTTTGCTCAAGAACTAGCTGTGCGTCAGACAAATCTTGTTCTTGTGTCTCGTTCTGAAGAAAAGCTTCATCAATTAGCCAAACAATTACAAGATAAATACAAAATTCAAGTAGATGTTATAGTTAAAGACCTAACCGAATCTAATGCATCTGATGTTATATTTGATGCGACTAAAAATAAGAATTTAACAATTGATTTACTCATCAATAATGCTGGTTTTGGTGACTACGGAGACTTTGCAGAAAGCAATAGAGAAAGGCAAATTCAAATTGTACAATTAAACGTTTTAGCCTTAGTAGATTTAACCCATAAATTTTTACCTTTAATGCGACAACGGCGTTTTGGAAGCATTATTAATTTATCCTCAATTACTGCATTTCAACCAATGCCGTATCTTTCTGTTTATGCTGCCAGTAAAGCTTTTATTCTCAGTTTTAGTCAAGCTTTATGGGCAGAAAATCGTTCCTATGGTGTGCGTGTTCTCGTTGCTTGTCCGGGGCCTATAGAAACAAACTTTTTTGCCGAAGCTAACTTTCCTCCAGCTTTAGCAGGAAGTACAAATCAAATGTTTACTAGTGAAGAAGTTGTACGTGCATCCCTTAAGGCTTTAGAAAATGGGCAGCCAACTCTGGTGATTGGTGATACTAATACTCAAATTCGAGCTTTATTAGCTCAATTAGTACCCAGAAAAATTCTGCTAACTATGTTGGCAAAACAGTTTAAAGGTTAAGAACAGTTCTTAATAAAGCTTCGATGAACAAGTTCGTAGTAAGGACTTTAGTCCTTCTTTTCTAAAATAGATAAACAAGCTAATTAAACTGTATTGCTAATAACGGATACGTGGATCAACATAAGCATTTAAAATATCTATCAAAATGCTTGCACTCACAACGATCGCCCCGAAAAATACTAGTACTCCCTGCACTGTGGGATAATCGCGATCAGAAATTGCTTGATACAGTCGATTGGCTAACCCAGGCCAAGAAAACGTGACTTCAGTCAAAATTGCTCCACCCAATAAAGAAGCAAAGGTTAATCCTAAGACTGTAATCACGGGAATCAAAGCATTTTTTAAGGCATGGGAGACTAAAATCTTGTTTTCAGCAATACCTCTAGCTCTAGCTGCTTCTACATAATCTGATTTGAGGGTTTGTTTTAAATTTACTCTTACAATGCGCTCAAAAATCCCACTGAGCAAAATGCCTAGGGTGAGGCTAGGAAGGGCTAGATGGTGCAAAGCTGTAAAAAACTGGCTGAAGTTACCACTAAGTAAACTATCAATTGTATAGAGGCCAGTAATAGTAGAGGGAGCAGGAAGATTAGGTGGAAAACGGTTGGAATTGGGAAACCAAGCTAGTTGAACGGAGAAAATCAACTGTAAAAGCATTCCCGCCCAAAACATTGGCAGTGCGTAGGTGATAATCCCAAATAACCGTCCCCCAACATCAAAATATGTCCCAGGACGAGAAGCCGAAAGAGTCCCAACCAAAATTCCGACGATGAGTGCAACCGCCATACTAAATACTGCTAATTCCACTGTCGCCGGAAAATATTGGCCAATTATGTCCCAAACATGTTGTCCACGACTCGTCAAAGATGTACCTAAATCAAAACGCAGTATATTTCCCAAATAATTTAAATACTGAAGCCATATAGGAAGATTTAAACCCAATTGTTTCCGCAATTCTTCTTTAGCAGCTTCTGGCGCACGTCCACCGAGAATTGCATCTGCTGGATCTCCTGGTGTTGCTCGTAGTAATAAAAATACAATTGTGATGATAGTTAACAGTTGAAGTGGAGCAAGCAACAAACGGGAGACAATGTAATACTGTAAAGCTTTAGAGCGAGACATCTTTAAAAATAATAAAAATTATATCAATTCTATGTGAGGCTGCATCACTATTCTGACACCAAGTTGCAATCAGATTCAAATATTCTGGAGAGTGGCAGTATTCGCAGAGATATTCAGCTTGTTTTCTTACAAGTCTTCGAGTTTGTTCGGACACCATTTACTTTTCGCCGCTACTAGAAAAACCTAAAAATATTGATAGATGGGAGTTAGATTTTTTCAATTTGCAAATTTTGAGGATTTTTCAGGATAAAACGATTGTCTTCTTTGACTAAATCACCTGTGCAGCGAATTGGTAAACGCTCCTGATATGCTTTAATAGCTAAGATATAATCATGGTCTGCTAATTCAGTTTTAATTTCTTGCAATTTATCAAAAACTGTACATAGTAAAGTAATTTCGCCACTCAGGTTATCAATGTGAGGAGTGGGAATTTGCATAACCACACCTTGTACGGTGAAATTGGGATATTTGGTAATAAATTCACTTAATATATCAACTTGGTTACGATTTTCTACTATCTCTAATGTTTTTAATATATCGCTAATTCTTTCTGCAAAATCTCCTAAATTATGTTGAAGAGGTAGCAAAATTTCATATTCATCGGCGGCATCTTTTTTTATTCGCCAAATTGCCCCAGCATTATTATATATACGCCCTGTTTCATGCCAACCTGTTGCTTGCAAGTGTGCCTGGATAGCATCAGGGTTAACAGTTTTGAGAATTTGACTATCTTTGATAGTAACTTTCATGGCAAGTCTCCAAAACTAATGCGTTGAACGATGGCTTGGAGTGCATCTGGCGTAAACTGATTACTACGGGGTACTTCAATAGACATCTCCAAAATAGTATATTTTGTGGTACAAGAACATCATGAGAACTTT
>JAYGHB010000098.1:0-101239 GCA_034931985.1 Halotia wernerae UHCC 0503
AAGGCACTTCTGTTCTCTACGAGACGCTACGCGAACGCAGTGCTGGACTCACCTGGCCCCTGTCACCTGTCCCCTGCTATAGTACCGCTGAGTGGTGAACTGGCACTTGCATAGTCTTTCATTGGCATCCTGCCGGCAAGATATGCCAAGCGTCCGGCGATTGCTGCTAAATTCATGGCATGAGCCATTGCTGCGGGATTTTGAGCTAGAGCGATCGCGCTGTTAATCAATAAGGCATCTGCCCCTAATTCCATCGCCTGGGCGGCTTCTGATGGCGAACCAATGCCAGCATCTACTACCACTGGTATACCAGCATTTTCAATGATGATCTGGATATTAGCAGTTGTTTTCAGCCCTTGTCCTGAACCAATGGGTGAAGCTAAAGGCATCACTGTTGCACAGCCGACATCTTCTAAACGTTTGGCTAATATCGGGTCAGCATTGATGTAGGGCAATACAGCAAAACCTTCTTTAACTAATTGTTCTGCGGCTTGCAATGTGCCAATTGGATCGGGAAGTAAATACTTAGGATCAGGTATCACTTCTAGCTTGACAAAGTTGTTATCTTCCTGTCCCAATAATTTCGCCATTTCTCGCCCCAAACGAGCCACACGAATTGCCTCTTCTGCGGTTTGACAACCGGCGGTATTGGGCAACATCCAAATTTTTGTCCAATCTAGTGCTTCTGCTAAACCCTCATGTCCTGCTGCTTTCGTTTGTACCCGCCGCACCGCTACAGTGACAATCTCACAACCACTAGCAACAATACTTTGCTGCATTTCCTCAATGGTGCGATATTTACCTGTTCCTGTCATTAGGCGTGATTGAAAGGTTTTGCCAGCAATAATCAGTGGAGAGTCCAGAGTACAGACGCGATTAATCACGTCTGTATAAGAGTTTTGCGGGGATATAGAAGAACGATGTCCGTTGGTGAAATTGGTAGAGTGGGTCAGCATGGAAGTAGATGATTGAGTATGGAAGCGAGAATAATGGAAATGAGATAATAACGGGTCAGACTTTTGTTCCCAGATGAAATCGGCAATCAATGCTGCGGTTACAGGCGCAAGCAAAATACCATTGCGGTGATGACCTGTGGCCAAGGTTAAATTATGACAATGGCTAGTGCCAAGGATAGGTAACTCATCGGGAGTAGTTGGGCGAAATCCCCACCACAATTCTTGGATGGGATAATCCTGTAATTGGGGATATAAGCGAATAGCTTGTTGGAGTAAAGTTTGAATACCTGCGGGGGTATTATCGGGGGTAAAGCCGACATCTTCACTGGTTGCGCCAATGATGATAGAACATATCTTTTTTGGAGACGCGACGCGATCGCGTCTAGGTACGATATAAATATCCTCTCCAAACAAAACCCGCTTTAAAGGCAATTCTGGTACAAATTCCGGTACTCCCACACTCAGCATTTGCCCTTTTCGAGGTTGCACAGGTAGTGGTAATAATTCATTTGACCAAGCACCTGTGGCTAAGACATAGTGACCACCATGAATAACTCCAGCGCTGGTTTGTACGCCGATGACTTGTCCCTGTTGCTGTAAAAATGCTTCTACTGTAATGCCGTCTTTGAGTTCAACACCAACAGACTCAGCCGCAGTCCAAAGTACATTTGCTAAGGCGCGATTGTCAATTTGTGCGTCTTCTGGATACCACCAGCCACCAACTACTTCTTGCCCTAATCCTGGCTGATATTGATGAATTGCAGCTTGATCTAACCAGTAAGCAGGCGATTCACGCGAGGATGGAAGCAAAGAAGCATTATTCTTCTTTTCCTGTTCATAAATGGGTGTTAAGCTGCCACAAGGCCAGTAACTAGTATTTAAACTGGTCAATTCTTCCAATTTGCGCGTCCACTCTGGATATAATGAACGCGATCGCCTACACAAAAAACCCATTGCGTCATCTGGGATATTTTCCGCATCTGGTGCTAACATCCCAGCAGCAGCATGAGTGGCAGCAGCTTGGAAATCGCGGCAAAGCACGGTGACGTTTGCCCCGCGCAGTTTAAGTTCAATGGCGATCGCTAAGCCAATAACGCCGCCACCAATAATTAAAATATCACTAGTCATTAGTCATGAGTTATTAATCATTAGACAATTATTATTAGTACATAACTAATAACTCATAACTCATAACTCATAACTAAATAACTCGTAACTAACCCCTACCACAATGCCCGAATCGGTTCATTGCCCTGATTATTGTCACTTGATGACGTGTCTGTTGTACTGTCAGGAGATGAAAATGAATCGCTAGGAGTGTTATTTTGGGCAACACTAGTCCTACCTTCAGTAGAACTACCATTGTCTTCGGCAGTGCTATTTGTATCTTCATTAGTGTTGAAATTCTCTTGAGCAACACCACTCCTACCTTCATTTGCGGTATTATTACCCCTATTCCTATTAGGAGCAGAGCTATTAACATTAATATTAGCTGGGAGAACTTGTGATTTTCTGCCACTGGGAGTGTTACTAGCAGTTCGTTGCTCTCCCATAGGAAAGTTGATGCCTAGTAATGTACCTAGCAAAATTGCCAAGCCTCCAGCCATCAGAATTAGCGGTGTCCATCTACCCATATTATTTGTCTCCTTTCTAACCTAACCTTCTGATTTCTATACTAATTGAGAACCTTGACCCCAAAATCCGTCAAATTTTGTCACTATCACATCGCCTATAACCTGAGTTTGACAGGCTAAACGCAGGTCTCTTATCGGAGAATGGGGAGGAAGCGACCGCCGCGCTTTGTCACGCCAATTCGCCGCAGATACTTCACCATCTACCTTGACCGCACAAGTACCACAACTGCCAATTCCCCGACAGTTTATTACCTTAGCATTGCCATTGTAGAGGTCAATACCATTTTGCAGCAAAATTCTGCGTAAATTAACTCCGCGATCGCACTCAATTGTTTTTTCTTGAGTTATTATCTTGGGCATTTTTCTTAAATTGCCAAGCTGGCTTGTTGTATCTTGGCACATTGCCTTAAAAGTTGTCTCGAAAGTCCCTGTCTTATGACCACAAATCTCTCACCTCAACTTTGGCTCTATGACACCACATTACGGGATGGTACTCAACGCGAAGGGTTATCAGTTTCTATAGAAGATAAGTTACGCATTGCCAAAAGACTCGATCAATTGGGAGTTCCTTTTATTGAAGGTGGTTGGCCGGGTGCTAATCCTAAGGATGTTCAGTTTTTCTGGCAATTGCAAGAAGATCCGCTTAAACAAGCAGAAATTGTGGCATTTTGTTCAACTCGACGACCCAACACCAATGTTGCCAACGAGCCGATGCTACAAGCTATCTTGACTGCGGGTACACGCTGGGTGACAATTTTTGGCAAATCTTGGGATTTACACGTCACAGCAAGTCTCAAGACGACTTTAGAAGAAAATTTGGCCATGATCCACGATACTGTCGAGTATTTTTGCTCCCAAGGACGACGCGTGATCTATGATGCAGAACACTGGTTTGATGGCTATAAGCACAATCAGGGTTATGCTTTACAGACATTAGAAGCTGCGATCGCAGCTGGTGCTGAATGGCTAGTACTTTGTGATACAAATGGCGGTACTTTGCCCCACGAAGTTAGCCAATCCGTTCAAGCAGTCAATAATCATTTGTCATTTCTCGTTAGTCAAGAACCAATGACAATTCCCCAAATCGGAATCCATACTCATAATGATTCGGATATGGCGGTGGCTAATGCCTTAGCTGCCGTGATGGCAGGGGCAAGAATGGTACAAGGTACAATTAACGGTTATGGTGAACGTTGTGGTAATGCTAACCTCTGTTCGTTAATACCCAATTTACAACTGAAGCTAGGTTACAGTTGTATCGGAGAACACCAGCTAAATCAACTTACAGAAGTTAGTCGCTTCGTCAGTGAAGTAGTAAACCTTGCTCCTGATGAACATGCACCCTTTGTAGGACGTTCGGCTTTTGCTCATAAAGGCGGTATTCATGTTTCAGCAGTAGAACGTAATCCCTTAACTTACGAACACATTCAACCAGAACAAGTAGGTAATCATCGCCGCATCGTCATTTCCGAACAATCTGGACTCAGCAATGTTTTAGCGAAAGCCCGTACTTTTGGGATTGAACTTGATAAACAAACCCCACAAGCCCGACAAATTCTCCAGCGCCTCAAAGATTTAGAGAGTGAAGGATATCAATTTGAAGCAGCAGAGGCTAGTTTTGCTTTGTTAATGTATGAAGCTTTAGGCGGTCGTCAACAGTTCTTTGAAATCAAAGGCTTTCAAGTTCACTGTGACTTGGTTGAGGGCAAAGAAACTAACAATGCCCTAGCCACGGTCAAAGTAGCCGTCAGCGGTAATAATATTTTGGAAGCAGCAGAAGGTAACGGCCCTGTTGCAGCGTTGGATGCCGCCTTACGCAAGGCATTAGTAAATTTTTACCCCCAAATTGCCACTTTTGAGTTGACAGATTACAAAGTACGGATTCTTGACGGACATACAGGCACAGCGGCGAAAACCCGCGTACTAGCAGAATCAGGTAATGGTTATCAACGATGGACGACTGTAGGTGTTTCGACTAACATCTTGGCAGCTTCTTATCAAGCAGTGGTAGAGGGATTGGAATATGGTTTGTTGTTACATTCCCAGGCGAAAACTGCATTGACAACTTCTAGTTGAGTACAAACCTCCCAAAATAAAAATCGCTAAGCCCAAATATTGACAACCAACTCTCTCATCTGGTTGCGCTGGCGATGTTCCCAAATATAGATTCCCTGCCAAGTTCCTAGTACCAAGTGACCGCGATTGATAGGAATATGTTCAGAAGTATGGGTAAGGGCTGTGCGGATATGTGCTGGCATATCATCCGCACCTTCAGCATTGTGGATGTATTTGCCTGATTCTGGCACAAGTTTTGCCATAAAGTTAGCTAGATCTACAAGTACATCAGGATCAGCGTTTTCTTGGATTACTAAACTAGCTGAAGTGTGACGCAAAAATAAAGTACAAAGCCCAGTTTCTACTCCCGACTCAGCAACTATGGCTGCAACTTTTGCAGTGATGTTGTAAAAAGATTTGCCAGTAGTGGAAACTTTCAGTAGCTTTTGGTGATGAGTCATGTGTAAGGTTATTGACTATTAACATAACATCTATAATATGAATTTGAATTTGAAACATTCCGCCGCTTGGGGCATAGGCTACCATGTACACACAAGTATAGGCCGCAAAGGTTTCAACTCTTTTAGCCCCATAAATACCCAAACTTTAGGCAACTGGAAACTCCATTTATCCCGCTAATTTTAGGGCTAGGGCAACGAAACTAAGTTTGAGGTGGGATTTCAAGACTTGTGTGTACACCGTAGCTTGGGGAAACCCCAGACGCTCGCTGACTCGCGCTTTGCTAGCGTCTCCCTTCTCTTTTTGGGAGAGGCTAACGCCTGCCGTAGGATGCCCGTACCCCTCCCCTGCGCTTAAGCAAGCTAAGCGTAGCGTCTCCTAAAGGAGAAGGGCTGTAGGGAGAAGACCGCAGTGGCTCCCTTTGGGAAAAGACCGGACTGCCTCACCAACGCACTGCCTCGTTTATCGGCGGTTTATTTGATCTCATCTAAAGCACTAAATTAACCTTGCCACGCCAGTAAGTCATTTACTTGGGAGTACTTTCTGGTGAGGGTGCAGGGGATACAGCAGGACTAGGAGTAGGAGAGACAGTTGCTGCTTTGTTAATTTCGTCTTTATATTGGGCAGGAGCTAAAGCTGAGGCACTATCAAACAAAGGTTTTGCTTCATCAATTTTGCCTTGTTCCTTCAGGAGCATGGCTTTTGCCAAAACAGGGCGGAAATCCTTGGGAGCTTTCTTAATTGCTTGGTCGTATACAGCGATCGCTTGAGGATAGCGTTTTTGGGAAGCCTGAACAGTTCCCAATAGCACTTGTACAGCAACTGTATCTACACTTCCCGGCTGAATTGTATTTGCTTGGGCTGCATTCGAGAGTGTTTCTTGCAGCAAGCCAATAGCTGCTTCTGGGCGTTGCTGATCTATCAGCAGAGCCACCATTCCCTGTAGAGCTTTCAAGTCACCAGGTTTAGTGTCTAAAATAGAGCGATAAGCTTGGGCGGCTCCTTCTTTGTCGCCAATTTGCTGTTTCGCTTGAGCTAGTAGTACCCCATACTCTGTCCTGTCTGGATTCAACTTAGCTAGCTTTTCTAGAGGTTCAATTACCCCTTGAATATCTCCTTGTTTTAAACTTAATAGTTGTAGCCGTGCTTGTAATAAACCTTTCAAAGCCGTTTGATTTTCTGGTTCTCGTTGCAAAACCAGTTCATAACCCCGTACTTCGTCTTGCAATTTCGATTTTTGGTCAGAGGAAGCTAAACTTCCTGGAGTGCTAGCATTATTCTGGTTGGTGGAAGGTGTATTGTTAAATGCTCCTATGATGGGAAGCACCGAAATACCCACAAAAACGAGAATTGCCAGCGCCAAAATGACCTGAACTATCCAGCGGTTGCGTGGTTGAGACACAGTTTTGTACTTCTCCAGAACTCTAATGAGATTATCATTTACTCAAATTGGAAAGCTAAAAATTTCTAAAACTTTGCGGAATACCGCCAAGTGTCTGTGAATTTTATAACAAATAACTATTCACACTGCTAAAGTAAGTGATGACTTTAGGAGGAGCCGTCAGAATTGTAGCTATGATATGCTTCCGAAAACTACTGTTAAGGCGCTAAATGTACATCTTCTTTTGTGTACAAATCCAGATTTAGCGTCTTTAAGATTGTGTAGGGCGCTCTGGTGCGACTTTGTAAAAAGTTAATGTACCTTCTTTACTCCGCACAAACGCTCTTTTCAACTGTAAAATCCCACAATGGGATGTGTCTCCGCCGCAAGGAGTTTTTATGAATTCCGACCTGATGCCTTCGCCTGAATCTTCCAATTCTTCTGCCTCCGACCAACCTAAAACCAACACCGAAACTGCCGCTAATGTTCATACAGTAGCAGATCAGTCCTCTCAGCCTGAAAATTTGCCAGTTAATCCTAGCGATACTTCCTCCGATGGGAACTTAGCCAATCGGCAACAACCGATTCCGCCTCCCAGTGAACCGATGCAGTACCGAGCTATCGGGTTAGTTCGTGGTCGCTATTGTGCTAGCAGCGAACAATTTACTCAAGGTACATTGCTGACCGCAGATGGTGTAGAACTCAACGCCGTCCTCCTTGGTCGGATTATGAGCTTAGTCAAGAATCATCTAGACCTAGAAAAAGATCATCTGTGGGTAGTTTATCCCCGCACAAGACAAGAAAACGACACCTTGCACATCCAAATTGTTGGTGTTTGGGAGCCAGAAAATCTGGCTAAACAGTCAACAGATGAGGACGAGCAAGATTCGGATTCACAAGAATTACAGACACCCGATGATCATGTAACCGAGAACCTCGAGGATACTGCAAGTGATGTTGCACCCTCATCAGATATTCCTGATGGTGGTTTTTCCGTTCGTGGTGAAGTAGTCTTTCAGTCTTTTGACGCCAAGAGCTTAGTTGTCAAAATTAAGCAGGCTCCCCGCAAGACAACTGACAAGCCCAAATATTTTAAGTTGAAACTGCGCGGTGTGCTGACTACCAAAGCCGTGGGTAAATTTTGGGACTTCCAAGCCAAGCGAGAAGCTGATGTATTGGTCGTAGAAAAAGCTGAAGCGATCGCTGATTTGCCCAAAAAACGCCGACCCCCATTCAAAGGTGGCCCTCGTGGCGGCGGTGCTGGTGGAAGGAAACCATTTCCCCCCAGACGCAATGGAGAAACTCCACGTCCCGTCAAGAAAACAGCCGGCGATTCCTCTGCGGTGTCAAAGCCTGTACCGAAAGCGCCCACTCCTAAACCCATCATCAAACGACCAAAACCGACTCAGGAATAGGGCATGGGGCATGGGGCATGGGGCAACAGGGAATAGGTTATTATTTTCTTCATCTCCCTCTGCTTCCCCTGCTTCCCCTGCTTCTTTCCTAGCCCCTAGATCAAAAATCCGTCCAGCGATCTTGAGGGAGAAACGATCGCTCCATCGGAATTGGAGCAACTGGTTCTGTGAGGGTAAAAGTACCTGCTTCAATCCATTGTTTTAACTCTTGGGCGATTTGCCGAGAAAAAAACAAACTTGCTAAAGGAGCTGTTCGTACTGTTTTGCCCTCAATGGTGATACGCCCAGACTTGAGTTGGGCGTAACTCACCAAACCAAATGTCGGACGGACGCGCCGGGGAATGGAAAAGTCTACTATCGGCGCTACTAAATCTTTGTCTTGAACTGCACAGCGTTCAACTACTTCTTCGTTTAACACCGGCAGTGGAACACCTACACCCAGCATCAACGAAGGCCCATAGCTTTTGAAGTAACAACCCCGCACCCAACGAGTATCCATTTGTTTGGCATCACCAATTAAAGCTAAAGTCGCAGCCGGCCCAATCGGTACATGGTTAGCTAAACGCTTTTGTAAGGGGAAGTGTTGAGTACCTTCCCAGGCGACATAACCAATACCGCCACCTAAAAAAATTCGTGTGCCAATGCCAACAAGTTGCAAATCGGGGTCGTTGAGTAAGGGGGAAATAGCACCAGCATTCGAGTAAACAGCGTTGCCCAAACGCGGTTGTAAAGGGCCAAGATAAGTAAAAAGTGGGCGATCGCCTCCATTTACCCCCACAATAAAATTTTGGTAGAGATTGCGCGGATTGAATAAATAAAACTGATTGATGGTGTCACGAGTAACGGTTGTTTCAAAAGTTGCTCGTGGGTAGCAATCAGTTACTTGTCCTTGCGCTCTGATGTGTACAGGTTTACCCGCTATCAAATCTTCTATGACATGACCGCCGCCGCGTTCTCGAACTTCTTCACCATCCATCACATCCACAGCACAACTCGCACCTAAATATAAATCTACTGCTCCAAAACCAGAGTACGCTGGAACGCCATCTATCCAGCAACGGCGGATTTTGATTGGGGGGTCAGTATGTCCAAGATTGATAATTGCACCACTTGATTCCATTGGCTCGAAAGTGCCAGTGGTAATTACATCAACTTCTTTAGCAACTTTTGTAACGCCAACTTCTGCAACTCGTGCTTTTAATTCTTCAACAGTCAACACCACTGCATGTTGGCTGATGATTTTATCATTAATTCCCGCAATTGTTCGCATTTTAAATGAAGCGGATCTGCATATTAATTATGCCCTGAGTTTGATGAAGTTAGAAGCCTGCTTGCAACAAAGCACTAATTATAGTGGCTAGGATATTTGGCAGAACAACAGGGTGAATACACCAAAGCCATATCCTATTTGCAACCAGCTTTAGAGATTTTGCAGAAGTTAAAATCACCGGATGCTGAACAGATACAGGTAATACTTGAGAGAATAATACGTAATTCGTAATTGTTAAACAATCGACAGCGAAGTTAAGTTTCCTCTGAACCCAGTAATCTCAATAATCGCGTCAGTTGTGGCTGAAAATCCTTTGGTAGAATCATTGAGAGCCAAGAATGTACGCTGCTCATTATCCATACCTAAGCTAAACGTCGCCGCCCTGTTTACAGCAAAAGTAGATTTGTTTAATAAGTTTTGGATTTCAGACTCAGTTAAGGTGTTAATTTTGCCGAGATTGGCAACTTTAGCGGCTGAAACTGCTTTTGGCCTATCAATAGTATCTAAACAGATATTGAAATCCTTAATCACATCAAAATTAGACAGCAAGGAATCTGTTAGATGTTGAAAACTAAATTTATCGCGACCATGCCCACCAGTCAAGACATCAGCGCCAGCACCACCAATTAAGGTGTCATTACCACTAAGACCGTAGAGTTTGTCATTACCAGCACCACCAATGAGTTTGTCGTTTCCTCTTTTGCCGTAGAGAGTCAAACCCTGTACTAAATCATCATTGATAGATTTAGACATGAGTTGACCTTTGTCATCATAAATGTAACTGACAAGAGTATCATTGACACCATCGTTATTATTGTCGATGTATTCCGATATAAGATTATCGTTGGCATCGTAAATGTATGTGGTGGTTTCATCAACGATACTGTCATTATTATTGTCAAAATTCTTGGTTGTTAACTGACCAATGGTATCGTAGCTGTAATTTGTGATTGCATCTATAATGCCGTCATTATTTTGGTCAATTTGTTCTGATGTCAGTTTACCATTAATGCTGTAGCTGTAGGTAGTGATTTCATCAACGATACTGTCGTTATTTCTATCAAAGTTTTTGGTTATTAACTGACCAATGGTATCGTAGCTGTAATTTGTGATTGCATCTATAGTGCCGTCATTATTATCATGATCAATTCGCTCAGATATTAACTGACCATTGGCATTATAGATGTAAGTGGTGACTGCATCAGATGTAGCATTAATATAGCTAGCGCTAGTACGTCCATAGCTGTATTTGGTGGTAGTTTCAGCCTCACCGTTGCCATCGTAATCATAGCTAATAGATGTTAGATTACTGTAGGCATCAAAAGTATAATTAGTGATTTTATCAGCTTGACCATCGCCATTATGATCATAGCTTTCGGATGTTTTGTTACCTTTGGCATCGTAGGTATAGCTAGTGATTTTATCAGCCTGACCATTGCCATTGTTGTCATTAATTATGGTTGTTAAGTTGCCACTAGCATCGTAGGTGTATTTAGTGACCCTATCAACTTTGCCATCACCATTGCTATCATAGCTTTCTGATGTCTTGTTACCCTTGGCATCGTAGGTATAGTCAGTGACACTATCAACTTTGCCATCACTATTGCTATCAACGACTATAGATATCAAGTTTTCCTGGGCATTATATGTATAAGTGCTGGTATAGTCAGCCTGACCATCAGCATTGTAATCAATACCTAGGTATGTCAAATTACGAGCAGTATTGTAATTATAGGTATAGATTTTATCAACTGTACCGTCGCCGTTGTTATCATAGCTTTCGGATATGCGATCGCCGTTGGCATCGTAGGTATAAGTGTTGATATTATTAGCTATGCCATCACCATCGTAGTCAAAGCTTTCGGATATGCGATCGCCGTTGGCATCGTAGGTATAAGTGTTGATATTATTAGCTATGCCATCACCGTTGTAGTCATAGCTTTCGGATATTTTATTACCGTTAGCATCGTAAGTGTATGTGTTAATTTGGTCAACAATGCCATCACCATTGTTATCAAAGCTTTCGGATGTTTTGTTACCGTCAACATCGTAAGTATAAGTGTTAATGCGGTCAATAGTGCCGTTGCGATCGTCATCAAAGCTTTCAGATATCCGGTTACTATTAATATCGTAGGTATAAGTATTAACTGAATCTGTTATACCGTCGCCATTGTTATCGTATTCTTCAGATGTCCGATTGCCATTAGTATCGTAGGTATAAGTGGTAACCGAGTCTGTTATACTGTCGCCATTGTTATCGTATTTTTCAGATGTCAGGTTGCCTTTGACATCATAACTATAGCTATAGACAAAATCAGGTGTACCGTCGTTATTATTGTCAACGCTTTCGGATAACTTGTTACCGTTGATATCGTAACTTAAGGTAGTAATAGACTCAGCTATCCCATCACCATTGTTGTCATCAGCTACAAATGTCAGGTTGCCGTTAGCATCATAGCTATAAGTATTGATACTATCAGCTACGCCATCGCCGTTAGTATCATAGCTTTCGGATGCTAGATTGCCGTTGACATCATAGCTATAGACTTTGCTGCTGTCAGTAATACCATCACCATCATTATCAAAG
Source organism: Halotia wernerae UHCC 0503 (assembly GCA_034931985.1). Lineage (GTDB taxonomy): Bacteria > Cyanobacteriota > Cyanobacteriia > Cyanobacteriales > Nostocaceae > Halotia > Halotia wernerae. Next base: position 11,758 of record JAYGHB010000098.1, read on the forward strand.
CTTTCAGATATACGGTTATAGCGGTAAGTTATGACTGAATCTGCGATGCCATTCCCATCAGAGTCAATGTTCTCAGATATGAGTTTACCGTTGGCATCGTAGGTATAATTTGTGGTGGATCTCAGTGAAGTCATAATTTTATATAAAAAGTTTAACCTGTATGGCAACCATAACGATGCATTCCATATTTTGCAGGCGTGAATATACTTAAAAATCCAATATTAGTACGGACGTACAGTTGTACGCCCCTAAAGCTAATTCAGTTACTGCAAAGATTTTTGGAAATGGTATTAGACCTGACAATCAATAGAATTTAGCCTTAGCATCATAGATAATTTATATTTTTTATTACAAAAATCTTGTCAGAGAAACAAGATGTGTATGATGAATTGAGGATTTTACATTATGCTAATAAATATCAATTTTTTCAACGTAATACTTTTAACGAAATTAACTTTTAGTAGATTTTTGGAGTTAAAAAGAATGCTAAAAAAGAGCAACAATTGATACAACTTGATTTTTGCGAAATATCATCTTTATAACAACTTTAAAAATTATTTATAGGCACAATGGGGGCAGAGAAACAATACTATTAATTTGCGCTCGGAGACGAAGAATGGTAGCGATCGCAGAAAATGTTCAGCATCGGCTAACTATACAGACTGTAGAAATTGCCCCTAACACAACGGCGATTCGCTCTCTCGACTGGGATCGCGATCGCTTCGATATCGAGTTCGGACTGCAAAACGGTACGACTTACAATTCCTATCTAATTAGGGGCGAACAAACAGTTTTGATTGATACTTCTCACCAGAAGTTTCGTCAACTGTATTTAGACACACTTAAAGGTCTGGTAAACCTCAAGACTATTGATTACATTATTGTCAGCCACACAGAGCCAGACCATAGCGGCTTAGTGGAAGATGTGCTTCAGTTAGCTCCTAGAGCAACTGTATTGGCTTCCAAAATTGCGCTTCAGTTTTTGGAAGGTTTGGTACACGATCCCTTCTCTAAGCGGATTGTGAAAAGTGGCGATCGCATTGATATTGGCAAGGGACACGAAATCGAGTTCGTGAGTGCGCCTAACCTGCACTGGCCTGACACTATCTTTAGCTACGATCGCAAAACCCAAACTATCTTCACCTGCGATGCTTTTGGGATGCACTTCTGTGACGATCGTACCTTTGATGAAGACTTAGAAGCGATCGAAGCTGACTTTAGATTTTACTATGATTGTCTGATGGGGCCTAACGCTCGTTCTTTGTTGAATGCCATGAAGAGAATGAGCGAACTTGGCAAGATTAACATTATCGCCAACGGTCACGGCCCTTTGTTGCATCATCATCTAGATGTGCTAACTGGGTGCTACGACAGTTGGAGTCAAAAACAAGCTAAAGCAGAAACCACCGTCGGCTTGTTCTATGTTTCCGAATACGGGTATGGCGATCAGTTGGGTATGGCGATCGCAGAAGGCATCCAAAAAACTGGAGTTGCCATAGAAGTTATCGATCTCAGCACCGCTGGACTGCAAGAAATTCAAGAACTCGCAGGTAGAGCAGCTGGCATCATTATTGGGATGCCTCCAAGTACGGCTGTAGCTGCTCAAGCTGGTATCAGCTCCCTACTATCAGTTGCCAAAGACAAGCAATTAGTTGGGCTATTTGAATGTTACGGCGGAGATGATGAACCCGTCGATACTATTCGCAGAAAATTTATCGACCTGGGTGTAAAAGAAGCCTTCCCAGCGATTCGGATTAAAGAAGCTCCCACTGCAAGTACATTTCAGTTGTGCCAAGAGGCGGGTACAGACTTGGGACAATTGTTAGTACGCGAACGCAACATCAAGCAAATCAAGTCTCTTGATGTGAACATGGAAAAAGCGCTGGGACGGATTAGCAGCGGACTGTACATTGTCACCACCAAAAAAGGTGATGTGTCAAGTGCCATGTTAGCTTCTTGGGTATCGCAAGCGAGTTTGCAACCTTTAGGATTTACAATTGCCGTCGCCAAAGACCGCGCCATTGATTCCTTGATGCAAGCAGGCGATCGCTTCGTCCTGAATGTCTTGGAAGAAGGAAACTATCAAGAACTCAAAAAACATTTCCTCAAGCGCTTACATCCAGGCGCTGACCGATTTGCCGGTGTAAAAACCCGAACCGCAAAAAATGGTTCCCCAATTCTGACAGAAGCTTTGGCATACATGGAATGTGAAGTGCAAAGCAGCATGGAGTGTAGCGACCATTGGCTTGTATACTGCACCGTCCAAGAAGGTCGTGTTTCTAAACCCGATGCACTAACAGCAGTTCGCCATCGCAAAGTAGGTAATTACTACTAATGGGGCATAGGGAAGAAGAGGCAGAGGTGCAGGGTGCGGGGTGCAGAGGGGAGTGAAGAATGTCTTGAATTTGTTCATAATCTTTCTTTCCACACTTCCCACACTTTTCTTACCCCCTGCTCCCTGCTCCCCTGCTTCTTCACCGCCAGCATTTCACAACTCTCATGAGCTTCTTAAATTCCCTGACTGGCTTTATTCAATCGGCTAAAAACTGGGCAAAGTCTACCCGGTTTTTCCATTTTTTTTCTACACTTCAACGAAAATCTATGACCGATTCCAAACCCCGTGACGTACAAGTTCTCCCCATTGCTACAAATACTAAAATCCTCAAAGCACGTAGTTGGTCACGTTTGCGGTTTGAAATTGAATACGCATTAGAAAGAGGTACTACCTCCAATTGCTATTTAATTGAAGGTGATAAAACTGCAATTATTGACCCACCAGCTGAAAGCTTCACCGAAATTTATCTAGAGGCGTTGCAGCAGACCTTGAACTTGAAAAAGTTGGATTATGTGATCCTTGGTCATTTTAGTCCCAACCGCATTCCAACTCTCAAAGCTGTTCTCGAACTGGCACCACAACTAACTTTTGTCTGTTCTTTGCCTAGCGCTACATATTTACGTAACGCTTTCCCAGATCACACGCTGAACGTTTTGGTAATGCGGGGGAAAGAAACTTTAGATTTAGGCAAGGGTCATGTTTTAAAATTCTTGCCTATTCCTAGTCCTCGTTGGCCAGAAGGACTTTGTACCTATGACCAGCAAACCCAAATTCTTTACACAGATAAACTCTTCGGTAGTCATATTTGTAGCGATGAAGTTTTTGATGAGAACTGGGAATCATTTAAGGAAGACCAGCGCTACTATTACAACTGTCTGATGGCTCCCCAAGCGACCCATGTGGAAGCGGCTTTGGAGAAAATATCAGATTTACAGGTGAGAATGTATGCTGTTGGTCACGGGCCTTTAGTACGCACTGGCTTAATCGAACTCACCAAAGCTTATGGAGAATGGAGCCGTTCTCAAAGAGATCGAGAAATTTCTGTAGCTCTACTTTATGCCTCAGCTTATGGTAATACAGCAACCCTAGCACAGGCGATGGGTTTGGGGCTAACCAAGGGAGGAGTCGCAGTCCATTCTATTAACTGCGAATTTGCCTCACCCGATGAAATCCGCGCTGCTGTAGAACATTCGGATGGCTTTGTTATCGGCTCTCCAACTATCGGCGGCCATGCACCTACTCCTATTCATACTGCTTTGGGTATCGTGTTAACCATTGGTGACAACAATCAACTAGCTGGGGTGTTTGGTTCCTACGGCTGGAGTGGCGAAGCACTAGACATGATTGAAGGTAAACTGCGGGATGCAGGATACCGCTTTGGATTTGAGAGTTTGAAGGTGAAGTTTAAGCCTGACGATGTTACTCTCAAATTCTGTGAAGAAGTCGGTACTGACTTTGCCCAAACACTGAAAAAAGCTAAAAAAGTACGTGTACCACAACAATCTGCTACTCCTTTAGAACAAGCCGTGGGTAGAATTGTTGGTTCGGTGTGTGTGATTACCGCCAAACAGGGAGAAGTTTCTACTGGGATGCTAGGCGCTTGGGTATCACAGGCAACCTTCAACCCACCTGGTTTAACTGTGGCGATCGCCAAAGATCGAGCAATAGAATCCCTCATGTATCCAGGGGGTAAATTTGCCATAAATATCCTGGCTGATGGCAATCATTTAGACTACATGAAGCATTTCCGCAAAAACTTTGCCCCAGGAGAAGATCGGTTTGCCAACTTTAGTACCACAGTCGCAGATAATGGCTGTCCTGTAATCACCGATGCTCTAGCTTATGTGGAATGTTCGGTCAGCCAACGCATGGAATGTGGCGATCACTGGGTAGTATATGCAACTGTTGACAACGGTAAATTAATTCAACCTGATGCAGTTACTGCCATTAACCATCGCAAAACAGGTACTCATTACTAGAAAGTTGTAGCGGCTTTCATTTGAGTAAGTTACAATTTTTACCTCTTTCCTCAAAGGGGAGAGATAGGTTTTCAATACCTCTCTTATTTATTGTAGTGCGGGCATCTTGCCCGCGTTTCATATACAAATTAAATACGCAACAGCTTACCTTACTTGCTGTCTGTCCTCATACCAATTCAATTCATAATTGCAACAAATCTTTGCTAGAGACGCGTCATAACGCGTCTCTACAATTGTCTATCTGTTACATTATTTTTTCAAATTGATCAAATTAGCCTAATACCATTTACCGTATATCTACGGGCTTTTGGTAGTTAATAATTAATTGGGAACTTTTCACTTAACGGTTAGTCTAGCGGATTTGGCAGAAATATTTCAGTAAGATTCCGCAATTGTCACCAAGACAACTGAATCAGTAAAATGTCATCTTTAACTAGAAAATCAGTATCTGGCAATTCTTACACAAAATGCCAACTACTGCTGCCACGCTTTCATATTAATTTGTTCCTCCTATGACCGCACAAAACAAAAAAATTAAATTTCCTATTTGGCAGTATCTGAACCAACCCTTGTTTAGTCGCGATTCTCAATTAGAATTGAATCCTCGCCGCTTTGCCCAGGGTTGGCGAATTAAACTTCTTAAACGTTGCTGGACTAAGGAATGTGACGCTAAGGGACCTCAACAGCATTAGATTTTCAAATACTGCTGCACTGAATTTAAATGCAAACAAAGCCTCGTCTAAGGAACGTGGCTTTTTGCTGTCTAATAATGCACTAACGGTCAACCCCTTCGGGGAATTAAGAATTCGGCATTGTTGCTGTCGAAGAACCGATTGAGAAAAGTATGCAGTACCGCTACCAAAATCAGCGGCGTAGCTAAGGTGCAAAGAGCCTTCAGGCGAGTTATTGCTCTCTGTTTGGCTCATTGCTGGATGCAGGGTAACTTAATCAATGTGACTATTAAAACATCTGTTTCGGAAGTGAAATTTCCGCAAACAAGTTAATCTAAGATCCCGGTGCTATACAAAATCTTGCTCAAAGGGGTATTCATCAGGGATACCCTCAGAGATATATTTGGCTTGTGGTTGGAGACATATATGTCCTTTGTGCCTTTACATATTCATAGTGACTACAGTTTGCTCGATGGAGCAAGTCAGTTGCCAGAGTTGGTTGATCGTGCGATCGCATTGGGAATTAAAGCGATCGCCCTTACCGATCATGGTGTCATGTACGGAGCTGTAGAATTAGTCAAGATTTGCCGCAGTAAAAATATTAAGCCAATTATTGGCAACGAAATGTATATCATCAACGGCGATATTGAAAAACAAGAACGCCGTCCTAAATATCATCAAGTCGTTTTAGCTAAAAATACTAAAGGTTACAAAAATTTAGTTAAATTAACCACTATTTCTCATCTCCAGGGTGTGCAAGGTAAAGGAATTTTTTCTCGCCCTTGTATCAATAAAGATTTACTCAAACAATATCATGAAGGTTTGATTGTCACGAGTGCTTGTTTAGGTGGTGAAATTCCCCAAGCAATTCTCAGTGGTAGACCAGATGCAGCACGTAAAGTTGCCAAGTGGTACAAAGATGTATTTGGTGATGATTTTTATCTAGAAATTCAAGACCACGGCTCTCAAGAAGACCGAATTGTCAATGTAGAAATTGTTAAAATTGCGCGAGAACTAGAAATTAAATTTATTGCTACCAACGATTCTCATTTTATCTCTTGCTTTGACGTTGAAGCACACGATGCTTTGTTATGTATTCAAACTGGCAAGCTAATTATTGAAGATAATCGGATGCGTTACAGCGGTACAGAGTATCTCAAATCTGGTGAAGAGATGCAGCTGCTATTCCGCGATCATTTGCCAGATGATATCATTACTGAATCTATAGCTACTACTGAAGAAGTTGCCGATAAAGTTGAGCCTTATCATATTATGGGTGAGCCTCAAATTCCTACTCCTCCCATTCCCTCTGGTCACACCCCCGACACTTACGCCGAAGAAGTAGCTTGGCAAGGACTTTTAGAAAGGTTAAATCGCAAATCCCGCACCGAAGTTGATCCAGTCTACAAGGAAAGATTGGAATATGAACTTAAAATGCTTCAGCAAATGGGCTTTTCTAAATACTTCTTAGTTGTGTGGGACTATATTAAATTTGCTAGAGATAATAATATACCGGTAGGGCCTGGACGTGGTTCGGCGGCTGGTTCGTTGGTTGCTTATGCAATGCGAATTACCAATATTGATCCAGTACATCATGGGTTACTATTCGAGCGGTTCTTGAACCCAGAACGTAAATCTATGCCTGATATTGATACAGATTTCTGTATTGAAAAGCGAGATAAAGTTATTGAATATGTAACTGAAAAATACGGTAAAGATAGAGTTGCTCAAATTATTACTTTTAACCGTTTAACATCTAAAGCTGTTTTAAAAGATGTCGCCAGAGTGTTGAATATTCCCTATGGGGAAGCCGATAAAATGGCGAAGTTAATTCCTGTGGTGCGGGGTAAACCCACTAAACTCAAGGTGATGATTTCTAATGAAACTCCAGAGCCAGAGTTTAAAGAAAGATATGACAATAACCCTCACGTCCGCCATTGGCTTGATATGGCAATGCGAATTGAAGGAACTAACAAAACCTTTGGTGTTCATGCCGCAGGTGTGGTAATTTCTGCTGATCCATTAGATGAAATTGTGCCACTACAAAGAAATAATGACGGTTCTGTGATTACCCAGTATTTCATGGAAGACCTGGAATCAATGGGCTTGTTGAAAATGGATTTTCTGGGTTTGCGGAACTTGACATTGATTCAAAAAACTATTGATTTGATTGAACAAACTAATGGCTATCGTATTGACCCTGATGAAATTACAGGTCAAGAAAGGAAAGCCCAGAAGATATTAGCTAAAGGTGAACATAGCACTTTACCAAAAGATGTACAGAAATCTTACGAACTTTTGGAAGCAGGTGAATTAGAAGGGATATTTCAATTAGAGTCTTCTGGAATGCGTCAAATAGTAAGAGATTTGAAGCCTTCTAATATAGAAGATATTTCTTCGATTTTGGCACTTTACCGACCAGGCCCATTAGATGCGGGATTAATTCCTAAATTTATTAACCGTAAGCATGGACGGGAAACGATTGATTATCAAAGCCCTAGTCTTGAACCAGTATTAAATGAAACCTACGGAATTATGGTCTATCAAGAGCAAATTATGAAAATTGCTCAAGATATGGCCGGATATTCTCTCGGACAAGCTGATTTGCTACGCCGTGCAATGGGTAAAAAGAAAGTTTCGGAGATGCAAAAACAGCGAGAAAAATTTGTTGATGGCGCAGCCAAGAATGGGGTAAAAAAACAAGTAGCTGATGAGTTATTCGAGCAAATGTTGAAATTTGCTGAATATTGCTTAAGTTATGATACAGAAGTATTGACAGTAGAATATGGCTTAATACCCATTGGGAAGATTGTAGAAAAAAACATTGAATGTAAAGTGTACAGTGTTGATAGTAATGGCAATGTTTACACGCAACCCATAGCACAATGGCATAATCGTGGTCAACAAGAAGTTTTTGAATATTGCTTAGAAGATGGTTCGATAATTCGGGCAACAAAAGACCATAAATTTATGACTAATGATGGTCAGATGTTGCCAATTGATGAAATTTTTGAACGGGGATTGGATTTGATGCAAGTTAAGGGATTACTACAATAGAATTATTGCTTACCCTGCCCTTCAAATAATACATCCTTTACCAATTTGGTATTAGTTATTCCCAGATACAAGAATACCCCAGCTTTAGGCGTTATACCAATTTCCGAAAAGTATCAATCAATTTCGGTGATTATTAGTGTAGCGAACCCTAGTGCCTGCCCAGAGCAACTTCTCTCGCAGTGTCTGATAATAGGAATTGTTCTCCCGCAAAATAATAAACTTAGCCCGAGAATCAGCCATTCGCACATCAACACGATGTCCAGGCCAAATTGAAGTAGCTAATACCCCATCTGTCCATAACTTGGTACTCAAATCGTAATCTCCCAGAGGCCAAATACTGACAACCACACCAGGAGGTAAAACCAAGGGGCGACTAGAAAGACTCATGGGACAAATGGGAGTGATGGTAATCGCTTCCATACCATCGTGCATAATTGGGCCGTTAGCAGAAACTGTGTAACCCGTAGAACCCGTAGGAGTGGAAATAATCAATCCATCTCCCACATATTGATCGACTACCTCGCCGTCAATTTCCATCTCTAGAATTGAGGTAATCATGCGATCGGCGGAAGCGGGCTTGACACAAAATTCATTCAAACCAAGGTAGCGCTCACTCACCGGTTCTAAATTTGTGCCATGACCCTCATACACGGCTGCTTGTACCATCATCCGCCGCTGGATAGCATAGCGATCCTCAAACAGCCGATCCCAAACTTGCTCTGTATCTTGAAACTCATCTACTGACTCGGTTAGGAAGCCCAGATGACCACCTACGTTCACTCCCAAAATGGGGATACCAGCTGGGGCTAAATGTCTGGCACTAGTTAAAACAGTACCATCACCACCGAGTACTAAAGCCAAATCGATCGGTTGACCAGCGGAAGCCAAAAACACCGGATAAGGGTTATCTTTAGGCCCACTAGGCCCCATCAAAACTTGGCAATCGCGATTTTCTAGTTGTTTAGCGCAGAGTTCTGCCCAGCTTTTACTCTGGGAATCTCGCGCCTTATAAGCAATGATTACCTGCTTGAGTTGCACACGCAATTACCACTTCAGGAGATTAAACTGCTCCATATCGACGGTATCACGGTTGCGATAAATGGCAAGCACGATCGCTAAACCTACCGCCGCCTCAGCAGCTGCCACGGTAATCACAAATACGGTGAAAACCTGACCCTTAATTAATGTTGAGTCAAGGAAGTTGGAAAATGCCATTAAATTCAGATTAACAGCATTGAGTAGTAACTCAATTGACATCAGCACCCGCACAGCGTTGCGGCTGGTAATTAAACCATAAATGCCGATACAGAACAAAGCTGCTGCAAGTAGCAAAAAGTACTGGAGTTGCATGAATTTTATGTCAGTTGTCAGTTGTCAGTTGTCAGTTGTCAGTTGTCAGGAGGTAGTAATTAATTATTTCTCCCTAGTAGTCTGTCAAAATAAGTTTGCTGGGTTAATGGTAGAAAAATCAAGTTCTTTTCTCCCCCTGCTTCCCCTGCTCCCCCTGCTTCCCCTGCCTGCCTTCACCCGTCATTTTTGGATTGACAGACCACTAGTCCCTAGTTCATTCCCTACGAGAACCACCACGGTGGGTATCAGGATCGCTTGATGCAGTTTTAATGCTTGTAGATACTAGTTCTCTAGGGCGTTCTGGCAAAGTCAAAATGGTTTGTGGTAATTCTGAAGTTGTTGATGGTTCTGGTAAATACTCACGACGCGCCAAAATAATTGCTCCTACCATTGCCATCAGCAACAAAATAGAAGCCAGTTCAAAAGGTAGCAAAAAGTCGGTGAAGAAATGCTCACCAATCAAAATTATGGAACTTTCGCCAGCCACAGGAGGAGTTGAGTATGCCCAAGGAGTTGCTAATACCATCGTACTCAAAAGCGCAAATAATCCTAGACTGACAATGGCTGTGAGTATCTTTCGCACTCCAGCGCTAGGAAGCGGTGCAAAATCCTGGCGTTTGTTCACCAACATAATGGCAAACAAAATCAGCACATTAACCGCCCCAACATAAATGAGTACTTGTGCTGCTGCTACAAAGTCACCATTTAGCAATAAGTACATTCCTGCCATGCTGATGAATACGCCTCCCAGCAGAAAAGCAGAATAAACGATGTTGGAAAACAGCACTACACCTATGGCTGCGCCAATCATCATTACACCTAATATGCCAAACGAAACAAACTGTACTCCTTCCGCTAGATTCACTGTTTTTTGTCCTTTGTTCGGTTGTTAATTGTGAGCCAGTATGGTCTTCTCCCAAGGGGAGAGGCTAGCGCATGAGTAACTGGCGCTCGCGTAGTGTATCCGCAGGATTCACCCGCAGGGTCAGTTGTCAATGACTAATGACTATTTTTCTGTTTGTTCTACAAGGTCTTCTGGACGCGAACCAGCACGAGGCGCATCAGCAGGCAGGTCATGGGGATCCATAACACCCTTGGGTAAGTAAACAAGTTCACGTAGTGGTGTAACCATTGGGTCATTTGTGACTTTGTAGGGCAGGCGACCAAGCGCTACACTGTCATAGTTTAATTCGTGACGATCGTAAGTGGAAAGCTCATATTCTTCTGTCATCGACAAACAGTTAGTTGGACAAAATTCCACACAGTTACCACAAAAAATACAAACTCCAAAGTCAATGCTGTAGTGGTTGAGCTTTTTCTTTTTGTTGGCTTTGTCGAATTCCCAATCCACTACAGGTAGATTAATCGGACAAACTCGAACACAGACTTCACAGGAAATGCATTTATCAAACTCAAAATGAATTCTGCCACGAAACCGTTCGCTAGGAATCAGTTTTTCGTAAGGGTACTGTACAGTAATCGGACGCCGCCTCATGTGGTCGAAAGTGACAGATAGTCCCTCACCAATGTAACGACCGGCTTGCACTGCTTCTTTAGCGTAATCACCAACTTGCTTGAGGAACTTTAGCATAGTGTTTCACTCTCTCTTTTTAAGCTATCAGCGTTGTTCTGTCCTTTGTTATTAGTCATTTGTGTAAGTGCTAATGACGACTATCCGCCGAAAGCGACGGGAAAGGCTAGTTTCAAAGCTGCGGTTAATAGAAGATTAACTAAACCAACTGGTAGCAAAAACTTCCATCCTAAATCTAACAGTTGGTCAATCCGAACCCGTGGCACTGTCCAGCGTAGTAGGATAGCGGTAAAAACCAGAAAGTAGGCTTTGATTAAAGTCATGACAATGCCCAAAGAGGCTGTGACTACCTGTAATATGGGATTTGCTTCACTGATTCCCAGCCAGCCAGCAATGATGTTGATAGGGATAGGAAAATCCCAACCACCTAGGTATAAAACTGCTACTAATAATGCCGAAAGCACTAAGTTGACATAGGAACTGAGATAAAACAGTGCAAATTTCATCCCAGAGTATTCAGTCTGATAGCCTGCTACTATTTCTTCTTCCGCTTCGGGGAGATCAAAGGGCATTCGCTCGCATTCAGCAAGGGCAGCTATCCAAAAGATGAGGAAACCCACTGGTTGCCGCCAAATGTTCCAGCCAAGGATACCATAACCGGATTGCTGATTGACAATATCAATGGTGCTGAGGCTGTTAGACATCATCACGATCGCTAGTACACTCAGCGCTAGAGGAATTTCATAACTAATTGATTGTGCTGCTGCCCGCAACCCCCCTAAGAGGGAGTATTTATTATTAGATGCGTAGCCAGCCATCAACAACCCAATTGGCTGAATGCTAGATAAAGCAATCCACAAGAAAATACCTGTTCCCACATTTGTAATGACGATGTTTTGTCCAAAGGGAACAATCAAATAAGACAGAAACACTGGTAATACAACGATGATGGGGCCTAGAGTAAATAGCCACTGGTCAGCCTTAGCTGGCACAATATCTTCTTTAAATACCAGCTTTAGACCATCTGCGACTGGAGCCAGTAAACCCAAAGGCCCAATAAATTCAGGCCCAATCCGCTGTTGTGCTGATGCCGAAATTTTTCGTTCTAGCCAAATACAAACCAGTACCCCCACTGTTGCTCCAATGAGCATTAGTATCATCGGCAGAGGCATCCAAATAGCTTTGGCTGTACCTGCTGGTAGTCCTAAATCCATCAGGGATTTAATAAAAGTTCCTTGGAGGTCAATTCCTGAATTCATGTTTCTGCTCTTTAAGTCAACTGAAGTATGAAGTGTGAAGTATGAAGTATAAAATTTCAGTCTGAGCTAATGCCCCGCTGTGCTAACATCCTTCAGCCTTCATTCTGTAACCTTTATCCTTTAACAATCGCGCTTGATTGAAGATTTTTTGCCAATTCCTATGCCTAGTATATCGTTGGATGGTTTTTGGCTCTTGAAGCTATAGGACAACTTCTACTTATGGTAGATATTGAGATTCATCGAAAGTGAGCATGGGGCATGGGGCATGGGGCATGGGGCAATTAAAAGGAATTGGGAAATGGGGAAAAAACTGTCTCCTTGTCCCCTTGTCTACCCTGCTTTCCCTGCTCCCCAGTCCCTAATCCCTCTCTTAGCCCAGAAGAGCAAAACAAAGCAGCCGTCTTCATGTTGGCAACGGTTTTCTGATTCCCCATAACTGGAGGCTAAGATGATTGCCAGTTAACGTTGGTCGATGGGGATGTAAGGAATTTCGTGCTGACCGTTATAAATCTGGGTAGGACGGAAAATCCTATTTTCTGCTAGTTGTTCTTTCCAGTGGGCTAGCCAACCAGCAACACGGGCGATCGCAAATATTGGTGTAAATAAGTCTGTAGGAATCCCCATTTTCCTATACACTAAACCTGAATAAAAGTCAACATTAGGATAAATCCCTTTGCTACTAAGTTTTTCTGCGACTACTCGCTCCATTTCTTGGGCAATTTCATAGTATTTGTCTGCGCCAAACTTAGCAAACAACTGTTCTACCAAGGTTTGTAAGATTGTGGCTCGTGGATCTTTTACTTTGTAGACGCGATGCCCAAAGCCCATAATCTTGGCTTTGCGTTGGATGAGATCTTCTATATAAGGACGTACATTTTCTACAGAGCCAATTTCTTCCAACATTTGGATCACTTCTTCATTGGCTCCACCGTGCAACGGGCCTCCTAAGGTTCCGACTGCACTAGCAACCACGGCATAAGGGTCAGTCAAGGTCGAAGCTGTCACCCTAGCACTGAAGGTAGAAGCATTCATTGTATGCTCGACATGAAGTATCAAGCAGATATCAAAAATTTTCGCTGCCAACGGATCGGGTTCTCGCTCATTGAGCATATACAGGAAATTGGCGGAGTAGTCTAAGTCATCGCGCGGCTTTACAGGGTCATTGCCTTTTCGCATTAACTGGAATGCCGCTACCATCGTGGGAATAGTTGCTATTAACCGCACCACGGAATCCCTAATGTAGGCAGGGTTATGTAAATCTCTCAGCGAATAAAACAAGCCTAAAGCAGCAGCAGAGGCTTGTAGAGCATCCATTGGGTGACCGCTTTCTGGAAAGCACTTCATCATGTCCCGAATGCGGTATTTTATTCGTCTGTGGTAGCGAACTTCATGCTCAAAAGCTGCCAATTCTTCTTTACTTGGCAGTTCGCCCCAGATTAAGAGATAAGCAGTTTCCAGAAAGGTACTTTTTTCTGCTAGTTCCTCAATCCGGATGCCACGATATTCTAGAATTCCCTTTTGCCCATCTACATAACTGATACTTGATTGGGCGGCGGGAATGCCTTCTAAACCAGGCTTGTATTCGCACACCATCATGGCAACACCATTTACTTTGTGAAATATCTGAACACGCTAATTTACCAGAAATTATTTTTGCTATAACAGTAGCCGATCTAACAACAATTCTTTGAGAAGAGTTGAAAACCTGTTATAGCAGGTACTTGGGTGGTGTCAACCAAAACATCTGACTATGACCCACAGGCGAGCCTGTTTCTGGTAGTTTTACTCCGATCATACCTGCTTTTTTCAAGACAAAACTGCCTTTGGCTTCTCCCCAAAGGAGAATTTCTGCCCAATTGCTCAAACAAGGTTCATGTCCTACTAAAGCAATTTGGGTATTTGGGGAATAATTTTTGGGTTCTAGCCAGTTAACCAGCCAATTAGAAATGTCACCATTAAAAGCGAGGTGGGCAGATTCTTCCAATTGGGAACTAAGTTTAGCTGCTATGAGAATTTCGGCTGTTTGGCGGGCGCGAACTAAGGGACTGGTGAGAATCAAATCAAACTGCAAACCCAAATTTTTAATTCTCTGGGCAACTTTCTGTGTTTTTTGCCGACCTTCTTGGGTGAGCGATCGCTCTTCATCCTTTATACTAGTTGCCTGTTCTTCGGCGATGCCATGTCGAATTAAATAAAGTTCCACAACTTGAGTCCTGAGTACTGAGTTAGAAGTTACGCTTGATGTCCATTAACAGATATTATCTTAATTACCAGCTGCCCAGTGTTAGTCGTTTTAAGTATTATTGAAAAGTTTTTCTGCCCCTACTCCCTACCCCCTGCTCCTAATTTCTAACTTCAATCGACTACTAAATAGCCATCTTCCATATAAATAATACGAAGAGCAATATCTAAAATCCGATTGTCATGGGTAACCAGTAAGATAGTACAGCCTTGTTCTTGAGCAAGATTTTGCATTAGTTCCACTACATCTCGTCCTGATTTCTTATCAAGTGAAGCTGTCGGTTCATCGGCGAGAATAATTTTAGGATTCGCTACCAAGGCGCGGGCGATCGCTACTCGTTGTTTTTGACCACCAGATAAATTTTCTGGGTAGTAGTTAACTTGATTTCCTAATCCTACTGCTTGTAAAATTCGTACTGCTTTTGCCTGTTTTGCTTTCCCAGACAAGCAATTATGTAGCTCCAAAGACAACTCGACATTTTGCCGTGCTGTTAAGCTATTTAAAAGATGATGTCCTTGAAAAATGTACCCAATCTGTCGTCGTGTTGCGATTAATTGGTTTGGTTTAGCATTGCAGAGTTCTTGACCGATGACTTTTAAGCTACTGCTACCTTGTTGGCAAGAGCGCAATGCCCCAATCAATGACAATAAGGTAGTTTTTCCTGACCCAGAAGGGCCAGTCATAATCACTATTTCACCTGGATAAATATCTAAATTAATATTATGTAAAACTTGTTTACGTAAGCTGCCTTTTCCAAAAGAATGATTAATATCGCGGATGGAAATCACAGGCTTATTAGTCATCAATTGATTTGAGTTTCGTCGATTGACTATTTGCATAGTTAAATTAATTGGTAATTCATAATTAGTAAAATCAGATTTAATTTGCTTCTCTAAATTTAGCTTTTTAACTTCATTTTAGAGTATAAATAATTAAACTAACTTCATTATTCTTCCTATGCCCAATGCCCCAATCACGTTATTAAAAAATATCTGCTGGGTCTGCCACATTCAATTTTCGCATTGCGATCGCTCCAGAAATTATGCACATAATAATCGTCAAGATTAAAACTTGAATGACGCGCTCAGCAGTCATAAACAGCGGTAATTTTGTGGCATTCCGAGTTACTGTATACATGCCAAAGGAAATCAAACAGCCAGGGATATAACCAAGTACGGCTAAAATTAATGCTTCTTGAAATACAATAGATAATAAGTATCTATTACGAAATCCCATTGCTTTTAATGTGGCATATTCAGCAATGTGATCCATAACATCGCTATAAATAATTTGATAAACAATAATTACGCCCACTAAAAATCCGATTGTGACACCCAAAGAAAATATAAAACCAATTGCACCACTCTCTTGCCAATATTTCTTTTCAAAATCAATAAATTCTTGACGGGTAAGAACTTTTACATCATCCCCAAGGTAAGACTGCAATGCTTTAACTACAACATTGGCATCACTATTAGGTTTTAGCTTAATTAAACCAAGGTTGACTTTACCTGCTGACTGTGATGAAAAAATTCGTAAAAAGTTTTGGTCACTGGTAATCACACTCGCATTAGCTACAAAGGATGCACCAACTTCATATAAACCCCCAATGGTAACTTTATGTCCTTGCAGTTCTGTGGTCACAGATTTGCCTTGAGCTACAGAGGCGATCGCTTGTTGGTATTTTCCGTTGGCGTTACGGTCAAATAAAAGTGTATCTGGATACTTAATTAAATCCAAATTTTTATTGACTTCTGGCAAATTAAATGCAGGTTGGACTGGATTAAAACCGATCACCAAAATTGATTCATCAAGCTTAGTTTCAAGGCTTTTCCAAACTCCTAAGCGGATGTATAAGGGATTAACTGATTCAACTTGTGCTAAATTAGCAGCTTGAAACAAACGCCGACGAGGAAAACTACTTAGAAGTCCTAAATTTTGTGCTTGGCGGCTAACTATTACTAAGTCTGTTTGTAGAAGTACATGAAAGCGTGTATTACTGTCATATAAAGCAGACTGAAAGCCCAACTGCATCAACATCAGAAAATTCGCAAAGGTAATTCCGCAAAGAGCAACAATAAAACGTCCTCTTTGCTTTCTTAATTGCAGCCAAGCTAATGGAATCTTGCGTTTAAACATAACAATCACCTGACAGTTTTTTGCTCCGTGTCTCTGTGGTTAAATAAAATACTTTTAAACCGCAGAGACAAGGCAGCCCAAAGAGATTTTACAAGTCACCTTTAAAGGGCTAGTTTTGAATAATAAACTAATAACCAATGCCCTATGCCCCATTACCCTTAGTATCAATCTCGACATTGACCTGAAGGTTAGTTAAGTGAGCTACTTTTTGACTAGCAGCTTTGTCTAAACGAATTTTGACTTCAATTACTCTGGCATCTGTTGCCGCTGTGGGATCGCTGTCTAGCACATCTTTCTTCGCTACTGTTAAGCCAATTTGATCAACAGTGCCGCTTAACTTACCAAAAAAGGCATTGCTGGGACTAGTAATACTGGTAGTTTGACCAGGGCGAATCTTGGCAATATCACTTTCATAAATTTCTGCCACAGCATACATCTGGTCAGTTTGCCCAAGTTCTACAACTCCTTCATCGCCGACTGTTTCTCCGGGATGAGCTTGAATCCGCAGAATTTGACCGACTTGGGGCGCTCGGATGTAGGCCAATTTCAGTTCCGATCGCATTTTACCAACTGTAGCCATAGCACTATCTATTTCTGCCTGTGCTGTTGCTACATCTGTAGGACGTACTTGGGCTGTTTTTTCCCAGGTGGCTTTGGCTTCTTGAATCTGGGCTGTCAATGTGCGTTTTGTGCGCTCTAAGTTTGCTTTAGCGCTATTGAGTTGCTCTTGGGCAGTTGTTAGAGCTAATCTGCGACTATCTAATGTTGCAGCTGCGATCGCTCCTTCATTATAAAGAGCTTGATTGCGACGAAATTCGATGTCTGCATTCTGTAATTCTGCTTCGATGCGAGCAATGGTGGCTTCTTGGGTTTGGATTTCACCATCTAACTGCGCTTGTAGATTTCTCACGTTTGCTTGAATGGCTGCTAATTCTCCTGGTTTTGCCCCTGCTTTGACCTGAGCCAAACGATATTGGGCAACTTGGACTTGCTTTTGTGCTTCGATTAAATTAGCTTGCAGGCGATCGCGATTATCTAAAATAGCAATAACCTGTCCTGCTCGTACCTGATTGCCTTCATCTACCAACAATTTAACTACACGGCTACCGCTACCAATGCTGGGATTAGTAGGAGCAGAAACCTTAATCACTTCACCTGCTGGCTCCAATCTTCCCAACGCATTTACTTTTGAAATTACTGGTTGGTTAACTTGTGCAACTGCTACCAAATTTTTAGTCGTAGCTGATAGACGGGCTAAATATAAAACTCCTACTCCTATCCCCACCATACAGGCAATACCCAAAGCAACTAACCAACGGAATTTAGGTGAAAATAAAAATGGTTCACTAATTTCTTGAGAATCTTGCAACACCTCTGCGTTTTTGTGCTTCTGGGTAATTGAGATTTTCATACATTTATTCAAAAACGCTAAATTTATTTTTCTGTAATATCTAAAAGAGTGCTAAACATCACTTTCATTTCAGACCAATATTGATACTCCAATTTGTGAAATTGAAAGCGGCTAAAGAGAAGAATTACTTGCTGATAAAGTGGCATTAAAGCCAAATCGTCAATCTTACTAAATCCTTGCAATTGATTGATAATTTGCAGGTTATTACTACAAAGCATGACATCACGAAAATTTAATTCTTGAGATTTTTTCAAGCCCAAAATAATACTTTGATATTCAGCAATATTTCTTGATACATTCCCCAAATATTGGCGTGTTGTTGTTGGGACTTTACCATCTAAATTATATGTAGCAGCAATAGACCAACCTGGTTTTTTTTTAGATATGGCATAACAGTAAACGGTAACATGTTTATTCAAAAGATAATTAAATCCAGGGTGACTATAATAATGCATGAGATTCATTTTTTTGTGTAACTTCTTCATACTTAAAAAAGCCAGGATTTAGTATCCCATGAGGATCATACTTACTCTTAATTTCATTAACTTTAGACCAGTAATCACCAAATTGCAGTCGCCATCGCGGTAAATCGAAGTCTGTCCAGGTAGCCATATATCTCTTACCGCCCATTTGTAAACCAAGGTCAGTAAGAAAATTTAACTGTTCTATAACATGTTGAACCTGAGATTTAGGGATAGTAGGATATAAACCTAACCCCATAACTAAATCTTCTTCAGGTAAAGGGAACATGGGCATTTTCATATTGCGAGTAAGTAGGCAAAATGAACCCACGGGTACAGTACGGAAGTCAATGAAAGAAGGGATGTGTTGGAGAGCAATATCGATATATTTTTTTGCCATCGATCCCGGCAAAAGCACGTCTATCCAAGAGTTAGCAGTCTCTACAGGATGAGATACTTGTGCTATTGGTTGGATGAACTTATTAAAAGTCAGATCTTCAGTATGAATGTGGCGATAAAAATTTAACTTAGAGAGCAATTCTATCTCATTGATATCATCTGTAGAATCCACTTCCAGAGTAATTTGCATTCTATAGAACCACTGGATTATAGGTCTGATTTTATTTTCATTTGCCCTCGATGCTCCTAGTAAGCAAGGAGAGAACAAAGACACCAAACCATCGATACGGCCTTCTGAGGTCAGTAAACGCTGATCATTCAGAAGGATATCTAAATCGTCATAACAAAGGAAATAACTACGAGTGAAAGGGCGATATTTTCTAAGTCGATTTTGTACTTGGGTAATGATGCCAAATTGACCATAACCGCAAAGAACGTGATAAAAAAGTTCACTATTTTTTTCTGGCGTACACCAAACTATATCTCCTGTTCCAGTTACAACTTCCAAGCCTAAACAATTATCAGCTTGAGATCCATAACGAAAAGAACTCAAACCTAAACCACCTGCTGAGAGGGTTCCCCCTAAAGTAACTTCAAAGTTATTTGTGAGAACAGGGGGAACCACACCGTATGGTATTGAAGTATCAACTACTTGCTTCCAAGTAACACCAGCATCAGCTTTAAACCAAAGTTCATCTGAGCGTAACTCATGAATTTGATTGAGATTCCTCATATCTAAGAGGATGCCATCTTGGTTTAAAGATTGGCCACTTAATGTATGTCCTGCTGCTCTTGAAGAAATAGTTAATCCTTGCTTGGTAGCATATTTAATAGCTTTAGCAACATCAGTACAATTCTGAGGACGGACAATAATTTGAGGTTGTTTTTGAATAATGCCACCAAAATCACGAGAAACTGCCTCTAACTCTGCTTTTGTGTTACTAACCTCACCTTCAATGATATGTTTTAAATCTGAGATAATGCTGTTCATGTAAATTAACCTACTTCATCCAGCGAAAGATTATTGATTTATTCCTGCCAACTTACTTAATGTAATAAACGCATTTTTAAAACCTTAATGCCAATCGTAATTAAACTAGGAATCAATCTAATAATCTTGATGAGAGGACTGATTAAATGAAACGTCAAGTCTGGTCTTTCTGTAGTTGATGCAATCACCTCATTTGTAGGTCTTTCGTATTTAAATACACAAACACAGTTACCTTCTGATTGTTTACTCAAAATTGCAGCTTTCATTCCCGGAAAAGCTCTTCTAGTTGCTTCTTGTTCCATCTCACAGAAGACACGACATGGACTATTAAAACCGTATTCTTGAGCCATAGATAATACTGGGCAAATTCTCTGAATTTCTAATGCTGCATCAGTTTCATTTTGAGAAATATCTACTACTTCCATTACAAAACCCATTAGTCCCAGTAAAGGAGACGCTTTCTTGAAACCTTGAGCTAGAGTATTATGATCAATAAAAGTACCCATCAACGCTTTCTGTTGTTGAGGATATTTTTCCATCATCTGTTCAAAAGCAGCTGCTTCACCTAGCTCTTCTACCAATTTTTTGTATTTTTTGAATCTGTTTTTAAACAGAGTTGCGGCTTTAGATTCATCAATATTGATGATATCTTCCATTCGTAAATTGCCTGTTACTAAATCAGTTTCTAATTTCATAATTCTCTTTTTGCACACTCATCGAAACTAACTAATAGTTTGGAAATTCACTTTTATATACTGGAATACAAGCAAAGACAAACTATCCAAACAAGTATGTACTTACAAGAGTTCAGACAGAGTAATACAAGATCTATTTCGAGTTCGCTTGTTATATATCTTTGCCGTCTTGTCTTTTTTCCAGCAAAGCTGTTTGCTATTTCATGTAACGGATGTTTGGATGTTTCGGTTCGGTTCCTCAACATATTTGTGGTTTTGGAATGCCTGAAACTCAGCAATTTTTTCTTCCTCATTTCGCCAAAAATTATCTGATTTTTCTGTTCAATTTATTTGTTGTTTAAAATTATCAGAATCAAACAATTTATAGCCACTCTCTAGGACTTCTTAGTACTTCTCTCAGCATTGCTTCTTGACTACCAGGGACAGGTTGATCGTCATATTCCCAGCTAGCAGCAGGAGGCATACAATTAAACACACTTTGTTGCTTAACCATACCGCTTGCAAGACCAAAACGCAGACCGCGATCGCATGACAAAATAAATTCCACATAACGCCCACGCACCAGACGTTGCCAGTACTTATTTTGCTCTGTAAAGTTCATATCCTTGCGTCTTTCGACAATTGGCATATAAGCAGAAAGGAAAGAATCAGCACAATTAGTCACAAGTGCCAGAAGTTGTTGGGGATTACCTTGATTTAGATGATCAAAGAAAATTCCACCGATGCCTCGACTTTCACCACGATGCGGGATGTGGAAGTATTCGTCACACCACTTTTTAAAGCAGGGGTAATAAGAAACATCGTACTTGTCACAGACTTCTTTATGCACTTGATGGAAATGCACTGCATCTTCCTCAAAAAAGTAGGCAGGTGTGAGGTCTGCTCCGCCGCCAAACCACCAATACATCGGTTGGGTATCATGATTGATCTGGAAATAGCGGTAGTTGACATGGGCAGTAGGTGCCATCGGGTTGTGGGGATGGATCACAAAGCTAGAACCTGTGGCGAAGAAGCGGTTGCCTTTGTTACTAGTTATTAGATCTGCTTTTTTCGTGTCCAAGGCACCTGATTGCTGAAAAGACATCCCTGGAGGTAATTCCCCCTCTATTGCGACATAGTTGGCTCCTATTTTTTCTAAGACGTTGCCATTGTGCAGAGCGCGATCAATATATATAGCGCCTTCTTTACTCTCACCAACCGTCCAGATGTCATTGCGATCGCGAGTCCAGGATTTTTCTTCTAAACCCTTACCCTCTAGCGCCTCAAGAGCTTGGCAAGTATTTTCAAACATCTGTCTGAAAGTCTTGTCGATTACTCCACGCATTTTTGGTTGTTGTAGCACTGATTTCTCTAGGACATCTGTCATTACTATCTCCTCACTTCTTAATTCAGTCTTGTCCTGTTGCAACTACATCGTTGCTTTGAGATATTGATAGCTTAGGGAACATCTGCAATACCATCCGACAATTTTGAGGCCGATTCCAGTAGGGTATTATCCTACTTGCAGAGGCTTCGAGGGTTCATTCACAAAGTTGGGCTTCAACGCTGAAGATGATGCCAAGTGCTTTTGAAGTAGCTTACGAAAAGTAATATCTAAAGCGTCAGCAGCCACATGAAGCTCTGCTGATATTTTAGGTATTGGTTGAGAGTTTAAAGTTGCGACTACTACTGTATCTTCTTGGGCAAGTTTATGGTCAAGCTTTCTAAAAAAACCATCTAACCAAGGTAAGGGTAAAATATTGCGATACAAAACACGTTTGACAACAGTAGTATTATCATCAATCGGTAGGTGAGCAACTAAAATACCGAACTTGATATCAAAGCTTTCATCTCTACCTATACTAATTTCTGCTAGGGTAACGTTAGGCAGATATAAGCTTAATCTTGTCTTTAACTCTGGTCGTCCACCAAGTAAAAAGTTTAAAACACTTTTCGAGTTACCCAAGGATTCATATTTAACTTTGGCAACTGCACCCCAATCGTATTTTTCGACATTATACTTAATAGTTTTGTTGATGGGAACTCGCTGACCAAATGATTTTCTATGAACCGCGATTACATGGGTAAAGTCAAGATTAGCTTCCATGAGACGAGCATAGTTAGCATTATCTATACCCTGATCGTAAACAGGACGCATAGTCGAAACCATGTATTCCGGAAACGTTGGCAAGGGAGGGCGTTGTTCTGCTAATAAGTCTCCGTAAAATAGCCAGACAAAACCATATTTTTCTTGCACTGGGTAACTATATACACTAGCTTTTTTGGGAATTGGTGTTCCGGTTGCATTAGAAGGAATATCAATACATTGTCCATCAGCTTGAAACTTCCATCCATGATAAGGACAATGGATACAATCGTCTTTAATCCAGCCGAGAGATAAAGCAGCACCACGATGGGGACACTGATCTTTTAGAGCTACGATTTGTCCTTGAGTGTTGCGGTAGAGGACAAATCTCTGATTTAACATCACAATTTGCTTAGGCTGATTGGTGACAGCAAAGCTAAATTCACAAGCATACCAGAAGTTTTTCAAGGTATTTGCCTCAAATACAAAACATATCTCTGTAAACACGACTTAGTGCAGCATTTCACAAGTTCATACCGACTTCTCTGCGTACCTTTGCGCTTACCTCTGCGTACCTTTGCGTTGAAATTTCAACCCTCGATTTCACGATTTTATACAAAACTGTACCTAGTTAATTAACGAAGCGCAAACAGTTCGTATTTGGTTACGATTAATGTTGTTTGATTCACTATTATTAACCTTCAACCCCCAGCCCATAGCCAGATATTTTTGGCGGAGCTGACGATAGGCAATAGTCAAAGCATCAGCCGGAACATGAACTTCATCTGACAAAGTATCCGGTATAAATTTGGGATATTGGGACTCGGTTACAATCCTATCTTCCCAACCAACTTTATGGTGAAATTTCACAAATAAACTATCTGCCCAGGAGTAAGGGAAAAAATTACGAAACTGAATCCGCTTACTAATAGTTGTGTTGTGATCAACAGGAATATGGACAGCGTAATTAATCATCTTTCCTCGACCAAAATCACTTTCTATCTTGGTTATATTGGGCAAATAGAAACTAGTCGTTGCATTTAGCTGTGTGCGTGCTGGACGAAAGAAGGATTTAAATACTCCGTTTTTGGGTTTAGTGTAATTCTTGTATGTTATTTTGGCACTAAAACCCCAATCTTCATCTTGAACTACATAGTCTTCTACTTTGGGATCTTGTGCAAATCCTGCCCCAAAAGAATTAGCATGAACTGCATATAAATGACCTGGATCAAGAGCGTTTTCAATAACACGAGTGTAGTGAGTTTGCATCTCATATTCTAAGTAAATAGGATGCATAGTTGGGTCTTCATATTCTGGCAAGGGAGGAATTGGTGGACGCTCTTGAGGCGATAAGTTACCATAAAATAGCCAGACAAAGCCATACTTTTCCTGCACTGAATAGCTCTCTACATTAGCTCTTTTGGGAATTGGTGTTCCGAGTGCATTGGAAGGAATTTCAATACATTGTCCATCAGCTTGAAATTTCCATCCGTGATAGGGACAACGGATACAGTCGCCTTCTAGCCAGCCCATCGAAAATGCAGCACCACGATGAGAACACTGGTCTTTCAGCGCTACAACTTGCCCTTGAGAATTGCGGTAAAGGACAAATCTCTGATTTAACAGCACAATTTGCTTGGGCTTGTTGGTAACAGCAAAACTAAATTCGCAAGCATACCAGAAGTTTTTTAGCACACCTAAAGCTCCTCTATCCTAAATAAATAGCTTTTTAAAGTAACCTTTTATACTAAAAAAATTCTCTGACTCGGTTTTTATGTTCTCAATATTTAAGGGGAATGTAAGTATGTAACAAAGGTTACACAAATTTAATGCTTCTTTTGTTATCCTTAGCTAAAAAATTACCAACCACGGCACACACACAGATATGTTCAGTTAAAAAACGTTTTTCTGGACAATTGCAGGATGAAATAACCTCAAACAGATCCTGAATAATGCGTACAGGCTATTTGCTCATTACGTGGTTTAAAAGCATAGTTTGTGGTTTTTTTGCAAATAATTATCTGGCTTCATGCTTATGTAATAGTTTTGATTTCATGATAATAAAGCTAATTTAAGCTAAAAAATAGCTTAAATAGCTGATTAGATATTTGTTTGCCCCCACTGACACTTTCTAGCGTCTATTGCCTTTGTTGCGTGTCTTTCTTTGGGTATAGGTGATACTATACCAATGCACTAGTGCATTAGTCAACCAATGTATAATTTTTCTCTATTAACCATTGCACCAATAAACTAGTGAATAGGTTCATTAGTTGGGGTATAGTGTGGCACAAGGAGAAGCTTCAATCAGGGTTTATCTGTCGCCTGAAACAAAAGACAGGTTTAAAACAATTTGCTTTTTCAAGGGACTCAATATGTCTGACGTTACAGCTGAACTCATTGAAGACTGGTTAGCCAAAAATGATATAGATTTGCCTATTTCGCAAAAAAATGACCCTTCATCCAAAAGCAAAAAGAGTGGAGATTAGGATGAGACAAGAACAAGTAACACTGCTACCTTGGAGTCAAAAGACTTGTATTTTAGAATTTTTACGTCGCTACGTACTAGTATTTTCCCACACCAACTTTAAAGGCTTGAGCCGTTGACTAAAGCCATAAAGTGCTTACTACAAATTCTTTATATTTGCTCTGACAGACTACTAGTAGGATGCCCAGAACCATCCACATACCACAGTAATTCACCAACTGACAACGGCAATGAATTGGTACATCAATGCAGATTGCGATGGTGCAGCTAATATCATACGCAAAGTAAGCACGATACTTGGACTTGATCTTAAGTGGAGTGTCTAGGGATGCTTTGACTCATCCCACCCGGATCTATATCTGGGTGACAGCTAAAAACAAGCGAAACAATGTGTTTTTAAACCACTGTGCAGCATCAGTTTAGAATCCCCGTCGATTTATCGCGGGGAGTAGTCAATAAATAGTATCTTTATTTATGCATTATGTTGCTGGCTGAAAATTGCTAAGTCAGTTTGTGGGTCAAAAAAGTGAATTTTATCTTGATTCAGCGATAACCATAGTTGTTCACCAATACTCACCAATCGCTCTGGTGGTACTCGCACCTGTAAATTATTAACTGTATTATCAGGCTCGGCAAGTTTGACGGCAACAAAGGAATCATTACCAAGGTTTTCTACTAAATCTACTTGCACTGGTAGATTTTTGGTAGCAGGCATACTGACATTCAAGTGTTCTGGGCGAATACCTAAAATTAGGGTTTGCCCATCATATTTTTGTAGGGCGCTTCCCCAGATTTCTGAGAGGGTGAGACGGAACTGGGAATGGGTAATCAACAGCGGAGCATGAAATTTTACGGATATAAAATTCATCGGCGGTGAACCAATAAATTCTGCCACAAAGCGGTTAGCAGGACGATTGTAAAGTTCTAATGGAGAGGCAACTTGCTGAATTTTACCCTCGGACATAATGGCGATACGATCGCCCATTGTCATCGCTTCTGTTTGGTCGTGGGTAACGTAAATTGTCGTTGTCCCCAGTTGGCGTTGCAATTTCACTATCTGGGCGCGAGTTTGTGCCCGGAGTTTGGCATCCAAGTTAGAAAGCGGTTCATCCATCAAAAATACTTGAGGATTGCGGGCGATCGCTCGTCCTAATGCCACTCGTTGCCTTTGTCCCCCAGAAAGCTGTTTGGGTAAACGATTCAGCAAAGTTTCAATTTGTAATAACTGGGCTACATTCCTGACCTGTTGATGTACCTCTCGTTCTTTGTCGGAAACATAACGCAGTCCTTTTGGCAACTTTCTTGTCGCCCCTACGAGGAGATTTTCTGCCCACACCCGAAGATAAGGAGATGAGGAAGATAAGGTAGTCATTTCTTCCCCTGCTTCCCCTGCTTCCCCTGCTCTTTTCTCTCCTCCGCTTCCCCTACGACGCAACCCAAAGGCGATGTTGTCATACACCGTCATATGAGGGTATAGGGCGTAATTTTGAAACACCATTGCAATGTCTCGTTCTTTGGGAGGTAGATCATTAATCAAGCGATCGCCCACCAAAATATTGCCGCCAGTCATCACCTCTAACCCAGCGATTAACCGCAGTAAGGTACTTTTACCACAACCAGAAGGGCCAACCAGCACCATAAACTCCCCATCGGCGATCGTTAGATTAATCCGCCGCAGGACATTGATGTTTTCTGCACGCTCTGGTGATACATCGATGTTATTCCCATACTTAGCTGGAAGTTGGGTTGGTGAAATAATATGTTCCCCTTTACGTGGGGGAAAACTTTTATAAACGTTTTCTAAAATAACTTGTGTCACGAGTATTAATTATTGTCATTGGTCATTAGCTTGGAACAAAGGATAGATTATAGATTAGCGCCCATGATACATGTTTCATCTGAATACGAAAAGTAAAAAAAACAGTTTCAAGCATGAAAAGCGAACTAACCTAAATTTTAGGGCTGTCATTTAGGTATTGTTATGACTACCTATGTAACTGAAAATCCTTCCCAAGACCCTAGCTTTAATCCTGCTCATGACATTGTAGACGTACAAACCACCGATTGTTGCATTGTCGGTGGCGGCCCAGCAGGAGCCGTCTTGGCGTTGCTCTTGGCACGTCAAGGCATTCCTGTAATGCTACTGGAAGCACACAAAGACTTTGATCGCGACTTTCGGGGAGACACAATTCACCCATCGGTGATGCAGATTATGGAGGAACTGGGCTTAAGCGATCGCTTGCTACAATTGCCCCATGCTAAGATGCGCCAAATTAAACTTAAAACTCCCGAAGATACGGTAACATTGGCAGATTTTAGTCACCTGAAAACACCATATCCTTACATTACGATGCTTCCCCAAGTTAAATTCCTGGAGTTTATCACCCAAGAAGCGCAAAAATACTCTAATTTTCAGTTGGTGATGGGTGCAAATGTACAGGAATTAATTATTGAAAATGGTGTAACTCAAGGTGTGCGTTATCGGGGCGGCGGTGGTTGGCATGAAGTTCGGGCAATATTAACAGTAGGCGCAGATGGTCGCCACTCACGGTTAAGACAACTGGGTGATTTTGAGTCTGTTGAAACTTCACCGCCGATGGATATTCTCTGGTTTCGCCTACCCAGAAACCCAGAAGAATTTGAGGGAGGAATGGGACGCTTTGCTCCAGGTCATATTGTCGCAATGCTTGACCGTGGTGATGAGTGGCAAATTGCCTATGTTATCCCCAAAGGTGGTTATCACAAATTGCGTGCTGCTGGTTTGGAGGAATTAAAAAAATCTGTTATGGAAGTTGTCCCAGAATTAAGCGAACGCATTGAAAATTTACAAGATTGGTCGCAGATAGCCTTTCTTTCAGTAGAATCCAGCCGTGTTAAGCGCTGGTATCGTCCGGGACTGTTACTTATCGGTGATGCAGCCCATGTCATGTCTCCAGTTGGTGGAGTCGGTATTAATTACGCCATTCAAGATGCTGTAGTCGCGGCGAATGTCCTGAGTAAATCACTGAAAAACCGATATGCACAACTCAGTGATTTAGCGAAAGTCCAGCGTCAACGGGAGTTACCCACACGGATTATTCAAGCATTTCAGACTTTTATCCAGAAACAGATTTTTGCCCCGATTCTCAGATCCAATCGCACCTTTCAAACACCTGTTTTGTTGCGTTTGCCCATTTTGCGCGATCTTCCAGCGCGATTGATTGCTTTGGGTGTGTTTCCGGTTCACGTCGAAATTTAAATTTGTGGCAAGTATTTTTTCTGGGGTTTAGTGGTACAATTATACTACTCATGCAGAATTGAATGCTCATTATAGTCAGGCGGAAGTAGCGAGTAGCATTTTAGGTGCTGTTTCAAAGCGATCGCTTGGCTTTTATGCTAAAAATGGCTAAAAAGTAAGGGTAGATGTCAAAAATTTATTCAGGCAATATTCAAAAATGCCAACAATTAAACATATCTAATTGGCCCTACAGAGAAAAACCCCTCGTTCACTTAGCACTTTTTCCAATTAGGAGGATTTAATGAACAGCTGTGTTTTAATGGCAGAAATTATTCAAGAACCACAACTACGCTATACAGCCGATAATCTTGCAATCACGGAGATGCTGGTACAGTTTCAAAATTCCCAGAAGTCCGATGATGCGCCAGCGACTTTGAAAGTTGTCGGTTGGGGGAATTTAGCTACAGAAATTCAGCAAAACTATCATCAAGGCGATCGCGTCATTTTAGCAGGACGCTTAAGTATGAATACTGTTGAACGTCAAGAAGGTTTTAAAGAAAAACGGGCTGAATTGACAGTACAGCAGATTCAATCCTTAGGAGGTAATTTTGATCTCAATTCATTGGGAAATACATCAATAACAGAAACTTCCCCACGTCAAACCTCTCCAGTAATCACCTCACCAGCGGTCGAGATTCCTAGTTATGAATCACAACGTCCACCAGTAACTACCCCAGCCATAAGTACCGTTGGCGTTGTTCCCCCAAACCCCCAACCTAGCAAGTTTGAACCAACCGCTTATCCCCCAGTCACAGAGGAAGAACCAGACCCAGATGATATTCCGTTCTAAAAAAGCATTTCGCGTACAACCTCAAGTAATGTGTGTGTTATTGAGGTTAGTGGCACGGTAGAAGCTGATACTGATGAACAATACGAAAGTAGACCGTCAACGCGAGCATCAAGCAAACGAACGTACTTTCTTAGCTTGGCTACGGACTTCTATTGCATTAATTGGCTTTGGTTTTGCCATAGCTCGATTTGGTCTATTTTTGCGTCAGCTGAATACTGCTTTAACACAACAAGACTCTCCGGTAAATCCCTTATTTAACTCTGAAAACTTGGGTGTTGTTTTAGTAATTTTTGGTATTATTGCGATCGCTTTAGCAGCATGGCGATATAACCAAGTTTTTTGGCAAATTGAACGAGGCAATTATCGACCCAACCGTTTACTAATTTGGATTATGACCGGAGTAGTCATGATTTTAGGATTTCTCAGCATTCCTTTGCTCTTGCTGCGAAATCACGTTCCCATTCGTCCGTCTTCGATTCCAACCCAGCCAAAGTTGCGAAATCTTCGTTAAATCTCTAATTAGCTATACAAAAATTTGTTTAATCTTAACGTGAGTCTCCAAGGGAGGCGCACCTGCGGGAAGGGCGAAAGAAACAAAGCTGAGGATGTTTCTTGAAAGTTTGGCAGTTAGAAAAAGGCAAAAAGCTTGCTAGATATGAAGTGCGGAAAACTAGACAAGCCGCTTTGCGTCTATGCCTTGATTGATTGAGAATCAGCAAAAAAAATTACAAAAAAACGCCGAGACTAAAAATATCTAATAAAAATCAGGGTCTCGGCTATGTCTACCAAAGAGGTTTTAGAGCTTATAAAAGCTACTTAGTCTTGTTTTTACTGACAAATTCGCCAAGACTTTGCCAAATGATACAAAAAAATGTCCCGATTTTTGCCAAGATATATAATATTATTTTCCCAACTTCACTTGGCAAGAATCAGCATGAGTGAAAAATTAATGGAAGGCAACGGGAAAGCTTTTCTCGTTCTGCTTTTGCCAATCTCGTTTTTGATTATTTTTCTAGTTTCCACTTGGAAAGCTTTGCTGGTGTTAATTTTGCTGACCATTGGTTTCAATCTTTGGCAGCAATATCGATGGCAACAGTGGTGTCAGCAAGTTAACCCAATTTTCCATCAGCTAATTCGGGAAAACCAGGGTCAGATAACGCCAATGGACTTAGCAATCAAGGGTAGTTTTTCTGGGTCAATTGCCAAACGCTACCTAGATAATAAAGCTGCTGAGTTTGGTGCCAGTCTACGGAATTCTAAAGAAGGAGGTGAAGTTTATTACTTTATAACTGCTGGTATTCTGGGCAGCATACTTGATAGTAGTGAGCCTGTTAAAAAAATTCCGGCTCAACCAGTTACCAAAACTGGGCGATCGCTTCTGGAACCACCTCCACCACCAACCCTGGAGGAGGAACCAGAAACGGAATTAGTAACGCCAGCAACCCATGCACAAGCACAGCGATCACTAGAACAGCAATTAGTTTTTGGCTCTCTGATTCAATCAGAACTCGCCAAGCGGCTAAATGTTTATTCCAGCACGGTATATAAACGGCGAAACGATCCAGAGTTTCCAGAGTGGAGTCGCAGCAAAGACCCAGATGGCATTGCTTGGACATTCTCTGAAAAAAACAAGGAGTTTTTTCCACTAGAGGAGGAAGGCAAAAGTTAAAAATTTTCAGGCAAAAGCAAGCACTTTTATTTGAGAATTTTTGCTTCTAAGCCTACAGCTTCGGTGATGGAAATTAAGTTATTTTCTTCTAACTTAGAAATTAAACCCTTAAGAATCCGGCTTACCATCATCGGGCCTTCATAAATCCAGCCTGTATAAACCTGGATCAAACTAGCACCAGCAGTAATTTTTTCCCAAGCGTCTTCAGGGGAAAATATACCACCAACGCCGATTATGAGGATTTTTCCTTGGGTTTGCTGCCAAATAAACCGAATTACCTCAGTTGAGCGATCGCGTAATGGCGCACCGCTAATTCCGCCTGCTTCTGACTGGGGTGATTTGCCAGTTTGGCTAATGATTTGAGTTTGCAATCCCTCACGGCTAACGGTGGTATTGGTGGCAATAATTCCCGCTAGTTTGTAGGTCTTGGCTAGAGAAATAATATCGGCGATCGCTTCCCATTCCAAGTCAGGTGCTATCTTGACAAAAATTGGCTTTTGATGTTTATTTTCATTTTGTAATAAATCCAAGATGGCACTGAGCATGGCAGCATCTTGGAGCGATCGCAATCCTGGTGTGTTGGGTGAAGAAACATTAACTACAAAATAGTCGCCCAACTCCTTGAGTAAACGAAAACTATTCAGATAATCATCTGCTGCTGCCTCTAGGGGTGTAACCTTAGATTTACCCAGATTTATACCAATGGGTATTGACCAGCCTAACTCTTGCTGGCTTTTTGCTAATCGTGCAGCCATTGCAGCTGCTCCGCTATTATTAAAACCCATGCGGTTGAGAGCAGCTTTGTCCATCGGTAAACGAAATAAGCGGGGACGGGGATTTCCTGGTTGGGCTACAAACGTTACAGTACCTAATTCTGCAAAGCCAAAACCCAGGCTTGACCAAATGCTAGCCGCCATTCCATCTTTATCAAATCCAGCCGCTAAGCCTAAAGGGTTGGGAAATTGTAAGCCAAACAAAGTTTGTGCTAAACGTGAATCTTTTAGACACAGGGATTTTTGTAGACTTTGGTTTATCCAGCTAGTGTCTGTTTGTGAAAGCCAGTTTAAACTCCGAATTGTCTGTTGATGTAACCACTCTGGGTCTGTTTTTACCAGATCGAACAAAAGTGGACGAATTGCAACTTGATAAATATCCATTTGTGAAACGAAAACTGACACTTTTAAAGATTAGTGTGTCAAAAATATCCAAAAGCTTATTACAATTTAGGCAATGGGAACGTTAATCGCCTCTGGAGATATCGACCTCTGCGCGGGTGGAGAAATCCCTCCAAATAAGTCGAGTCGTAGAAACAGGAAACCCAAAGAGTGATCTTTGGAATCCCATCGGCTTTAGCCGTGGGAGGATGTCAATGTAAAAGTCCAATCATGTGCAGTAGACCATGACCAGTAACTAACTCGATAATTAAGGCAATGAAGCCTAGCATCGCAATCCGACCATTCCAAACTTCAGCGCTAGTAGTTAGACCCCACTCCCAGCGCTCTTGGGGGTACATCTTGACCCTTTTCTTCATTTGGGCGGCTTGCGAAAGCTTGAAACTGGGATTTTTCAGCGCATCAATTACCAGGTCTGCCAATGCTTGAATAAATACTGGATGGGTATTAGGAGCAGGTACGCGGCGGAAGTTGTTAATTCCTGATTCTTCTGCTACTTCCCGATATTCAATATCAATTTCTTGTAGTGTCTCAATGTGTTCTGAGACAAAACTGATCGGCACGACGACCAAATCTTTCACGCCTTGCGCGCCTAGTTCTTTGAGGGCATCCTCAGTGTAGGGTTGCAGCCATTCTACTGGACCAACGCGACTTTGATAAGCTAAGGTGTGGAGATTAGGTCGATTGAGAGTCTGCATAATCAAAGCAGTACAATCCTCAATTTCTTGCTGGTAGGGATCACCTGCTTCTTCAACGTAGCTTTTGGGAACACCGTGAGCGCTGAAAAATAGATGAACTTGATCAGGATTAGGAAATTGTTCGAGTTCCTGGGCTATGAGTTGTGCCATAGCTTGGAGATAGCTTGGTTGTTTGTACCAGGAGGGAATAACGGTATAGTCTAGGCGCTGAAGTTTTGGATCTTCTTGCCAAAGTTTTTCTAACAGCCGGAAACTAGAACCACTAGTACTGATGGAAAATTGGGGATATAGTGGCAGAATCACCAAGCGCTCGATGTTATCTTGGGTAAGCGTCGCGATCGCTTCTTCAGTATAAGGATGCCAATAACGCATTCCTACATAGATATTGGCTTCTTGCCCTAAATAGCCTAACTTTTCCCTCAAGGCTTCCCCTTGAGCCTCAGTGATTCGCCGCAAAGGCGAGCCACCGCCGATTTGCTTATAGTTTTCTTGAGATGTGCTGGTTCGCCGTGAGGCAATAAACCAGGCTAGGGGTTTTTGCAACCAGCGAAACGGTAGGCGAATAATTTCCGGATCTGAAAACAGGTTATACAAAAACGGCCCGACATCTTCTAGCTTGTCAGGCCCACCGAGATTGAGTAATAAGACGCCTACACGACCCATAGCAGTTACTTTCCCCCAATCTTTTCAGGTTTTTTACTAATGTTAACAATATATCTTTATTAAATATAGAGCTTAATAGTCAGCAAAGATTCAATGGCAACAATTTTAAGAGATTGGAGTTACCGTTATCAATGGCTGTATAATGGCATTTCGCGGTTAGCGGCTGTGAGCGTAGGTGGTGAAGCCCGCTTTCGGCAACTTGCTTTACAAAATTTAACAATTCACTCAGATACTCAGGTTTTAGATTTATGTTGCGGTAGTGGGCAATCGACGCAATTTTTAGTGAACTATTCACAAAATGTCATGGGGCTAGATGCTTCACCGTTGTCTTTGCGACGCGCCCAAAAGAATGTACCTGAGGCTTCCTATGTGGAAGCTTTTGCAGAAGAAATGCCGTTTGCAGATCATCTGTTTGATGTAGTTCATACTAGTGCTGCACTACATGAAATGCAGCCTGAGCAATTACAAAAAATTATTCATGAAGTTCATCGAGTGCTGAAGCCGGGAGGAACATTTGTGTTGGTGGATTTTCACGCTCCCACTAATCCTCTATTTTGGGCTGGGTTATCACTATTCTTGCTGTTGTTCGAGACGGAAACGGCTTGGCAGTTGCTAAAAACTGATTTGCCTGGTTTATTAACCGAGACTGGGTTTGAGGTGGGTGAGCCAATTTTGTTGTATGCAGGGGGTAGTTTGCAGGTGATACAGGCAAAAAAGCATAAGCTAGAGAACCACTTTTGAGTGGCTGAGGGCGATCGCTTATCCTGGATTTCTTAACTTGTGAGAAAAAATCACTGGGTTAGCAAAATTTAGTACTTAGCCCCAAACTCTAATCTGTTAGCACAGCCGCATTAAATGTAGACAATTTGCTATTTTAATTTTGAGACTTGACTTCAATTTTGCTCAACCAAATTACCAAATCATCTGAATGAATTGCGATTTCACTACCTAAAGTTTTGATATAAAGCAGTCCATCGCTAATAATTAAATCTTTGATGGGATACCACGAATCTCTGGTGCGGATTAGCAGGTCTAAGGGAATCCCTGCTCGTAAAGCATTCTTGCGATATTTCCACCAAGCTCGCCAGAGTAAAACAGATTTGGTACAATGCATTCGATAGTCTTTGGGAACTTGGCAGTATTTATATACATAGTAGTGACGACTATCTATTTCTCCTGTGAGAATATAGCTGTAATCTGCCAATGCTTCATTCATCAATTCCCAATGAGACGATTTTGCATTAATCGAGAATTCAGATGGTGTATTGGTAAATTGGGCGGCGGCAATTATGCCCTCTGTTTTTGCTATCAGTTGGTTGCTTTTATACAGTGTTTGTGCGGTCAAAGAAGGATTTGCTAATAAGATGTCTTTTTTCTGGATAGAGTTTTGTACAAACTCTCGAATTAAATCTAGATTAGATAACATAAAATTATTTATACTAAATTAAGCAGTGTGATATCAGTCATAACACTGTGTAATTTAGTAAATACACTGCTTTATCCCCCAATTCAGGATTATAACAAGCTTTTTTTATACTTAAATTTTTGATTAATATTTATTAAGACCAATTTTAGGTATGCTAGATCAAATGCTTGAGAAAACGAACAACCAAGTTAAATATTTAAATTTTTGAGAAACGGTGTAAATACTGAAACCAATTGCGGACGACTGACGACCAAAGTGGGGAAGGAGCGATCGCTGTAATCTTTTCCTGATAATAAAGGAAATGGCTCTGACTTGAGCGATGACCACACACCACCTGCTGCTTGAACAATTACCCAAGCCCCTGCCAAGTCCCAAACTTTGGGTGTTGCTTCGATACCACCTAATGTTGCCCCAGTCGCAACCGTCAAAAAGTTATAACTGGCAACACCCAGCATCCGAATTTTACAGGGGAAGCTGGGTTGTATAATTGCGGTACTCCGGGAGCAGACATTGAAAAAGTGATTTTTGCTGGCAGCATCAATGCTGGTATGGATAGGATGATGATTGAGAAATGCTCCAGATGGCGTTGTTAAACCAGATGAACCTGGCCAAAAACCGTGAAAAGCTTGAGCTAACGGCGGCACATACACATAACCAAAAATCGGTGTGCCTTGATACAATAAACCCATAGAAATCGACCAAATCGGAATGCCCCTGGTAAAGTTGGTTGTACCATCCAAAGGGTCAAT
The DNA here is from genome assembly GCA_034931985.1 of Halotia wernerae UHCC 0503. Taxonomy (GTDB): domain Bacteria; phylum Cyanobacteriota; class Cyanobacteriia; order Cyanobacteriales; family Nostocaceae; genus Halotia; species Halotia wernerae. The sequence continues at coordinate 47,272 of JAYGHB010000098.1, forward strand.
TACCCAGCACCATTCTGTACCCGGAAAAACTTGGTCGCTTTCTTCGCTCAAAATTCCGTAACCAGAAAAATTAGCAGCGATCGCATCCCGAATTTCCTGATCTGCCCATTTATCTGCCTGTGTCACTAAACTACCATCAGCTTTTTGCGAAGCCTGTACCTGTCCAAAATCCTGCATGAGCTGCTTGCCCACTCTGGTAGTAGTAGTTTGGGCAAAATCAAGAATTGTTGTCCAAAAATCATTCATTGGTTAATTCTTACGCCAAGGCGTTTTTGAGCCAAGACTAGGTAGATTTGGCTTTGGTTAAGTTTCCAGTTTAACGTAATGTGAAAGTCCCCACCCTCAATGTACTCATAGGATGAGGGATGAAGATAAGAAACTTTAGCCCGGCATTTCTGATCAATGGTTGGCACAGTCCAGCGATATCAAAGGTTTTAAAAGCCTCTTCCTCGCAAGAAAGGTGCGAGGTCGTCTCTGTGATTGCTTGCTTGTTATGTCGGGATTTAGGAGAATCCACACTAGCAGCATAAAACAGTCCGTTCCAACCAAATTGTTAAATACCTGACTGTGTTAACCACTTAATAACAGACTGCACGTTCTTGTCTGGCGGAAAAACTGGATAAAAGACTTTAACTATTTTCCCGTGATCTGCAATTAGGGTGAGCCGCTTAATCAGCCGTTTTTCCTCTACCTCAAACGTCGGTAATCGTAATAAGGTTATAAACTCAAAATACGTCTTGAACATCCGCTTGCATTCGTTCAAGTGCCACCTCTATCTTTTTCTCTCCAGTAAACTCAACTCCCTGTAATTTTACAAGGACAGTCTGATTTTGTAAGTTATTGCAAAATTTTCAGAGTTCTGAACTAAAATTGTTGACAGACGCACGATAGCTAAAAAAGCGAATTATGAATACTTTTATTGTCAACGTAAGCGCTTTTTGGGATTCTGAGGTTGATGTTTGGGTAGCCAGCAGTGATAATCTACCTGGGTTGGTTACAGAAGCTTCTACTATTGAGATGTTAACAGCAAAACTCAAAGCTATGATTCCAGAACTTATTGAATTAAATAAAGTTGAATCTGTCAACAAAGATTACATTGATTTATACTTAACAACCCATCGTCAGGAATCAATCAAAGTGGCTGGCTAATGAGTGTTTCCTTTACTCCTGAAGTTAAAAAGCTTTTAACAGAAGCCGGATGTTATTTTAAAAGGCAAGGGAAAGGAGATCATGAAATTTGGTACAGCCCAATTACAGATAATAACTTTGTAGTTGATAGTAAAATAAAATCACGTCATACTGCAAATGTAGTATTGAAACAAGCTGGTTTAAATAAGCATTTTTGAGTTTATTAATAGTGTTGGCTTTGTCAAAAAAAAGGATGTTGTTAGCATCCTTATACTATTAGCAGGAATTGTGTAGCACTTAGTACTATGATTAGCAAGCTTAATGAGTATGGTGTTTTCTCACAAATGATTTAGGATTTAAAGACAGGTCTAATCTAAATCGCTTTCCAAAACCGAAGCGATCGCCTGTTTGGTACTTGTTTGAAATTCTGTCACGTTCACTCGATTGAGGAACCAAATCGATACCACCATCCCTACAGCTTCTAAGGCAAATACCAATCCATAGGCTAATTCCAAGCTAGGTAACAGTCTGCGCCCTATATCTAAGACTGTACCGCCTATCACTACTGCGATACCTCTAGAGATAGACTGTGCTAATCCCCATGCGCCAATAAATGTACCTGCGGCTTCTGCTGCGGTGAGATCCAGCATCAAGCTAATTGCTCCAGTAGTTAAAAAACCTGTAGCTAAACCGAACATAACTAAACTTAGTTTCAGAAAAGCTGCATTAGCTGTGAACCCTGATATACCCAGTAATAATGCACAGAATGCTACTAACATACAGCCTAGGCGTGTAGTTCTACGCTTACCCAAACGCGGTACAATCAAAAAGCCAGTGACACCGTAGGCAATGAGTAAACCTATTCCATAGAAAACATTCAGTTTGGTGCTTTCAGCCAAAGGCATACCAAACACTTGACCTGCATAAGGTTCTAAAACAGGGTCTTGCATAAACAAGCAGAGTGTCATTACCACTAAAAAGATAAAAAACAATCCAGTTTGCGGACTTGCCGTCAAGATTTTCCAAGCATTGCCTAGAGTAATGCTGTCTTCCCGGTTTACCAGTGTGGAACGGCTGGAATAGTGAGAATACTTTTTTTCTACACCAAAGGTTGCCGCGATCGCCAACCCAAATACAATTGCTGGCACAATGGTAAATAGCTTATTGACAGCGGCTTGTAAGGTTTCTACGGTTGCTTCTGGTGTTAATTGTTTGAGCAAGCTGGAACTAATAATTGCTCCGACAATAATCCCCACCATCAGCATCGACCAAACGACACCGACTACTTTAGAACGGTTATCTTCTTCAGATATATCCACCAATAAAGCAGCAAAAGCCGTACCACTAGCACAAATTGCTAGACCATATACAGCAAATACCAGACCAAGAACTGCTATCCAGCCGATAGTTTGGGTTGTCCATACCCAGCCGTCTGCACTACTAGCAACCAGATTTAACTGCCACATTACTTGTACAGCTAAAAATGCTGCGATCGTAAATACCGCTGCACCCACCCACACATAAGCTGTGCGGTGGTATCCCCACAACGGCTTGGCATCTGACATTTGACCGAACCAAATCCGGGAAGGCGCAACAAATAAAGGCAGTGCTAAAACTACTGCTACCAGCGTCGCCGGAATTGCTATTTCTTGAATCATGACTCTGTTGAGTACTCCCAGAGTCAAAATAGACATCATGCTTAGTCCCATTTGAAACAAACCCAGCCGGAACATGGTCAGCAGGTTGACCCTTGGCACAGCTAGGGATTTTGGTTCGGACTCAAATACATCACCGCTTGCCATAGCTACTTTTTCGTATGGTTTATAAAATATAGTCTTTCTTTAAAGTAGTACTAAATAGGGTGTCAAGATTGAATTGATAGATGAGCAAGTTCGTTATTTAGTCACAAAAACCAAGGCTATTTCATTCTCTCAAGTAACGCTGAATGATAAAATCGAGGGTTGATTATTTGCCATCAATTTGACCAATGTCTGAAGCAGCCATCTTCAAAGCATTTACAGACTTACCAGACCCGCGTCAAAGTTACAACTGCAAAATCCCAGGAGAATGATGCCGATGATCATTAACTCAGCAATCTTTCCCATAAGTAAATCTCCAAATATCCAAAACCCGATATTGTATTTAAGTTTTTATTAGTAAAGATATTTTTAGCTCACAAATTATTTTCCCAAATAAGCTTCTAGAACCTTCTGATTACTTTGAATTTCTGCTGGATTACCGTCAGCCAAATTCTGCCCTTCAGCCAGCACCCAAACGCGATCGCACAAGGACATAATCACATCCATATTGTGTTCAATAATCAAAAATGTCATGCCATCCCGGCGGTTCCAGGTGACAATGCGATCGCATATATCATCAATCAATCTGGGATTTACCCCGGCTGCGGGTTCATCTAATAAAATTAACTTCGGGTTAGTCATCAACGCCCGTCCCATTTCTAGCAGTTTGCGTTGTCCGCCAGATAAACCACCTGCATATTCGTGGGCTTTTTGAGCCAATCCCACAGATTCTAATAAGAACATTGCCTGTTCTTGCAATTGCTTTTCTTCTTTAGCTACAACGTGCGGCTGCAACTGCACCTGCCAAAAATTCTCACCTGTTTGTTTTTGTGCTGCCAATAGCATATTTTCTAACACCGACAACCGCGAAAGAGTCCGAGCAACTTGAAAGGTGCGGACTATTCCCTGCTGGGCGATTTGGTATGGTTGTAAATGATGGATGGGTTCGCCGTCAAAAATCACTCGTCCCTGATCTGAGCGAATGAAGTTTGAGAGTAAATTAAACAAAGTAGTTTTACCAGCACCATTGGGGCCAATTAAACCAGTAATACTACCTTTAGCAACTTCAATTCTCGCGTCATGAACTGCTTTAATCCCACCAAAGCTTTTACAAAGTCCAGTGGCTACCAATAGAGGAAGTGAGTTATTTACCAAGGGTGAGTTCCTCCTTTTTCCCTAAGATACCTTGAGGTCGCCAAATCATTAGTACCATCAAAATTAAACCGATTACCATGATCCGAAATGCACCTAAACGTGCTTCATCAAGAGGGACGAATTGTGGTAATACTTCCCTAGTGATAGCATCGTAAGCAAAGAAAATCACCGCACCTAAAATTGTGCCGACATTATTGCCAGCACCGCCTAAAGTCACCATGATCCAAGCATCAAAGGTGAGCTGTGGCTGGAAATTATCAGGATAAATGGCGCTAAGTTGCCAAGCAAAGAAAGCACCCGCAATCCCAGCGATCGCACCCCCAAGCATCAGCGATTGCACTTTGTACCAGAAAACGTTTTTTCCCATTGCTTTGGGTACTTCTTCGTCTTCACGGATAGCTTTGAGAACTCTACCCCAAGGCGATCGCACTAAAATTTCCAAGCGCCAAAATACAAAAGCTAATACCAACAGCGCCAACAGCATCAAACCCGCTTTTGGGTTGTAATTGTACAGGCCGATGACTCCAGAAATATAAATTGCGATCGTCAAAAGGGCAAATATAATTCCGACTCCCAAACGTGTTGCTAATTCTTGCTTGCTACTTATTTTGTGAGCTGAATCAGCAACCAAAGATTTTTGAGCAGTCCGAATCCATCGCCACAACGCCAATAAAGTTATCACAACCAGCAGCGTTAGTAATCCAATCATCACTAGTCTAAAAAACAGATTTGGCGCTGTGGATAAGGGTATACGATAACTTTGTACCCCAAACGCTCCCGATATCCAAGTGTCACCCACAGGTAATTCCTGGTTATTTACCACCAAGCGAATTAGTTCTCCCGTCCCGATGGTGACAATTGCCAAATAATCCTCCCGTAAACGCAGAGTTGCAAAACCAATGATCAAGCCCAACAAAGCAGCGACTATTGCCCCAATCACTGCTGAAACAAATAGAGGAACACCCTTTAAGCTTAACAATACTGTTGTGTAAGCTCCTAAGGTCATAAAAGCAATATGACCAAAATTAATTAACCCCGTAAAGCCCCACTGTAAGTTGAGTCCCAAGCCGAACAGGGCAAAAATTGCCGTAGAAATTGCCAGAAAGATGAGATAGTCAATCATATTTAGTCATTAATAATTGGGCATTGGGCATGGGGCATGGGGCATGGGGTATAGATTATTATTTTCCCCTGTTCCCTGTTCCCTGTTCCCTGTTCCCTGTTTAGTTATCCATTGTCAATTTTTGGGAATAATATCTTTGAGTTTTGGGTAATATTATCAATCAAATTATTTATGAATTTGCTGCGAATTAGGATTCATCACTTAATCGAGCAGTTGGGTGATGAAGAACTCGAAAGTGGTTGGAATGCTCTCCACGCTTTACATTGCGACTTTTATATGCTCGATGCAATACAACAAGTCAAACAATCGCAGCAACCGTGGGATATTTTAACCCGTGAAGAAGCGATACAAGTGTTAATGTTTTTCTAAATCAAAAATCCTTTCAAGTTTTGGTTAAGGTAACGCCTAGTGAGTCTGGAAGTGCGCTATGCCAGGTCTTTTTTAGTAGACCTGAAGAGTTTAGAGCCAGCTGCCTACCAGCGGGTATACGATTTTGTATTTTTTGAGTTTGCTGAAAAGGGGCTTTTGCATTGTCTGCCAGAATTACGGCAGTTGGACAGTGGCAGGATTTTTCATCGTTTTACCATAGATGATTATCTTGTTGGTATAGAGATTAGGGGCGAAATTGTCAAATTTCTTCGGGTCATACCTATGCCAGATGTTTAAGGTGAGGAGTTTGACCAACACTTAAAACTGTAAACTGTATAAGGCTAGGCAGGGATCGCTCTATCCTTACATTAAACTTGTTTTGGAAAAACACTTTACTTGAGATTTCCCTTATGGATGCAAAGGCACTTTGGCAACGATACCAAAATTGGTTATATTTCCACGAGGGATTAGGACTTTACTTAGATGTAAGTCGGATGCGTTTTGATGACGCTTTCGTGGAGTCGTTGCTGCCGAAGTTTGACAAGGCGTTTGCGGATATGGCGGAATTAGAGAAGGGTGCGATCGCCAACCCTGACGAAGACCGCATGGTTGGCCACTACTGGTTGCGAAATCCTGATTTAGCGCCTACTCCAGAACTTACACAAGAAATTGTCCAAACTCTAGAAAATATTGAAGCCTTTGCTGAAAAAGTCCAAACAGGTGCCATACATCCTCCTAAAGCCAGTCGTTTTACCGATGTAATTTCCATTGGAATTGGTGGTTCTGCCTTGGGGCCTCAATTTGTCGCTGAAGCCCTTTCCCCGGATTTCCCACCTCTGAAAATTCACTTTATCGACAATAGCGACCCCGCAGGCATTGACCGCATTCTCAATCATCTGCGAAACAGCCTTGCTAGCACCTTGGTCTTAGTCATCTCCAAATCTGGAGGGACACCGGAACCCCGCAACGGCATGATTGAAGTCAAAAAAGCCTATGCTGGACATAATTTAGACTTTGCCAAATATGCTGTAGCTATTACCAGCGTTGATAGCAACCTCGATAAAGTAGCCCAAGCTGAAGGTTGGCTAGCTAGGTTCCCCATGTATGACTGGGTGGGAGGACGCACTTCAGAAATGTCTGCTGTGGGGCTAGTACCAGCAGCATTGCAGGGTATTGATGTTCGCGCCATGCTAGATGGTGCAAAAGAAATGGATGACGCTACCCGCGTTCGGGATGTGAAAAATAATCCTGCTGCCTTATTGGCTTTGGCTTGGTATTTTTCTGGTAATGGACGGGGTGAAAAAGATATGGTTGTCCTGCCGTACAAGGATAGTCTGCTGTTGTTCAGTCGCTATTTGCAACAGCTAGTGATGGAGTCCTTGGGTAAGGAAAAAGACTTAGATGGTAAGACTGTCTATCAAGGCATCGCCGTTTATGGCAATAAAGGCTCCACAGATCAACACGCTTACGTCCAGCAGTTGCGTGAGGGTGTACCAAATTTCTTTGCTACCCTAATCGAAGTTTTAGAAGATCGTCATAGCCCCTCCCTAGAAATAGAGCCTGGAGTTACATCGGGCGATTTTCTTTCTGGTTTTCTTCAAGGAACTCGACAGGCACTTTACGAAAATCATCGTGATTCAATTACGGTTACTATTCCTCAAGTTAATCCTCGGACTGTGGGGGCGTTAATTGCTTTGTATGAACGTGCTGTTGGTTTATATGCCAGCTTGGTAAATATCAACGCTTACCATCAACCAGGGGTGGAAGCTGGTAAAAAAGCTGCCGCTGCCATTCTCGACTTACAAACACGAGTAGTAGCAGTACTGCAAAAAGAAAAAACTGCTCTTTCTTTGGAAGAAATCGCCGAGAAAGCAGGCGCTGCTGACCAAGTTGAACCAATTTACAAGATTTTGCGTCATCTGTATGCCAATCAACGAGGTGTGGTTTTTCACGGTGATTTAGGTCAGCCTAGTAGTTTAACAGTTTCTGCTAGCTAACACATCACAATTTGCTTAAGTATTGTTGCTTATGCAGCAATTTTTTACTTTGACACTCCCATACCTTAAAGGTGTGGGATTCTTGTTTCATCCAGCCGACTTAAGTAAATAAAAAATATTGAGTTAACGATCGCCTTCTGCGATCGCTCTTTTTTCTTCGCTACATCCGGTAATCTAAAATAAAAAACTTAAACAAATTGCAAAAATGTTTAACTTGGACGAGTCAAGACAAATCTATGCTTGTCGCACATCTTAAAATAGAAATAAGTTAGATAGCTTAATATTTTCAGTAAATTTGCTCTATGTCAGTTTTAGCAGCGATCGCAGTCTTGGCTGTTCTGATCTTGGTACACGAGTTGGGACATTTTGTTGCAGCCCGTTCTCAAGGTATTCACGTTAACCGCTTTTCTTTAGGGTTTGGCCCCATTCTTTGGAAGTACCAGGGATCACAAACCGAATATGCTATCCGCGCCTTTCCTTTGGGTGGCTTTGTTGGTTTTCCCGACGATGATCCAGATAGTGATATTCCACCCAATGACCCGAATCTGCTGCGTAATCGTCCAATTTTAGATCGGGCGATCGTCATCAGCGCCGGAGTAATCGCAAATTTAATATTTGCCTACTTCCTTTTAGTAGCCCAGATTGGTTTAGTTGGTATACCACAAACCAGCCCACCCCAACCAGGAGTTTTAATTCAACAGCTAGCACCAGATGTTAGTTCTGTAGCCCAAAAAGCAGGTATTCAAAAAGGAGATGTGATACTAGCTGCTAATCAAACCAAATTTGGCACATCGCAGCAAGAATTAGAAGCTTTCAGGGAAATTATTAAAACGAATGCAGATAAGCCAGTTAAATTAGAAATTGCCCGTGGTGACCAAAAGTTATCTTTGAACGTAGTTCCCGAAGCTAAATCCAACGGTGAGGGTAGTGTTGGTGTTGGACTTTCTCCTAACGTCAAAGTAGAGCGTCATCCTGTCACTAACCCGCTGAAAGCTTTGAACAAGGGCGCAATAGAATTTCAGCGCATCATCACGATGACATTTAAAGGCTTTGGGCAGCTAATTACCAACTTTGGTGAAACGGCTGGACAAGTAGCTGGGCCAATTAAAATTGTCCAAATTGGTTCCAGTATTGCTCAAAATGATACGGGTAGTTTGTTCTTCTTTGCTGCTTTAATCAGCATTAACTTGGCAATCATCAATATTTTGCCTTTACCAGCTTTAGATGGAGGACAACTGGCGTTTTTGCTAATTGAAGGTTTGCGCGGTAAGCCTTTACCCAGCCGCGTCCAAGAAGGTGTGATGCAAACAGGTTTAATGCTACTCTTAGGACTGGGAATTTTTCTGATTGTCAAAGAAACCACCCAGCTTACTAGTCAGTTGGAATGGGTACAAAAATTGTTTCAGTGAGTACCACACGTCAACCGCTATCCAAGAAGCAACGGGTGCTAGAAATTTTAGTTCGCCTGAAGCATCTTTATCCAGATGCAACTTGCTCTTTGAACTACTCAACACCAGTACAACTGCTGGTTGCTACTATTCTTTCTGCTCAGTGTACAGATGAACGAGTGAATAAAGTCACACCAGCTTTATTTGCTCGGTTTCCTGATGCAGCTAGTTTAGCGATCGCTGACTTAGTAGAATTAGAAAACTTGGTGCGTTCTACAGGGTTTTATCGCAATAAAGCGAAAAATATTCAAGCAGCATGTCGCATGATTGTTGCTGAGTTTGACTCTGTTGTACCCAACCAAATGGCACAGTTGTTGCAACTTCCTGGTGTGGCGCGGAAGACAGCAAATGTAGTCTTAGCTCATGCTTATGGCATTAATGCTGGAGTGACAGTAGACACTCACGTCAAGCGTCTTAGCCAACGCTTGGGTTTAACTGAGCATCCAGACCCCATTCGGATCGAAAAAGATTTAATGGGGTTGTTACCGCAAACAGATTGGGAAAATTGGTCGATTCGGCTAATTTATCATGGTCGTGCAGTCTGTAAAGCACGGTCTCCCGCCTGTGAAGCTTGTCAACTTGCCGATTTATGTCCTACTGCTAACAAACAAAGTTAATAGTAGGGCATAGGGCATTGGCGACAAAAGCAGCCCTACTATTGATAGGAACACTGTAGAATAGAAAATGCTGTCTTAAATTAAGTTAGAGAATGTATGGCAAAAAAGAGCATGATTGAGCGCGAGAAAAAGCGCGCCAAGATGGTAGAAAAATACGCTGACAAGCGTGAAGCTTTGCTAGACGAGTTCAAAAGCACCGAATCTCCCTTAGAAAAATTGGAAATTCACCGTAAAATCCAACAACTACCGCGTAATAGTGCGCCTAGCCGCCGCCGCAACCGCTGCTGGGTAACTGGTCGCCCTAGAGGTGTTTACCGTGACTTTGGACTATCTCGGAACGTGCTGCGGGAATGGGCACATGAAGGTCTTTTACCTGGAGTTGTTAAGTCTAGCTGGTAGTCGGTCATTGGTCATTAGTCATTAAGTGAAGGACAATGACCAAGGACAAAAATTATTGACCGCAGCAACGGTCTATGCCTAGACTGTCTAAGAGTAGATCGCTGACAGCGTTGGCGATCGCAAACTCTCCATAAAAGCTTTTAGAAAAATCAAACGCCTCCATCTCTGTGACAATGGCAATTACCAGAGAGCCCAGGTCATTTTCTCCTTCCATGCGCTGTCGCACAAAAATCTGTGCTGCTCGTTGGGATATTGTATGATTGACGGCTTCCGGGATAAATTCTGTATCTAGCCACCTCAATAAACGCTCTTGCAACCATTCACCTTCGAGGTGAGGATTTTCAGATGGTGGTAGGGTGATAGGTGGAATTATCTCAGTCATTTTTTTAAACGCAGAAGAATGCTAAGGAAGTTGCAGAGGAAAGCAAAGGATGATTGTTAACATCCATTTTCTCTGGCTTTTTTTATATTTATGGAATATGACATCGCTACTATTATTCGAGGCTATGCCCAAGGCTATTTTCTCATGGCTGATGACAGCAATGGACTGGGGTGGTATGGAAGTCGCGATCGCACTTTAATTCCTTTAAATGAACAATTTCGCTATCCCAAGTCTTTGCGACGTGTTTTAAACCAAGAGCGTTTTACCGTGGCGATTAACCGTGACTTTCAGGCTGTAGTCGCTGGATGTGCTAACCGCGAAACCACTTGGATTTCATCAGAATTACAAGAGATTTACTGGCTACTTTACCAGACAGGATATGCTTATAGTTTTGAAACTTGGCAAGGTGACGAACTCGCTGGGGGAATTTTAGGAATTGTCATTGGTGGCGCTTTCATTGGTGAGTCTATGTTTTACCGCATTCCCGACGGCTCGAAAGTCGCAATGGTCAAGTTAGTGGAAAGATTACGTCAAAGGCAATTTGTGTTGTTTGATGCTCAAATGATGAATCCCCACTTAGAAAGATTTGGTGCTTATGGTGTTATGGATGAAGAATATCAAGCTTTACTCAAGAAGGCGTTGCAGTCTCACTGCCCTTTAGTATAATCAAATACAATAAATTTTATATTTTTTTGTTTACAAATTATTTAAACATAACTATAACCACCGAAAGCTACGATGGAGAAGTATCAGTAACTTAGGGCGGTTATTAAATATACAATCGTTTTAGGAAACAGAAGAAAATAACTCAAATAAGGTGGACATTATTCGCAACCATCATTTTCGGCATTGAGCATCCTTAAATTCCAAGAGGCAGGCATATTTCTGGCTGTACGTTCAAAAACCTCCAAAAAATCAAATTAAACTCAAAACAAAATACTTTTACCAGATGCGTCAATGAGATATGATTGCGAGGGTATCAGAGCAGGAGGTACAGGCTCTAATCTCAAGGCTTTAGTTTTAATCAAGCTTTAACCTTTTTGTACCTTAGCTTTTAATATAGCATTCTCTATTTTCAAGCTGATCCCTGGGTTTACCAAACTTGACCAGCATTAATTTGTCGCAACAATTCGGAAATTTTTCTTAAGACTTGTCCTACTTGGTACACACCTCCATACTCATCGCCAACGTCGATTTAGCCGTAATAAAATTTTAAGTTTTTGACACAACTTGTCTGCAAGAGATCTAGACTTTGGTGAATATCTTGATGAAGTTGATCGTCTTGAGTATGGTGATGCAGAAGCAGTTGTTTGAGTGCTAAAATCTCCTTCTAGCTGTGCGGCTTTATTTAAATCTGAAGCGGCTCGATATTCGTATCCTAGTTGAGAGCAAACTAACCCCCGGTATTTGTATGCTTCAATGTAATGAGGATTTAGACGAATTGCTTTTGTAAAGTCTGCGATCGCTTCTGAATATCTCCCTTGAGTTGCATTCTCCACTCCCCAGTTATAAAAAGTTTCCGCATCCCAACGATTGACAGAGATTTTGATGGGATTTGTGGGGTTTTTCAGTGAAGATTGATTTTCAGTAGATGCAGGTTCAGATGCAGATGGAAGTTCGGACTTGAGCTTGTTGTAAGCCGCGTTGATTTTTTTAATTTTTGACTCGGCTTCTTGTTTTTTCTTCTGGTCAACAAAGCGATCAGGATGCCAAGTTTTAACTAGCTGGCGATAAGCTCGCTTGACATCTACCTGGGATGCACCAGGTGTTAGTCCAAGAATTTCATAAGCATGATTGATGTCAAGGCGATCGCGCATACTGGGAATAGGCAACTATGTAAATCCATGTTAACTATTCCTGTACATCCTCTTGGGTCAACCCAAACGCCTCATAGCGGCTACCACTGGGATGGTAGTAGCCGCCGCTTCTTTGAAGGTTGGTATTATCGCGTAACTTTACCTGAAATTAGGCAAACCTTCGCCTTTATGTACTCCATCGAAGACCCTATGGTTGGTAAACCCCATAGTGGCGGTGCAGCCCAAGTTCTAGGCCCAAATGATGAATATTTGTGTCGTATCTTTCCTGATGTGAAAAAATTTTGGGGTAGTCGAGATGTTCTCGGATTAGGTCATTGGGGTAAAACCAACCTCACTAGCCAAGCACTATACCTCTTACCAGCGGAGTTTGAGCGTCATATTCAGGAAGGCTATCAAGCTACAGCGACCTTGAATCAGGGGATAATTTGCGATCGCGCTACTAATAGTTATTGCCGTTGGTTATATGAAATTCAACCAGTATACTTTTGGGGGAACCAAAATCACATTCAGCAATCAACCGCTGGCTGGCTGTCATTTTTACAAATTTTTGAACCCGGATGGCAAATTTTGATGGCTCACGGCTTAGCCAGTGGTTGGATTGATTGGAATGGCAAAATTTATGAGTTTACTAACGCCCCAGCCTATGGAGAGAAAAATTGGGGCGGTGCTTTTCCTCAAAAATGGTTTTGGATTAATTGTAATAGCTTTGATCACGAACCAGACTTGGCATTAACTGCTGGTGGCGGACGGCGCGGCGTATTGTGGTGGATGGAATCGGTAGCAATGATTGGCTTGCATTATCAAGGCAAGTTTTATGAATTTGTTCCCTGGAACTCAACAGTGAAGTGGAATATTCAGCCTTGGGGTAGATGGCAAATGCAAGCACGTTCTTTAGAGTATGAAATCGAGCTAACAGGAACCACGCATCTACCTGGGACACCCTTGCGTGCGCCGACGGCAAATGGTCTCTTATTCTGTTGTCGGGATACCATGCAAGGACAGCTAGATTTAGAGCTACGAAAATTCAGTGGTAGACAATCTCAAACAATCCTGAAAGCACAAAGTTCTCTTTGTGGCTTAGAAATAGGCGGCAATTCTTGGGATAATTCTTGGCAATCTAACTAAAACTACTGCTATTATTATATTGCTTCGTAGTTGGGGCTGTAGCTCAGCTGGATAGAGCGAGCGCCTCCTAAGCGCTAGGTCGCCGGTTCGAATCTGGCCAGTCCCGTCTTCAAAACATACATTAAAAATAAATCAGAATTTTTGAGGAATTATCTGAAATCTAGTGTAGGATGATGCATCAAATAGAACTGATAACGTTAATGTGGAATTAAACGTGCATTAACAAAAAAATCCGAATTAACACTTGGGTAAATTTGACAAAAATCTGCTACCCTGCAATAGTTGTTTATATTTTTTCAGAGAAAATTTTGTCTTAGCGATGAAGTCGTAGAGCCTTGAAAAATAATCTATTGTTTACAGGTAAATCATTTCGGTTTATGGTTCTAGCCTTACCGCTGTTAATGTGGTTAGGAGCAAAAGAAGCACAAAACGAATACAAGCAACCGCAAGCAGTAGTAGTGTTGGGCGGTTCAACCAAAAATCTAGAACGAGAGAGGTTTACAGCCAAGTTTGCTCGTCAGCATCCGAATTTACCAATTTGGATTTCTGGTGGTAGTCCACCTAGGTCTACCCAAAAGGTATTTGCTAAAGCTGGCATTGATCCCAAGCGTTTACATCTGGATTATGAAGCTGTAGATACTGTTACAAATTTTACTACCTTAGTCGATGATTTGCAAGCTCGCGGTATTAAGAGCGTTTATTTGGTTACTTCAGATTTCCACATGCGTCGCGCTTGCGTCATCGGTGAGATAGTTTTAGGTAGTCGGGGTATTAAATTCCAATCGGTAGCAGTTCCTTCAGCAACCCGGTCTGAACCTGTGGAAAAATCTATCCGTGATGGTGCTAGAGCTTTTCTTTGGGTAGCTACCGGTTACACTGGTGCGAATGAGGGGAGAAACAAGCATTAAATAGTAAGGAAGAAGGAAGGAGTTAGACCGAAGTTGGACGAATTTAGTGAAGGATTTAAACCCCCACTAAACAAATTCTGGTTAAATCTTTGATTTCACTGGGGGACTTAGACCTGTCTTGAAAAGTTGCTCCCCTTGGGGAAACTGCCGCAGCTTAAATTTGCGATCGCAGGTCTTTTCTCTATCTGAGGGAAATTATCGGAGTGCCAGCCAATCGAGTCCTTGCTTGTTCGGTAGCGATTACCGACTACAAAATTGAACTTATATCCGCTCAATGCTTGAATGCGATGTTTAAATGATTGACATGAATATTCAAATTTAGTAATGCCCTCCAATCTGGTTTGGGTAATTTGTGGACTTTACAGTATGACCCGTTGTAGACATCGCACCGCCAATATCATAATTACTGTAGTTTGTTTTGGGTCAGGAATAGCCAATATTTCATCAAAAATTGAAAAGAACTTTTAACCCCTCTTTAAGCGACGCAGGCTTTCGCCCAAGAAGATTCTCAAGATCGGGGCTTACTTCTTCTTCCTGCCCGTTTTTAATGTCCGTTAGAAAACCTACGACCCTCTCAATCATAGTTTCCGGTACACCACGTTCTTTCATTTGCGCCTCAAATGCTGATTTCTCAGCAGGTGTATAATCTACCTCCTTACCTGATAAGTCGGAAAGAGTAGCTGCAACATCTTCAAAGGAATATGACTCACTTCCTGTGAGTTTGTAGATTCGGTTATTGCAACCACTTTCTAACAGTGCATTTGCAATGGCTTCTCCCATTTCGCTTCTCAAGGCAAAAGGTACTCTTCCGTGACCTGTCGGTAAGTTGATACCCGTATCAAAAACTCTTTCCCCTACGAACTGCGGAATGGTGTCCACATACAAGACATTGCGAAATAGAGCATAGTTCAAACCACACTCCTTGATGTAATCTTCTGTCTGAAAATGACCCTCCATCAACTTGTTTGCCAAAGTGTTTCTATCTTTCAAAGTCCGACTGGTGTAGGCGATACATTGAACCCCCGCCTTTTTTGCGGCATCCACTACATTTTGGTGTTGCTGAAGGCGGTTATCTTCATCCGTTCCAGCTATCAGCAAAACCCTTTCAATTCCCAGCATGGCCTTGTCGAGTGAAGCAGTATCATCGTAGTTGCCTACGCGTATGTCTACCCCTTTTTCCTTTAAGTCAGATGCTTTACTTTCATCACGCACAAGTGCGGCAATTTGATTGGCGGATGTTTTTTCCAGTAGATTTTTGACTACTGCTGTCCCTAACTTTCCGGTAGCTCCTGTTACCAAAATCATGGTTGCTATCTTTTTTTAGTTTTGCTTGTATTACTATTGACATCGACAACATATTGTCAATATAAATACTACCGAATTGACAATGTGTTGTCAATCATCGGTTTGCATCTTTTGCGTAATGGCTTCCAGAAGTGACACTGCACGAGTGATTTGTTCCGCGTCAAAGTCTTCAGCGATCGCATTTGTCCACTGCCATTCGCGCTCTAACGCATTGTGATACGTTGCCCTGCCGGCTTCGGTGAGCAGCAAGTGCATCGCTCGGGCATCGCCGGGATTTTCGACGAATTCAACCAGACCGTCGCTTGCCATGTCGTCAGCGAGTCGTTGTACAGCTTGCCGTGTTAAGCCCATGTGCCGCGCCAATTCGCTTACCGTGACGCGCTTTTCAATTGCGAATAATTCGCTCAGTGTTTGCCACCGAGAATTGGTTATTCCCGTACCCCGCATTAGGCGTGTTCCTGATTTTTGCACCGTTGCGTTCATACGAAGTACGGCGCGAATCAGATCGGTTAAAGCGTTCGACGCGGGCGTTTTTTTCTTATGGTAAAAAGGCACGTTCTTGAAAATAATTTATTTTAAAATAAGCATTCGACTCGTAATTAACAATTGGAGTGGACATTTAATTCGTAATTAGTAATTTTAGGTTTAATTACGAATTAGTAGCAGTATTGAGTCCAGGAGCGTCATTACGAATTATTTATCATGCTGCCATTTCTTGCACCAAAACATAAGGCTGTAGAATAAGAGTATGAAATCGCTTATGGCTTTGGTTGAGTCCGCTGAGGGCAGTGCTATTCCATTCTCCTATCTGTACTTGTGAAGGTTTAGCAATTAATTGTTGATCAATCCACTGTTGCACTAATGCAATATTATCACTAGCGATCGCTACTCCTACATCCAGCAAATCTAGATCCAGCGCCACTACAATTACTGCATCCCGCTGTACATGAGGAATTAGCCAATCCCACTCTGCTTCATCTAGGATTTCTGTTAATTCTGCTCTTAAATCCGACATAACTCCCCGTTTTTTATTTATCTACGGCTGATTTTACATTAGTCCAGATCTTGAAACAGCTGAGTCTGTGGACTTTTGACTAAACCTCTGCTTTCATTTCGTCAATTTCAAACAAAGATACAATTACTCCAGCAATAGGAATAGAGATAAAAATACCCAGTAAACCTGCGACTCTAGCGCCTATTAACAAAGCAAAAAATACAACTACAGGATTAAGATTGAGCGCACCTTGCATAACTCGTGGTGCAATTAAGTTATCTTGTATTTGTTGAAGCACGATACAAGCTATTAATACTTTTAATGCCAGCCAGACATTTTGAGATAACACGACCAAAGTAATTGTACTAACTCCTAATGTCGCTCCTATGCCTGGAATTATGTCTAGTATTCCTACTATCAAAGATAATATTAAAGCAAAAGGTACTTTCAATAAAAATAAAACTAGGAAAGTCGAAGTTGTTAAAAATAAAGTTAATAATAATTGACCACGAAAAAAACCTAAGAAACTACGTCTGAGTACACGAGTAAATCTATCACGGCGCTGCATTGGAACTATTTGGAGAATGAAGTTCCAAAGTTTTTCTCCATCTAGTAACATAAAAAATGCCACAACTGAAATTAAGATAAACGTCACAAAATTAGTCAAAAATTGTTGCAAAACAGCCAAACCATTCACTAGAGAAGATATAGCCTGATTTCGCAATTGTTCTTCAATTACACTTAAATCTATCTGAAGATTACGTTTTTGGAAAACTTGTTCTAATTGCTCTAATAAAGGTGCTAAAGAACTTAAAAAAGTAGATATACTATCAATTAATTGTTGCCCTTGAGATAAAACTCCCAAACCCACAGTGATAATCAGACTGCCAATAATAATGACGCTAGTCAAAAAAACCACAATAACTGCTATACTGCGGGGCAAAAAAGGCCGTAACCACTGTACAGGATAACTGAGTAAAAAAGCTAAAATGGTGGCGAATGTAAAAATAACTATGATCGCTTCAAAGTAAGCTAAAAGCTGTACAATAGCCCAGCCAGAAGCGACCAATAGCAAAAAGCGGACTAATGCCAAATTATTCAATCTATCCCAAATATTCTTGGCTCCAAAGCCGCTCATATTGCTGATTATGAAAAGGTAAATAAGTGTTAATTGTGCCTAGTAGTCATATTTGGACACAAAATCTCACTTAATTGCTAAAGTGAGTTGACCTCCAACATACAAAGGACAAGTCGCGATCGCTACCCCCCTAAAGCATATTTCTTTATCTACTTACTCAACGCCCTAAGTCGTGCATCTGATTAATTACTGTTGTACACTTTTGTGTCACTGCCTCCAATTCCTCTTTATTTGTCGAACTGGAAGTAGCAATTAAACTGCCAATCCTGATAGTAATGGGAACTGCACGAGGTATTGCTGAACCTTTTGCTAAAATTTTCTCAGTACCCCACACACTCACTGGTAATAAAGGTGCTTGTGCCTTAGCTGCCAATAATGCTGCGCCTCTTTTGGGGTCTGTAACTCTACCATCTGGGGTACGATTGCCTTGTAAGAAAACACCTACAGCCCAACCATTATTAAGATACTCTAGAGCTGAACGAATGGCAGTGCGATCAGCATTTCCTCTGCTGACTGGGTAAGCGCCATACAATTTAATTGCTTGTGCTAAAACCGGGATTTCAAATAACTCTTCTTTTGCCATATACGCCACCGGCCGCCCTACACAATTAGAGACAATCGGTGGGTCAAAATAACTAGCATGATTACTCACTACTACTAGCGGTTCAGATTGAGGCACATTTTCCACCCCATAAATCTTTCCCCGGAAGTAAGTATGGAGCATAGGGCTGACAACCGACCATTTAAAGGCATGGTAAAGTGCCAGACTAATAAACGGTTCGCGGTTTCTGTTCACAGAAGATAATTTAATAAAACTGAATTTAGCATAAGCGATCGCAGCACTTTTCGTTAAATAACATCTCTACTGTATGTGAATGAAAAGAAGCCTCAATGAGGCTCCTGTTTCAAAAACTAATGAAGTTTGAACTACTTCACAGTCACTTTACCGCCAGCTTCTTCGATGCGCTTCTTAGCATCTTCAGCGGCATCCTTAGGAAGAGCTTCTTTAACTGGCTTAGGTGCAGCTTCCACCAAGTCTTTTGCTTCTTTCAGACCCAAACCAGTGATTTCCCGGACAATTTTCAGTACAGCAATCTTCTTGTCAGCGGGGACTGATTCTAGAATCACGTCAAATTCGGTCTTCTCTTCTACCGGTTCAGCAGCAGCAGCACCGCCACCACTAGGAGCCATCATCATCATACCGCCAGCGGGTGCAGCAGCACTCACGCCAAAAGCATCTTCAATTTGCTTAACTAATTCAGATGCTTCCAACAAAGACAAAGACTTCAATTGTTCTAAAATTTGATCGGTTGTAGCAGACATTGATATAACTCCTGTAATGTAATTT
Organism: Halotia wernerae UHCC 0503; assembly: GCA_034931985.1. GTDB lineage: Bacteria > Cyanobacteriota > Cyanobacteriia > Cyanobacteriales > Nostocaceae > Halotia > Halotia wernerae. The sequence goes on from JAYGHB010000098.1 coordinate 66,324, forward strand.
TTTTGTCAACCTGCGGTCAGTTTCACTTCAAGGCAAAATCTCGTGTGGTTTGGCTAATTTATTCAGCTGCACTTTCAGCAACAGTTTCAGCAGGGCTTTCAGCACTACCATCTTGTTCTTTGTCAGCCACAGCCTGCAAAGCACGAGCCAGTGAACCGGGAACTTCGTTGATACCCACAGCAATCTTAGTAGCCAAAGCATTGATAGCTCCGGCGATTTGAGCGATGAGTTCTTCTTTAGATGGCAAGTCTCCTAGAGCTTTGACATCGGTTTCTTTGAGCAGGCGACCTTCCATCACACCGCCGCGAAGTTCTGTCTTCTTGGTAGCTTTCTGGAAATCTTGGTAAGCCTTAATTGCAGACGAGAAGTCTTCTTTTACCAACAAAAAAGCAGAAGCACCTTTGAGCAATTCCGACATTGGTTGCCATTTTTCTTCACCTTCAATGGCAATGCCCATTAAGGTGTTTTTAGTCACCTTGCAAACAGCGCCACTCGGACGCAGCCGCCGCCTTAAGTCAGTGATTTGAGAAACTGTTAACCCCTGATAGTCAATTACCAGTGCCAAAGTTGACTCATTCAAAGTTTCTTTGAGGTCAGCAACTATCTCTTTTTTACTTTCTAGCGTTCTACCCATACTCGTTTTACCTCCAAGGGCAAAATCATCGATTTTCCCTACTTATATGTCTTGTTCTGACTACCTCAAAACAACAAACCCCAGCTATCTTAGCCAGGGTTTAGCAATACTCTTGAATTACCACATTCACACCTTTACAGGTAGTAGTAGGTAATTAGAGCGTCAACCTAGGCAGGAAATTAAGCTAATTAGCACCTGCTGTCTCCGGCTTTACCTATTTCGTTTTGAGGGTTGAGTAGAAAGTAGAAAAATTCTCTACTTTCTACTTTTTGTTAGGCTGCTTCAGTCAGTTTCAAATCCCGTAGGGCGCTGACATCGACACTAATCGATGGCCCCATAGTGGCAGACACATATACTGTGCGCCAATAACGACCTTTGGCTCCTGAAGGACGGTTACGGTCAATTGTTTCTTGCAACGCCTTCAAGTTGATCAACAAATCTTCAGGCGAGAAGGATGCTTTCCCAAACATAACATGAACAATACCAGTCCGATCAGCTCGGAATTCTAATTTACCAGCTTTAAATTCTGCGATCGCACTTGCCACATCAAATGTTACTGTCCCACCCTTGGGCGATGGCATCAAACCACGAGGGCCTAACAACTTACCAAGCTTTGCTACCTGTGGCATGACATCCGGTGTCGCAATCAACTTATCGAAATCCATCATCCCTTGTTGAATTTCGTTAATCAATTCTTCCGAACCAGCTAAATCCGCACCAGCGTTGCTTGCTTCGGTAACTTTTTCACCTCTAGCGATTACCGCTACCCGCACGATTTGTCCTGTGCCTTTAGGCAGTGCTACTGTTGTCCGCAACTGTTGGTCTGTATACTTGGGGTCAATCCCTAGCCGGATATGCGCTTCAGCGGCTTCGGCAAACTTGGCTGTCGCCGTCTCTTTCAGAAGGTTTAAAGCTTCTAGGGGTGTATAGTCCCTGTCTTCTACTTTCTCTTGCAGCGCCTGCAAACGGCGCGATATTTTCTTTCCCATTTTTTCTCCTGGGGTAATTCCGAAGCTTTGCCTCTCCCCCGATAAATTTTCTTTGTCAGTTGTCAGTTGTTAGTCGTCAGTTGTTTATTTTTTACTAATGACTAATCTGTAACTGTTACACCCATATTCTTTGCAGTCCCTCCCACAATTTTCATCGCCGCTTCTATATCATTGGCGTTGAGGTCAGGCATTTTTGTTTGGGCAATTTCTTGCAATTGGGCTTTGGTGATTGTCCCAACTTTCTTTTTGTTGGGTTCATTTGAGCCTCTTTCAATTTTCGCTGCCTTGCGAATTAGAACTGATGCTGGTGGCGTTTTGAGTACAAATGTAAAACTCCGGTCTTCAAAAACCGAAATTTCTACAGGTATTACCATCCCAGCCTGGTCTGCTGTTTTGGCATTGTACTCTTTGCAAAACATCATAATGTTCACACCATGTTGACCCAATGCCGGGCCTACTGGTGGTGCTGGGTTGGCTTTCCCAGCATTCAAGGCCAACTTAATGACCGCTACTATTTTTTTCGCCATTTGTGTTTAGCTTTGTTTCTCAACCTGATTAAATTCTAATTCTACGGGTGTATCCCGCCCAAAAATCGAGAGTAGGGCTTTCAGCTTACTGCGCTCTGGACTGACTTCAACCACTTCGCCTTCAAAGTCTTTAAATGGACCAGAAAGCACGATGATCTTATCACCAGTAGCCATGTCAATTTTGACAATCGGCTCTTGTTCAGTGGTCTGTTTGAATATCCGTTCTACTTCTGAGTGACCCAGAGGTACAGGTTTAACATGACCACGACCCCTAGCGCTACCACGTTTCTGTTCTGCTCCCACGAAGTTAATTACATGGGAGGTGTTTCGCACCACCTGCCAGGAATCGTCATCCATCACCATCCGTACTAGCACATAGCCAGGAAAAACTTTTTCCTCTGTGTGTTGACGGCTGCCATCTTTGCGGATTTTTACCGCTGGCGTGTGGGGAATTTCTACCTGAACGATTTTTTCAGCGACATCAAACGTTTGGATGCGTTGTTCTAAGTTTGTCTTGACACGTTTTTCACAGCCTGAGGCTACTTGCACTGCATACCAGCGTGCTTCGTTGAGCGCTGTTTCTGCTGTTTCCTCAGACTGCAAACCCGAGTTAAGTGGTTCGTCTGTTGTGGAAGTCATCAAAACACCTGTTTTGCGGCCCAACCAAAAAATCCATCGACCAAATAAATCAAAGAAGCGGAGAGTGTCACCATGAGCAATACAGCCGCTGATTCACTCACCAACTGCTTGCGACTGGGCCAAACTACTTTCTCCAGTTCTTCTCTAGTTCCCTGAAAGAAGTTGACAAAATTAAACCCATTTGTGGTTTCTGGCATTTCTGCTTCATTTTTTTTGGCCACAGTCGTTAATCTCCCCGTTTCTTATACAGCTATACCCTGCTTGCTAATTTGCGCTCAGGTTTACAGCTTCAAATCCGTCCTACACTTACTGGAAGCAAAAAAGCTGTAAATATTATTAAAATAACTATACCCGAAATCATTAGCACTAACTGCTATGTTAGCAGTTGTGCTACTGTTCCGGGTTGTATTTTTTGCTTCCGAGCGCGCCCTGGAGGACTTGAACCCCCGACATCAGGTTTTGGAGACCTGCGTTCTACCAACTGAACTAAGAGCGCACAAGCTGGATTGGATTCAGTTATTGCGCTTAACTTTATCTAGTTTAACGCAATCCGACTCCTATCATACCCTATTTTTGTCTAGGGAACAAATCAGCGGCATTTGCCGCTTCTTGTTTTTGTAGGGATTTTTCCCATACCCTGAACATAAAATCACAAAGCACGGTCAAACCGTTGCTTGATTCGGGTAGCCTTACCGACGCGATCGCGCAGATAATAGAGCTTAGCACGCCGTACTTTACCACGACGCAAGACTTTGATATTGTCAATCCGAGGGGAATGCAACAGAAAGACCCGTTCTACACCCACGCCTTGAAATACGCGGCGAACTGTAATAGTTTCGTTAATGCCGCCATTGCGTTTAGCAATTATGACTCCTTCGTAGGGTTGTATGCGGTATTTTTCGCCTTCTTTGATTTTCACCCCGACTCTTACGGTGTCGCCCACATAAAGTATGGGAAGATCGGATTTTAGTTGTTCCGCTTCAATGGAACGGATGATTTCTTGAGCGCTCATGGTCTATATGATTTAAAAACTCACAATCATTAATCATAAATCGATCATCCTGTTTCAGTCTACTGAATTTCAATATTGAGATTTTTACCGATACAGCAGTGCTGTCATGGAAGCTATATTGCAGAAGATTGAGATGCAAGTGTGATATTTATGAAATTTAGCGTCGTTATTACTACTTATAACCGTTTAGATTTGCTGCGCCGAGCGATTGATTCTGCGCTCAACCAGACAATTCCTTGCGAGGTAGTTGTTGCTGATGACTGTTCAACCGAGGATACCGAAACATATATCAGAAGTTTGGGTGAGTCTGTTGTCTACCATCGTCATGAGGTTAACAAAGGTCATGCAGCAACGGTCAATGCAGGAGTGCAAAAAGCCAGCGGCGACTGGATTAAATTTTTGGATGATGATGACTACTTAGATAGTAACTGTTTAAAACAAATGGCAAAAGCGATCGCACTTTGTCCTGGTGCTGTGATTTGCTCTTGTATTGCGGCTCAAGTAAATGTTGATGAAGTTGAACTGAGTCGTACCTCGCAAGTTGGGTCTGGTTTAGCTTGTTATATCCCCCAAGCAGATATTCATTATGGGATGCTCTTAGAACTCGTGCCTTTTGGTACACCCGTACAAGTGGCTTGTCAGCGGGAAGCTTTTTGTCAAACTGGCGGTTGGGATTCCCAACTTGATGCTAACTGTGATGATATTGATTCTTGGATTCGCATTGCCCAATTTGGTCAAGCCATTTTTATTAATCAGTGCCTTGCCTACCGGACTATTTGGCCTGGTGCTTACAATCAAAAGTTTTCCTTGTCTCAACGGCTAGAAACAAATATTTTAATGAAAGAAAAGATATACGCCTTAATTGCAGAAAGACATCGCCCTGATGTTCCTGCTTTTGAGGATATCAAAAATTACCTCAAACTACATTGGATTTTAGTAGCACTGAAGCAAAGAAACCTGCAAAGCTTTGTTTCGATGTTAGATAAATCTTTATTTTCTCCTTTTGCTTGGCGACTTTTAGTGACTGCTATGTTCTCCCGTCAATCTCACGCCTCCAACTCTCAAATTCGTAAATGTGTGTTGATTGAGTCAGGATTTACGCATGGATGACGGAAGAATGTAAATGTTGGCTCAACCCTTGCACGTTTACGTTGCAAAAATTTACTTTGATAAAGAGTTTAGCTTAAACTCATATAAATTTACTTAGCTCAAAAAATAGATCTTTTGCTAAAAATTGGCAAAAGATCTATACGCTTTTCACGAGAATAAAAATACTTATTATTAAACTTTCTCATTAACAAAGTAAAATTCAGCTAACAACCTTAGCGAAGTTTGCCACAGGTATTGCTACTTCCTGCTTATTCTTTGACTGCTCCTCTATATTTTGATTAGGAAAATGCTGATCCATAATTGCGGAAACTTGTGCAGCTTGAATCCGGCTGTAGCGGGTTTTATCTGGCATGACTATGTTGGGGCCAGCTTTGCAGTTTTTCATGCAACCAGTACCTTTGATATTTACTTGGTCTTCTAAACCGCGATCGCTTAAACTTGCCTCTAGTGCCTGACAAACTCCTTTACCACCGCGTTTCATACAATCAGACTTTTGACAGACTAAAATTGTAGCTTTAGTCTTAGCTAGTTTGGCTTTGGTGTAATCAATTACTGAAGGTTGCTGTCCTGATGTGAGAGTCGGAACTTTCCCCATATCACTGCCTGCGGCCATTACCTGTTCAGCTTTCAATGTCACTGTGTCACTTTTTTTATCATACTTTTTTTCACCAACAACTTGTAGCCAAGTGCCTGGGGGTAATCTCCAGTCAAAAGTAGCTCTTAAATGTTTAGCAAGTTTCACGTAGCATTCACCTTCAGAAGTGGCTAACATCAAGCCTTTAAGCTTATAGCCATCTTTAATAACAAAATCAATAAATCTTCCTTCTAGGCGAAATTCTGAAATTTCTGTACTGTAGGATGCACTCATGTTGTTTGAAATATTTTTTACTAAGGTGAGCCTAAGGCATTTAAGTGAGCTGCTTTAAACAATCGCCAACTATTACAACTTTTGGTCACGACTATGCCAACTATGTTCAAGAGTCCAAATTAAGTCTTGACGAGAAGCTGTAAATCGCCGCATTACGTACCAAAGTTGAATAGCTGCCGTGGGATTGCCAATTTCAACTTTCAATGGTTGGTTAGTCTCACACCAACAAGGAATATCTAGCTCTTGCAAGCGTTGATATACTTGCCAGCGGTCTGCCCAATCGACCTTAACAACATGCTTATTTTCTACTTCTGAACTAAACGATTTCAAAAGACTAACCCTCAAAGTGCGACTAAATTGCAGTAACTACTGTGCTTTTACTCCCTGACGTTTAGTATTCCTGGGAGTACAACTTCTTTTCTAAGGATAACTTAAGTGCAAACTTTTCTCAATTACTTTAGCAAAAAAATATAAAAAATTCGTAATAATTCCCTGTTGCCAGGGAGAAAAGCAGAATAGGGAATAGGGCATGGGGCATCCCTTCTCTACGAGACGCTGCGCGCTGAGCGTAGCTATGCCGCAGGCTTTACGGCTACGCGGCAGTTGAGCGTAGTCGAAACTCAGAGCAAGTAGGCATGGAGAAGAGGAATTGGGGACAAGGATAATTGGGGAAAGAACTCTCCTTGTCCCCTTGTCTCTTTCTTTCTCCCCGCCCCCTGCTTCTTCTGTGTTCATTTGACTAACAAGTAAAAATTGCACTTTTCGCGACAAATAATGCAAAATTTTATGATATTGAATAGTCTTGCTTTTGCTTTTAAAATGTTAATATGTAGAGGCTAAGCAGTTAGGATATATAACTGCTAAAAAGAGAGGAGAATAATGTCTGATACGCAAACTTTGTTACAAAATTTTGGTCAGGTATATGACAATCCTGTTTTGCTGGATCGCAGTATAACTGCTCCAGTTACCGAAGGATTTAACGTTGTATTAGCTAGTTTTCAGGCACTGTATTTGCAGTACCAAAAACATCATTTTGTTGTTGAAGGTGCAGAATTTTACTCACTGCATGAATTTTTCAACGAAAGTTATGACGAAGTTCAAGACCATATCCATGAAATTGGTGAGCGCTTAAACGGGCTGGGTGGTGTGCCAGCTGCTAGTTTCAGTAAATTAGCAGAATTAACCTGTTTTGAATCAGAAGCCGATGGTGTATTTTCTTCCCGCAAGATGGTAGAAAATGATCTAGCGGCAGAACAAGCCATTATCAATGTGATTCGCCGCCAAGCAGCTCAAGCAGAAAGCTTAGGCGATCGCGGTACACGCTATCTGTACGAAAAAATTCTGTTAAAAACTGAAGAACGAGCTTATCATCTGGCTCACTTCCTGGCCAAAGACAGTTTAACCTTGGGGTTTGTCCAACCTGCTTCAAACTAATAGCCTCATCATCTAGATTGGTCTACTCTAGAGTGAAGAAAAAGTTGGCGATTCTAGATCTTAAAAAAATATAAAGAATGGCAGAGAAATGATACATATCTCTGCCATTTTTAATCTAAGTAAATAAAAAAATAGATGATTTAATCCTGACAAGGGATAGATATTAAAAAATATTGGCAATAAGCTAGTTAAAAATACTTTGATTTAAGGTCAAAGTAACTATTAGGCTTTTGGAGGGGAAATAAATATTTTAAATAAAAAATCTTGGCAAGCAGAAGGGAAGTTATTTCTTGAGAATTAATTAAAATTAGACATACACAAAAGCAGAGATAATGATCAAGATGGAGGAGATGAGGTAGATCCGGGAGAGTATTCCCTACCATGTTTCTCCAGTGTCTGTTATCAAATCTAGAAAACTTGATAATGAGTGAGGGTAAAGACCCTTAAAATAATCAGGATTTGTATTCTCGTACTCCAACCCAACGACTATGCCCCGCCGTCAAGACCTCCGGAAGATACTGCTGTTAGGCTCTGGCCCAATTGTGATTGGACAAGCCTGTGAGTTTGACTACTCTGGCACCCAAGCCTGTAAAGCGTTGCGAGAAGAAGGCTATGAAGTGGTGTTAGTCAACTCTAACCCTGCAACAATTATGACCGACCCAGAAACGGCCGATCGCACCTACATTGAGCCGTTGACACCAGAAATAGTCGAAAAAGTCATCGCTAAAGAACGCCCCGATGCTCTACTACCGACAATGGGAGGACAAACTGCCCTCAATCTCGCAGTCGCTCTAGCGAAAAATGGGGTGTTAGAAAGGTACAATGTTGAATTAATCGGCGCTAAACTACCAGCCATTGAGAAAGCTGAAGATCGGAAACTTTTTGGTGAGGCAATGGCAAGGATTGGGGTAGCTGTGTGTCCCAGCGGCACAGCCGAATCTTTGGAAGAATCGAAGGCGATCGCCCGCCAAATTGGTACTTATCCGCTAATTATTCGTCCAGCTTTCACAATGGGTGGTACTGGCGGCGGTATAGCCTACAACAAAGAAGAATTTGAAGAAATGGCACAGGTAGGTATAGATGCTAGCCCCGTTTCGCAAATTCTCATTGATCAGTCTCTACTCGGCTGGAAAGAATATGAATTGGAAGTGATGCGCGATTTGGCAGATAACGTTGTAATTATCTGTTCCATCGAAAACCTTGACCCGATGGGTATTCACACTGGAGACTCAATCACCGTCGCTCCTGCCCAAACCCTCACCGATAAAGAATACCAACGGTTGCGGGATATGGCAATTAAAATCATCCGCGAGATTGGCGTGGAAACTGGTGGTTCTAATATCCAGTTTGCCGTTAATCCCGTTACCGGGGATGTAGTTGTGATTGAGATGAATCCCCGTGTATCTCGCAGTTCTGCTTTGGCTTCTAAAGCTACAGGTTTCCCAATTGCGAAGATGGCGGCCAAACTAGCTGTGGGCTACACCCTAGATGAAATTAAAAATGACATCACCAAAAAAACTCCCGCATCCTTTGAACCGACAATTGACTATGTAGTTACCAAAATCCCCCGCTTTGCTTTTGAAAAGTTCCCAGGTTCAGATCCAGTGCTGACAACCCAAATGAAGTCGGTGGGTGAAGCAATGGCTATTGGGCGGACATTCAATGAATCCTTCCAAAAGGCGCTGCGTTCTTTGGAAACTGGACGCGCAGGTTGGGGTTGCGACCAACCAGAAAAATTACCCAGTGGCGAACAAATTCGCGCCCTTTTACGGACACCTAATCCCGATCGCATCTTTGCTGTACGTCATGCTTTGCAATTGGGACTAAGTAGTGAGGAAATCTACGAACTCACAGGTATTGACCCGTGGTTTCTAGATAAAATGCAGCAACTGTTAGATGTAGAAAAATTCATCAAGCGGACACCCTTAAAGCAGTTGACAAAAGCCCAGTTGTATGAAGTGAAACGGGATGGATATAGCGATCGCCAGATTGCTTTTGCTACCAAAACAACTGAAGATGAAGTCCGCGCCTATCGCCAACAACTAGGAGTTATCCCCGTTTACAAAACTGTAGACACTTGTGCTGCTGAATTTGAAGCATTTACTCCCTACTACTACTCTACCTACGAAGAAGAAACGGAAGTTTTAAGCGCAACTAAGCCGAAGGTAATGATTTTAGGCGGTGGCCCTAACCGCATTGGGCAGGGAATTGAGTTTGACTATTGTTGTTGTCATGCTGCTTATGCCCTTAAGAAAGCAGGGTTTGAGACAATTATGGTCAACTCTAACCCAGAGACAGTCTCTACAGATTATGACACCAGCGATCGCCTTTACTTTGAGCCATTGACAAAAGAAGATGTCCTCAACATCATCGAAGCCGAAAATCCTGTAGGCGTAATTATCCAGTTTGGCGGACAAACACCATTGAAGTTAGCTGTTCCCCTCCAGCAAGTACTTAATAATCAACAATCAATAGTCGGCACAAAAATCTGGGGGACATCACCAGATTCTATCGACATGGCAGAAAACCGGGAGCGATTTGAGAAGATCCTTAACCAGTTGAAGATTGCCCAACCGCCGAACGGTATTGCTCGGAGTTATGAAGATGCGCTGATTGTGGCTAAACGTATTGGTTATCCGGTAGTGGTGCGGCCTAGCTATGTATTAGGAGGACGGGCAATGGAAATTGTCTATTCTGATACAGAATTGGAACGCTACATGAGCTTCGCTGTGCAGGTGGAACCGGAGCATCCAATTTTAATTGATAAATTTTTGGAAAATGCCATCGAAGTCGATGTAGATGCGATCGCCGATCACACAGGACGGGTAGTGATTGGTGGTATTATGGAACACATTGAACAAGCCGGGATTCACTCTGGAGATTCCGCTTGCACTTTACCCTCAATTTCCCTATCACCAGCAGTACTTAATCAAATTCGCACTTGGACAGTACAACTGGCACAAGCGTTATCAGTTATCGGGTTGATGAATATTCAGTTTGCCGTTGTCGGCGCTCAAGGCTATTCTCCCCAAGTTTATATTCTCGAAGCTAACCCCCGCGCTTCGCGTACAGTGCCGTTTGTTTCTAAGGCCACGGGTGTGCCATTAGCGAAACTCGCATCCTTGATCATGTCTGGTCAAACTTTAGAGGAACTGGGCTTTACCGAGGAAGTCATTCCGTCTCATATTGCCGTCAAAGAAGCAGTTTTACCCTTTAATAAATTCCCTGGAACTGATACAATATTGGGGCCAGAGATGCGCTCTACTGGTGAGGTGATGGGGATTGACAGCGACTTTGGACGCGCCTATGCCAAGGCAGAACTAGGCGCAGGAGAGCGTTTACCTCTACAAGGAACAGTGTTTGTGTCGATGAGCGATCGCGACAAAGCAGCTGCGGTTCCTGTAATTAGGGAATTTATTGATTTAGGCTTCACTGTTATGGCTACCGTTGGTACAAGCCAAGTACTTCAAGAACAGGGATTAAATGTTGAGCTAGTACTGAAACTCCATGAAGGCCGTCCTCATGTCCTAGATGCCATCAAAAATCAAAAAATCCAACTTATTATTAACACTCCCTCAGGAGAAGAAGCTCAAACTGATGCTAGGTTAATCCGCCGCACAGCCTTAGGTTATAAAATCCCTATCATTACCACCATCGCCGGAGCAAAAGCCACTGTTGCCGCTATCCGTTCTCTACAAACTACGACTTTAGACGTAAAAGTCATCCAAGAATACTGCGTGATACGTCCGTGATGCCCTGAGTTTAAGAAGTAAGGGCAAGTTGTTTTTAAGGAGTTGGGAACTACGGGGACAATTTGTAATTGCCCCCTCCTATTTCCAGAATCTGCATTAAGCCATATTTACAATAAAAATTAAGCAATTATTATAGAAGAATAATTATTGCTCTCATTGAGATATTTTAACAAATATGAGTAACTTATTTTTCTCTGGTGAAACATTTATATAAGTCGGCTTCCAGGTAGCTTGAAGACAATGGCAAAATTAGACCTCTGGCATAAAGTTATTTCACCGAAGACGAGGACAGTTTTAAAGAAAACAAACAAATAAAATCCCTTCCCTGTTAAATTCTGCCTTAACCTTAAGTATCAGTGCCTTTTCTTCAAAGCTGAGAGTCCCCCAACCATTGCCATAGATCTATATGCATCGACTAGAACATCTGCAAAATTCTAAGTTGCTAAGTATTCCAAATTTTCTCATAAATGTTACAATTATTCATAATGATTAAATACAAAAAATGTCAGTCTTACATTACCTTTTATCTAACCATAGACACTTGTGAAAGCTAATAAAAAACTGTAACGTTTTGCAGTTAAGAGTCTGATTTGATTAATTATGAGCAGCCGAGACTCTCGGATGCACAAGTTGCCAACCATCGCGTGAGTTCCCAGTCTCACTGGGTAGCGCCCTCTAAGAGCATCTATCAATTAATGACCCTACCTAACAATCCATCATTACCAAAGAGTAGCGCCATGAAGACCGCTCAAACAGCCACAGACCTCGTGCGGACTTACCTGCGTGAGATTGGCCGTGTGCCACTCTTAACCCACGAGGAGGAAATTTTTTATGGCAAACAAGTGCAACGTTCTAGCACGTTGCATGAAGTGAGGGAAAATCTTGCTACCCAGTTGGATCGTCAACCAACTATAGAAGAGTGGGCAACGGCGGCAAAATTAGAAACAACAGAGTTGAACGAGGCGATCGCCGAAGGTGAAATTGCTAAGCGTAAGATGGTAGAAGCCAATTTGCGTCTAGTTGTATCTGTTGCCAAAAAATATATTAAGCGCAACGTCGATTTACTCGACTTAATCCAAGAAGGTAGTATTGGAATGCAGCGGGGCGTAGAAAAATTTGACCCCACGAAAGGCTACAGATTTTCTACCTATGCCTACTGGTGGATTCGTCAAGCCATCACGCGAGCGATCGCTGAAAAAGCTCGTACGATCCGCTTACCGATTCATATTACCGAAAAGCTCAATAAAATTAAAAAGGCACAGCGCCATTTATCTCAAAGACTGGGAAGGGCGCCCTCTGCTTCAGAGCTGGCTCAAGAATTAGAGTTGACACCCAAGCAGGTACGTGAATACCTAGAAAAAGCCCGGTTGCCCTTATCTTTAGATTTGCGGCTGGGAGATAACTATGATACCGAACTCGGAGAAATGCTGGAAGATCCAGGAGCTTCTCCAGAAGAATTTGTCATGCAATCTTCCTTATCCTATGACTTAGAGCGTTTGATGGAAGAACTTACCCCCCAACAGCGGGAAGTAATCACATTGCGTTTTGGGTTAACTGATGGACAAGCCCTAACTCTGGCTAGAATAGGCGAAATATTGAATATTAGCCGTGAACGAGTTAGGCAAATTGAGCGAGAAGCTCTAACCAAACTTCGCAAATCTAAAGCTAGCATCGATGAATATTTGGCAAGTTAGTCAATGGTCAATGGTCAATGGGCAACCATAAACTTTTGACTTTGGACTCATAAGGTGAGAAAATACGCTGATTTTAGTACGGTTACACCAACTTCTATGTGAGAATTAGCTTGTTACATTATTTGATAGGAACACTCAATAACAAGCCAAGTCAAATAAAACACAGGCGTTTATATTCAAATCACAAACACTGTAGCTAGCAGTGGTAATACAGGAGGTATAACGTGAGTAACCAATCCAATCGAGTCTCAGAATTTTTCAATAGTGAGTCAGAAACTGGGGATTTACTGTGGCAATATGTTAAATCAATGAGTCCAGAGACAGTTACCCAGCTATCTAAACCCACCTCTCCCGAAGTCTTTCAAGTGATGGAACGCAACATTATAGGACTTTTGGGAAATCTGCCCTCAGAACACTTTGGTGTAACCGTGACTACAAGTCGGGAAGGTCTTGGTCGATTACTTGCTTCCGCGATGATGAGTGGATATTTCTTGCGTAATGCTGAGCAGAGAATGAACTTTGAAACAGCTTTGCAAGGAACCGAAAATAATAGTGAAATTGATTAGCAAGTTGAAATTTTCACTAAACAGTTTAATTAAATTTGGGATTTATGTTTCTTCCCAGTCATGGAGAAACAGATCGCCAAAAGTTAGTCTCATGTGGAATCCTCAAAACCTACCTTCCTTTAATCCCAAATCCCCAGCGGTGCGTTAGCGATATTCTCATGAAAAACATAAAACGTTGCGATCGCTTGGATTTTGCTGTATGTAAGTTTTAATATAGCGCTTCTCGGTTGTGTGCAGTACACTCTAGCAGCGAAAAGGGTTTAGGGTTAGGGGCTAGAAAAGTGTACTCTATTGAAAAAGTGAAAACCGCTATATTTAACAACCTATTTGTTTACCTAGCCTCACTGCACTTTTAAGATTAAAATTAGGCGTGTGGACAAAATCAAAGCAGTTTATTCTCTGCATATTCTTACATAAACCATGCCACAAACTCATAAAATTATTGGTGTTGGTGTAATCTGGAACGAACAAAAGCAAATTTTAATAGACCGCCGTCGTCCAGAAGGTGTAATGGGTGGCTTATGGGAATTTCCGGGTGGCAAGATCGAGCCTGGTGAAACCGTTGAAGAATGTATTCAAAGGGAAATTTATGAAGAATTGAGAATAGGGATTGAAGTCAAGGACCATCTGATTACCATCGACCATACCTATACCCACTTGCGGGTTACCTTGACGGTACACCACTGTCACCTGCTTTCAGGTATTCCTCAACCCCTAGAATGTGATGAAATCCGCTGGGTAAGTTTGGATGACTTGGAACAGTTTGCTTTTCCCCAAGCAAATAGTCAAATTATTGTGGCTTTAAAACAGGGACTAGGGACTAGGGGCTAGAAGAGAAGCAGGGGAAGCAGGGGAAGCAGGGGAAGCAGAGGAAAATAACAATGCCCAATGCCCAATACCGTAACAATGTATTAACCGAATCAGGTTAAGTCCCGCAATTTTCTACAATAATCGCAGAGACTTTGATTGAGAGTGTCAGTAAGCAAATGCCTAAAACCGTTGCCGATGTGATGAGCCATAGCCCAATTGTTGTCCGGGCTGAAACTCCACTGAAGGAAGCCGTCCAAATTATTGCAGAACGACGCATCAGTGGACTACCTGTTGTGGATGATGTCGGTAAGTTGATGGGCATTATCTCAGAAACAGACTTGATGTGGCAAGAAACTGGTGTTACACCTCCGGCTTACATTATGTTTTTAGATAGTGTGATTTATTTACAAAATCCTGCTACTTACGAACGTGACCTACACAAGGCGCTAGGACAAACTGTTGGGGAAGTGATGAGCAAAAACCCTGTCACTATTACCCCTGACAAAACCGTTAAAGAAGCAGCAAAACTCATGCACGATCGCAGTATTCACCGCTTACCAGTACTTGATAGCGAGGGTCAAGTAGTTGGTATCCTCACTCGTGGTGATATTATTCGAGCGATGGCAGCCAGTTAAAATTAGTCAATGGTCAATAGTCAACGGTCAATGGTCAAACACCTGTTGACTATTGACTCTTTTTTTTAGCACCTTTATAAATATAGGGATACATAGATGAGTATTACTCCTGAATCCGTGCGGCAATTGCTCAGTTCTGAAGATTTGGGCGATCGCTTGCGTGCTGTGAATCAAGCCCGCGAACTAGAACCAGCGATCGCCTTTGAACTAATTCAAATTGCCATTGGTGATAGTAATTCGAGAGTGCGATACTCAGCAGTCAGTCAAATGGATACGCTCGGAACCCAGGATTTAGATTTATCGTTGGATATATTACGCGATCGCTTGCTCAATGACCCTGAGCCTGATGTCCAAGCAGCAGCCGCAGACTGTTTAGGCGCTCTCAAACTACATACTGCTTTTGAAGACTTAGAACACTCATACCATACAAGCCCGGAGTGGCTGGTACAGTTTAGCATTATTGCCACACTAGGAGAGTTAGGCGATCCGCGAGGTTTTAAACTACTCAAAGAAGCACTTTCTTCAGAAAATGAATTAGTACAAACTGCTGCTATTAGTTCCCTTGGCGATTTAGGAGATTTACAAGCAGTTCCGCTTTTGGCTCCCTATGCCACTAATTCAGATTGGCAAATCCGCTATAGAGTTGTACAAGCCTTGACTCGTTTAGGTGGTGCAGATGCCAAATCTGTATTAGAAACTTTGGCAAACGATGAAGTAGAAGCTATTTCAAATGAAGCTAAAAAATCTTTGCAGTCAGCTTAAGGGCTATTTGGCAAAAGTGGCTGCTTTGGATATTTTGAGGTGATATTTATTGATACAAAATACACCTCTCAAAACATCTTTGGCGCTGTTATCTGGGTAAAGATATTCTGTCTGCGTTGTTGGTGACGGTGGCTCGAAATGAGTTGGTAAACCTTAAAATTAAGATTTTATTACATGGTTTAAATTTAAAAGTAGTTACTTTTTTTATAACTTTTGCGCCATCTTTCGAGATTGTTAATAGATATTGATTGAGTTATAACATTAACACCATTTCCTCTCCATTCAACTTCTGAATCAGTTGTAAAAACACCACATTCTAATTGTTTAAGATTAATATCCCAATATTCACTAAATCGACTTTTTAAAGTAATAACTTGCTCAAACACCTTGTTTCTATGCTTATTTCTTCTTTTCCTTTCTGTTGCTCCTGTTGCCTCTGTATCAATAAATTTAGTCTCAATTAAAAACAGACTACCTTGAAATGTAAGATAGACAAAATCACATTTACCTAAATCTGTATAATCTGCTATTGGAGATTTTTCAAATAATAGTAATTCACAGCATGAAGGGAATAATGATTTAATATTCAAAAATAAATAAGCTTGTAAAAGAAGTTCATTATCATAAGGAAAAACGATGACCCCCTCAAAAAATTGTTTAATGTCTTGCTGAGTTTGAGGTTGAATTTTTTTACAATAAGAAACAAATTGATATAAATCGTTTGCAATCATCCAGTTTTAGCTCCTTCCCCTAGCTCTAGCCTAAGTCCTCATAGCATAAAAAGATACCATTTTATACATAAAAGTATCATCCGCATAAGTAACTAAAAATATTATAAAAGCCCAATATTCCTAGGGCAATATACTGTTGACTTAAATATAAAATCTGTATTAGTAAAATTATTATTACTAAGTAAATATCCAAAATTTATCAACTAAGACGATAAGCCCAAAACTCCCGTAATTTATAGTTGGGAGATGGAGGGCAAATGGTTGTTTTAACAACCGTCAAAATGGTAGAATTGGTTCCTTTTGACTTCCAATGCAGTGGTACTAGCCACATGCTAATTGCCGGAAACACTCTTACAACAATACCTCCGTTAGCAAAGAAGACAAGAGTACCCATATATTAGCTACTAATCAAAGGTTTTAGGTGAGCAGTAAATCTAGCATTTTGCAGAGCTTGAACAGTTATTCGAGAATCTTGCACGCAAAATTGCCAACCTAAACGAACTAGTTTCCGGGAGTTTTCTGCTTGTACAATCCCAATTACTGGCATTTTGGCTTTTTCTTTGTCTCCTGAGTGTTCTTGCAAAATTGTTTTCAAGCGATGCAATTCTTCAATATTGCTTGCTTGTTGGGGATTGAGTTCTACCATCACCATTTGCACTGTTTCCACTGGTTCTGCATCTTCAACTATCAATTGAGTTTGATCATCTCGTCGGTCTACTTTACCCCAAATAATCAATCTAGTATCGACTTGGAGAAGAAAATCTATGCGTTCATAAGTTTTAGGAAAAACTATTGCTTCCAATTGTGAAGTCAAATCTTCTATTTGCAAAATCGCCATTGGATCGCCTTTTTTAGTAATGACTTTTTTCACATTATTCAGCATGACAACTGCACAAAGCTTTGTTTCTTCCCTTTGTTCGCCCAGTTGCGAAAGGTTAATCGGCGTGAGGAGTGGCGTTATTTGTCTTAAAGATTTGAGTGGATGGTCTGATACATAAAATCCTAATAATTCCTTTTCCATCCGTAACTTCTCTTGGGGAGGAAAATCAAGAATAGGGTTAGCTTTAGGAACAGCTTCAAAAGCTTTATTTTTTTTATTATTAGTGTTAGAAAATCCGCCTAATAAATCAAAGAGATTTCCCTGACCACTAGCTCGATCTTTTGCACGAGATTGTGCCCAATCATAAACTAATTCTAGGTCTTTGATTAATTGCTGACGATTTGATTCAATTTTGTCAAAGGCTCCACAATAAATGAGTGATTCTAAAGTCCGGCGATTGACTGCACGCAGATCTAAACGATCGCAAAAATCGGCGAGGGATGTAAACTCTACTCCTTCATTTCTGGCTTCTAAAATAGAGGCGATCGCATTTTGTCCCACATTTCGCACTGCTGAAAATCCAAACAAAATTTTTCCTGCTGCTGGGGTAAAATCTAGACCGGAACGATTAATATCTGGCGGATCTATAGGAATACCCATATTGGTACAGTTATTAATATATTTCTGCACCTTGTCTGTATCGCCACTGTTAGCTGTCAACAGTGCCGCCATATACTCTAATGGATAATTAGCTTTTAAATATGCAGTTTGATACGTGACATAAGCGTAGGCAGTTGAATGGGATTTATTGAAACAATTGGCAGCTACTAAATTATTTCTGATGGCAAAATTATGGTCACGCTCAACGCCAATGTCATAGACATTTTCTTTACCTATATACTTACGAGTGATTATTTTAACCATCTTTAGACATCTCCGAAATCAAGTCTGTAAAATGAATTGATAAAATTACCAGGATTGTATTCTAGCCCATACCCAATACCCAATCCCTTGCAATATGTACTAAAATCAATGACTTGAGTCACAAAGAGAGCAATCATGGCATCCATTCGCGAGCTGCACGAACAGCTAATTAAAAAAGAACGTTCTGCTGTTGAGATTACCCAAGAAGCTTTAGACCGTATTCAAGTGTTAGAGCCAAAATTACATAGTTTTTTACATGTAACAGCACAACAGGCTTTAGAGCAGGCTAGGGCTGTGGATGCCAAAATTGCTGCTGGCGAAAAAATTGGACTGCTTGCAGGTATTCCCATTGGCATTAAGGACAATATGTGTACCAAGGGGATTCCTACGACTTGCGCCTCCCGGATTTTGGAGAATTTTATCCCACCTTATGAATCAACAGTGACACAAAAACTGGTTGATGTGGGGGCAGTTATTGTAGGCAAAACCAACTTAGATGAGTTTGCAATGGGTGGTTCCACAGAAAATTCTGCTTACCAAATTACAGCTAATCCTTGGGATTTATCAAGGGTTCCGGGGGGTTCTTCTGGGGGTTCCGCAGCAGCAGTGGCTGCAAAAGAATGTGTTGTATCTCTTGGTTCTGATACTGGCGGCTCGATTCGGCAACCTGCATCTTTTTGTGGTGTAGTGGGGATGAAACCGACTTATGGCTTGGTTTCTCGTTACGGATTAGTGGCTTTTGCGTCATCTTTGGATCAAATTGGCCCATTTGGACGCACAGTAGAAGATGCCGCAATATTATTAAGTGCGATCGCAGGTTACGATCCTCAAGATTCCACTAGCCTTAAAGTGGAAATTCCCGACTACGTCGCCGGTTTAAAACCAGACTTAAAAGCTAGAAGTAAGCTGAGAATTGGTGTAATCAAAGAAACATTTGGTGAAGGCTTGGACTCTGTTGTAGAACAAGCTGTTACCAAAGCAATTGATCAATTACAAAATTTGGGAGCCGAAATTCACATAATTTCCTGTCCCAACTTTCGCTATGGCGTACCTAGCTATTACATCATCGCTCCATCAGAAGCATCAGCTAACTTAGCTCGTTACGATGGCGTTAAATATGGCTTGCGTGTGCCAGAAGCGGATAATCTGCTGTCTATGTACACTCGCACCCGTGCTACTGGTTTTGGTGCAGAAGTCAAGCGCCGGATTATGATTGGAACCTATGCCCTTTCTGCTGGTTATTATGATGCCTACTATCTCAAAGCCCAAAAAGTCCGCACCCTGATTAAACAAGACTTTGAAAGAGCTTTTAAGACAGTTGATATTTTAGTGTGTCCCACTGTTCCTACAACTGCTTTTAAAGTAGGGGAAAAAAATACTGACCCTTTGAGTATGTATTTGCTGGATTTGATGACGATTCCCGCAAATCTTGCAGGTTTACCAGGTATAAGTGTACCTTGTGGTTTTGACGATCAGGGTCTACCCATTGGATTGCAGCTGATTGGCAAAGTGCTGCGGGAAGATCAATTAATTCAGGTAGCTTATGCTTACGAGCAATCAACCACTTGGCATCTGCGTCAGCCGCAACTGCTATGAGTTCAACTTAACTGTATTTGCTAGTTACATTATGGTGGATGCATTCCAGTTTTTATTTTTTAATAAGAGAATAACTGTCATTGCGTACCCCTTTGGGGAAGCAAGCTACGCGCAGCGTCTCGTAGAGAGGAGGAAGGACGTAGCAATCGCATGGAATCGCTCTGAGTTGGAGATTTTGCGATTGCTTTGCTTGACTTCGTTTCGTACCCTGCGGGAAGGCTAACGCCAACGCAATGACATGCTAAAAAGTGGGATGCTCCCCATTATAGTTGGTAAAATTAAGCTGGTTTTAGCAAATCTTGGGATGAGGATGAAGGTGAATTAATATTATTTTGAAGCTGCGCCACAATTTCGAGTTTAGCGATTTGGTTCTGTAACCAATTTGTAAAGAAATCACCGATAATTTGCAGACGGCGCTGTTCATCTAATTGTGGTTTAATGATCTCCTCAACTGCAATTATATGTACTCCTTTTGGTGTAATTATTGGCTTAAGAATTTGTGGGGGAGTGGCAGCAAAAACTGCCGCTGCAATCTCTGGTCTAAAATCAGTACGGTAGCGGATTCCTTGATAACCACCAGCACGGCGGCTTTCTAGATTGTCAATGTATTGACGAGCAATCTCTTGGAAACTGATTTCGCCTTCTTGCAGAGCATAAAATAGTTCTAAAGCTAAGTCTTCATCATCTAAGATAACTTCATAAGTTATAGCTCCAGAATAATCAATTTGGTGAGCGTAAAAAAATGGTTCCACTTTATCTGCAAATAGATGATTAGCTAACTTTGCAGATAGGATGGTTGTTTTAGCTACTTCTTCAAAGTCATCCAAAGAAAGATGATGTTTTTCTAACCATGACCAAGTATCTTCGGCTTTAGTTAGGTTGTTGGCTAAACGCATACTATCTGCTGATTGTTGCAGTTCTTCTGTCTCAACGGTAATTCCTGCTGCTTCGGCTGCATCAACAATAACTTTTTTAGTAGCGATCGCTTCTAACATACCAGGAATTTGACAAGACAATTTGATATGGTAAATAATGTCTTCACTAGAAACTTTTAAAACATTTGACATTATGTCAATCCTCCAAAAATAAATTAATTTGGAATTACTTATGGGAATTGTTCTGATAGGAAAATAACATTTTTATTATCTTCTCTTAATTCATTCTTTTCTGTCTCTATCTACTGGTGCTTTTCATATTTAGCACAATTAATAACATATGCAACTTTGCTTTAATAGTGTAGCATTGCTTGATTTATATAATGTAGATAAAATCAAATTTTAAAGACACAATATATTTAAGTCTTAATTATGTACCATTTGCTATATTTCTACATCTCTTCTACATCATATCTTTACAGATTTATCTTCTTTAAAAACAGCTAAAAATGCAATAATGTAAAAGTCAAATTGGTTTTTAATTTCCAAATGGGCTTGATAATTATGTCTCCCTAAAAAGACAAAAATATTCTGAGTATAGCTCATCAACTCCCTTCTCCGATCGGAGACGCTACGCGAACGGGAGAGGGAACTCTTAACGGGCAATAGGCAACAGTGAGGTTTGTTGACAAGATACAAGGTTTGTTGCCTGTTCGTTCCTTCTCTCAACCAGTGGGGTCTGAGTCCCCCTTCTTGTGGCGGTAAGCGTTGATAGGAGATTTAGACTCCCATCACACGCAGTCCCTGTTCCCTTTTAATATTGACTAACAAACCTGACTGAGAAAAGTAACATCATGGCTAAAATAATAGTTTATGACTTACATCATACCGATGTAAAGATGTTTTTGCACGACTTAAATATAGGAAAGACAAACACTATATTAGGTGGATTTCTTCAGAGTCTAGTAGGTGGTTATAGTGATGTACTACTAACTACAATTCATGATGGTATTAATCAACAATCAGATAGCACAGATGGTCTAATTGGTGTAGATGACAACAAAGTATTTACTGTTGATTTTTCCAGAATAACTTTCAACTTCATAGTTGTATAATTTATATAGCAACTATGACTATATGAATAAGTTTGAACAGCAAAAACAATAGGGCGGACTATATATATAGCCCACCCTATTTCATATTTAAGATATCTTTTCTACCTCATAGGCAATTCGGAACTTACTAATCACTAAAGTTCCAGACCACCTTTTTGCAGCTTCTTGAATGGATCTAAGATAAAGTCAATCACTCGACGCTGGCGGACAATTACTTCTGCGGTTGCTGTCTGTCCAGGGATTAAAGTAATGTGCTTGTTACCAGCTTGGATATATGGATGATCCAAGGTAATATCCAACTCATAAGTTTCCATACGGTTTTGACCGTCATTTTGAACTTTCGAGTTAGGTGCAATCCAACTAACACGACCTTCTAGCACACCATAATCTTGGAAGGGATAGGCATCAAACTTGACCTTGACTGGCATTCCCACCTTCAAGAAACCACTTTGTTGACTAGGCATCTGGGCTTTGAGAATCAAAGGAGTATTTTCCGGGGCAATTTGGGCAATTACCTGTCCTGTTTCTACTACTGGCCCTGGTTTTTGGATGGGTAACTCAAAAATCACCCCATCAATAGGCGATCGCACTACTCTTTGTTGTAGCTGGAGGTTTAAGGATGTAATCTGGCTACCTGTTTGAGCTATTTCTGATTGCAGAGTACTAATTTGTGTTTGCAGGTCTTTAAGCTGTTCTTGATTTTTTAATACTGCCAATTTGCCTGCTTGTACAATGCTTTGATAGCTACTTTGCTGCTCTTGCAAACGTAGTTTTGCTTGCTGAATATCTGCAAAGGCTTGACTCATAGTCCCCTGATAGCGACTTACCTCCTCTTGTAAACGCAATCGAGCTTGTGTGATATCAGACTTTGCTTGTTCCTGGGAGCGTTGGCTTTCTTCTGCTATCTTCTCCAATTCCACAATTTTAATTTGGGGAATTGCACCTTGCTCTAAAAGATGACGATAGCGTGAGACTTCTGTTAAATCTCGCTTCAAACGACTGCTAGCTAGTTTTTGAGCAATTGAAGTAGAGTGAATGCTCTGCCTAGCTTGCTCGACTAGAGCTAGTTTTTCCAGTTTTTGTAAGTTATATGAGCTTTGTTTGGCATCTAGATTTTGCTGTGCTTGATTAACTTGAGCCATTTTTTCCAATTCTTGGGATTGGTTTTGTTGCTCTTGAATGTTAATCATTAGCATAAATTGGTTTTTCAGTAGCTCCTGTTGCGATCGCCGATTAAGTAATCCTTCTAGCTTTGTCTGCGCTTGTTGCAGATCTGTTCGCATCACATCAGACTCTAACTCCAGCAAAACCTGGCCAGCTTTAACAGTCGAACCTTCTTTAACTTTCACAGAGACAACGCTACCAGGAACCGCAGCACCCAATGTTTGCGTTGCTCCTTTAGGTTCTAAACGCCCTCTGGCACTTCCTGTTTCATCAACTTTAGAAAGCATCGCCCAAGGTAAGATGATCGCTGCAAAGGTTGCTAAAAAGTACAGCATTGAACGTGTCCAGATCCTTGGTAAGGCATCCAGTAGTTCCTCGGTGCCGTAATACCACTCTTTAGTCTCAGTTGCTGCCTTTGTTCGATAATCAACAATGCTATTAGAGTCTTCAACTTGGCGAGGCTCATCCTGCTGTGGTTTAACGAGTACAGATGATGAATTGTGATATGGCTTTGACATAATTGTGTAGGGGTATTGGGAATGGGGAATGGGGAATGGGGAATGGGGAATGGGGAATGGGGAATGGGGCATGGGGCATGGGGCATGGGGAATGGGGAATGGGGCATGGGGCATAGGGAATAGGTTATTATTCTCTTCCCCTGCTTCCCCTGCTTCCCCTGCTCCCCTACCTCCCCTGCTTCCCCTGCTTCCCTGCTTCCCTGCTTCCCTGCCTTCCCTAGTCCTTCAAGCTGTAGTAGCTAATTGTTGTTGGTTGAGATAAAAGTAATGACCTCTTCTGGCAATTAATTGATCGTGAGTACCGCTTTCGACTAGTAAGCCACGATCTAAAACCAGGATTAGGTCAGCATGACGCACGGTGGAGAGGCGATGAGCAATGATTAAACTGGTGCGCCCTTGGAGAATTGTTTTTAAGTTATTCTGAATAATTCGCTCAGATTCAGAGTCGAGGTGGCTGGTGGCTTCATCTAAAAGTAATAAACGGGGATTTCCCAGCAAAGCACGAGCGATCGCTAGTCGTTGGCGTTGTCCGCCAGATAACATACCGCCGCCTTCACCAATTTGGGTTTCGTAACCCATTGGCAGTTGTTTAATAAATTCATCTGCTCCTGCTAATCGCGCCGCTTCAATAACTTCTTCTAGAGTGGCTTCTGGATGAGCAATACTGATATTTTCACGGATTGTCCCACCAAATAAAAAGGTATCTTGATCGACAACACCAATTTGAGAACGTAGCGATCGCAGAGAAATACTTGTCACATCTTGAGAATCAATTAATACTTTGCCATCTGTCGGCGGATAGAGACCTAAAATCAGTTTGGAGAGGGTAGTTTTTCCAGAACCACTACGTCCTACAACAGCTACAGTTTGCTCAGGAAGAATTTCAAAACTGAGATTTTGTAAGACGTTAATATCGGTTTCTGGGTGATAGCGAAAAGTAACGTTTTCAAAACGAATGTTACCGTATAATCTGGGTAAATGCTGGCGGGTTTGGTGTTGTAAATCTTCTTCTGGCTCTGCCTCCAAAACATCATTAATTCGCTCAGTAGAAATAATTACTTCCTGTAATTGATTCCACAACACAACTAGCCGTTGGAAAGGGCGAATTATGTTGCCTAACAACATATTGAAAGCAACTAATTGTCCAATTGTGAGTTGATTTTGAATCACCAACCAAGCCCCATACCACAGTAATCCTGTAGTTACCAGAGATTCAATCGCGGAACTAAAAATTTGCAATTGGTTGCCAATTATCTGCCCACCAAAGGTCTTTTTAATCACCTGATGCAATCGTTCTTCCCAATGCCAGCGCACTGTCTGCTCAATTGCCATTGAGCGAATCGAGCGAATACCTGTGAGGGATTGAATCAAATAACTGTTTTCATTGGCTGAAGCGTTAAAAACTTCACGGCTAATGCGACGTAAAAAAGGTGTGGCGACAAAGGCAAGTAGTATATAGGGCGGTAAGATGGCTAAGCTGAGCAATGCCATTGAAGAACTGTACCAAAACATCAATCCCACATAGACAAACACTGTGAGCAAATCTAAAATGATTGACAGTGCTTCTCCAGTGAGAAAGCGTTGAATTTTCTGATTTTCTTGAACGCGAGAAACAATATCACCAACGTAACGTGACTCAAAGAATGCTAGAGGTAAGCGGAAGGTATGTTTAATAAAACCTACCAACAAGGCTACGCTGATCCGGTTAGCTGTGTGGTCTAGTAAATATTGCCGCAGTCCATTAATGACAACGCGTAACAATCCAAAAATGATCAACCCTAAACCCACAGCATTTAATGTTAATGTGCTGCCCTGGACAATTACCCGATCTAACAACAACTGGGTAAATAAAGGGGTAATCAGTCCAAATACCTGAATCAACACCGAAGCAATAAATACTTCTAGTAACACTCGTGAGTGAGGTTTTACTAAGTCAAAAAATTGCCACAATGTTGTGCTTGCTTCTTCAGTGTCTTTGAGCAGAGCTGTAGGTTGCAATAGCAAGGCATAACCAGTCCAACCGGCTTTAAACTCGGCCCAGGTAAGGGTGCGTTGACCGATCGCAGGGTCGCCAACAATCACCCGCTTCTTGTTGATTTCATAGACGACAATATAGTGTTTACCTTCCCAATGAGCGATCGCTGGTAAGGTTTGTTGGGCTAATTTATCCAGGCTGGCTTTGACAGGACGGGTAGTAAAACCAATACTTTCCGCCGCTGTTGTTAAACTCCGCAATGATGCTCCACTGCGGCTGACATTAGTTTGCTCCCGCAGTAGATTGATACTTAAGCGCTTACCCCAATAGCGACTAATCATTACTAAGCAGGCGACCCCGCAGTCAGAGGCGCTTTGTTGTTCAAAGAACGGATATCGCTTGGTTAAGCGTCCCCACCAATGACCTGCTCTGACAGTAGGGTTAGGAAAGTAGACTTGTCGTTGTTTTTGTTTTGGCTTGGGTTCTGGAATGTGACTGAGGATTGACGATTGAGGGTTGGGTAATGGAGATTGGGAAGAGTCTTCCCTAGTTCCTCGTTCAGCTTGACGCTCTTGAAATTTGAGCAACTCTGCTAGTTGCGGCCAATACTCCAATGCTAATTGCCAATCATCATTTTTCAGAGTGTAAATAATTGTTGGTTGCTCTGCTTGACAACTTCCTAGCTTTGGACACACATAGATATTTCCCGGTGTCAATCGACGGCCATCAGTATGCAGTAATTCTCCGCGACGCAATAGCCAGAGCTTAGTATCTTGGAATAGTTGGGCTGGCAATGAACCAGTTTCCAAGGTGTGCCGTTCAAATAAAGATAGCGTTCTGAGCAAGTCTTCTACAGATCCATTGTGAGGCAGTAGAGCGCTTTGACTAGTTAACAATAATAAATCCCAAAGTTCTGCACTTGTTTTGAGGCGATCGCCAATGCTCGGATATTTATGCATTACTTCATGTAATGCTGCTTGCGGAAGATGACAAAGTTTTAAATTCACAGAAGCTCTGGCGACGTAAGGACTAAACTCTTCTTCGGGAAATAGAGTCAGTTCGCCAAATGATGCGCCAGTTGAGAGGGTAGTAATTAAGTTATTAGAGCTATTTAGTAGTCTGACTTTACCCCCAAGAATCATATATATACCAGCAGGTGCTGCTACTGATTGCCAGAACTGCTTTGCTACTGGCGGTTGGACAATTTCTGCCCCTGCCAAGCACATATCAATTTCACTATCAGACAACGACTCACCTAAGGTTTGGATGAGTTGTTGAGCTAACTGTTGCTGGGAAAACCCTGATGGCATTTCCTGACCTCCAAAACAGTATTATGTGAAGTAGGAAGGATAAAGTAAAAATTTTCATCCTAGCCCGCATCTTTTTAGTTATTGGTCTGCATCAAATTTAATGACCAATGGAAACTAGATTCTGAGTTAGATTGCAAGTCGCAAATCGTAATACCAGCATCCTGATTTTGGTCAATTTTTCGTTGAGCTGAAGTTTTGGGTTTGGTGGAAAGCCCCATTTGTTTTAACAGGCGGTTAATATGGCGATCGCTGATGGTAATGCCCAATTCATTTGCTAAATGTTTGCTTAGCCATTGAGCTGTCCAGTAAGTAAATGCATAACCATAATCACGAGGACTGTGGCTGACCAATTCTTTCAAACGTTCAATATATTGAGCATTTACAATCTTGGGTCTACCTATTGGTCGCTCATGCCATTTATGAGCTAAACCTGCTTCTGCTAAACCAATCCAGTAGCGTGCCATCTCTTGAGAACAGCCTAATATTTCACAGATTTGGGTTTGAGATTTACCCGTATCGGCCAATAACATAATCTCGATCCGTCGCCGATATTCTGGCTGTAAATTAGTCTGCAAATGTTTTAACAAAGCCTTTCTTTGAAAAGGCGTTAAAAACTTGCTCTCATGAATTTCGGAGTTTTCAAAAGCTGTGTCTTGATTAAGAGAGTGTGACATAAAAATTACCAGTTGCTGTCTATTGTGAAATGCGGGTAAAATGTCCGTTATACTTATTGCAAAAGTCCTCATAACTTCAGGCTTTACAGACGCAAAATTAATTAGCTTAACTAGGCTAATTAATGACTTATGTAATCTGTAGTCGATGCCGAGTGTTTACCCCCCTGGTGTTTGAAAATTATAGGGGGATTATTTCTGTAATACCGCTATTTTTGACCCTCAATATTAGGCATTAATATGTTGTACTGGTATTAGAGGGATAATCAAAAAGTTTCCAGTGGATCATGGAATTTTTCTATTTATTACAGCCAGTAAAAACTTTGTTAGAGACTGCGCTCTAAAGAAGAAAGAGTCGATAGTTCGTAAATAGTAGTAAGCAACCCTGACAAAATATGTAGCAAGCATAGCTGTTGTTTCCTCTGAGAAACAGTAGTTTCTGATAAAACACCTAAAAACAGTAAGTGTTTTACTGATTAATTCCCAGAATTAGATAGACTTTCTTGAAGACAGGTTTATAGAGTATTAGTTTCAACCAATTACTTTGGTTGATGATTACAGGAAAGCAAACTGGAATCTTTTAAGCAATCCTATTTTGAGGATGTTAGTGAACTTTAACAAGTTCATAGTTCTCTCTCAAAATATTTAAATTGGTAATATTGAAATTCCCAAAAAATGTTGAAACCTGTTCCATGAATTGGAACCTAGAGGCAGCTAAGGTCAGGTATGAGTATCTACTTCTTACACTAGCGTATTACTAGCTATTTCCTCATCAGCAGATTTTAGTAAATCTGAAATAAACTGGAAAATAAGTTCAACGAAAAAGCGACAGTTCCTTAATCTCTTGTCTTAACCTACTGTTATTTTTTTAGAAATTTTCTTACCTATAGTCAATAGTTTTTACCTGAAAATTGATAATTTCATAATATCTTTATAATTCCTTTATTGATAATTTACAATTAACTCTGTTCATAAAACATTCCTACTTATTGGCTTTTTTGTGATGCAAACATTCAACATCGGAAATTGCTGATTAAACCGTAATTATTAACATCAAATACTGTGTTTTTCTACATAAGTCTTAGTGAAACATAAATTATCATGGGCGATAATTAACAGCTATACATCTATCTATAGCAATAAAAAAGCCTATTTATATTAACTGAAATTTTCTACTGTTGTAGTATCTATCTATAGGATGAAAATCATATATAAATACACTCAAAATGACAATTTTGTCTCCATCAACTTTTTTTAGTTACTGAGATAAAATTCGATACCATGAATTTATAACAGCGATCGCTACGATGCATAATTGGCTACATGACTTGGGTTAAGTCTCTTTTGAGACGTTTATCTGTAACATAATTGTAAAAAAAAATGATATATTATAAAAGTCCGTATAATTAGTAAAATTTAACTTTATAAATTTTGGAATTGCCCTATAATTAACTTAGTAATGATAAATCAAGCATGTAGTCTAGCTCTGTAACTAGCCAGTGTTGAAACATATTCTTGAGAATCTCTTGATATCTTTCAGGCGTTAATTCAGCAGGAAGCAACTCTTCCACTATAAAAAGATGATGACCTTGTTCAGTTTTTAAGGGGCCTATTAGCTGTTTCGGTGGAGTCTTAAATATCACAGCAGCTATATCTGGCTGGAGAGCAAAACGGTAAAGAGTTCCTTCATAACCGCACTTACGTCTGCGATCAGGATCAATATCATAAAGATTAGCTGCATCATAAAAACTGATTTCACAATCTTCAATTTGGTAATAAATTTCTTGAGCAAGCTTGTCAGATTCAACAATGATTTGATAGAAAATCACTTGCTCAAAATCTAGACTATTTTCGATAAAAAAATTTTCTACTTTTTCAGCAAACATGTACTGAGCTAATTTTTGTGATAATAGGCGATCGCGAATCCCCATTTCCCAATCATGGGGAGTAACTAATTGATCGGCTAACCATCTCAGGGTATCTGTAGCCTTCTCCAAACGCTGCTCTCGACGCTGGCGATCGGCTTCCGCCTCAATTTCTTCCGTCGTTACAGTGATTCCTCTTTCTTGAGCTACATGTGATATCACTCTTTTAAACAAAATCTCTTGATATACTTCCTTCAGATTCATTTTTCGTTTGAGGAAGCTGACAATTTCCTCAGGTTCAATGAATATTTGGGAAAGGTCATTCATTGGGATGTATGCTTTGAAATAAATGGGAAAATATACAGTAAAAGTCGTCTTTTGACTTCATTATAGAGAGATATAGGGAAAAAGTCGGCTTTCTATCCCCTCATGGACAAGCTAGCTGAGGGAGCAAAAGTGATAAAACACGGTTTGTAGCGTTATTCAGTCATTTACTAACACATAAAAAAAACTGGAGGCTGTTTAATTTTGTCAGCTTCCAGTAGTTGCTATATAAATTGTCAACTTATAAAACTAAGATAACCCTAATTGGGACGATTAGGATTATGATTCATCGAA
This sequence comes from Halotia wernerae UHCC 0503, assembly GCA_034931985.1. GTDB lineage: Bacteria > Cyanobacteriota > Cyanobacteriia > Cyanobacteriales > Nostocaceae > Halotia > Halotia wernerae. The sequence continues at coordinate 95,938 of JAYGHB010000098.1, forward strand.
AGAGAAGCGTTAAGAGCTATTAGTCCTATCAGCCACAACAACGAGAACAATTGAACCGTCACTTTTTCTATTTCCGTTTCTACTGATGGTGCTAAACACAAGCTTTTGAAACTTAAATAACATCAGCCGTAGTACAGAAAGTTCTATCCAATTTCCCCACCACAAAGAAATTTGATAAAAGTCAATCAAAGTTAGTACTGAGGAAAGCCACCATTCTAACTTTTGCTTGCTCAGACTTTCTCGGAAAAGAATCACCAGCAGTAACGGTTAAATGTTTTTCGCAGTATGGGAGTCACCTACTCACTGAGATACTGACTGCTTCAGCAACAGCAATCAGTTAGATGTGTTTGATAGTCAATTAATCATTGATTTTATTGTTGAAAACAAATTTATTCATTTAGTCTCCTCTCTTTAAATACTTATCTATAATTTAGAGTATTGAAGTATTAAAAGTTTGCCATTTTGGCAGATTTTAGCAATAATTTTGTCGGTAATTTGAGATAATTAATTAAACATATTAAGTAGGTATGCACGAATAAACCTAACTATATAACGAAATGTAAATTCACTGAAATGTTTGCGATTGCTGCGTTTCACTTCGTTCCACTCGCAATGACATACTTAGAAATTTTCCCACCCACCTACTTAGTCGATTCAACTGCAAAAACTGCCATGCTATTTAAATAGCATGGCAGACTATGAGGCACTCAATCAACTGGGGAGCAAAATCTATTGACTCAAGATATTTTTTAATTGATTTCACAGAATTTTAAAGACAAATCTTGAGTGCTTTCAGGTTGTGATTGAGGTTTAACAGGTTGAGAGTCGTGAACTTGCTTTGTCAACCACTGTTCTAAACCACCGCCACGGATTTCTGTTTTTTGCTTACCTACTACTTCAAGATAAGCAAGGTCTTTAATTTTGCCTAAGCAGCTGGCTGTAACATGAGTATCAGACCTTTTGTCAGGAGATGCTTGGGTAACTTTTATTCTTTCCTGATTTTGCTGGTTTGCTCTGTTAAGTTGGGAGTTTTCTTTGAGCAACCGATTATAGGTGCGGTAGGGAATGTAATGTAAAGGATTGTAACCAGCCAAGCGTAGTATCAAAACACATGCCCAGGAATACTTTCCGCCAAGAATCGCCTCAACTATTTGGTCAAATTGTTCAGGATTGATTTTTTTATTGAAGTTGCTATTAATGCTAGAAATTTCTTGGTTCATGGTGTTGGTTCTCTTGGATGAAACTAGTTCAGTCTTTTCAGTGGTTGGGTTTGTAGTTATTTAGTCCCAGGAATATATCGACAATGCTGTGATTGCAGACGTTGATCAAGGAAACAACCGCGTCAATAAAGGCAGATTAATGTCCAATAGTTAGAAGTCTTTGTGTGGCTTTTGCTAGATGCAGCTTTGTACTATTTAAATGTCTGTAATTCTAATCTGACTTACTTGTCCTGATAATTGCATTGTATATTTATTTGCATAATAGCTATAAACATATATGTAAAAATTCAATATATTTAAGCTGGGAAAAACTTGTATTTCCCATGAAACATTAAGAACTATATTCAGATTTATATACCTAATACTATTTGTCATTTTAACAGATATTTCAGCTAAATTTACTGAACAATTTTCGATGTTTACTTGTGTATTGTGCAACTTTGTATTTTGTCCCCTATCTGTTAGGCAATGAGGGGTTAAACCCCTCGTTAGCTAATCATTTGAGCTTTTTGTTTTTTTTAGTATACCAGGAAAATTTACCATTAATTACGTTTACAAACAACTGATAAATCCAGCCAGAAAAATATTATTAAATAAATCTAAAATATACTGTTTATATGTTCAATAAAAACATTTTTATAATCTGCTAGTTAGACTATATGTATCGAAATTATCTAAATATCTCGATTGGCAAGGTTTACAGACATGGTATATCTGGCAACCTTACCGAAAAATTGCCGTGAATCTATAGCAATCCTATTTGATTTGTGAAAATCGAGAGGCTCAGATCCCTGACTTCTTTAAGAAGTCAGGGATCTTGTTGTTTAGTAATCAAGAAAAGTTAAGTAGTGAATTTTACAATTTCATATTGAATCTCACAACTTGCATGTAGCAAAATATCCCCTTGTAAGTGTTAGAAAACCCAGACGTAACAAGTTAAGCCTGAAAAGGGGCTAGGGCGTGTTTTCAAACTCGAAAAGTAGGTCGGGTTTGAAAACAGACCCTAAAAGCTAGAGTGGTATATTCCATCTCTAAGAAAACTGCTATAAATGTTGCTGTAATTGAGCTAAGTGGGAATATAGACCAGCGATCGCCATTAGTTCTTGATGATTACCTTGCTCAACAAGAATACCTCGGTCTAGAACAAGAATATGGTCAGCATGGCGAACGCTAAAGAGACGATGGGAAATGATAAAAGTGGTACGCTGCTGACTCATCCGGGCTAAATTCTCTTGAAAGCAGCGTTCCGATTCTGCATCTAGACCATTCGTTGCTTCATCAAAAATTAAAATTCCTGGATTCCTAATCAGGGCGCGGGCGATCGCAATTTTTTGGCGTTGTCCGCCAGAAAGCATCAAACCCCGTTCTCCTACTTGAGTGTTGTATCCCAAAGGCAATGCTTGGATAAAAGTATGTATATCTGCTAACTTGGCAACTGCGATCGCATCCTCTAGACTAAAATCCGAATTGTACAGGGTGATGTTTTCTAAAATGGTTCCCGAAAACAGCAAACCTTCTTGTAATACCAAACCTAATTGACTTCGCAACGACTGGGGAGAAACACCAGCAATATCATGTCCATCAATCAAAATCCTTCCAGTGTGGGGACTATATAAACCAGCCAGCAAATTTACTACAGTACTTTTACCAGAGCCACTCTGACCGATAATGCCAATAGTCTGCTGAGGTTTCACCTGAAAAGAGATATTTTGCAAGATGTTACGCTCTTGATCGGGTTGATAACGGAAAGAAACATTGTCAAAATGCACTTCACCACGAACTGAGGGCATTACCACTAAAGGTTTTTGGGGATTTTCCTCTGGTTCAGCAGTCAAAATATCATTCACCCTCTCCAAAGAAATCTGGACTTCTTGGAACTCATCCCACAATCCCACCAACGCCAACACTGAAGTCATGACATTGCTAGTGAGCATATTCAAAGCCACAAATTTCCCTAGAGAAACCTGTCCCCCAATCACTAAACTGGTTCCAAACCACAAGATAAGAATGTTACCAACTTGATTAATCAAGCTTCTAGTAAGTTGCAAACGATTAGCTAATTTCTGTCCTTGAAATCGCGCTTTCAACATCCTCATGAAATGCTTTTCCCAATGTCTCCGTACTGGTTGCTCAGCTGCTGCGATTTTGACTGTAGCAATACCAGTGATCATTTCTACCATTGAGGAGTTATATCCTGCGGATTCCTGAAAGATTTCTTGCGACGCTTTTTTGAATACTGGACTTACCCCTAAAGTTAAAATCACGACGGGTAGAATCCAACCCAGTACCAGGAGGGTGAGTTGTAAGTTGTAATAAGCCATCAATCCTAAATAGATCAACACCATCAAAGTGTCTATCGAGGTACTGATGACTTGGCGGGTAAGAAACAGTTGGATTTTGCGGTTTTCTTGAACGCGGCTAATAATGTCTTCTACTTGGCGTGATGCAAAAAACTGTAACGGTAACTGCAACGTATATTTAATAAAATTACCAATTAAGTTAATGTCGACGTGATTGGCAAGATAGCCCAGTAGGTATTGACGCTGTGCGGTTAAGATAGTACGCCAGATGCTTAAACATAATAAGCTGATCGCCAAGACATTCAGGGTTGCAAAGTCTTTGAGGGGCATAACTTGGTCAATAACTACCTGAGTACACAGGGGAATCGCCAGCCCAAAAACTTGTACTAATAATGAAGCTAAAATGAGTTGTCTAAGTAATTTACGATGAGGGCCTAGTATGTGCCAATAGCGCCTCAGAGAAACTTTTTCGTTTTTAAGGATGTGAAAACGTTCAGTGGGGTTTAACAGGAGAGCATATCCTGTCCAACCATCTACAAAATCTCGGTATGGCAACCATCGCTTACCAATCGCTGGGTCAGAAATCAAGATGCGATCGCCTTTAATTTTCCAAACTACGATATAGTGAATCCCCTGCCAGTGGGCAATCCAAGGGTTATGATGCGACTCTAACTTATTCAAACTTCCCCGGACTGGTAGCACGTCATATCCTAAAGATTGGGCTGCTGTTGCTAATCCTTGTAGAGACGCACCCGTGCGGTCTACCCGTGCTAAGTTCCGCAGAGTGGAGAGACTCAGGCGTTTACCCCAGTACTGGCTCACCATTGCCAAACATGCTGTCCCACAATCCGATGAACTTTGTTGTTGAATAAAGGGATAGGAACGCCAGAATCGAACTGTTGATTCTACTTGAGGAAAATCAATCTCTGGAACATCTAAGGCTGTTGATATTGATACTGAAGTTTCTGATTGAGAGTTGCGAGATGGCAAATCAATCAACTTGGGAAGCAAGATTTTAGGTTTGCGATCGCCAGTATTAACAGTATCTGCCTGCTGTTGCTCTTTTACTAGTTCATCTTGATCAGGAAATAACTCTGGTGCAATTGCCCTTGCTGATTCCCAATGTTCTATAGACAGGTGATAAACTAACAAATCTGTTTGGGCAATGCCAACTGGAAGTGTGACATGAGGATATCCCCAATGTTCTCCTATCTGTGGCGGCTTAGCTGCTGCTGATATAGTCTGAACTTTGCCACTAGCTAACCAAAAGCGTCCCTTAGTCGGGGGAGTTGCTTCTATTAATGATGAGCCAGCAGTTATCTGAGTAGGTTGCAGGTAGGGTAATAATTGTCGCAGAGTTGAACTAGTTAGCGATCTCAACTCGGTGTAGCTTTTACAGAAAATCAGTGTTTGTCGCTCAATAGCAAGCTGCTGTAAATAACTTTCTAGATTAGGTAGGCGCTGTAACCACAGTTTCAGTTCAGCAATAGTGATTTGAGCTACCAAACCCGCACCAGCTGCGATCGCTTGGTATGGTAGAGCTTGATCGCAGAATAGATGATCTGCACCAAATGTTTGCTGTGCTAATAGTAACTGAGTTGAAACTTCCCGCCCGACAGTTTTATCAAACCCCAACAGACGCACTCGACCTTGACAAACTAAATACAGAATATTATTGCTATTATCTTTAGTTTCCTCATCTATAGCGTAGTTAGTCAGTTCGTCACGGGAGCATCTCAGTTTTTGAAGTGGCTCAAACCGACAATAATCCATTGAGGTAAG
>JAYGHB010000099.1:0-100135 GCA_034931985.1 Halotia wernerae UHCC 0503
GGTACTTTTTGAGGATACCGTGCTTTTTATCCCTGTGAATTTAGTTTCTTTTATATTTGTGGAGGGGAAATGAAGTCCCTCCTCAACCGCTCACAAAGAGATAAAAAAAGTGGGGTCAAAAACTGCAAAAATGTATACAGGATAAGCATTTACGAATTGGTTTAAAACCGCTGCCCTATACCCAAATGCACTCTACTTTCTCCTTGGTCATTAACACCATAATCAGCCCGGATTAAGCCCAAAGGTGAATCTAAACGTACCCCAGCCCCATAACCAAAACCAGAACCTGCTTTACCCCGCACACCTGCGGGATCTCCTAATACGGTATTGCCAGAGCCTAAATCAGAAGCAAAGTCAGCAAATAACACACCCCCGACTATGGGTATTATCGGGAAGCGGTATTCTGCGGAAGCCAAGACATAACTGCGACCATTGCCCACATCACCAGAGTCGTAACCGCGGACTGAATTGGAACCACCCAAGTTAAAACTTTCGTAAGGTGGCAAATCACCAATTACAGTCCCAGCTTGGAGATTCAAGGCAAATACTTGTGGCTGTTGACTATTAAATAGTTTTACTGGTGTATATTGACTGTAATTTGCCCGGATACGGTTGAGAGAAATATTACCTTGACCGATGGGTACAGATTGTTCTGTACTCAGACTCAGTAACGAGCCTTGAGTGGGATTTTTAGGGTTATCTCTTTGATCTTTGGTGGCAATGAAAGATACAGTAGTCAAATCATCAATGCCAGTGCCACTTGCAGATAAAGGATTACCTTGGGCATCAGTTGGTGTAACATTACCTTCGCGATCGCGAATACTGGTGCGAGTATAATTAAATCCTAAAGAAGTATCCCAATCATCAATGGGTCTTTGCAGGCTGATACTACCGCCAATATGACCTTCGCGGACTTTATCGCCGTTCGCTAGTTTGATGCGATCATCAAAAGTTTCTGAAATTTCCCGATTACGGAAGGCATTTACACTATAACCCAAGCGATCGGGATTAGTTGAGCGATAAGGACTAGTAAATCTGGTATCAAATTGGAAATCACGCGCACTCAACCCCAAATTTGCCGACAAAATATCGTTAGCACCATTAATATTTTGATCTTTATAATTTAAAGTACCTATTAGTCCTTGATCAGCATTGTAACTACCACCCAAATTAATTGCACGGGCTCCATATTCTTTAAGTTCGTATATTAAATCAACTTTATTGGCATCTCCTTCTAAGGAAACATTCACAGTTTCAAATAAACCAGTACCATAAAGCTGCTGTACATCTTTGCTAACAGTATTTTCTTGGAATACTTGACCAGGTTTAAGCTTGAGTTGCTGTTGTAAAAAGTCGGTTTTGGTGCGTCCCGTCACTGGTTCACCCTTGCTATCAACGGTTTTACCTTCATCGTTGACAAAACGGAATTTAATATCATTCACCAAGCCTTCAGCTACATTAATGCTAAGGATTCCCTGACGGTTGGGTTTAATAGATAGCACCTGTGCCAGTTTATAACCATTGTCGGCGTACCATTTGTTAACTTGTTGTACTGCTTGCTGGAGTCCTGCGGGACTAATGGGTTTACCGACTTGAGATTGGAAACGTTCTTGAACTACTTGATAAGTGAGCGCCTTAGCACCAGAAAGTTCTAGCGATCGCACTACTATTGGTTGCACCTGATACACTACATTTAATCCCGCTGGGGTGCTGCGACTATTGACGTTAGCACTGGCAAATAAACCAGTCTCTAAAATTGCCGCTACATCTTTTTGCAGTTGGTTTTGACTGGTTTCTCCACCGACTTGGGTTTTAATAATTTTACGTATAATCTGCTGTAATTCTTCAGTGGCTCCCACTACCTGCACATCAACAGCTGTAACCACTAAGTCGTTTTCAATTATGGGGTTATTGGGTGAGGATGGATTAACGGGAGGTTTAGGGACAATAACGGGGGAATTTTCTTGAACTTTTGGTGTTAGTTCTACAGGACTGGGGGAAAATTGTTGAGCAACTACAATTTCTGGGGATGAAATGGTCTGGACTTGTGCAGGGGTTTCTGCGATCGTTGGAACTATGAAGTTTTCAGTTTGTTCATTTTCAGATATAGTTGTGGCAGTTGCAGCCATAACTTTTTGAGTGATATTACTAGCCGCTAAAGTAGCTAAAGTAAGAATTGTCGCAGAAGAAACTCGCATAATATTTAATTTAATAACTGGGAACTAATAATAGTGAGGTTGGCTAACAGAGATAATACTAACTTTTAGCTGCTTTGCCGATTGCTATCCCTATTTATACCTCTTGTGCAAGAGACAATTAATTTCGATGTTTTGTTTCTCTAAAATTACTCTGGGTGATGTGGCGTGGATTTGTTGCATCGCCTTGGCATTAGTAATCATCACAGGTTTACACTATAAGCGATCGCCCAAATGATCGCACCATTAACATTACCGTGATATTTGATATCTTATGAACACTAAACAAATAATTATCCAGGAGCTAGAGGAAACACCGGAAGCAGTACTAGTAGAGGTTTTGGATTTTCTACGCTTCTTGAAAGCCAAAGAAGATAAAGCAGATGTGGAGGATGCGCGTGCAGCCCTAGAGGAGGCGGCTGTAGCAGGTACAATATCTCTTCATGATTTGAAAAGAGAATTAGGTTTGTGAGTTACCAAGTTGATTTAACACCAGCATCTGTACGGCAAGTCAAAAAGTTACCACCTGATATTCAATAGAAGGTGGTGCTGAAGCTAGAAGAGTTAGCTTTGGAACCACGTCCAGACGGAGTTGTGAAGTTAGAAGGTGCTGCATCACTATATCGAGTTCGCTTAGGTAAGTACCGGATTGTCTATCAGATTCAGGATGAATTGTTATTAGTGACAGTGGTGAAAGTGGCTCACCGAAGAGAGGTATATCGTGAATGAAATTGATTTGGCACTTCTTGAGAAAAATTTAGTAAAGCTCAATTTCTAAAGCAGATGTCAAGATGAGTGATGTATTCAGCATTCCCTTGTAGTAGTTGCAGCCATAACTGTTTGAGTGATATTACTAGCCGCTAAAGTAGCTAAAGTAAGAAGTGTAGCAGAAGAAACTTGCATAATATTTAATTTAATAACTGGCAACTAATAATAGTGAGGTTGGCTAACAGAGATAATACTAACTTTTAGCTGCTTTGCCGATTGCTATCCCTATTTATACCTCCTGTTCAAGAGACAATTAATTTTGATGTTTTGTTTCATGCGATTGTTCATGCTGCGGCTGGACGGGAGAAAATGGCTAAGAAGCATATAGAACTTAGAAAAAAGAAATACTTTAAGCTCAGTTCACAAATTGCTCAGTTGGAGAATGCACAATTACGTTCTCTGTTTGAAAATAGTGAATCTAATGAGTCAAGCACGGGTTGGGGGATGAATCACACCATTGTCCTTGGGGAATGCAAGGTCTTTGTGAAACGTGTTCCGGTTACAAACATCGAATTTGATAACCTGTTCTCCACCAGAAACCTCTATGATCTGCCGACTTGCTGTAATTACGGCTTCGGTTCCACTGGTTTTGGGGTCTTCCGTGAACTCGTTACCCATATCAAGACAACTAACTGGGTATTAGAGGGAGCGATCGCTACCTTCCCACTGATGTATCATTATCGGATTATGCCGTTTTTTGGGCGACGTGCGGATGTAGATAGGTCGCGTATAAAAGCTTATGTGGAGTACTGGCGTAATAGTGAGAACGCTGGGAATTATATGTTAGATAGAGCAAACGCTAACTATGAGTTGGTTCTTTTCCTAGAGTACATACCGCATGTTCTGGAAACATGGCTGCGGGATAATCCTAATAAACTTCAGCAACCCCTAAATGACTTACGCACGACAATTGACTTTTTGAGGAGGAAGGGAATCATCCACTTCGACGCACATTTTCGCAATATTCTCACCGATGGTGAGCAGATTTATTTAACTGATTTTGGGTTAGTTCTTGACAAGAGTTTCGCGTTGACTAAAGATGAAGAATCTTTCTTTAAGCAGAACACATTTTACGACTATGGAGAAGTCCTGCGGAATCTTGGTCATCTGATTCAATCGCCCTATGACTTATGTTCAAAGAATGATAAACGCAAAATTATGGAAAAATTTAGGATAAAAGAAGGCTTAAAACCTTATGAACTGCGTTCTATATTACTCGACAACATCGAGCAAATACATGCTGATGGAATTATGAAGTTAGATGAGTTCTATGTTGCCAGCATCGTTAAATACCGCAGCATCATTATGCTGATGCAAAACTTCTTTGCTGATATGTGGGAAAATAACCAAAAGGATACGAAACTTCGTCATGCAGAACTACGACTGTTGCTCAAAGAGACCGGGTTTGTTCCTGGTAATGAAACCTACGGCAGACATTAGTCAAAATGAGCAATGTATCTCGTATATCCCTAGAGCCAAATTGGCAATTACTGGTTTTAAGTAATGGTCATGGTGAAGACATGATTGCTGTTCGGATTTTGGAAGAACTGCAACAACAATCCAACCCACCAGCTATCTTTGCTTTACCTCTAGTCGGTGAAGGACGTGCTTACCAAAAGTTGGGCATTCCGTGTATTGGTTCAGTCCGCACTATGCCTTCTGGTGGCTTTATTTATATGGATAACCGCCAGTTGATGCGAGATGTTCACGGCGGTTTATTGCAACTTACTTTGAGCCAAATTAAAGCTATCCGTCATTGGGTAAGTTCTCAAAAACGTTTAGGCAATAAAATAGCTATTTTAGCTGTAGGAGATATTGTACCGCTATTATTTGCCACTTTCAGCGGTGCTAACTATGCTTTTGTGGGGACAGCAAAATCAGAATATCACGTGCGGAATGAAGCGGGGCTATTACCCAGAAAATCAAAAGCTGCTGATTGGGAAAACTTTTCTGGTTCTATTTACCATCCTTGGGAACGTTGGTTGATGAGTCGTCGCCGTTGTCGGGCGGTGTTCCCTAGAGATTCACTGACGACGCAAATCTTACAACAGTGGCCTATCCCAGCTTTTGATTTGGGTAATCCGATGATGGATGGTCTAGAAACTACGTCTTCATCTCCAAGATTTTATCGTGCTGATGTCGAACAGCAGGAATTAGCTCGACCCCTAACTGTAACTCTGCTTCCTGGTTCTCGTCCACCAGAAGCATATAATAATTGGGAAGTCATAATGATTGCTGTGTCTGCATTGATAAATAGTTTACAGGAGAAGGTGGTATTTTTAGCAGCGATCGCTCCTGGCTTAGATTGTAAAATTTTGTGCCAAATTGTTCAATCTCAAGGCTGGCAAACTCACTCGGAATCCCCCGTACCACTTTCTGATGCTAATGCTTTAATTTTTAAACAAAAAGATGCATATTTGTTGTTGACACAACAAGCTTATAACGAATGTTTGCATTGGGGAGATGTAGCGATCGCTATGGCAGGTACAGCTACGGAACAGTTTATTGGTTTAGGCAAACCTGCGATCGCTATTCCCGGTGGTGGCCCCCAATATACCCCTGCCTTTGCTGAAGCTCAAAGCCGCCTTTTAGGCCCTTCTCTAATTTTAGTCGAGCAACCTAAAGAAGTTGCGAAAGTGCTGCGATCGCAACTCCAAAATCCCGACACTTTGCAAATAATTGCCGAAAACGGTGTGCGGCGAATGGGTAAACCGGGAGCAGCACGACGCATCGCCGACTGTTTGCAAAAAAGATTGGGACATAGGGCATAGGGCATTGGTTATATTATTTTCTCCCCTGCTCCCTGCTCCCTGCTCCTGTGCCTCCCCTACGCTACTAACCCAGAACGCAAGGCGCGAACAGCAGCTTGGGTACGGTCATCAGCACAGAGTTTATTTAAGATGTTACGGACGTGAGTTTTGACTGTACCAACGGTAATGTAAAGTTTTTCAGCAATTTGCCCATTGCTACATCCTGCAACAATCAATTCCAAGATTTCTAGTTCGCGCTGAGTCAGGGGGTAAGTTTCTAAAACTTGCTCGTATTCTGTCGCTAGTGCTTCAATCTTGACTGTTTTCGGCTTGTCAGAGGCTTGACTTTCTCCAGGAATACCTTGACGCATTTTCTGCAAAACTACATTAGCGATCGCTGGATCAATCCAAGAGTTTCCTTCGTGAGTTGCTTGGATTGCCTCTGTTAACTTATTGATACTAGTCTCTTTCATATAATAAGAGTCTGCTCCTGCTGCGAAAGCGGCAAGGACTGCATCCTCTGTATGATCCATTGTCAGGATGAGAATCTTTGTTGCTGATTGCCCACTCTCTGCTTGATAGCGTCTAAACTTGCGGGTGAGTTCAATACCATCCATGTCAGGCAACCCAATATCTACTACTGCCACATCCGGCTTAGCCGTTTCCAAAAGTTTTAGTCCTTGAGTGGCATTTGCTGCTTCACCAATTACTTTCAACCCGCTGTAAGACTGCAATGCAGCTCTTAATCCCATTCTGGTGAGGTCATGATCTTCAATTAAAATAATGCTGATTTCGCTCATCGCTACACTCGCTCTCTCTTGTTGCATATTGCAAACTACGACCTTTTTTAAGCAGCTTCTATGATTTTCCCAAACCAAAGATAGATGATCTCTTAACAAGCCTGCATCCACCGATAGAAATAACTCTCTCTCTGTTTTTTCCTCCTAGATAGAGTTAAAAATCTAGCTAAGGATATATGGCTATTTTACAAGAAAACGTGAAATATTGGTGACGAAACCCAAATTTGGCCATACTTTAGCTGTTATATAGAAATCATAACTCAATTTGGTTATTTTCAAGCTTTGAAAAAAGCTGAGAGAATGGATAAATATCAACAAGTTAAAGATGCTATCAAAGAAAGTAATCACTCCTTGTGTACCATCTTTCTGGAAGTAAGCCTTTGAATTGATGAATTTAAGGAAGCTAGATGACATTTTCATTGAAATAAATCGAATAGGATTAAATTTTAGTGAAGCCATCAGCACAGAATTGATTGATCGTTTTTTTGGGAAACCTATTTTGTGGATAACCTCACAACAGAGTTCAGCAAGCATTGCCAGCATGCGAGAGAGCAAAGAAAGATTTCACTATACCTGAAAACAGGCTTTCATTGGCATTACTCATCTACAAAGCAAATTAAGAATGCGATGAAGCATCACTCTCGATCTCAAAACCAAGCGAAACTCTCTGGACAAGATCAGGGAAAGGACTACAAATTTTCCGTAGCAAATAACGGGTACAGTATTCTCCCGGAACATCACTATAAAATGTTTGTGAACTTTCAAACTTTAGAAGCCTGCATTTGCAAAGAAAATACTGGGATTTGTCTGGCGATCGCTAAACAAATGATGGAAACGACAGGAGGTAGGATTACTCTAGATTCTATTTCAGGAACTAGCAGTAATTTCGGTTTTACTTGGCATAAATAACCAGATGAGTAACATTATTCAAGCTTATGGTACACAATATTAGTCTCCAACTCTCACTAATGGCTGAGGACGGGCGTTAACTCGCTCATTTACAATTGTGGTGAAGCTTGATAGAGTATTCTATTTTACTTTGTATTCAGGTTTATCCAATTTAGCTGAAATCATTTTTAGCAGGGCTGCGGCTATTGATTATTAACCTTAGAAACTAGCTAATACCGCTGCCTTGGAAGTCAAAAGGAGCCAGTGCGTTGGGCAGCTTTAAAGTGCAGCCGACTTGTTCGCTCTTAGCGTTCCCGCAGGGTCGCAACTGGCGTTCAAAAGTTAAAAGTCAAAAGACTTAATAATATAATTTGACTTTTTAACTGTTTAGAAAGGTAGCTTTATTTACGCCCTGCTATACTAGTAGCTCTAATTTTAATTCCAATATTGTAGCCCATTCACTAGATTGAGGATAAATTTACAAACCGAATCCAATTAAAAAACAGGTAGGAAAAATTGATCAACATACTAACTTTAGTGGAGGTGAGATAAATGTCATAAATGTCAAGTGGACATTCAAGAAAATTCATATTAATAACCTTACTGGCTATATCCGGAAGCCTGTAACCTTTACGGACTTTGTTGAGATGATGGTAATGCTCAACAAGGAGTGGATATTGTGCGAAATACCTTAGTTAATCAATACTCTAGTTCGAGATACTGGAATTATTGTAGATTGCAGGTAGAAAGGCCAAATAAAGTCAGGGGTAAGCATCAATCAAAACCCCATCTAAAAAATCTTAAATTATTTAGTTGGACAGTTTCAAAGTAGTAATGTTATGTATCAACCTGTGTTTGGCAGCGAAAATAAAAACCGATGGAAGAGACGCTGAAAATTTTGGTTGTAGACGACGATGAAGTAGATCGCATGGCAGTACGTCGCGCTCTGACTAAGACAGGTGTGCGGATGGAAATATCTGAGGTATGTAACGGCAATGATGCGCTCTCTAGCCTGAAAAATACTACCTGTGACTGTGTTTTTCTCGACTATCGTTTACCAGACCAAGATGGCTTGATCCTGATTCAAAAGCTACGCTCCTCGCAATTTAAAGTTCCTTTAGTAGTTCTCACTGCTCAAGGAGATGAACAAATTGCTGTAGAGTTGATGAAGGCTGGCGCGACAGATTATCTTTCTAAGTCTAGAGTATCTTCAGAAACTTTGGCACAGATTTTGCGGAATGCAATTCGAGTACATCGTGCTGAAATGCAAGCAGCTTTAGCAAACCAACGGCTGAGAGAAAGTAACGAACAGTTGATTCGGAAGAATCAAGAATTGGAGAAACAAAGGCAACAAATTCAGTTACAAAATTTAAAGCTATCGGAAGCGTCGCGGCTCAAATCTCAGTTTTTGGCAACTATGTCTCATGAACTGCGAACTCCTATGAATGCCATTATTGGGTTTTCCCAAATATTATTACGTCCTAAATTTGCTCAACTTACCCATAAGCAAGCAGATATGGTAGAGCGTATTCTCAATAATGGTAAGCATTTGCTCATGTTATTAAATGAAGTTCTCGACTTCTCTAAGTTGGAGGCAGGAAGATTAGAATTAAAGCCAGAATTATTTGATTTATTAAAAGTTATAAATTCTACAGTTACAGAAATGCGTTCTCTGGCTGAAGCAAAAAACTTGTCTTTGATAGTTCAAACTGACTTACAAAACTCTTTATTGTATAATGACTCAGTGCGTGTGCGCCAAATTTTAGTCAATCTCTTATCAAACGCTATTAAGTTTACAGAGTCTGGCAATATTTGGATTGAAGTCAAAGAACTTCCAGCAAATCGAGTGGCGATCGCAGTTCGGGATACAGGTATTGGTATCGCTCCTAGAGATTTTAAACATATTTTTGAAGCTTTTCGACAAGTCGATCAGAGTATTACTCGCAAATATCCTGGTACAGGACTGGGTTTAGCAATTGTAGACTCACTAGTGCGAATGATGGGTGGTCAAATTTTTTTAGAAAGTCAATTAGACGCTGGGTCAATGTTCAAGATTGAAATACCACGACAAGTTTCCTTACCAACCCCAGCTACAAATATTTCGGCTTTTCATTGGGGTGGCGATAACATTGTTTGTTCTGCTCGCAATCCCCATGAATTTAGCAAAGCATCGATGGGGTATCCTTACCGCAAACTATAAATTCATTTTAATTAAGTAGATAAAAGTTGATAAATCATGTCCGTTGTAGAAAACTCTAAAATTGATCGCATTCTTGCAGTTGATGATACTAGAGATAATCTGATTTTGGTTCAGACTATTTTAGAAAGTGAGGGATATGAGATTGACTTAGCAACAGACGGTATATCAGCTGTGCAGCATGTAGAACAATCCCCACCAGATCTGATTCTTTTAGATGTGATGATGCCAGGGATAGATGGTTATGAAGTCACCCGTCGCATTCGCAATAACCCGGCTCTCAACTATATTCCTATTTTGCTAATCACTGCTTTTCACGAATCCAGCGTTGTCGAAGGGTTAGACGCTGGTGCTGACGATTTTATTCGCAAGCCATTTGATACAGATGAACTATTAGCAAGAGTGCGATCGCTGCTACGCCTTAAGCATAGTCTTGACGAACAAAAAAAGATGGCACGTCAACGAGAAGACTTTGTTTCGCGTCTCACCCACGATCTACGCACTCCTTTAGTAGCTGCTGATCGGATGCTGGGTTTGTTTGAACAAGAAACCTTCTGCAAGATTTCGCCAGAAATGAAACAGGCGATCGCGGTCATGATTCGCAGTAACCAAAATTTGATGCAAATGGTAAATACCCTGCTAGAAGTTTATCGTTTTGAGGCAGGCAAAAAAACCTTGAATTGGGAAAGCTGCAATCTGCGGGAGATAATTCAAGAAGTGGTCAGTGAACTATCTCCCTTGGCTAGTGAGAAGAGTTTGACATTGAAAATAGACACTAGTAAGTTAGAGCAACTAGGAGAACATGCTGGTTTGATGATGGGAGATGCCCTAGAAATCAGACGCGTGTTTAATAATTTGATTGGCAACGCCATCAAGTTTACAGATACCGGAGGTATAGAAATTCGGATTTGGGAAAAATCGGTCAATTCTCAAGGTCAAGATTGGGTAATTATAGAAGTTGAAGACACCGGTTATGGTATTGCTCCCGAAGACCAAGCCAACGTTTTCGAGCGATTTCGTCAAGGTAGAAATAAACGCTCAGGTAGTGGACTAGGATTACACTTATCGAGCCGAATTGTAGAAGCACATAATGGCGCGATCACAGTTACCTCTGAACTAGGTCGAGGTACTCTATTGACAGTGCAACTACCAAAGCACGATTAAGTTCAGTTCGTTGTTTCTAATCAACGTTCCTACCCCCTACTCTGATTAGCAGCGTTAATCCTGACATAATTCATAAATCGGTTGAGCATGGAATCTACCCTGTAAATGATGTCGAATTATGGTCTCTAAATCTTCAATCATATAAGGTTTACTGATATAGTCATTAAAACCCGCCATCAGGATACGTTCTCTATCTTCTCGAGTAGCTAAAGCCGTGACTGCAATTACTGGAATTTCGCAAGTTAGAGGTTCTTGTTTAAGATGATGTACAACATCAATGCCACTTAAACCAGGTAACAAAATATCTAACATAATCAAGTCTGGCTGATACTCTTTTGCCACTAATACCGTCGCAGAACTGTCTCCTTGACAAATGAATCTACAACCAAGTGACTCAAGGGCATAACTCATCAAAAGTAGACTATCATCATGATCTTCTACTGCCAGAACTAGCGGCTGCTGAATGTTGTGCTTCTTTTCATCACTCATTAATGAATGTGCCAGATACATCACTTCTCCAGAGGATTCAATTGAGATTTATCGTCTTTATTGTCAAGAATGGGCAGATTATCTTGCAATTAATCAGGTGGAGGTAACTACCGTATTAGCTCGGATTTCGCTTTTGCTAGGTTGATAATCTTTACTCATACAACAAGCTTTGAGGGCAAAAATCCTCAAACGGATGGGCTTAGCAGATACCCCTCGATTATACGCAAAATTACAGAATGTTTTTCCAATATCTTTATGATAACTTGATATAAAAAATTATCTATACCGTGGTATCAAAATAAACTTCGCTATTGACGAGCTTGTATGGTCAAAAAATTAGTTATGTTCATTGGTTTGAGGAGATGATGTTATGTTGACTAATTTAAGCTTTTTAGAGTTAGTTTAACTAGCTATATAAAGTTTTGTATCAGCATTCAACATTTTTGTTGCTACATATGGTTAATCAGACGTATACAGCTGATGTCTTAGTTGTTGGTGGGGGAACTGGAGGCACTACTGCTGCAATCCAAGCAGCACGACGAGGAGCTAAAACTATCCTGGTGAGTGAATTTCCTTGGCTGGGAGGAATGCTGACTGCTGCTGGAGTATCTGCACCCGATGGTAATGAGTTAGTTGCCTTTCAAACAGGGCTATGGGGTGCGTTTTTGCAGGAATTACGACATCGGCAGTCAGGAGGACTAGATCACAGTTGGGTGAGCTTTTTTAGTTATGATCCCCGCATTGGAGCAGAAATTTTTGCAGATTGGGTAAAAGAGTTGTCAAATCTGCACTGGATTTGCGGACGAGTACCTTTAGAGGTTTTGCAGCAGGAAAATTGTGTTATTGGTGTTCGGTTTGCTGATTTTACCGTCAACGCCAAGATTATTCTCGATGGTACAGAATTAGGAGATTTATTGGCTTTGGGGGAAATATCTTACCGTTGGGGTTGGGAATTGCAATCTGAATGGGGAGAACCCAGCGCCCCAAATGTATTTAATTCCCTGACTGAGAAATATCCTGTGCAGTCGCCGACTTGGGTTGTGATCATGCAAGACTTTGGTGAAGCTGTCGCACCAGAAATTCCTGCTGCTCCTAACTATGACCCTTCTCAGTTTATTGGTGCTTGGGATAATTATGGTGCAGAAAAGTTTTTGAATTATGGACGTTTGCCAGGGGATCTATTTATGATCAATTGGCCTATCTGTGGTAATGACTACGGTGAAGGAATAGAACGCTTAATCCAGTCAGAGTCATCCAAAGGTGAATTTTTCCAAGAAAGCCGCTGGTATAGCCAAAATTTTGCCCATTTTATTCAAAATCAGCTAGGTCGTCGCTATGGTTTAGCAGAAAAAGTTTTTCCCTGGGCTGATACTGCTTTTGCACTACATCCCTACTACCGAGAAAGTCGCCGCTTAGTAGGACTAACTACTGTCCGAGAACAGGATATTTTGCCAGTGTCAGGGGGTAGGGTGGCATCTATTAACCCAGATGCGTTCGCCGTTCGCAAAGCGTCTTTGCCAGGAGAAGCGATCGCTATTGGTAACTACGCCAATGATCATCATTATCCTGGTTTCAACTTGTCACTTCAACCCAAATCTATCCGCTGGGGTGGGCGTTGGACTGGGACACCGTTCACCATTCCCTACCGTTGTCTTGTTCCGGCTGCAACAGATGGTTTGTTAGTCTGTGAAAAAAATATTTCTGTCTCTCATATTGCTAACGGTGCGACTAGATTACAACCTGTGGTAATGGGTATCGGTCAAGCTGCGGGAATGGCGGCGGCTATGTGCGTTGAGTCAAATATTCAGCCTAGGGATTTACCCGTAAGGGCTTTGCAAGAAGCTTTACTTAAAGATGAGCGATCGCCTGCGGCAGTCATCCCTTTATTCAATTTAGATTTATCACCCAAACGTCCTGAATGGCTGGATTGGCAACTGTATTACTTAAATAATCCTCAAACCTATCCACTGAGTGGTAATTATCCTGCTTCATATTTAGATAAATGTGAACAATCGGATTTTGAGCAAGTATTAATACGGCAAAGTGACTGTTTTACAGGCATGTTTCACCGTCTAAATCAGCAGGATTACAGATTTACTATCACCGCCCCAGCCACCTATCAAGGGCAAACTTGGCAGCTTGTGACCTGGCGATCGCATATAGATGAGCGTCTACAAACCTGTTTACATGGGCAACTGCTCACTGTGTGGGGTCGCTTAAATCATGCCGGTCATTGGCTACTAGTTGAAGATACTGATATATTACTAAAGTAGTTTTATTTCAGTAAAAACCAATACTTTTTAGTAAACTTTCCGGACACATATCAAGAAAATCGGTAGCAGTAGATAAGAAAGTTCTAAAAATAGACATCTGTTATGCGTGTTACCATTTCACTTTTAGTTTCAAGCTTGGTGTTCGGTTCCTTGGCTTTTAATTACCAAGAAACGGTAAACAGCTTATCTTTAGTACAGCTTTCCTCTTCTAGTTCGCAACAGTTGCTTTCAGCTAAACCTAAATCTAATGAGCCAAAAAGCCCAAAACCTTATCGGGGTAGTGGGCGCAGAGATTTAATCTAATCTCGCGGCTCCGCTCGTATGTGGTATTAGGAACAAATACTAAATCTTGGGCATCAGTATCAACAAAGGCCGCCAGTTTGCCTCTCGCATCATCTAGCAGTGGTTTCCACTACCTACCAAAAAACCGTAGCTTGCTTCCCTGTAAGAATACAGGTCTACATAGACGTACGTAGTTAAACTTCCAGTACTGCCTTAGGAAAAGCACCAAATCACCCATGATTGAGAAACGTCACACAACGATCAAGCAACCATAGTTCCTATAGTCAAAAAGGGTGAAGTTTGAAATTCAATCTTTCATCCTTCATACTTCGCACTTTTTTTAACTCCCCAGACTGGATTCGAACCAGTGACCAATCGATTAACAGTCGATCGCTCTACCACTGAGCTACTGAGGAACGCTCACAATTTATAATAATAAGACCAATGGGTATGATATGGCAAGTACTTTCACCAAAATATTTTTTGTAGCTACTTACTTATAAGCATTTTGTAGCCAGAACCTTTGCTGATAGCTGATTACATACTTCACTCACATCTACTGCAATCCCATTCGCAATTCAGACAGACGCTGCCGCGCCTTAGCATCTATAGCACTAGCTAAAAATCTACTCTTAGATTGCTTGCGTGACTGATACTTTTGCCGCATCCGACAAACTGTGGTTTCTACTTCACCACAGAGTTGTTGTGCCGACAGCCATTCAGCTCCATACCCCTGTATCATTAACTGTTGTGTCCGATCTGATGTGGCGACAATCACGCGAGAAATCCGCAATTGGGTGATGTGTGGACGCAAAGATGCACAGGTTTTTTCGATGTATGTGTCTGCTGTTTGCCCGAAATCAGTAAAATGAACTGACAAAAGATTGGTAACAATTTCTTTATTACTAGAAGCATTTTGGTATTGAGCATCAAAAACTATTTGAGTTTCATAACCTTGAAATGCACTGTAATTTGTCATTGCTTCAACTAGTTCTCCACGCGCCGCTTCTAATCCAGCATGGTCACGAGTTTTTTTCAGGCAAGGCCAAGCACCAATTATGTTGTAGCCGTCCACTAATAAAACGGCTTGGAGTATGGAACGGGGCATGGTTTTTAATCACAATTTTCTAGAGTTAACAAGAGCAATTCATAAGTTTTATAGTAATTGAAGCATTGCTTGTAACACTATGTTACAGAAGACCAAAAAATGTGATGTTATTCTAAAATTTGCGTTGAAAAGACTGCATCAACTGCAAACGCGCCCTTGAGAGGCGCGCCGCAGTTGTCAATAATTACTGATTAATTAGTCTAGGGAAAGGTGAGGTAGAAAAGTGGTTATTCTCAGTTAATCGGCTTCAAGTTGCGAGTTAAAACAAAAGTCAGAAGTTGTTTTCCTCCCTGCACCCCTGCTTCCTCTACTTTTGTTTGTTAAGAGGCTTGGTTATGTACCGTCATCAGACGTTCCTTGAGGCGCTGAGGTTCACCCTGATCTACCAAAGAACCTTTTTCTAGTAGGAAAGCGCCGTCACAGTAATTCAACTCATCTAGGCGATGTGTTACCCACAGAGCCGTAATGCCCCGACTTTTGACTAGGCGGCGGACACTAGCCACTAAGTCCAGTTGGCTGTCTGGATCGAGTAAAGCTGTGGGTTCATCTAATAATAAGACTTCGCAACGACGAGCGATCGCACCGGCGATCGCTACTCGCTGTTTTTGTCCCCCACTCAGGGCATAAATAGGACGTAGTTGTAAGGCACGCAAGTTTACTGCCCCTAGCGCCTCATCAACTCTTGCTCTGACAGCAGCAGATGGCAATTTTTCTTCTACCAATCCAAAAGCTACATCAGCACCAACGGTTGGCATCACTAGTTGATGATCGGGATTTTGGAAGACAAAGCCAACAGGATGTAAAACCCGAATGTCACCAGACTGGGGAGCTAATAACCCCGCCAGTAGTCGGAGTAATGTTGATTTGCCACTGCCATTTGTACCTAAAAGCATCCAAAATTCTCCTTTGGGGACTTCTAGAGAGCAAGATTGGATTGCCATCTCGCCATTAGGCCAGCTGAAGTGTAAATCCTTGACCTCAATACCTACTTTTGCCATTTGTAAACTTTGGTTACTCAGCAGCTACGGCAAAAAAGCCTGGAGGTCTTCCACCACCAGGAGTTGTACCATCTTTCTGAACAATTTGTACTCCAGCAATCTCACTAGCACGCACAGCAATTTTTTTCTCTGTCTTGCCCTCACACTTGAGTTCCACAAGGTCAGGATTGCCGGAGCGCATTGCTGCCAAAATTAGCTGATAGACGGCCTCAGCATCATCTGCTGACTTACGTTGTACGGATATGGGAAAAGCAGTGTTTCTGATGCTCAAGTCAATGGTAAACATTTAGCATTAATCAAATTTAACTGTAGGACTCATTTTAGCTCTTCACCGTTAAACTCTACCAATTTACCATCTCTATGCCGCTACTGGTGAGACTTTAAACGTAGTTTGCACGCATTTTGCACAAACCATACGCCAATGTAAGGTATCAACACTTTACTCAAATAAAAGCGTATGACTCAGTTTATGCAAACGTCATTGCGATCGCGCCAACATCCCCTAATTCACCAACTAGCAAATTGTATTGAAGAAGTTTGGCAAGAACATCTAGATTTATCACCTTATCAAGTTCCAGAGGATTTAGGTTACGTTGAAGGTTCTCTAGAAGGTGAACGGCTGATTATTGAAAATCATTGTTACCAGACACCGCAGTTTCGCAAGCTGCACCTAGAATTAGCTCAGTTAGGCAATTCGCTCGATATTCTCCACTGTGTAATGTTCCCCAATCCCGAATATGCACTACCGATTTTTGGAGCAGATTTGGTGGGAGGGAAAGGCGGTATTAATGCAGCAATTGTTGATTTGTCTCCAATCAATAGCGATCGCTCATTACCAAAAAGTTACCACACAGCATTATCAACTCTTCCTAGCATCCAGTTTTCTCAACCGCGTGCTTTGCCTCAGTGGGGTGATATTTTCTCAGAATTTTGTTTGTTTGTGCGCCCAGTTGGTACTCAAGAAGAAGCAGCTTTTTTGCAGCGAGTCCGGGAATTTTTAATCCTGCATTGTCAAATTGCTAGTACTTCAATTCCTTTAACTTCCCGTCTTGAGGTAGCCAGGGTGTTGGCTGGGCAACGATCCTACTGCACAAAACAGCAACAAAATGATAAAACTCGACGGGTTTTGGAAAAATCTTTTGGATCAGAATGGACAGAACGCTATATGACTACCATGCTCTTTGATTGTGCGGCTTGATTGTCAAGTTGATTGTGTGGCGCACCCCACAATCAACTTAATAGAAAATGTAAAGAAACATTAAAACAACAGCGTTGCCAGAAAGTGCTGAAACATTTGATAAATAAGGGTTTGAGTTTATCTTTATATTTCTTAATCAACTCTCTCAGGATGTTTGAAAAATTGCACAAGATTTGCACAAACAGATTGCTTTAATCAAAGGTGGTTCAAAAGGCACTGAACTCTTGACTTTTAGGTCAGGGTTCAGATTCCCTCAAAACTTTATTAGATATTAGGGAATTGATTGTCATGGATATCTATATTATTAGGCTGTGTAGTGGGTTGCTCTGAATCGAAAAACAGCGTTAGAGGCTGAGCTCTCCTTTGTTATGCCTTCAAAAGCTTTTGTTTGCTCGTTCATCAATACTCACGGCTCAATATCCTGCAATAATCAGCCTTTGAACCACTTTAACTCATGTCAAAACAGGAGAAGATCGAATGTTAGACGCTTTTACCAAAGTAGTTGCTCAAGCAGATACCAGAGGCGAATACGTAAGCGATACTCAAATCGATGCGTTGAAAAATATGGTGGCTGAAGGCACCAAGCGCATGGATGTTGTTAACCGCATCACCTCAAATTCCTCTGCCATTGTGGCTAATGCAGCGCGGGGATTATTTGCAGAGCAACCCCAATTGATCGCACCTGGTGGTAATGCTTACACAAACCGCCGGATGGCAGCTTGTTTGCGGGATATGGAAATTATTCTCCGCTATGTAACCTACGCTGTATTTGCAGGTGATGCCAGCGTTTTAGACGATCGCTGCTTGAATGGTTTACGTGAAACTTATGTAGCTCTTGGTGTTCCTGGTAATTCCGTAGCAACTGGTGTCAGCAAGATGAAAGAAGCAGCGATCGCGATCGCTAATAATCCCGAAGGAGTTACCCGTGGTGACTGTAACAGCTTGATGTCCGAATTGGGCAGTTATTTCGACCGGGCAGCTTCAGCAGTAGCTTAAATTCCCACAAAACAAGACTTTCTTTCTGTCTTTAGACTTACGACAACGATTTGGCAAAATTTTTGAGAGGTATATTTAGCATGAAAACTCCTTTAACAGAAGCAGTAGCAACAGCAGATTCTCAAGGACGCTTTCTCAGTTCCACAGAAATTCAAGTGGCTTTCGGCCGCTTCCGTCAAGCTGCTGCTAGCTTGGAAGCTGCTAAAGGATTAAGCTCCAAAGCTCAAAGCCTAGCTGATGGTGCAGCAAATGCAGTGTACAAGAAGTTCCCTTACACCACCCAAATGCAAGGCTCTAACTATGCTTCAACCCAAACAGGTAAAGACAAGTGTGCGCGGGACATTGGTTATTACCTCCGCATGATTACCTACTGCCTAATTGCAGGCAGCACTGGCCCAATGGATGACTATTTAATTGGTGGACTAGCTGAAATTAACAGAACCTTTGAATTGTCTCCTAGCTGGTATATTGAAGCGCTCAAGCATGTCAAAGCTAATCATGGTCTGAGTGGAGATCCAGCTGTGGAAGCCAATTCTTACATTGACTACGCCATTAATGCCCTAAGCTAAGGGTATCTCTAGCCCAGAACAGCAGAATACTATTAATGCTTTGTTTCGTTGCATAAAGTAGTCTGTGGTTCTGGGCATGTTGTTTCTGACATTCAGGAGCTAAGATTATGACAAGTTCTATGGCAGCTAGGCAGTTAGGATTTGAGCCATTTGCAGAGCCATCTATCCTAGAATTGCCGATAAATTGGACTGAGGGTGATGTGCAAGCAGTGATTTTTGCTTCCTATCGCCAGGTATTTGGCAACGACCATCTGATGGAAGTAGAACACTTAGTCAGTGCCGAATCGCTACTTCGCAAGGGTGACATCACGGTTCGGGATTTTGTGCGTGCTTTGGCTCAGTCCCAATTGTACCGGCAAAAGTTTTTTCACTCAACGCCCCAGGTTCGCTTTATCGAATTGAACTATAAGCATCTTCTCGGTCGCGCACCTTATAACGAGTCAGAGATTACCTACCACGTCAATCTCTACATTGAGGAAGGATACGAAGCAGAGATCAATTCTTACATTGACTCAGTGGAATATCAAGAAAATTTTGGAGAATCCATCGTTCCATATTACCGGGGATTTGAAACTCAACGCGGACAAAAAACTGTCGGTTTTAACCGCATGTTGCAACTTTATCAGGGATATGCGAACAGCGATCGCGCCCAAGGCAAAAACAAATCGGCTTGGTTAACTCACGATCTCGCTCGTAATTTAGCAAATCCGGTGCGGACACCTACCTTCGGAAAAGGGCTAGCTGGCATAACCAGTGGTGATCGCGGACAGGTATACCGAGTGCGTGTAATGCAATCTTACAGTGGTCGCACGCCCCAAATCCGGCGCAGTATGAGTGAATATCTTGTTGCCTACGACCAGCTTTCACCCACACTCCAACGGTTGAATCAGCGTGGTAGTAGAGTGGTAAGTATTTGTCCTGCTTGACAAAGAACGGGGTGTGAGGTGTCAAGAAGAACAAAATAGCCACACCCTTTTTCTTGACCAAATAAATATTTACAGGTTCACCATAGATGTAGGGGAATATTGATACAGGGGTGTAGGATAATAACCTTATGAATTATCTCGGTTGAATCAGGATAATGGTTTAATTTTCTTTATCAATAAATTCAGTTGCTCTCCAATCACTTAAGTGTCAGAGTTGGGTATATCTGTATTAGACCTGTTTCTTGATTTCCCTTACACCCCTTAATCGGTAAAATACACCATACAAGGAGAATAGTTTAGTGGCAATTACAACTGCGGCTTCACGTCTAGGAACTGCCGCCTTTAGCGAAAGTAGCCCCATTGAACTGCGTGCAAACTGGACGCAAGAAGATGGTAAAGCCGTTGTGAATGCGGTTTACCGTCAGGTGTTGGGCAATGAGCATCTAATGGCAGCAGAACGTCTTACCAGTCTTGAGTCTCTGCTTTATAACGGTCAACTTAGTGTGCGTGAGTTTGTCCGTGCTGTTGCCAAATCTGATTTATACAAAAACAAGTTCCTTTACCCGCATTTCCAAACACGAGTAATTGAATTGAACTTCAAGCACTTGCTAGGACGCGCTCCCTATGATGAGTCGGAAGTGATTGAGCATTTGGATTGCTATCAAAATCAAGGATTTGAGGCAGATATTGATTCCTACATCGACTCTGCTGAATACGAAGCGAACTTTGGTGATTACATCGTCCCCTACTATCGCGGGTTTTCAACTCAATCTGGTCAAAAGACCGTGGGATTTACCCGGATGTTTCGTCTTTATCGGGGCTATGCTAGTAGCGATCGCTCCCAGTTGGAAGGAACCAGTTCTCGTCTAGCGGGTGAACTTGCTAGAAATAGCGCTTCTGCCGTTGTCGGCCCCTCTGGTGGTAGTGAAGGTTTTGCTTACCGCCCCTCCAAACAAGGTGTTACACCTAACCGCGCCTTTGGCAGATCCTCACTTGGCTCTTCCAGTGGTCTTTACCGGATAGAGGTGTCGGGAATCTCTTTGCCCAGATATCCTTGGGTTCGCCGTAGCAATAAAGAGTTTATCGTTCCCTACGACCAATTATCAGATACCCTCCAGCGGATTAATAAGTTGGGAGGTAAAGTAGCAAGTGTCACACTTGCACAATAACTATAACAAATTGGGCATTGGGCATGGGGAAGAGGAATTGGGGCAGGGTGCGGGGTGCAAGGGGGATAAAGAAAAATTACCTCTTTCTCCTTTTCTCTTCGCAGTTGCTCCACTTGGAGAGCAGCGCCTTGTGCGGGTTCCCAAGGCACGTTTTTGGGGGGAAGCTTCCCCCCAAAACATGCCACCGCGTTGTGGCAACTGCGGGGGAGACCCCAGACGCTCGATAGCGAAGCGTTAGCGACGCAGGAGCGAAAGCCAGTAGGTTGGGTTGAACGAAGTGAAACCCAAACAAGCCGTGATGATGTTGGGTTTTATTCCTCAACCCAACCTACACAAATTCTCATTTTTAGCCTTAACTGAAACGTATTGAATTAAAAACCGCTATCACACCCTTAATAGGAGATATTGCAGCCATGTTGGGAAAATCTGCATTAACTAGAGCTTCTAATTCAACATCAAACAACCGTGTTTTTGTCTATGAAGTAGAAGGATTACGGCAGAATGAGCAGACTGAAAAAAACAGCTACCCTGTTCGCAATAGCAGCACAGTTTTTATTCAAGTGCCTTACAGCCGTATGAATGATGAAATGCGCCGCCTGACTCGGTTAGGAGCCAAAATCGTTAGCATCCGTCCCCTCGCTGAAAGTTCAACTGAAAATTCAGATGAAAACTAAGGTATTGGGCATTGGTAATTGATTATTATTTTTTTCATCTTCCTCTGCCTCCCCTGCTCCCCTGCCTCTCAATGCTTCTCGATTTGAGAAATCGCTAATTTGGCAAGTAGGCGCACAACTTCCAATTCGTCGTTGAGGGCAGCTTGTAAAGGTGCTAAGGCGGTGCGATCGCCTATTTTGCCGAGGGAAGTCACAGCTGTCTTTCTCACTTCACCATCGCGATCGCGCAATGCCAAAATTAGATGAGGGACGGCGTGAGGATAGTTGATTTGAGCTAATGCTGCTGCGGCTTCTGTACGAATTACGGTGGCTGGATCGGTTAGAGATGATATTAGTACATTACAAGCGCGTTCGTCTGACTGTTCTTGAGCTACATGGGCGATCGCACCCACTACCGCGCATCTAACATCTACAGAATCGGAATCGAGGGCTTCATACAAATATTCTGCGGCTTCTGAGCCAATGAATGCTAATGCCCAGGCTGCTTGCCCTTTAGTACTTTCAGGATATTCAGTTGACGCTAAAACCTCTAATAATGCTGGTACTGCTGCCTCACCTGTTCTGGCTAATGCTCCAGCGGCTGAAGCTCTGACCACGGTATCCTCATCATTTAACAAGGCATGGAGTAACGTTGGTACAGCTGTGGGGTCAGCAATAATGTTAAGAGTTTTAGCAGCAGCTCGCCGGATTACTGGGTTAGGGTGATTTGCCACCGCTTCTATTAAGAATGGGGTTGCTGGTTCCCCAATTTCACCGAGTGTCTCTGCAAAACGCAGCCTAACTAAACCTCGCCGATCGCCTAGACCCTCAACCACCATCCGCCTCATAAGTTCGTGGTCATTGGGATCAAAGATATCGAGTGTAATTTGGTAACTGACCATCTCAATCAGGGCATCAGTTTCTGCCTGAGCCAGCAAAATCGAATCATCTCCAGATTGCGTTTTGGAGTTGAGCATATTACTCATTGCAAATTCCCTATCACCAGTAACTTCGTTGGATGACAGTTTTTAAATTCAAAATTCAAAAACTAGATTCTTAATTTTTAGTTTCTCAGTAATGGATAGCAGCACCCAAAGGTTAAAAATTAACCCAATTATCTACCGTCAGAGCAGCCTGCTGATTGCGGAGTGCTTGGAGAGTGGTATCAATTTTAGCAAGATCGGGCTCTAATTGAGCGAGTGCTTGAGACCTCAACATCTTAGCCCGTTGCGCCATTGTCAGAGTGTCGTTAACCAGGCGTTCCCGATATTCTTCTAGTTCTGCAATTAACTCTGTTAGATCTTGAGCAGTTACCGGATCTGTTGTAGTAAGTTCTGGAGATTCAGTCATCAGAAATTTGGGTAGAAACCCCGTGCTTGAAGCACGGCTTGACATTATTTCCGTTACCGCCTTGGGGTTGTTTAATTAGGGGTACTTTTGTATTGCACTTTCAACAGGACAATTACTGTTTCTAATCAACAACCCTGTACGCATAACGTTTTTGCTCTTTCGAGCCTCCCTTTCGGGGTTAAGTTAGCTTCGCCAATGTTTTAAGAGCTTGTTAGGCTAGCAGCACTGTTCCAGTGACCTTAGAACTGTTTAACCACTAACGATAGAGAGAAGTTTGTGGGGACGGTTTCCGTCCACAAAACTTCGGTGCAAGGAACTAGCAGGAGCATTCCTCGGTATCTTGACTCAAAAAACGTAGTCAATTAAGACTTAGGCTGGTCAGAATGGCTTGTTTGATTTCTCTTGCAAGCCTCATGCCTTTAGATGCCTTTAGGCTGAGGTTTCTGACATTTATATTTATTGTTTTTCCTAAACGCAATTGCTAAATGCTCATATCCGATCTTCTCAGATCGCGTTACCAGTGGGCAAATCTTTTTTAAGAGAGCAGGGAAGCAAGGGAAGCAGGGGAAGAGAATAATAACCAATGCCCAATGCCCTATACCCAATGCCCTATACCCTATACCCTATACCCAATGCCCTATGCCCTATACCCTATACCCTATACCCTATACCCTATACCCAATGCCCAATGCCCTATGCCCCTTAGTCAACATCGCCAAAATACTCTCGGACACCAGAAATTTTGTCGCCTTTGACATCAAATGAAATGGCATTCCGTCCCTTAAAAGGCTGGTTGCCAATGGTTCCCTGACTTTCAAACTCAAACGTTACGGTTGTATCGTTACTGGTAACATGATCTGGTGGACTGAATATAAGGCGATCGCCTGCTTGTTTGTGCCTCCATAGTCTGGCGATAATCTGCTCTTTACCTTCATATCCAAAGGATGTGCTTCGCTGTTTGCCAACCGGAACCCAAAACTTAACCTGATCACAGAGCATATCAATGTAAGGTTGAAAATCTCCCGTTGCCCATCCTTGGGCAATATAATCGAATGCCTGTTGGGCAATTTTAAAAGTTGTAGTCTGCTGCATCTAGATAGCAGGATTAAGAATTGTGAGGATTTTGAGCGATCGCCACTGCCAATTCTCGATATCGACGTGGATCACCTTCAGGGAACACCAACCGTTCTTGAACCCGGCGATCGTAAAGTTTCTCCATAATCAAGTGCCAATCCATTGCTGACAAAGGCGAAGGCTGATCTTCAACAGGTTGGAGCTGAGGAACTGTTGTAGTTGCTGCCAGTTGCTGCTGCGCCATCCAGACACGGCCGCGAACTGCCCAATTATTATCGCTGTTCGCCATTTGCTCAAATTGCGTCAAAATTTGCGATCGCCAATCTAAATAGTTAGCAGAAATAGCTGTTGCCAAGCAGTGTAAGCCCACAACTGCGGAATACCGCACAATCCATTCTTCATCCTGTTGGGCGACAAACAATAGAGCTTCTAAAGCTTCTTCTTGAGCAATTTCTAGAAACTCATCCGGGAACCAGTGCCATTTCATGGTTCCTAAACCCCTAGCTGCTGCTCGACGGACACTCAGGGCAAAATCAGCAGTTGCTGCTCCCAATAAGGTGACTAATCCTCTGGGGTCGCCAATACCCGCTATGGCACGGATTGCCCAAGCTCTAGCGGAGTAGTTATGTCCATCCAGTTGATCTAGTAAAGCGGGTACTGCTGGTTCTCCGATTTGGATTAGCCCATCCACAGCTGCAACCGCTGCTCCTGGATTGTTATAACCCAAAGCTGCAATCAAAGTTGGTACAGATCCTTCTAGATGAGCTGCTGCTAAGTTTTGTACAGCTTCTAACAGCAGGGTGGAAGAATCGGCTTCTTCTACGGCACGAATTAAAGATTGGAGGTGAGCATTCATGAGGAGTGAAAATGAAGAATGAATAAAAATCTGTTAAGGAATTGATACATATATCAAATATATATAACAATCCTATAACAATTTTTGGAGCTTTATTGTTACTTTTGCTTTTGAAATGCTTGATAAAATTCCATGCGATCGCGCCGCAAATTCTTCAATTTTCAACTGAGCATATCCCACTTACATCAACAAATCTACACCGAGATAAAATAAAATAAATTAATAAAAGGCAGTATTTATGGCAACCCAGGTTAGTGAAACCAAATCCTCAACTGAACTGGTAATTTCTTGGGAACCATTGCCCGATGATTTTCAGTTAGAGGATGAGCCAGTGGAAAATACAGGTCAGCCAATCTTGGCTGGTGCTTTGCGTGAAAGTTTAGAAATCAATGGTTTCATCCAACCCCAGAGATTGATAGCTTCAAATTTTGGTCTTTGTGCAACAATCAACGGACAATTTATTGCTAAAGCTCCTGACTGGGTTTATGTTCCTCGTGTAAATCAGGTTTTAAATAATCGCAAAAGCTATACACCCAACTTAGAAGGAGAAATTCCGGAGATTGTAATGGAATTTCTTTCTGACACTGAAGGCGGAGAATATTCGGTCAAGCGAACTTACCCGCCAGGAAAATGGTTTTTTTATGAGCAAGTTTTACAGGTTCCCATTTATGTGATTTTTGAACCAGATGGGGGGTTACTAGAATTTTATCAACTCGAAAATGGACGTTACGAGTTAAAGCAACCTGATGAAAATGGTCGTCATTGGATTGCGGCGATGGGATTATTTTTAGGAACTTGGCAAGGAACAAAAGAAGCTAGAACAGGTTATTGGTTGCGATGGTGGGATGAATCAGGTAATCTTTTGCTGTGGGCAGTAGAACGGATTGAACAAGAACGCCAGCAAAAAGAACGACTAATTACCTATTTACAATCTCAAGGTATCGACCCAAATAATTTGCCTACAGGTTAAATTATATTTTTTGGGCAATATGAAAAGCTGAAAGATATGAGGTCTGAATACTTTTATCGCAGTTATTCTTTAGCGCTTCTTGTAAGTTTGCAAACAAAGAATTGCGTTGCTGTGGGTCTAACGCTATGTATGGCGAGTAAGTACTCAAAAGCGCCAGATAATCGTCAATACTATAGGTAACTTCACATATCATCTGTTCAGATATTAAGTCTTTGAACTGACCTGAGTTTATACCAATTGTTTGGTTCCGCATCTTTCATAATTTATCAACTGGATTTAAAGCAATTCATCCATCAATGTCATTACCTTAATTGCCCCTGAAGATAAATTTGGTGGCGTGGTTTGCTGCAATTGTTTTTCTAGTAAACCTTTGAGGGCGATAAGTTTAAGACTATTTTCTGCTAAAGTCGAAGCGATCGCCTCTGCCGCAGGTAAATATCCAATTGCTCCTAAATCAGCTAGAACAGCCCGACGTAATTGTAAATCTTGGTTGGAGAGTTCTTGGATTAAGCGATCGCCATATTTATTTGCTGCTTGTGGATCAGATGTTAACTGGTACATCGCCCGCGCTGCGGCATATTTAATTCTAGGCAGAAAGTGATCCAAAAAAGGAATAATATCTGGAATTGCATCTGTTGCCCCCAGTGTTCCCAATGCCTCTATAATCGAGTCAAAGGGTTGAACTAGTTGCGGAGGTTCAGGAGCAGGTAAAGTTCCTGGTACATTATCGTTGAGCAATTCAACCAGGATGGGAATACAAGACAAATCCCCCAACATTTCTAGGGACTGTGCTGCTGCTTCTCTGACATAAAAGTCAGAACATTCTAGCGCCCTTATTAAAGGAGTCACCGCCCGACGATCGCCTAACTTGCCCAATGCCCTCGCTGCATTTCGCCGTAAAGGATAACCACCAACTTTTGTGCGATCATCTTCGTCTTCTAGTGCTTTAATCAACACATCAATTGCTTGTTGGTCATCAACCCGAAAGCGTCCTAACCACCAAGCAGCATACACCCGCAATCCTAAATCTTCACCTTGAAGATTGGCGATCGCTTGCTCTACTGTGAGTTGATTATCATCTTGAATACCAGATTCGTTATCCATAGCGAAAGAGTTTGAGGTGGAAGACAAAAGCCAGGAAACAAAATCAGAGTACTTCCTGACTGCCTAATTCAACAACTTTTGCAATTAAGTAGAACGACGTAAAAAATTCAATGTTTGTAGTAAGGACTTTAGTCCTAAAAAAAGGGCTAAAGCCCTTACTACGAGCTAAGTTTAGCTAATTTTACATTAGTTAACATAGTTTGATTTATTCTCACCGACTTACTTAGTTTATTTATATTTACAAAAAACAATGCCCGGAGTGGTAAACAATCACTAACATTTGTCAGTCATCGCATACCCCTCCGGGCAGAATTATCAACTAGCTAAGAGCATTGATAGCGTAGTCGAGGTAAGAGTTAGCTTCAACAGCAGCATCACCGCTTTGACCGTGGTTAGCCTTGATATACTTCAAAGCTTCAATGTACCAGCTAGGAGACAACTCAAATGTGCGGTTGATTTCAGCCAAACCACCGAGCAAGAAATCATCCAATGGGCCTGTACCACCAACAACTAGGCAGTAGGTAACGATGCGAATGTAGTAACCAATGTCACGAACGCACTTATCTTTACCAGTTTGAGTAGAGGCGTAGTTGGGGCCTTGGGTGCTGGTGGTGTAGGGGAACTTTTGGTAAACTGCATTCGCTGCACCATTAGCCAGGCTTTGAGCATTGGAGGTCAAAGCTTTAGCAGCTTGTAAGCTAGCTTCAGCTTGACGGAAACGACCAAATGCAACTTGAATTTCGGTAGAGCTGAGGAAGCGTCCTTGAGAATCAGCAGCAGCTACTGCTTCGGTTAGAGGGGTTTTCATGGTTTACTTATCTCCCAATTATTTTGTGAAAAATGTAGCAGCAAAATCGTTACAGATAGCGACTCTTATATAAGTCACTTTTTCAGCAATTAACAACTAAGCAACAGCAGAAGCAGCTTTATCGAAATAGCCACTTAGTTCAGAAATGAGGCTGTTGCAATCGCCTCTAGTGATGCCACTGTTGTTGTTAGCGATCGCGATCGCTGCATCCTTCATCTTTTTAACGCCCACTGCTACAGAAGCACCAGGAGTACCCAAAGCTTGGTAGGTTTCCCGTAGACCATTTAAGCAACGATCATCTAAAACGCTAGCGTCTCCAGAGAAGGTAGCGTAGGTGATGTAGCGCAAGATAATTTCCATGTCGCGCAAACAAGCAGCCATCCGACGGCTAGTGTAAGCATTACCACCAGGAGCAATCAACTGGGGCTGCTCGGCAAATAGCTCACGAGCCGCATTCGCAACAATCGCTGATGAGTTGCTGGTAATACGGTTTACGATGTCCATGCGCTTGTTGCCATCAGCAACCATGGAACTCAGTGCATCCAGTTGGGAAGCACTTAGGTATTCGCCCCGTGCATCAGCCTGAGAAACCACCTTTGCAAATGCGTCTAACATAAACTCAATCTCCTATATGTTTAGTTGAGTACGGTTTTGATCACAACCGAATTTGGTTAAGTTTGGCGTAAGACTGCTTGAACAGTCTAAAGAAGGCAAAGCCAGTTGATGATTCACCAGCGAAATGTCTCCCTTTCTTCCGATCAGGAAACTGGGAAGATTTTACATTTCTTAAAAGATTGAATTGACTGAATCTCAGGTTACTGGACAAGCTGCACCTGTTTTTTAAACGTGCATTTCAACCTTTTTTCAACCTTCTTTCTTTTATACTATGTCGTTGGATCGTTTTTTGTTACGAATTATCATGAGTTTTGATCACTTTCCGTAATTTAACTTTACAAATGATTCATAAACGGGCATTGGGCATCCCTTCGGCAACTCTTAGAGACGCTACGCGTAGCTTGCTTAAGCGCAGGGGTACGCTCAGGGCAAGTGGGCATTGGGAATCTATTGTTATCGAAGAGGACAAGGATAATTGTCCCCTGTCCCCTGGCCTAATTCAATTTACTGTTGCCAATTTTCTCTCTAGGTCAAACAAAAAGCCGTGGATATATTCCTCAGTCCACTCGGTTCCATAAAAGCGGGTGAACATGCCCCGTGCTGGATCTTTTTCAGCCCGATAGCGCAGATAGCGCAGTTGAGCTTGTTCAATGGCTGCTAAAACATGGGAATCGGTGACTGGTTCTGCTTGGTCAACAAAATTAAGGTAAGCCTGGAGATATTCTTTAAAAGCCGCAAACACATGGGTTTTTACTGTCTCATCTTGCTGTGTGCGAGTCCAGAGAAACGCAGGCGAGAAAAAGGGACGTGCTTCTTCCGGAAAATCTCCTCCCCAAGGGAGATGTTGTTGATATGCTTCAAAGATGGGCAATATCGGCTGTGTATATTTGGTTTGGTAGGCTGGATCATCTCGAAACAGCGGTTGCATATCTAAGGCAATCAGGTGTCCTCCAGGTAGAGTTACGAGGTCTGCACCGAAGAAGGGCAAATCGTAGTTCAAATGAGGAAAGATCACAAAATTGAGAACTTGCAGCGATTTTCCGCCTTGGACATGAGCAGCTCGGATTTGCCGCAGTTTTGGGGATTGAAAACCAGTACTGGTAGTTAGTACTTCTTCTTGATGTTTGCCCTTGCCTACAAGCGCTGATTTCCTCTCAAACCCTGTGGGAATGGGATAGGGTTGCAAGTCTAAGTGTTCGTGTAATAGAGCGATCGCATGGTTCAAAAAAGGCTGATATAAAGTCATGGTAAATCTAATTTACTTTTTGCCTACTCCAGCAGCTAATGGCACTGCATCCTCAAATAAAAACTCATACAAAAATCGCTCTGACCATTCATGCCCAAAGTAGCTGCTGAATAAACCAGATGCAGGGTCACGCTCAGCGCTGTATTGATCGTAGTCCTTCTGGGCTTTGACAATTCGCCGAATGTCTTCTGGGTCGGTTAGGGGTGTGGCTGACTCTAGCATCTGCCAGTAAAGATTTAGATAATCTTTAAACGCTGAAAATACCCTTGTTCTCACAGTTTCTGCATCTGTTTTGGCAAACAGCAGATATTTTGAGAAGTACTGGTTAGCATCATAGAACTTCATTTCTAAATCTTGCGCTAAGTCAGGATACTTTTCATGCAAGGCTTTCAGAGGATGAATATACTTTTTTAGGTAAGCTTCATCTTGAAACAATGGCTGAAAGTCCATCACAATCAGGTTTTTAACCTGACCGAACGATAGAAAGTCTATGCCGAGTAACGGCAAATCGTAGTGGTGACTGGGATAAATAACACTATTGAGAATTTGGGCACTAGCACCCGCATCAATACTGGTATAGCGAATTTTGCGAAATTCTGGACACTGATAACACCAACTGCGAATAGTAGCGGGATTTCTGCCGCGATCGCTTGCTTGATAATCTAAACCTGTTGGAATTGGGCGACTTTGTAAATTAAACCGTTGAAATAAAGATTGTTCTAGATGTTGAATAAAGGTTCTATACATCAATGTTATGCACTCATATACCTTTAACCCCTGAGAATACGAAACATCGTGAATCCGCGTCCCGTTTCTCATAAATAAAGCAACAATCCTTAATTTTTGGGCATTGGGCATTGAGCATGGTTAAAGGGTTTGTTTTTTCATCCTTTACCCTTTACCCCTCTTATTGCTCCCTGCTCCCCCGCCTCTCCCCTAGTACAGCACGGCGGAAATAAACCTACTATTCCAAACAGTTAAAGAGCCTAAATTATAAGTCTTTTGACTTTTGACTTTTGACTTTTGACTTTTGACTTCCGCGTAGCGGTACTAGTCTCTAGACAAATTATGTTGCATCATCTGTGCCAAAACTTCTTCAGACACACAGCGTCGTTCGGAGCAATAAGTCATTAAATAAACGCCGTTCATCATGCGAACTGTGCTAGCACGTACCCGAAAGTCATCTGTAAGAAACCAACAGCGCTCTTGACCTTGATTGTTGTCATACTCTGTATCAATAGTCAAAATGCCATCTTGACCAAACCAATAACGACTGACCACCGGAATTTTTTCTACATAGCCTTGGTTACGCAATAGTTTACCCGATCGCCCTGTTTCATCATCCGGTATATCAACTAAAACTGCTGCATAGTCTGGATTTGGTTCTTGTTCATCCAAGTTATCTTGCCACATAAAGCTGGCTCCCCCCATCGATTTGGCTGGATCAATCCCCTGCTGTTCACAGATGGTTTTAACCCTGGGGTCATCTTTAGTAATGATGCCTATATGGAGGTTCGATTCTCCTGACTCATCTGCCACCAAATCAAAGTGATGCACGGTGCGCTGGATAAACCAAACTCCTTCGCTTTTGCCAAAAAAGTCAAGCATCGTCATGGGTGGGGTGAGTCGCATCGTTTTTCTACCTCAGAGTGCTTCTATCTAAAATAAATGAAATGTCCGCGATCGCCGTACTTGTATCAGGTCAATGTGAATTTTTTGCCATTTTTCATCCTACGATGATTGGGGTCAAAATTACCGATAGATTTTGTAGGTTTCAGACAATCGAGAACAGCTATAATACCCCTAAATAATTGATCTCAACTTATAACAGGTAAGGAGATGCAGAAACCATCCCCAGAGATTTTAGCTGCTATCAAAGCAGGGATAGCTCTCAATCACGAAGACTTGTACCAATTGAATTTCAGTGGGCTTGATCTACAAGGAGCCAACCTGAAAAAAGCTAATTTGATTGGAGTTAATCTCGCTCAAGCAAATTTGAGTGAAGCAGATTTGAGTCAAGCTGATCTTCGGGGAGCAGATTTAAGTAAAGCTGTTTTGAAGAACGCCAATTTACAGGGAGCCTGTTTACATCGGGCGAATCTGAGTGGGGCAAATCTGAGTGGGGCTAATTTAGAAGGAAGTAAACTGCAAGTATCCCGGTATGATAGCCAAACAATTTTTCCGGCAGAATTTGCCTACAAAAGCTCAGGAGCGATTGGGCCTGGTGCAAACCTGAATGGAGCTTATCTAAATACTGCTAACTTGCGGAATGCTGATTTACAGGGTGCAAATATGCTGGGGGCGTACCTCGGTGGCGCTGACTTGACAGGAGCAAATTTAAAAGGTGCTAGGCTCAGCAGTGCTGACTTGCGGAGAGCTTTTTTGACGGGTGCTTATTTGCGAAATGCTCGGTTAAATGGGGCAAATCTTGCATCTGTTGATTTGCGGGCGGCGGATTTAACTGATGTGGAGTTTGAGCATCTAGAAAGCATTGCTGGAGCAGATTTTACGAATGTGCAGGGACTGAGCAAAGAAAATAGATCGCGTTTACTCAGCCAACCGATGCAAGAATTAGATGCCTGGAATGCATTTACTCGCAGCACAACACGGGCTAGTTTGCAGAGCGGCTAGGGACTGTTTTGAAACTCGAATTTTAGGTTAGGTTCAGCACAGCGCAACCCAACAAAAATAATGAAAATGTTGGTTTTCCCTGTGAGTTCTCCGTAATATCATGTCCGGCTTATTAGTTATGAATCCCGCATCTGTGCAAAAACCTGAAAACTCTTTCTCCCCCTGCCCCCTACGGTCTTAATGATAAGTCTTTACCCGAACACGATATAAGGGGTACAAGTCGGCGGCACTTCCTACAAAGTGGCTGCCCAATCTACATTTAAATCTAATTTTAGGTTGAAAAATATTCTCTATGGGCTAGGAAAGAGGCGAGAAAACAGGAAAGTAGGAAGAGAAAAAACTGCTTAGTCAAGGCGTAAATTAAGTTTTATTTGAAAGCAGAGTTGATCGTAATCAACTAATCTCTAAAATTTTTATTTGGAAGTCTCTTACCCTTATTCCCTCTGCTTTTGCCTTTCCCTTTCTTGATAACTTCGTTAATTTAACCGCTGCTCTAAATACTGACCAATCATCTGTTCTTCTCCAGCGCGGGAAATAATGGTCTGACGGGTACGGTATTGAGTACCAATCAGTTTCAATTCTTCTTCAAACACGTTACCGCTATACTCGGTTCTCAAACACATGGTTTTGGGATCGCGCATAGAAAACTGAGCGATGATGGGTTTTGAGGTGGAAAATCCGCGATCGCGATACAAGCCTGTTCCTAAAACCCCAAATACTGTTGAACCTTTAATCTGCTTGGGACTGGGGCCAATATAATTACTTTCCCACGTCGTTAATGCCCCACAAGTTAAAGCAGTTTCATCTGCTAGATTGTGTAATCTGGCTAATTTGATTAGCTCCTCGTTTCCTAGCTCTAGAAACTGCACAGTCAAAAGACTAACTACTTCTTGTGTTTCTCCATCCTTGAGTGTGTAGTAACGACGCTGCGATCGCCAGTTCCCTTCAGATTGCTGAAAAAATTCTTTAACCAGGGATTCTGAGGATAGCTGAGTAATTTGAGGCTGAAATGTCATAACAGGATTTAACCTCTTCAGGATGGAAATTTACATAAAGGCTTTTGTGTCAAGTAGTTTACTACATATTTTACTTTTTGTCACATAAGTTAATATTTATACATCTCTAGGATGTACTGTTTATAACAGCATTGCCCAATCGTTGCTTTGGAATTGGATACTGAAAAAAGTATTGTTTTAATTTCTAATGCTCTTTAAACAGTTATCCAACCTTTTTTAAGCAGTGCCAAAAAAGTTGCCTATCCTTTAGAAAATTCCTTCGGATCAGGCAAAAAGTACTCAGGGAATTCTTCATAAGGTCGCCAATTCTCTGAGGAATTATGCCGTAAATGCAAGGCACAATCTGTTGTTCCTTCTAATTTCCAGGTCATTTGACCTTCTGTTTGGATCTCAGTCATAGCTTTCTCCACTACAATTATTAGTTCCTAAAAATTTTGACACCCTAACCATTAATTTCTGTAGATATTAATACTATTACTTTAAATACAAAAGCACTTGGCGCTATAAAGTCTTGATATTTAGTAAGGTGCATATTGTTGCCTTACACTTTAATAAAGCAACACCATAACGCACCCTACCAAAATCGGGAAATTATTAAATCCGCGTCCCTTAGCTGATTTTAGTCATAGTTGCAGTTGCTTGTTCACAGCAGCACTTGTGTCCAGAAGTATTGCAAATCCTTAACACCCAATTGGGATACTACGTTACGGTTGAAGGCTTGTAAAAGTATGGCTTGTAGTTCTTCCTGGATGCTCTGGGTTGAAACAGTAACCTGCCCTAATTGTCTAATTCAACGATAGCGCGTTCAGGATTAGGCAGTTTCATAATATTGTCTCTACAAGCTTCTTTACTTTTTAAAATCCTCCAGCTGCAAACCATACCAGCCA
Source organism: Halotia wernerae UHCC 0503 (assembly GCA_034931985.1). GTDB lineage: Bacteria > Cyanobacteriota > Cyanobacteriia > Cyanobacteriales > Nostocaceae > Halotia > Halotia wernerae. The sequence continues at coordinate 33,981 of JAYGHB010000099.1, forward strand.
TACCAGTGACGCACCGCTAGCCAAACAGCAGACAGCAAGCCTGCGCCGCTGAGAGTTAGACCACTGAACGGTACTAATAATCCAAAAACTGGCAATACTGCACCAGCGATGGTACAAACGATCGCTGCTAAAGAAGCACTCCGAGTTAACCCCAATCCCCACGTCAAGATTAGTAAGACTAGGGAAATCATCGTCCAAGCCAACTCAGCATTCATGAAACGAGCTAAATAAGTTAAACTCAACAAACAAGCAAAGAAAATACTACCAGCGATCGCTACATTTTTTAAACTCATTGGTAGCGACAAATATAACAATAATATCCACCACAAAAAGATTGCTGGTGCTAACAATAATAGACGAGGAATAATACCAGTATTACGAACAGGATTGGTGTTAGTAAATACGCCAAATGGGTTTCTCACCGAAACATTGTCATCAAATATCCAAGTAAATTGAGTAACTCGCCCGTCATTTTTAATCTCATTAGGTACAATACCACTAGCAAAATCAGCAGCAGCAAAATTAGCAATTGCTGTGAGGCGGAAGTTAGAAAGCAACTGTCCAGCAGTGCTATAAACCCAACGCGACCCTCCTTGAGCCTTGTAGGTGACGCGAAAGCTAGTTTCTTCCCCTGGTTGTAGGCGGAAGGGAAAACCATAATCTCCGGGATTGGTTGGTTCTAACCGAGTGCGATCGCGCTCTACTTTATAGTTAGAAAGTAGGGAATAACCCTTGGGTGGTGGTACTTCAAAGAAAAAATTATTTATATCTTTAAGTCGATTAATAACTTTGTAATCAGCACTGTAATCTATGCGATAAACGGCGCTGCGTCCTTGAACATCGGTGTTTTGGTCAAGTTTGACTTGAATTTGTGATCCAGCCAATGTGAGAAAACGGTTTATTTGTTGCGTATCATTGACCTTGACTATTTTGCCGTTAACTTGAGTTGTATACGTAATTGGCTCTTGAGTAACGTAGCGTACTTGGGGCGCAACTTGCTCTAGCTTATCTCCAGCCACACTTTGATTTACTTGAGTGACCTTTGCTTGTTCCCAATAGTGATAGCGATTGCTCAAAGTGGAACAAAGAAAAAATCCCACTACCAACAGAACTAATACCAGAGTTAAATGCTGCACTCCCCGCAACAGTTGGGAGTAACGAATAGCCCACTCACCAATAAAAATGACTTGTTCTGGCTGATCGCGACGCAAGGCAAAACTTATTAGAGCGATCGCCACTCCCAAAGCTATGATCAAAAATATCAATAATAGTGAAGCTTTGAGTACCTCGGTTCCAAATTGGATTAGCTCTGTGGGATGTGTTAAATCAGGTAATCCCGGAACACCCTGAGTGGAAAAAGACATTGCGGTTTCTTACAGAATTTGGAGAGTCAGACCAATATCATCTTGTAAAAGTTTCTAGATGGGACTAGGAACTAGGGGCTAGAGTACGCTATTCCCCTATTTCCCTTATTTCCTTATTTTTGAGCATTTGCTCTCTGACAAACAATCTCCATTGCATTAGCTTCTGGAGTACCAGGCTTGGGAAAAATCTCTTGCTTGGTTTGATCATCACGGGTCAATTGTCCAGCCGAGGTATAAACAGACAATCTTTTGGAAAACAACCTCCGCTGACCACAAGCAGCACGAAGAGTCCTTTTTACTGTACCGCTACCATGTTTCTGTAAAAGCATATACTCGTTTCCTTTAACCGATGCCAAGTCAAGCACAATTGGATGTCCATTAATATCAGAGCCTACTTGAATATACAGATTGTTGTGACTTGTCTGCGCGATCGCTGTGCTATCAAATGAAAGTGCAAATACTGCTACTAGACTACCAAAGCTCTTTAAAAACATAAAGTTTAAAAGTGAAAAACTGTATATTCTTTTGTATTCATGTAAAGGTAATTTGTGGTGCGGTGAAATTACTAAACATTTCTTATTAAGTAAACGATTGACAAAAAAACACTAGTAGTTATATTTAAAAATTTTGGAATTCTGCTACAACAAAAACTACAAAATTTGCGGCTTTATACTTAACACAAGAGAAATGCAAACAAATAAAAAAACTCCAGCCCTTGTTGAACAAAGCTGGAGTACAGGATATCAATTTAGTAGTGTTAATACTTAGGATATGTTAATTAAGTATAATAATTTGCTTTTATTGAGCGTAACTTTTTGACCATTAAAACAAGCGATCGCGGAGTGTGCGTACTCAAAAAGAAAACCCCGCTTGATAGTCGGGGTAGTATTGACGACAATATTGTGGGTATTCCACTGCATGAGATCCTAAAAACACAGCAATTATCAGGATTCTAAAAAATACTACCTTGTTTATCAAAGTATTCTGTCCATCTTATTGTATATATAGTTATCTATCATTAGTCAGATGAATTTTAGGTACGATGTCAATAGAAAGCGATCGCTCTTTTCCAAAGCCTCTCCTGCTCTCCCTCTCCTGCTCTCCATGATCCCCAAACCATATTTTGGACAACAAATTGCACTCTGAACGTGATATTGGTATTACAGCGACTCAATCTCTATCTGTCAGTTAAAAAACATTATGGGTTTTGCCGACCTATCGATCGCAGAGATAGCAGCAGACTACAGTATTCCTGTAGAAGAGGTGTTTTCTCTGTGCGACCAACTGGGAATTGCCTATAAACACCAAAAGACCCGTTTGGCGTTAGAGGATGCAAAGGCAATTATTTCGCAAATATTGTCTGAAATATACCCAAGAGGTACTAGCGACTCGATGGGTGATATCAAAGTCACCTAAAGGGTTATATTCGGGCTTTGGCTAATCGCTAACGACGAAAAATCATCAGCCATTAGCAGTTAGCAACGTGGAGATTGGGCATCGCTTTCTTAGCTGTGTTGAGCGTCAAAATCTTTAAGGGGAAACATGTTTAGAAGACTAATTGGCGTTGTTGTAGCTACCGTTTTGCTGACGTTCCATCTGACTGTCGGTAGCGCGACAGCAGTGGAACTGGACAAAGCTATCCGAACAGTGCCATTAAATGATCAAGGCGATACCGTCGTACTCAGCCTAAAACAAGTCAAAGAAGGCAAACGCTTATTTCAATACGCTTGTGCTCAATGTCATGTTGGAGGCGTTACCAAAACTAACCAAAACGTGGGACTTGAACCAGAAGCACTAGCATTGGCAACACCAAACCGTAACAATATTGAAGGTTTGGTGGACTATATGAAAAATCCTACTACCTACGATGGTGAAGAGGAAATTTCCGAATTACATCCCAGCATCAAGAGCGCAGATATTTTCACAGAAATGAGAAATCTGACAGATGATGACTTAGAGGCGATCGCTGGTCATATTCTCCTGCAACCAAAGGTTGTTGGTAACAAATGGGGAGGCGGTAAGATTTACTACTAAAAACCTCAATCATTCCTGATTGCTGAGTCATTGGGTATGGGGCATTGGGTATGGGGCATTGGGCATAGGTAGGAAAAAGTCATTTCATTACTTAGGGCTTGCTTCCTATTCCCTGTTCCCTGTTCCCTGTTCCCTAATAGTTATTGCTATTTGTACAAGTTTTTGCTATTAGTTTTTCGTCATTGTTAAAAAAAAATTTGCATCTACGACAGATTGTCATATTTAGCGTTAATTGAATTTAAAATGGAATAAGGAAAATAAAAACTATTTGTTAGGAGAGAGCCATGAAATTGATTGCGGCAAGCTGGCGACGCTTTAGTTTAGCTGTATTGACGATTATTTTAGTTGTTAGCAGCTTTGCTGTTTTTACTCCAAGTGCTGCGGCTGAAACGCATCAGGTAAAACTGGGTAGTGATAAAGGAATGCTGGCATTTGAACCAGCAAAGTTAACGATTAAACCAGGCGACACAATTGAATGGGTGAATAACAAAGTGCCTCCCCATAATGTTGTATTTGATGCTGCCAAAAACCCAGCTAAGAGTGCCGACCTAGCAAAATCTCTATCTCATAAACAGTTGTTGATGAGTCCTGGTCAAACCCAAACGACAACCTTCCCCGCAGACGCACCTGCTGGTGAATACACCTTCTATTGCGAACCACACCGTGGTGCTGGCATGGTTGGTAAAATCACTGTCGAAGGCTAGAAACGGCGCTGTCGAGACAAAATGATTTTTCTGGGTTGACTCAGCGAAATCAGCCAAGTAAAATACGCCACATTTTCCTAGTGGCGCATACCATAGATAAATAGCGGTGACGAGTCCTATTTCCGCCCTGAATGCTCAACGCCCCGTGGCGATGGAGGAAATGAACTCGTCACCGCTAATTTTGTTCAAAGTTGTCTATATCAGGAAGGCTGGTAAATTTAGGGGACAGGGGATAGGAGAGCAAGGAAAAAACAATTATGCCCCATCCATGCCCCATATTTTATTTGTCTGTATCAGAGCTTTTTCTTTGCTCTCTGACATCGCGTAATTTTTGTATTAGCTTTTGATCAGATTCTTCAGAGGGCGACAGCTGGGTGCTGTTAGCTTTTGGCGTAGATAATGGTTTAGTGGTGACTGCTGGTTTAGGTACTGGCTGGTCATTTCTCAGTTGCAGTCCGGGTAATGGTTTAACAGTAGCTGCTGGCGTTGGTTGATTAGTAGTAACTCCTGGGGTAGATGATGGCTGCTTAGGAAGAACTAGAGTTGGTATTGGTTTTTGAGTCGCCTCAGCAGTATTGTCAATGTTGTTTTGAAAACGCAAGCTAAACGGATAACGGTTAGTCTGCTTATCTCCTTTAGGAGCCTTTGTATTAAAATATTCTCTAGCTTTTAATTTCAGGTCAGGAGAAAGAGACTTGTCTTGGAACTTAATGTCTAAAACTTTACCTTCAGGATCTACTATTAAAAAACCTAAGACCGTACCTTCAAGTCCCGGTTTATTTATAGAAATGCTGTCACGAATGACTGCTTTTTCTTGCGAGTTGGGGTATTGCTGCTGGAGTGCTTTTCTTAAATCTTCGTATGAGTTGACCTGTGCGATGAGCGCCTGTTGACTTGTTTTTGTGGATAAATCAGGCATCTGAGGTGTAGACCCTTGCTGCCATTTGGGAATATTTTCCCTTGCTAGGATTAAGTCATCTCCAACTTTTGGAGTTTTTCCTACAGGTGCTACTAGCGGTCGGTTTTGAGCAAGTTTAGATGCATCATTGCCAGGCAAAGTAGTTTGTGGAACTGTATTGCTAGTAGTTGGGGTCTTAACAGGACTGGGAGAAGGAGAGTTTAGCAGATCACTAGGTAGTTTAGCCGAGTTTAATGCTGGTAATCTATCTACAGGCAGTGGTTTGGATGCTGCTATCTCTATTTCTTTGTCGTTAAAACGAGGAACTGACGGAACCTGGGTAAATTTTTTGTCAGCGGCATTGAAACCAGAAGGATCAAAGCGGAAGTCTTCCTTGGGAACTATTGGCAAGGACTGCTCTTTAGGTGAAGATGCAATCCGATAATTGTCAGGTCTGGTAACAATTGGCGGTAGTATCGGCTGGGTGTATACAGGTAATGGTAATGGGGGTAATACAGTCGTCTGGGTGTCTAAGTTGGGAGGAAGTTGCTGAGAAAATTGCTGTTGTGAAGGTAACTGTGGTTGCAGAGGTAGTTGCGGTTGCAAAGCAACTTGAGGTGCAGTACCTGGAGTTTGTGGCAGACGGTTTTGGTCGGCTTGGCTTAATTCCAAAATTCCGACTGATTTTGGTGCTGTTGATTCTTTAGGTTGACTGGAATTTACAGGCATCAATGGCACAATCAACGCAATAGCACCGTGGATTCCCAGAGAGGCTATTGCCGCTATTCCAGTTGGTTGACCTAATATTTCTGGTATATTTTTTAGCAAGGAGACGTAAGACATATTTGTTATCGTTCACTCAGCTCGGTTGCAGTTGACTAGCAAAGCATTTTATCTTGATTGCAATAGATGCGTTCCTCTAAAAATAATAACTTTCTGCGCTGGTACTCAAAACAGCAAAATCATTTTTTTCAAGTTTTTATTTTAATGACGCAGTATTACACTTGGGAAGTTGCATTTTTTGATGAAGCTCTGGAAAACGATCACTTTTAAAAGGCGATTTTTGTGAAAAGATGCACAGCAAAAACTGAAACTTAGGATAGTTGCCAATGCCGGGTAATGACATCAGTCTAAATGCATATCCATGTTTCTTTGAGTCGCTTGTTTCTCTAGCCAACTGTTTTTTAGCTATTCACGCTTCTTGAACAGATGGCAAGCTTGCTCGTTAATGGGATGGACTGTGGCTGAATCATACCACATCAGTCTAGTCTCAAACTGTGGTTAACTTTACTGTTTTTCAAAAGCCAAAATGCCATTACCTACTGTTATTGTGCCTGGATATTTAGAAAGCGCGATCGCCTATCGTCAATTAGAACAATCTCTAGAGCAACTGGGTTTTCCCACAGTTACAGTACCCCTACGCCGACGCGACTGGATACCTACGATTGGTGGCAGACCTGTAACACCAATTTTGCAACAACTTGATCGCACAGTCAAACAAGTGTTGCAAAAACATCAGGCTACTCAAGTCAACTTGATTGGTCATTCAGCAGGAGGTTGGATTTCTCGCATTTATCTGGGAGATCAGCCTTATGCAGCCAGAGGTGAAGTCAAATCCTTTGTTTGGAAAGCTCACCCTTTGGTTGCTACTCTCATCACCCTAGGTACACCCCATATCAGTCAAGAACGCTGGACACGCCAGAATCTAGATTTTGTCACCAATAATTACCCTGGAGCTTTTTACAAATACGTTCGTTACGTTTGCGTAGCCGGAAAAACCATTTTTGGGGCAAGACAAAGAGGTAGTTGGCTAGCTTACAGCAGTTATCAACTCACTTGTGGCATCGGTAATACCTGGGGAGATGGCATCACACCCATTGCAGCTGCTCATCTAGAGGGCGCGGAAAATCTTGTGATTGCAGGAGTTAGGCATTCTCCCAGGAATCAGGGAATTTGGTATGGTTCCCCAGAACCATTAAAAACTTGGGCAAATTATTTGATTTAAAAAACTTGATTTTTTCTAGGAAGTTGCAAGATATTTTAATAAATCTTAGTTAAAATTGTAATAAAAATACACTTTAAATCACAACTTAGAGAGGTCAGCCATGCAAAGCACCCAGTTTGATCGGATTTTGCGGCGACTAGCAACGATACTCTCAGTCGTAATTCTTACCTTGTGCTTAATTTATGTCTCTACCGGAGTTTTGCTGTCTTTTTACTACGAGCCGACAGCAGGCGGCGCTTATAATTCACTTAAAACAATTGATACAGAGGTAACATACGGTTGGTTGTTCCACAGAGCGCATGATATCGCTGGTAATGCAGTAATTACGATCGCTTTAATGCAAATTGTGGTGATGTTCTTAAGTAGACAATTTCGCCAGAGTTGGCTAATCGCTTGGGTAAGTGGAATTTTATTTACCTTGAGTGCGATCGCCTTAGATTGGACATCAATGATTTTAGACTGGACTCAAACAGGATATTGGCGTTTTAGCATTGAGCTAGGAAACATCAAAGCAATTCCTTTGATTGGTGAGCAATTGCGAGACATTCTAACAGGTGGTGGCGCAATCAGCAGTGTTACCGTCCAACACTTGTACACCATACACAGTTACATTATTTCGATTGCTGCCATACTTTTTGCGGTGGTGCATTTATTTGCTCTACTGTGGCAAGAACAGCAAATGTATCAACAACATCCGAAAGGCGAGTTGACTTAATTGCTTACCTGTCTGGAATTTGCACGGTGCGATTGAACAAATTCATCACTACAGAAATAGTCAAGCTGAGAGTGAGATAGGTAAGCATGATTAGCAACATAACTTCTACGGCTTTTCCCGTTTGGTTAAAAGTGGTGGAAGCGACAAAATAAATATCGGGGTAACCGATCGCGATCGCTAAACTAGAATTTTTCGTCAAATTTAGATATTGACTTGTCAATGGTGGAATAATTACCCGCAAAGCTTGAGGGAAAATCACTAGCCGCATTACTAATCCTGGTTTTAACCCCAGCGATCGCGCTGCTTCCCATTGTCCCTTGGGTACTGATTGAATCCCGCCTCGGACAATTTCGGCAATAAAAGCACCCGTGTAAAAAACCAACCCCAGCAGCAAAGCCGAAAACTCTGGAGACAAAGTAAACCAGGGAAGTTCTAAACCATTTTGACTCAGACCCGCAAACCCCCAAAGAGAAATCTGATTTTCTCGCTTGGGAAAACTTAAGAAAATGGCAAAGTACCAAAACAGCAATTGCAATAGTAAAGGTGTATTGCGGAAAATCTCTACATATACTAGGGCGATCTTCCGTACTAACCAGTTATCAGATAACCGGGCAATTCCAGCAGTTATCCCCACAATTGTAGTTAAGAAAATCCCGATCACTGCTATCCGCAATGAATTAATTAATCCTACCCATAAAGCGCGACCGTAGGTATCAGTTGGATTGTAGTTAATTATCGTTTCACCAATATCAAAGGAGGCTTGCTGCTTGAGAAAATCAAATCCAAATTGAATGCCTAATTGCTGCAAATTACGGATGAGATTGCCCCAAATTATTGTTACCACAATCACAGCTAAAAATACGGCGATTAATTGTGTTGCAATCAACCAAAATCGATTATCACGCCATATAGGTGGTTTTGAATTTGTCATTATTCTGATACCCTAGTACAACACGGCGTAAATAAACCTACCATCTAAAGCAGACAAAAAGCTTACGGTATAAGACTTAATTTTCTTTTGCCTTTTGACTTTTTACTTTTGCCTTCTCGTACTAGTCGTTTATTTTCCAGAAAATGCGATCATTAAGTAATCGGACATAATTAATTACACAACGTCATTGCGCTAAGCGTTCGCGCAGCCTCTCGTAGAGAAGGGCTTGTCAAAAACAATAAGCAAGGCGACAATATGTAGCAAATATTAATCAATTTTATTGATCGTGCGTAAAACCCCATCCCCTCGTGGGTGGGGCGGTTGACCTGTCTGCTAAATTTGGTAAGTTTGCAAGTACGCTGTAATCAATCTTTTCGTCTCTGCTAAGACTTGCTCGCGAAAAACTTGATCACGGGTAAGAGAGAGCCATAGCAGCTCGTTAACAGCTTTCACAATGGTTGTGGCAATTAATTCGCATTTTGCACTGTCTAAAGAGGGGTTTCGCTGTTTCAGAAAATGGGCAAGTTCCTTGAGAATCTGTGAGTCATCATTATCTAGGGTAAAGATATCGGCTGCTATCATCAAATCGATCAATTGTTCTAGTACAGCCCGATAGCCGGGATGATCGGTCGCAAACTGGTCAAAAGCGCCAACCATGCGATCAACATAGACTTCGATTGAAGCTTCGGCTAGTTCGACGTGAAGTTGTACAAACAGTTGATATTCCTGCTCAAAGTACCGATTTGCCCAAGCTTTGAGGATCGCTTCTTTATCAGGAAAAAACTGATAAAGCGACCCGATGGGAACTTTGGCACGAGCTGCGATCGCTCTTGTTGTAGTCTGGTCATAACCCAGTTCAATAAATAGCTGCTCGGCAACATTAAGGATGTAGTGGACGCGCTCCTGGCTGCGTGCCTGCTTTGGTTGTCGTCGCGTTTTTGTAGGCTTTTGAAAATTATCTGCCATTATTAAAAATAATCCTTGCTAAAAATGAACATTGTTCGTATTATAAATATGTGAACGACGTTCATATATTATGATGATTCCACTCAATAGAGGTAATCGTATGGAGTGTATGAATTACCAGTATTTACGATCAGTCACAAGTAATCGGGGCGGACAACCACAAGCCGATGGCTCAATATGGACGAGTGCCAAAAACTTCTTCCGCATCTTCAAAACCACAAAAGCATTCCTGAAGGTGCTTCTTGACGACAGAGGAAATCTGGATCTAATTGAGGAATTAAGTACCAGTCTAGTTGACAGTCATGCCTTCCAGCTTGCTGTTGAGGCCATGAAAGCCAAGCCAGAAGTCGCTGAAATTGTTGCAGAACGGTATATGGCTCCTCCCCACGATCTAGAAGCCTTGTTGCAATATCCTCAAGATTCCTTGGGCTATACCTACGCCAGCAGCTTGAAACAGCAAGGTTTTCAGACATTAGCCGCGGAAGTCAAAATTGAATCAGATACCAGCTATATAGAAAATCGCTGGCAACAAACCCACGACATTTGGCACATTATTGTCGGATTCGACACCAGTGAAATCGGTGAAATTGGTTTGCAAGCTTTCTACCTAGCGCAGTTTCAGCTACCGCTTGCAAGTATGCTCATCGCCAATACCCTGATTAGCACTACGCTGTTACAACCAGAGGAACTATCTCCACTTCTCGGTGCGATCGCCAAGGGATGGGAAATGGGACAAACAGCCAAACCACTGATTGCTCAGAAATGGGAACAAGCCTGGGAAAAACCGATTTTAGTATGGCGTGCAGAACTAAATATTCAACCCATTTCCCAGGTCGAACCTGTACTGACCTGAGCAACCTTGAATAGTTGTATTGCAAAAAGTGGGATGATCTGGTGTTTGAACAAAAGCCAGATAATTGATAATGTGCAGGGGCGATCACCTGCTTGTGCTTTCCCTGCTGGTTTGTTTATCGAAAGTTAATTTAAGAATATATTTGGCTTAATCCAATGTTTACTTTCAAAGCTTATAATTTCTTAAGTTGCGATTCTAAAAGCTACATCAAGTTAACAAACTGCTAATTTCGCTGTCTTATTTTTAGTAGGTTGGGTCTACTATAGTTTTCAGTCTGAAGCAGAGTATTTCTTCTATTACTGCTAAGGAACAAACCTACTAAGAGTTTCACGGTTATTCGATCATTATTGCCTCTGAAGTAATTAGCTTGTTTAAGTTTAACTTTAGACAATGATATAGCAATTCTATTTGAGCTGCAAACACTAGGAGGCTCAGATTCCACACTTCTTCAATAATGGAGGATTTTTTTGGTAACTCATTTAGGATTGCTAAAGTGAAAGAAAAGCTTTGTGGGATTTGGTAGGTCACATTCATGGGCAATTGGGTTGCTTAAAAGTGTGTGCTGTGTCAGCCAGTTTTAAGTTTCGGGTAAAGACAAAACCAGTATCTATAGAATGGTTGGTGTTACCATGATGAGATATTTCCCAAAGTCAAATATTCAGGCGCACATAGTGGCAACTTCCCGTAAATAGTATTTTCACCCTCTTAAACAATCATGATCCACATCGGTTTGATAGCTATGTGATCAAGAGTCTGATTTATCTTTGGATACAGGAAGCTTAGAAGGTACACCTGATGCAATAGTGATTAAATTTCCCTTTGTGCGGTAGTAAATAGGATTTGCTTATTGCTCCCAATCAAAAGGCGGCTGTTTGTACTATGGGCGTTTAGGAATCCATAAGGATTAACTCGTCCGAAATTCAGGCAAGAAGCAATAATAGTTCATGAGGAATGGCACTAAGAAGAGCTATAACCCTTGTGAATGTTGGAGTTTAGTGTGTAGTAGTGTAGGTGAAACCGATCACTCAATTGGCTTGTTTATATCAATACCTTCGCCAATTTACGAGGGTGAGATGATGATGCTTTAACCATTAACTCCCATTTCTTTGAGGGTTGGCAAAAACAATCAGTCCTAAAAATTCCTTTAAGGTTTCCTACAAGGGTTTTTTAACGTATTGACAGCAGGATAAGGGTTTCAGATGAAAAACCACCTTTTCATCGAAACGCTTATGTATGCTTAATTTTGCCACTTTTGCCAAAATTTATCTAGGCTCTTATTTTGGCAAAGGTATTGTTATATCAATACCTTCGCCAATTTACGAGTATTGACATAGAGCAAACCTAGATAGTACATGCTTGTTTTTGCCATAAGGCAAAAAACTGAGCCAATAAAATCCTCTATGGTTTTTGTGGAAGGAATTTATACTGTTGTGTCCGTCTGAACTGGGCTTTTAAGTTTTGCTTAAGAGTCAAGTACGTTCTTGTGTTGGGCTGTTTCGGCAAAAGCTAGACTACCTCTATTTTTGGCGAGGGTATTGTTATATGTTAGATAGTTCTTTCCTTTAGACCATTGCACCCTTGCAACCCTTGCACCATAATTCTTCAGGATTAGTGCTTAAAAAGCTTGCCATTTTGCCAAAAGCTGACTTCTGTAATATCCAACTACTTTGATTGAGGACTTTGTTAGATGATCAAGTCTCAATGCTTTAATACCTTGGCTGAGGTTCTTACCTACTGGGCTGAGGTACAGCCTGACCGTAGGGCTTATACAATGCTCGATTCTAATGGTGCAGAAGATAGCTATATTACCTACAAAGATATGTATTCCAAGGCTATTGATATAGCCCAAAGTTTATTATCTGACGGACTGCGATCGCGTAATGCGATTTTGCTTTATCCCCCTGGAATCGAATTCATAGTCGCATTCTTCGGTTGCCTTTATGCTGGGGTATTTCCTGCACCTATCCATATACCAAAACGCAATCGTTCCAACAAGAAGATTGCAGATATTATTCTCGCTACAGAAGCCTCAGCAGTAATGCTTCCTACCACCCATCAACAAGCTTTTTTAGATGCTTTACTCAAGGAAGAAAACTGGCCACAGGATCTGATTTATGTGCCAACAGACATAACTATTGAACCATCAAACTCTAAAAACTTACCTCTACCAGAGATCGATGGTTCAGCGATCGCATTCTTGCAGTTCACTTCTGGTTCAACCTCACTACCGAAAGGTGTGATGATCACACATTCAAATTGTCTCAACAACCTAGGGATGATTGTAGCGATGAGTCAGGCAAATTCTGATTCTACCTCTGTATCTTGGCTGCCTCATTATCATGATTTGGGGTTAGTTGCCCATCTATTGCACAGCCTCTACAGTGGCGGAAATTGTGTGATACTCGCGCCAGCAACATTTGCGTCCCAACCGATACAGTGGCTACGCGCTATCACTAAATACCGTGCAGCATATACAGGCGCACCAAACTTCGCCTATCAACTATGCGTTGATAAAATCCAACCCAGCGATCAGCAGACTCTTGATCTATCCTCGCTGCGTATGGCAATTAATGCCGCCGAACCAATCAATCCGCAAACTATATGGGATTTTTGTGAAAAGTTTGCGGATAACGGATTCAAGCCACATATGTTCCTCCCAGCTTATGGCATGGCCGAGGCGACAGTCTACATATCTTCTGGATACGTTGATCAAGACCCAGTTTTTAAGACAGTTGATTGGGTGACACTGGGGAAGCACAACATAGCTCAAGAGCCGACCGACAGCACCAAAGAAAAGGTTTTTGTCGGTTGTGGTCACCCTTGGCTTGACCAAGAGGTTCACATTGTCGATCCTGACAAAAATTGCAAAGTACTTCCAAATCATATCGGAGAGATTTGGGTCACTGGATCTAATGTAATGGCTGGTTATTACAGCAATCCGGAGGCCACGGCAAAGACCCTTGTTTCCTTGGAAGGTGATGACCGTACTTATTTACGTACTGGCGACCTAGGCTTTATTGACGAAAAAGGTGAGCTATATATTACAGGCCGAATCAAAGACACCATTATCGTCAATGGTGTAAATTACTATCCGCAAGACATCGAGGGCTGTGTTGAGCAAGCACATCCTGATATTCGCTCTGGTTGTGTTGCCGCTTTTAGCGTCCCTGGCAAGGCTGGAGAGGATCTGGTGGTTTTTGCCGAATTGACAAAAGCCGGCGTAATCAATATGAGACGGTCTGATTATTTGGAAGAACTGACTGAAGCTATTTGTCTAGCTCTGGGAGAAAACTTCGAGATCCAGCTACGCCAATTCGTGTTTTTAGGGCATATGCAACTCCCCAAAACATCTAGTGGCAAAATCCGTAGACAGCAATGCAAACAAGACTTTCTCCAAGGCGGCCCTGATGCTCTAGCTAGATGGCCTAAAGACGAATCCACAAATCAATCTCAAGGAGATATTAGTATGTTAAACATCGAAAAGACATTTGAACGTATAACCTCTATGGGACCAATGCATCTGAAGGTCTTTACTAATCTCATACAAATTCTGACCAAGAAATATCAGGTGCGGATGGCTGACTTTGATGTGGAGAAGTCCATCTTTTTCTATGGGATTGACTCCTTGAAGATCATTGAGATTCACAGCACACTTGAAGGAGAACTAGGCTGCAAAATTCCTACTGAGGCATTTTTCTACGCAAATACCTTCTTGGGGATGATTGATGATATAGCTCGTGCCATTTCTAATGAAGACGCGCTGAAAGTTAGGCTGACCCACAGCCAACCTCTAAACGTAGAGATAGAAAACGCCTTAGAATACCTTCTTCATGGTCGTGACAATGAAGTAAAAGTGAGCCAGACCAGTCAAACCAACACCTGCTTACTCACCGGAGCATCAGGTTTTGTCGGCACTTATTTTTTGAAAGAACTGCTCGATACCACCGATCTAAATATTGCCTGTTTAGTTCGAGCAGCTAGTGAAGAAGCAGGTCTTCAACGTATCAAGAAGACGGCGCGAAAGTTTGATGTCAAGCTCCTACCAGGATGGGAGAATCGCGTACAAATCATCATCGGAGATATGTCTAAGAAGCGGTTTGGTCTAGAAAATGATCGCTATGAGGAATTAGCACAAAATATTGACAGCGTATATCATGTAGCAGCTGTGGATAACTTCTATTTGCCATACGACATCATCAAGAACACCAATGTTGTTGGTACTATTGAAGTTGCAGACTTCGCATTATCCAAAAAAGTGAAGCCTCTTTATAATGTGTCGAGTTGCGCCGCATCCTTGCTAGAAGACTGCGCGGCTAAACCCATCCCTATTGGTCTTGTCAATGGATATGCACAAACCAAGTATGTAACAGAGCAAATCGTCTTGCGCCTAGCAGAACAGGGATACCCATGGGTCAACTATCGGTTGGGCTATCTATACACCCTTCGAGTCGAGCATATCGATAAAAACACTCCATTGAACAAACTATTTGCCTTGATAGAAAAGGCTTATGAGAATATAGACGACGACTTTTTCATTGATGAAGATGCGTTTGAGAATTTCCTGGGCGCTATTTATCATATAGGCTGTATACCTGATATGGATGCTGATTTCGATTTGATGTCAGTTGAATATGCTGCCAAAGCGATTGTTTCTACATCTTTACTACCTATAAGTGAGAGAAAATACAACTACACTTTTTATAATCCAGATCCTCTGAATTGGTCTGATGTCATTAGCTATTTTGAGAAGTTGGATAAGCACATCGAGATTGTGCCACTCAGAACCTTCGTTGACAAGTATGAATGGTATGTTCGTAATACGAACAAAAAGGGCATGAAGCTATTGAAATCTGTGGTATCACCTGATCTGGAGAAGCAATTTAATATAATGTTCAGGAATATCAATACAGACCACATTGATACTTATTTATATTGGTGTCCACCATGCGAGAAGCAGTTTACTCATCAATATGTAGATTTTGTACTCAGTAGTGCTGAATAACTGAGTGTGTGAACTGGTGTCAAATTAATTGAGTGCTGGCTAGGGATAGTAGTCAAAAAACCTGATCTACATTGGCTTGAATCTACTTGGTACGGTGCGTTATAGACATTAGTCCTAACGCACCATCGAAGATTTTCAGTGCGTTAGGCTGTGGTATCACACGTCCTACAGGCTTATCATCTGTAGACTTTTCATGATTACCTAAACAAACTTTCTTCAATAAGGAAACAAAAGCTGAGAGGAACTTATTTTATGGCACAGAGTAAACCAATTGATTTTGTTGAACGTAATAATTTGAAGTCGTTTATGGCATTACTAAGAGACTGGATAGCGATTTTATTAATTGCTGATTTTAGTATTTGGGCAAATAATATCTTCATTTATTTAATTGCTGTGTGGTTAATAGGCATTTTTCAATTTGCCCTAGGAGAAGCGTTGGTACATGAAGCAGTTCATAATAATCTATTTACCGACAAATCATGGCATGAGAAGCTAGAATTTATATACAGTTTTCCTTTATTAAGAACAATTTGTTCTTATCGATGTCATCACTTTCCTCATCATAAGTATCTTTTATCTGAAGGCGATTACATACCTGAAGATTATGAATTTTTAGGATTGAATAAGCAGGACAAAAATGTATTCATGATCTTGTTTATTAAACCTTTTATCGGTTTTTCTGTATATTACTTCTTCCTAGAAGTTATCTTGTATCCATTGATTCAAGATTCATTCAAATTTAGTACGTTTATCAATGGTATAAAACGTAATTACAAACTTTATTTATTCTGGTTAACAGTTATTCTTAGCTTCAGTTTATTAGGACATTTGGACATTTTACTCCTTTACTGGTTTGTGCCTTTATTATGGAGTTTTTCTTTTTTATCACTTTTGGCTGAGGTGCAAGAACATTTTAATACTTTCTCAGGTTCGAGATCGAATGTGAATCCTGTCATTAATTTTTTCTTTCATAATGCAGGTTATCACTATGTTCACCATTTATGTCCTACTATTCCCTGGTATAAATTACCAGAAGCACATCAGGCTCTATGTGCAGATAATCTAGATATTTCACACGGTATCTTAGATACTTATAGACAATTAATACGGAACAACCAAATTGATGTTGATAGTCTAGATAATCTTCGTGTTGGGTATCTACCTCTGAATAGTGATAGTAGTACTTGCTGATTGAATTTGGTTTGAGCAAAAATTTACTTTGAAACATCCTCTAAAATCAATAAGAAATAGTTCAATGAATGAAGCTCAAGACAATAATTCTGTTCAGAATAGCTCTATTGCTCGCCTTGGAAGAATAGCTGATATTATCTTTGCACTGGCAATGGCACAGTGTTTCTTTACTCTTGGTTTTCCAGAAGAGCTTCAGCAGCCTACAAACTCAGAAGTTATTAAATTTTTACTAGCTCAAGTAAAACCGCTTATTAGCTATGCAATCGCATTTGTTATTGTAGGTTACTATTGGCTCGATCATATTAAGCAATTTAGGTATTACAAGAAAGCAGATGATATTCATATATCACTCTACCTACTCTATCTGATGAGTATGTTTCTGATTCCTTACTCTGATGCCCTAGTCATCTATTTCCCAGAAAATGCGATTGTCAAAATATGCTTTAGCGTCAACACTACGCTGATTGGGTTACTATCATTTATGAACTGGACTTACGCGACTCATAAACATCGGCTCGTTGCTCATGATCTAGATAGTACAACTATCATTTCGACGCGATGGATAACCTTGATAGAGCCTGTTTTCTCGCTATTTACGATAGTAGTCGCTATTGTAGATCAATCTTGGTGGGAGTATGTCTGGTTTTTATTGCCGATTCCTTACCTCTTGATTGAGAGGATATTTGGCAAGAGTTTTGTTGAAAAGAATGAGCAAGGCGACAATTATTTTGAGAAGAAGGTGTAGTTTTGCTGGAATTTTTCTCGAATTTTTTTAACTACTCAATTACCAGTTTATAAGGCTTTGATTATTTTCGGAGATGTCTACAACAGTACAAAGCCGTAATCTGCAATCATATCGTCCGTATCCCTTCAAATGGCTTGAGCAAAGATTTACCGTGGTGAAGTGTGTATGCTGCGATCGCCGTTATATTTTCCTAACTTTCGCTGGCTGTGGTTAGGGCAAACTCTGATTTTGTGTGCTGCTCAATTTTGGTTTGTCTCGTTAACGTGGCTGGTACTCCAGAAAACGGGTTCAGGATTGGCTGTTGCTACTGTATTAGTGGCGGCTGCAATCCCACGAGCATTGTTTATGTTAGTGGGAGGTGCAATTAGCGATCGCCTACCTACAAAAAATGTTGCAACTGTCGCCGCTTGGATTAATACCGTTTTGATTGGATTAGCAACTGTTCTATTAGCGTTTGATGCTTTCCGGTTGATATATTTGATTGTTATAGCTGTTTTCTTTGGATTATTTGAAGCTATCTTATATCCAGCGATTCTTGCCCTATTACCTCAATTAGTTAGAAAATCTCAGTTGGCAGAAGCAAATGCTTGGATGCAGGGTAGTGAACAGATTACCGAAGTTATCGGCCCTGCTGGTGCGGGTTTCGTCATTGGTGCGTTTGGATCAACTTCGGCCTTTGCTATTAATACACTTGCGTTTGCGTTGGGTAGTCTTTTCATCTACCTAGTTCGGACTCGTCGTCACAAACCCCTCCCCGCAGAACTACAGGAAAAAGCTTTAACAGGTGAAATTATTATAGGTCTCAAATATGCTTGGACACAGCCTGCTATCCGCATTAGTCTATTGCTCCTGGCGATGATTAATTTTGCCATGTTAGGGCCAATCATCATCGGTGTTGCAGCTTTAGTAAATGCACGCTTTGGAGGTAGTGCCACAACTTTTGGTTATCTGCAATCTGCCTACGGCATAGGGGCATTATTGGGTGTTTTCGTTGGGAGTCAACTGAGTGCGATTAAGAGTCCTAAGACTCCCCTGGTTCTACTGTGTTATGGTCTGGGTACAGGATTAATAGCACTAGGATTTGTGCAGCAGCCTTGGATGGTATCAGGAATAATTGCCCTGATGGGGATAGGGGGTGGTACTGTCAGTGTACTGGGAATAACTTGGCTGCAACAGCATACCGCCGCGAATATGCAAGGACGAATCATGGGTCTAACAATGTTTGCGGCTGTAGCTCTTGATCCTTTGTCTCAAGCTATTTCTGGGGCATTACTTGAGGTAAGTCTGCCTGGTTTATTCATATCAGCAGGAGTGATGATGTTACTCACTGCCCTAGTTTCATCGATGAGCCAAACTCCTGAAGTTGAACCAGTAATCACCTCTTTTTCACCCCTGGTTTTAGAGCCAGTGATTGCTGTAAAAAACCTGAACCATTACTTTGGGTCAGGTGGACTACGCAAACAAGTGTTATTTGACATTAATTTAGAGATTTATGCCGGCGAAATTGTGATTATGACTGGCCCTTCTGGCTCAGGTAAAACTACTCTTTTGACTTTAATGGGTGGTTTGCGTTCGGGTCAGTCAGGTAGCTTAAAAATTTTAGGTCAGGAAATCTGTGGTGCGAATAAACGACAGTTAACTAAAATGCGCCGCCAAATTGGCTATATTTTTCAGGCGCATAACCTAATGACATTTTTAACGGCTCAAGAAAATGTGCGGATGTCTTTGGAATTGCATGATCAGTATTTAAATGATGATCTCAACACCACCGTGATCGCTATGCTTGAGACTGTTGGTTTGAAAGATCGCGTCAATTATTACCCTGAAAATCTTTCCGGTGGGCAAAAACAACGTGTAGCGATCGCTCGTGCTTTAGTCGGCCATCCTAAAATTGTCTTAGCTGATGAACCTACCGCCGCACTCGATAAAAAATCTGGGCGCGATGTTGTCGAACTGATGCAGAAGCTTGCTAAAGAACAAGGTTGTAGCATTTTGCTCGTTACCCACGACAACCGCATTTTAGATATTGCTGACCGCATTATTTATATGGAAGATGGTCAAATCAAAGGTGATCAGTTCGATATTACCGCCAGAATGCACTAACAAAACGGATCACCCACCAGAGAAGAAAAGAGTATTACCAATAATCATCAAAGACATAGCACTGAAAGATGAGTTAATTCAGAGAGAAAAACCCAGAGTAAACGCTGTTGTGTTACAAACCGACATAATTTCACACAAAGCAGAACTTAGCAAGACTACATGCTCCCTCATCTTCATTACCGGAATGGTGGAGAATACAACAGTCCTCCTTGCTTCCATAGTTTATTTTCACCACGAGCTAGATCGAGTTTGGTCTTTGGCCCAAGGTTGCGATCGTAAATCTCGCCGTAATTACCGACATGTTTAACAATTCTGGCAGCAAAGTCATTTGTTAAACCAAGTCCTTGACCTAGATTGCCTTCTGTGCCTAAAAAACGCTTAATATCTGGATCGTTGCTATTGGCAAACTGTTCCACATTCTGGGAATTAATGCCTAACTCTTCAGCTTTAATTAGGGAATAAACCACCCACTTGACAGTACTTGCTAACTTAGGATTTCCTTTAGCAACTGCTGGCGCAAGCGGCTCGGAAGAAATGACTTCATCGAGAATTACATTATCTTCTGGTTTGGGTAGAGTTGTGCGCCGAGCCACTAATGCCGAACGATCAGCTGTAACGCCTTCGCAACGACCTTCAGCATAGGTAGCAAAGGTAATATTAACGTCTTCAAAAACAACGGGTTTGTAGGTGATGCCCCGTTTTCGCATTTGGTCTGCTAAGTTTTGCTCGGTAGTAGTACCAGTTTGAACGCAGATTGCCTTATTTTTCAAATCTGCTAGGGACTTAATGCCGCTATTTTTATTAACCATGATAGCTTGACCGTCATAAAAGACGACAGGCGCAAATTCTAGACCAACAGAGGTATCACGACTCAGTGTCCAGGTAGTATTACGACTGAGAACATCAACTTCTCCAGTTTGCAAAGCTGTAAAGCGCTCTTTGGTATTGAGATTACGAAATTCTACTACATCTGGATTGTCAAACAAAGCTGCTGCTACAGCGCGGCAAACATCCACATCAATACCGCTGTACTTCGCGTCAGTTCCCACAAAGCTAAATCCTGGTACTTCGCCACTAACACCGCAAATTAATTTCCCACGGCTTTTAACTGTATCCCAGCTTGTGTTTGCTGTTTGTCCTGAATTTCCGCTACAAGCAGTAATGGCAAAGATTAAAGGCGCGATCGCTAGGATTAAAGCTGATTTTTGCATAAACTTCCAGGAAACTAGAAAATAAAAAATGTATGGGTGAGTAAAATAATTGTGTAAAACAAGTAGATGCTTGTAATATAAAACTTTTTCAACTTCTTTAACAAAAAAAGCACCTATGAGGTTAAAAACAATATTTGTAAATAAAAGTTTTTAGTACTTCCATTACCAAAATCTTCATTAGTATTTAATCATAATTAACTGTAACTTCATCATATAAAAATATCCTAGTTACTGAATATATCAAAATAAATTTAATTTTTATTTATACATAAATAATAAAATAATAGTGATAATGGTCGATTCATAATACTTACATAAATTGCTATAACTCTTGCAGTAAGCCCCTAGCTACAAGAAAGTAGACTTACAGGTGAACCATGAAATTGGCAGATGTATTGTCCTAATGCTTGCTTTCTAGATCAAAATTTTCTCAGTTCATGGAATCTAGATAAATGAGTAAAATAGTTAAGCTATTGTGTGTGCAAAAATTCCTTGCATACTTCTAAAAGAGGAGCAGTAGCTACACCAACCTAAGCATCTGCCGCTAGCAGGTTAAACTAGTTCTGGTAACAGCCGCTCCACCGTTCCTTATGAGGCTTTTATGGGAGCTAATCTCAAACAGATTGCTAATTACTTAGACAAACTAGGTTGGGACTACCGATTTGATGATGAAGAAGACCGGATTATCACAGGTGTAGAAGCTGATAACCTAGAAGATTTTTTGATAATTGTCCAATTGGATGAGGAGGGAAAATTTTTCCGGGTATTTGCGCCTCAAGTTCTGGCGGGAGTTCAAAACCATCCTTACAAGGGAGTGATTCTACAAACGATACTGGCAATTTCTTGGGAAACTAAAATGCTGCAATGGGAATATGACCCATCTGATGGCGAAATCCGTGCCATTATTGAGTTTCCCTTAGAAGACTCGATTCTCACAGAAAGACAATTTCACCGTTGTTTGAGTGGATTAATTCAAATTGTTGATAACATAGCGTTACCTCGTCTCAAAGAAGTAATGGTAACAGGTCAAGATCCGGGGAATTTAGAACTTGGGGAAAGAATGTTACTGAGTATCCAGGAAGAGGCTCCTGGATTGCTAGAAATTCTAGAAAGAGCAATGGAAGCTAGGAAGAAGCGCGGAAGTTTTCCCAGCGAGTGAGGCAAATGGTCACTGAAATAGCTATACTCCAAAGTGATACCCTCACTATATACTGAAGTTTTCTAGGGCTGGATTTTATGACATCCTACGCAACCTCCTCTGCCAAGGCGGAAATGAGTGAACTCCGGCGGTTGAAAGGCTTACTACCGCCAGAATTGCAGAGCTGGGTCACGGTTGAAGGCACAACTGAGGTCAATCCACCCCTGATCCGCTGCGAAGAAATTGGAAAAGACCAGGTAGAAATTCAAATTGACCTGGTGAAATGGGATGCTCTCGCGATGGATCAGCGTAATCTGCTGTTCTGGCATGAAGTCGCCCGCGTTCAAAATGACACGATTCCTAAAGATGGTTGGGAAATGGCAGCATTGGCTATCGGTTTAGGCGGTGCTGTAGGTGAATTGTGGGTACAGGATGGATTGTTGCTAGTGTTAGCTTTGGCGCTGTGTGGCGTTTCTGGCTGGCGACTGTATCAAAAGAATAATGGGGGCAAACAACTTGTGGAATTAGTTGATGCTGACGATAAAGCGATCGCTTTGGCAACTCGCTTTGGTTATAGTCTCCCCAATGCCTACAAGAGCCTAGGTAGTGCCTTAAAAACCCTGATCGATAATACTCCTAGCAAGCGCCAACGGTCTAAATATGAGGCAAGACTCTCTGCTCTCAAACGCAGTGCCAACAAGGCCAAAGCTAAGTCTAAGACAATCGATGAAGGTGGACTGTAGACACCACAAAGTAGATTGGGTGGGTATTACCCACCCACAAAATCTTTAATTATTATTTAAGCTTTGACTTCCG
Source organism: Halotia wernerae UHCC 0503 (assembly GCA_034931985.1). GTDB lineage: Bacteria > Cyanobacteriota > Cyanobacteriia > Cyanobacteriales > Nostocaceae > Halotia > Halotia wernerae. Next base: position 56,657 of record JAYGHB010000099.1, read on the forward strand.
CTTCGCGATCGCCAATGTTGAGTTACTATCTTCGCCCCACCCGCTTCAAAGCATCTGTGACTATCGCCAGGTATTTCTTCCAAAAGTGGATGCTCCTGAAACAGTAAATTTACTGTAGTACGGTAGCCTGATTAATTTTGATCAATTAAGATTTAGTGGTATAACTTACATACTTTATACTTACGCCCGACAAAGTGGCGATCGCATACTGCTGTTTTCATCTCAGGAGTTTTATGCTTATAAGTTTATTTAATAACTATTTCGATAGAGCTTTCGCAAAATTTTATGATATGTCTTATGAATCCTATAAAGGATTGACAAAAAACCCTAGATGGCTCTTAATGCGTAAATTTGCCCGATTTCGGATTGTGCGATCGCTAGTAAAATCTTTCTCTAAACGCTCAATTAAATCATATTTATCACTGCTAAATGAAAATAATTCGTGTTTTTCAGATGTAAATATAGACGCTGCTGTTAATAATCTCAAAAATGAAGGTTTACATTTAGGTATTAATCTACCTCAAAATGTTGTTCAAGAAATAGTTCAATTTGCTCAATCAACAGCTTGCTATGGTAATCAGAAGCTAGAGTATGGTTTTTATTATCATCAAAAAGCAGAAGCAGAAACTAAATCTGGTAAACATTTTATTACAGGCCATTATTTCAACACAGCTTTGTTTTGCTCAGCCATTAAAAAGCTCCAAAATGATCCAAAATTATTAGCAATATCTGCTAAATATTTAGATGGTCAACCAGTACACCAAGGAAATAAAATGTGGTGGAGTTTTGCAGGAAAGATGACTTACCGCGAACAAAGCCAAGCTGCTCAATTTTTTCATTACGATGTAGACGATTATTGTTTTATCAAATTTTTCTTTTATTTGACTGATGTAGATAATCAGAGCAGTCCTCATGTCTGTGTTATCAACAGTCATAATCATAAAAAAAGTTCACATCTTTGGCTACGTAAACGAGAAACAGACCAAGATATTATCGATTATTATGGTCGGGAATCTTTGGTAGAAATTTATGGACAAGCTGGTTTTGGATTTGCAGAAGATCCACTTTGCTTTCACAAAGGAATTTCACCTACTCATCAAGACCGCTTAATCTTACAAATAGAATTTGCTACAACTGACTATCAAATGCAGCATGATCTCAGAAAAACTTCTTTATTGAAATGTATAGCATTCCCTAGTCTATTAAAGTAGAGTTAAAGCCTCAATTTATTTGCTTTGATGAACAGAACAATTATCCATAAAATGTGCCGCACAAATAAAGTTGCGATCGCTTGGGTTATATAGCAGTTTTTTTATGGATGAAATACACAACTCTAGCCCCGTTCGGACTTCGGCGTGAGCGCTCAGTCGAACCCCATCGGTCACAGGTTAAGGTTGTTAACCATTTGTCAATAAGCAATAATGCTTAAAATTTAGCCAAAATTGGGGCGGGAAACACAATTTTTAAGTCAGCGATCGCACAATATTTAAACGCATCATTCATTTTTGCGAGAAAAAGCCAGTACCATTGTTAATTTAGTACATTATTATTGGCTAATAATTAAGTAAAATTACGTATTGACAAAAATGATATTGTTTTAACCTGTCACGAATGGTCGAACCCTGACGCTCACGGCAAAAGCCTAAGCCTAATCCCTTTTATCGACTAGAGTATGTATTGTACACAACCGAGAAGCGCTATAGCTTAACTTGCTGCAAGTGACTCCGAGGATTGTAGGTACGTATAGCCCTGATTTTTTCATAATATTCTCGCTCTTGTTGGCTGAGTTCCTTTGGCGGGACGATCGCCACCTTCACCAACTGATCGCTACGTCCACCCTTAGGTAGAGGCCAACCTTTACCGCGTAAACGCAAAGATTGACCAGAACGTACTCCCGCAGGCAATTTAACATTAACTAATCCATCAGGTGTAGGTACATCAATCGAGGCTCCTAGGGTAGCTTCATCTGGCGTAATTGCTACTTCGCAAACGAGATTATCGCCTTCAATTTGAAAGAACGAATGGGGCTGAAGTTCCACCTTTAAATACAAATCCCCACGTTGTTGAGTCATGGGATTGATTTGACCTTTACCTCGTATCCGTAGGCGAGTACCAGTTTTAGTCCCAGCAGGAATACGTACATCAATTGTTTCGTTGCCTAACATAAAGCTTCTTTGCACACCAGCAAACGCCTCAGCAAAAGTTAAAGCGATCGCGGCTTCGCTATCTTGACCAGTACTAGTACCTACATCTTGAAAACCAAAGTCATTAAATCCACCAAAACCGCTACTTGGTCTACCCGTAGAAGTGCGGTAAGAGTAACTTTGTTGTCTTGCGCCAGGACTAGCACCACCAAAGCGCCCTAATAGCTCATTGATAAAATCATCAAAATTACCATATTGACTGAAGTCAAAGCCACCCATATCGACACCAGCACCGCCAGAGGGGAAGCCTTCACCAGCTTGTTTCCAATATTGACCAAATTGATCGTACTTTTGACGTTTGTCTGCATCTGACAACACTTCATAAGCTTCGCCAACTTCTTTAAAGCGTGCTTCCGCTTGTTTATTGCCTGGGTTAACATCAGGGTGATATTTGCGGGCTAGTTTACGAAATGCTTGTTTAATTTCCTCTGGACTGGCAGTTTTACTAACTCCCAAAATTGCATAATAGTCTTTGAAGTCGGTTGCAGCCATCTACCAGCCTCCTGTAAAAATTTCCGTTATGTTTTTTTCTAAGATGTGAGATTTATTATTCGCCAGGTATAATACCAAGCTAAAAGACTCTGATTTTAAATTAACAAACAATATAGAAAATCAAGTGTGGTTCCCGCTGAATACATCAGCGCAATTTCCGTACTTTCAACTTTCAAAGCAGGCGAATTAGGCCATCTAGTCCTTCTGCCAAACTTGGGGGAGCATCCCGCAGTTGACGATGCATCCGCAAGATGATTTCTTCTGGAACTTGGCGATGACGCTTTTTGTTGCGTGCCAAACACAGCCAAACAGGCGTGCTTACCCACAGCCCTGTAATGTCGGTAAAACCTACATCACGAGCTAGGGTGATGAGTTCGCGGCGATTGCGTCGTTGAGCGTTAGTGGCATCAAAAATTACTGTTGTGCTTGTAGCCATTGCTTGCTGAAATTGTTGCTCAATTTTCCGCCAAATTAACAGCCACGACCCCTGAACTGCTTCTGAGCCAAAAAGTTGCCCCCGGATGGCATCTGTAGAAATTAGCTGCATCTGGGGGCATGTTGCCACTAATTGTTTAGCCAAAGTTGACTTACCGCTTCCTGGAAGTCCAATCAGCAACAATAGTTTAGTCATTGAAAGTTGGCGGTAAATTCCATTCCCTTGTGGGTGGTCGAGGTTGCTCCCCCGCCAACTTGGGGCATTGGGCATTGGGCATTAGTGACTCTTCCATAAGCCCTATTCCCTATGCCCAAAAACTTCATCTCCTTGTGGGTGGAGTTTTTCATTGACTAAATGACCGTACCATCAGGAATTACAGCATTTTTTAGCACGACGACGATGCCACTACGAATGTAAAAACCTTGACTTTCGCGCTCTGCTTCTTGCACGTTATCTTTATTGATAATTTTGACATCGTGACCGATGCGGGCATTTTTATCAATGATCGCGCCACGAATGAGTGTATCTGTACCAATGCCTACGGGTATATCACCTTTATCGAGGCTACAGTGACGCTCCACAGATGCTTGATAAAAATCTGCACCCATGAGCAGAGATTCTTCAATTACACAACCAGATTCAATCCGCGATCGCACTCCTAATACAGAATGTTGAATGCGGCAATTTTTCAAAATGCAACCTTCGCCAATAATGGATTCGGTAATGTGGCAATCTAAAAGCTTAGTTGGAGGTAAGTAACGAGCGCGGGTGTAAATTGGAGCATGTTCATCGTAGAAACTAAAAGGCGGCTGAGGTTGTTGAGTTAGTGTTAGATTTGCATGATAAAACGCCTCGATGGTACCGATATCTTCCCAGTAGTCATCAAATAAGTAAGCTTGAACGTTGTAATCTTTTGCCGAATCAGGAATAATCTCTTTGCCGAAATCAGTACTTTCTAGAGATTCTCTCAGCAACTTGAACAACACTTCTTTTTTAAAGACGTAAATCCCCATCGAGGCGATATAAGGTTGTATTTCGGCTTGTTCTTTTGTTAATCCTAGTACGCTTGTATCGACGCGCATTTGGATTAAAGCATCGCCTTTGGGTTTTTCGCTAAAGTCAATTATCCTACCGGAGTCATCGATTTTCATTAAACCAAAGTCCGAGGCCCGGCGCTCATCAATAGGGATGACGGAAAGAGTAATATCAGCACCCGTTTCTCTATGGCGCTGGATAAATTGGCGGTAATCCATGCGGTAGAGGTGATCCCCTGAGAGAATCAGATACTCATCTGCATCCCATTCTTCAAATAGCCATAGGTACTGGCGTACAGCATCGGCTGTCCCTTGGAACCAGTTGGGGTTCTCTGGCGTTTGCTGTGCAGCTAGCACTTCTACAAACCCTTCATTAAAGCCAGTAAAGTTGTATGTACGGGCGATATGACGATTTAAGGATGCTGAGTTGAACTGTGTCAGTACATAGATTTTGAATATTTCGGAATTGATGCAATTACTGACAGGGATATCTATTAAACGGTACTTACCTGCTACTGGTACTGCTGGTTTTGCGCGGAGTTTGGTTAGCGGATAAAGCCGAGTACCCGCACCACCACCAAGAATGATTGATAATACTTTTTTCACAAAATTTCTCCAGACTGCCTTTCAACTCCCACCTACAGTTTAGGACTGTATGTGGCAGCTGATAAGGTGAGATCAAAGATTCTCAGGGATGAATTTTACAGAATGCTGTTGGTAATGGATAGTGCTGTCTAATGACTTAGTAACTAGAACATTTGTATTAATTGCGATGAAAAACGGGGGCGATCGCTAGATTGCCTTAACAAAATGTTCACTTTTAATACTATGTATGCTTTAAGTGCTTTATTTTCTTGAACCTAATTTATTATTAACCAAACGCAAATTTTGCGATAACTTCAAATACTTCACCCAAGGTTGTTCTGACAACTGAGAAATGGCAGTTGGCGAGAGTTTTGCTGTGAACATATCCTTACCACTACTTACATCATTGATGCCGAGACTTTCTAAAACAGTAGTTGCAATAGGTTCTAATCCCGATTCGGTATGAATGAACACCTCTAAACCCTGTGCTTCTGGGGCTTGAGCATTGTTTAGTGCCATAGCCAGTGCTGCGTCTAGCTTTTGATAGTTCATAAATCATTACCTTGGTAAATAAGGCAGACAATTCTCAGCTTGCCCTATAACCAAACTATCAAATTTATAGTTTGCGATCGCCTATCCTGAGTACAAACGTAATATACTCAAATCTCAGTCTAATTACAGATTTAAGTATTTTTACCTTTAATCTGTGGAATTGCTGGTTGCTGGGTGGGCAATGCCCACCCAATGACTGTTATCTGTCTACAGATCCCATAATCACGTCAACACTGCCGAGAATCACTACAATATCCGCAACTTTCATCCCCCGCAGTAACTCAGGGACAATCTGGAGGTTGTTGAAATCCGCCGGGCGAATTTTCCATCGCCAAGGGAAGACGTTATCATCGCCAACTAGATAAATTCCTAGTTCACCTTTACCGCTTTCGACACGGGAGTAGATTTCACCTTTGGGCATCTTAAAGGTAGGAGAAACTTTCTTACCAATGTATTGATAATCAAATGCATCCCACTCTGATTTTTTCCCAGCAGCTAGGCGCTTGGCTTCCAGGTTTTCGTAGGGGCCTCCAGGTAGTCCTTTGATGGCTTGGCGAATAATCTTTACAGATTCGCGCATTTCCCGCATCCGCACCACGTAACGGGCAAAGCAATCACCAGCGGTTTCCCAATGAACGTCCCAGTCAAAGTCGTCGTAGCATTCATAATGGTCTACTTTCCGCAGATCCCATTTCACCCCAGAGGCACGTAACATTGGCCCAGACAGTCCCCAGTTAATTGCTGCTTCGCGGGTAATAGTGCCAATACCCTCAACACGCCGCCGGAAAATCGGGTTATTAGTAACCAAGCGTTCGTATTCATCAACTTTAGGCAATAAGTAATCACAGAAGTCTAAGCACTTATCTACCCAACCGTAAGGCAAATCAGCAGCTACGCCACCAACTCGGAAATAGTTGTTATTTACCATGCGGTAGCCTGTGGCAGCTTCCCACAAATCGTAAATCATCTCCCGTTCGCGGAACTGATAGAAAAAGGGAGTTTGAGCGCCTACGTCCGCCAGGAACGGGCCAAACCACAGCAAGTGATTAGCGATGCGGTTCAATTCCAGCATAATCACGCGGATGTAGCTGGCGCGTTTGGGGACAGCGACACCTGCTAACTTTTCTGGGGCGTTAACAGTGACGGCTTCGTTGAACATTCCCGCTGCATAGTCCCAGCGACTAACGTAGGGGACGTACATTACATTAGTGCGATTCTCGGCAATTTTTTCCATTCCCCGGTGGAGGTAGCCGATGACCGGTTCACAATCAATGACATCTTCGCCATCTAAAGTGACAATTAACCGCAGAACCCCGTGCATTGAGGGATGGTGTGGCCCCATATTCAGCACCATAGGTTCAGTGCGGGTTTCTAGTCTTGCCATAAATTCCGTGTTCTCCTATGAAAATTTTGACTTGAACCGCGTAGATACCAACCAGACCCAATTTATAGTGTCTGCCAAAATCAGGTTTTTAAGGGCAATATTTTTCGGAAAACTGCCCTACATGTATTGCCCTTACAGGAGTATGTTGGAGAAGGGGTGGCAGCGAAGGGATTTTATTTGATGTTTCATTTTGTGTCACTTCTTTAACTATTATATGGAAGCTTGATATGCCAGGAATTGAGGCACAGGAATTTTTTCATGTGTCAGTCTTAAGTCGGGAAGTCATTGATGGTTTAGCGATACGTCCCGGCGGATATTATTTAGATGCAACGGTAGGCGGTGGTGGTCATAGTCGCCTGATCTTAGAAGCTGCTGCAAATGTGCGGCTGACGGCGATTGACCAAGATGAGGATGCTTTAGTAGCGGCACAGCAGCACTTAGCTGAATATGGCGATCGCGTACAATTTAGCTACAGCAATTTTGCGGAATATAAATTTACTCCTCAAACTTTTGACGGCATCCTCGCTGATTTAGGGGTGAGTTCTTACCATTTAGATCAGCCAGAACGGGGTTTTAGCTTTCGCCACACAGCAAATCTGGATATGCGAATGGATCGAAGGCGATCGCTCACCGCAGCCGATGTGATCAATGATTGGGATGAAGAAGAATTAGCAAAAATTTTCTTTAAATACGGCGAGGAACGACTATCAAGGCGAATTGCGAGACGAATTGTCGAAAAACGCCCGTTTCAAACAACTACAGAACTCGCAGAGGCGATCGCTTATGCTGTTCCCCCTAAATATCGTTATGGCAGGATTCACCCTGCTACCCGCGTTTTTCAGGCACTACGAATTGCCGTCAACGACGAGTTAAAGTCCTTAGAAACCTTCTTGGATCAAGCCACAAACGCCTTAGTTCCAGGTGGCAGAATTGCTATCATCAGCTTTCACAGTCTAGAAGACCGCATAGTTAAACATGGTTTACGCAATTCACCTTTAATGAAAGTCTTGACAAAAAAGCCGATCATTGCTCAAGAAGAGGAAATTGCCCATAATCCGCGATCGCGCTCTGCCAAACTCAGAATAGCAGAGAGAATCGAGTCAGGAAGCAGGGGAAGCAGCACAATACGGTTTTGATAATTACAAACTTCTTGATTATTTTTATACTTTGAGGATAGCTAAACGAGTGCCGTATATATGCAATGCCCCTTTTTTGCGGAAAGTGTTTACATACTTGATAACTCCTGGAAATAGGAACCAGTAATCATCCCATATTATCCATCCCCCTGGATTCATCAGAGGTAAAAGTTTTTCTGTATCATTCTTGACGTAATCATACGAATGAGCACCATCAATAAATGCTAGATCAAATTTTGTGTTAAGCGATTTAAAATCAAATTCTGCGCTATCTCCATAAATTTGATGGACGCGGCTTTTAGTAGTATAAGAAGGCTGAACATAGGCATCATTCTTGCGAAATTTAATAACTTCTAAATCAAGAGGCTCAGGTTGGTAGCCATAATTCATCGATTTTGATTCTGGTGGTAGGTCAAGCGTATATATATCAGCATCAATTAGGTTGTGAGCCATTAAATCAGTTGTTTCTCCCCGAAATGTACCAATTTCGATTACAGTCTTTGGTTTCAAAAAGTGGTACATCATTGTAATAGCCATCTTCTCCTTCATTAAAATAGAAGCATTGATGTTAGAACCGTGAGCGTAGTTAGGAATAGTAACTTTAAAATCATCTGAATTAAAATCAAAAATTTCTGAAAACTCAATGCGTGGTAATCCTAAAAAACTTGATCTGAACAAATACTTGATATCTTTAAATACCTCAAATAATCCATTTAGTGAAAAATATGCTTGAACTTTGGTTAATCGACTGAGTGTCATTATTTAAAACTCCAAATGTCTAAAATTTAATCGTTGAGAGAGACTATACCGCTACGCAAAAGTCAAGTCAAAAGACTTATAGTTTGGGCTTTTCAACTCTTTGGCATGACAGCTTTATTTACGCCAACCGCTACTAACACGGCATAAATAAACAAGTATTTAGATAGTTGAAATTTTACCCTTATATGTTTAATTAAAAGGTTGAACCATTGTGTTATTCAAGTAATCGGTAAACTAGAGAGCTTTGATTTTGAGGTCATCATGACTCTTGAAGTTGGCACGCTTGAGTAACTTACGAACCAAAATACTGAACCAAATCTCAATTTGATTGAGCCCTGCGGGTGATGCTCCTAGTGCCGCTACCGCTGCGCTAATGCCAGTCGCTACAACGGGGAGGCAGCCGCGTGGGCGGGTTTCCCGACTTGAGCGGACTGCCGGGGGAACCTCCGCAATGCGCTGGCTCACCACTAATAATGTTTGGGTGTGTAATAAGAAACAATTTGATATGTTAGGTAGTTCAAAAAAGCAGTAGGAGAGTTCATGGATTTGAGTATACTGCTTTTTCAATTGGTTTGCTCATTTTCTAGGATTGGGAGGCAAGGAAGCAGAGGAAAATAACACTAATTCCCATGCCCTATGCCCACTTCAGCTTAAAGCTAAATAAATTCCCCAAATCGCCATTGCCCGCAGATAAGTACTAGCGCGGAAAGTACCAGATGCGGTGATCGCTTCGGGCGTACGGAATTGCAGCCCATTGTCGTAAATTTGCTGTACAACAGCTTGCGTTAACCTCAATGCTTCATCCTTCATTCCCATTTGTACTAGAAAAGCTGCCAGCCCAAAATTAATCCCTGTCCAAACTTCCAAAGGATGAGTAGCTTGAGGATTTTCCGGTGAACCGTCGGGACGAACTCCATTGGCTGCACCGAACTGACCATTACAGAATTTGAGGAAGCAAGCATCATAAACAGTCTTTAAAGCAGACAGGGCGCGATCGCTCGGTACAATATCTGGTAAACCCAACAGTTGGGCGTAGAATTGCCCGCATAACTGATCTGCCATCACTACATCAGAACCACTTTCACTATCTAAGCGGTAATATTGCCCGTTCCAAAGTTTTTCTTCGTAGATGGGGCGAGATTGTTGCAGCCAAGCTTCATAGATGGATTTTTGAACCGCCAAGTCGCCAAGTTCGCCAAGGTTATGAGTTAATAAAATATTACTAATTGCGATCGCAGCTTGTAGCGCTGCCAACCACAACCCACCACAATAAGCACTTACCCCCTGTAATCGCCAATCATCAAAGGTTTGGTCTGGTGCGCCGGAATTTTCGGGAATTCCATCGCCATCTTGATCAAAAGTTTTGAGATAATTCAGAGTTTGGACAATCGCAGGCCAGCAATCTACGAGAAAATCCACATCTTCAGCACCCGTCAGCAGAAAATCTCGGTATACTTGCAACACAAAATCACTGCCTAAATCCTTCCACAAATTACAGTCTTGATAACAGGTGTAGTTGGTTTTCTCCCAGACGTGTTCATTTGGTGCGCCTAAATCGTGGGGTGTTGCACCTGCGATTTTACGCGGGGCTGTTGTAGTGTCTGCCCCAATTGTGTAGTAATAGCCAATCACCCGCTGATGATCATCACTGTGGGGAATTGCCCGCGCAAATGCCCGCATCACCGACTTTTCTAGTTCTGGGAACAGCATCAACAAGGCAAAAGAACCATATAACCGCACATCTAAACTTTCGTACCAGCGATAATCTAAGCACTCTAGCACCGCAAATTGACCGATGGGGTCTAATTCTGATGCTGCACTCCAGAGAGTACCGCCGCTAGTGAGATCGTAAAGTTCATTAAACAGCGCCATTTTAAACCAGTCGGGTAAATCTTCCCGGTCGAGAATGGGCTGTTGCCAAGTTTGAATTTGCGATCGCCAACTTTGGTATTGTTGTAGTGCAGTAGTAGCGATCGCCCAAGCATTGTTGCCATTACAACCAAAAAAGTCTGTATATCTGCGGTAGTAGTTAATCCCGGCGGCAAATTCTGTTACAGGAAAATCCCAAGCCAAAATAAAGGGGATTTCTAAAGTTTCTCCTGGTTGGAGAGTGAAACGCACTGCGATCGCAGTTCCTAGCTGTGTATTTTCTGACGCTGGAGTTGCATCTATATAATTGGGTAAAGTACCATTGGCAGCAAAGCTTTGCCAGACATCTCCACCATTACCGTCAGGATTCCAGCGAGTGTGATGAAATACTTCCACTTGGGGATGTTTTAACGTGGCAATACACCAAGTGCCATCTCCTTCTTGTATTGGTGCATCACTACCAACCCGTCTTAAAACACAACCAATTTGTTGGGTATTTTCAATTAGTTCATTGTAATTATCTTGACTTTCTCCCCAGCGCGGTTGATATTCATAAACTGGGCTACCATCATCCCGAATCTTTACCTGGGGAGACTTGAGAGCATTCGTAAACCAGCCCACCATATTTTGCCAGGTGAGCATAATGCTGAGAGTAATGGCTTTATCTGTAGGGTTATGGGCATTCCAGAGAAACACTGCTACAGGGTAACTAGTTTCTTGATAATTATTTTCCCAGATAGGCGAAAATTGCTCACAAGTTAACTGTGCTTGCAAGACGTTTTCGTAGACAAACCAACTACGCGGATATAGGGCGTGATATGTACCTTTATTTTTCTGCTTTTCCGCTTCTGGATACCATTGCCAAGTTTTAAGACTACCATTATCTGGTGCTTGGGTAGACAAAGCGTAGGCACCAGAAGATGTGCCGTTTGACTCAAACACACTAAATTGACAAGCGGGAATATTTTTGAAGATATGCTCACCGCCGTCAATGTGCCACAGATTAAAGTCTCCCTGTGAAGAACGACCGATACAACCTGCACCAAAGCCCCCTAAAGGCATACCGTGCCAGGGGCCATCATCAATATTGCTAGCGTAGCGGACTGTATAGGGCTTGTCCCAGCCTAAACCGATGGGACGGCTCCAAGTGCAAAAGGGAATTTTTGGGGAGAGTTGATTTGTCATCGCCTAATGTTACAGCGTGCAGTTACGTCAATGAAGACTAGCGCGATGTGCGATTTTTCTCAAGTAAAACGCAGTACTAGCGTAAGCAGCGAAAAAAATGTTCTAAATGCAATCCCTGATTTGACTCTAAGTTTGGACAATTACTAGAGTGAATCCCCAGTAACCTGCTGAGGCTTGTCGGCTGCTGCGGGGCGCTGTACCAAGTAGCCCAAGATAGCGGTAGATATCCCTGTAATTATCGTCGCGGTGTTCCCGCCGATCATGCCAGCACCGCATTCGATTACGGACGACCAATAAGTCATTGGACAGCCAGAGAACTAACGGACGAAATCATGAAACAAGGTATTATTGAAAGCATATCTATTCGCCATGTTGGAAGATTATTAGAAGAAGCAGAACTTAAACCCCACCAGAGTCGCTACTGGTTAACCCCCCCCTGTGGACGAAGAATTTGACGCAAAAGTGGAAGACATAACTGGCTTATATATCACCGCCATTGAGCATCATCTTCAGGGCGAACGCACAATATCCATTGATGAAATGACAGGTATTCAAGCTACTGAACGCTTAGAAAAAGACTTGCCGATGCGACCAGGCAAAGTAGAGAGAAGGGAGTTTGAATACATTCGTCATGGTACGCAGACCTTGATAGCCAATTTCGATGTTGCTACTGGTAAGATTGTCGAGCCAACTTGTGGAGATTCGAGAACCGAATCAGATTTTGTCCTGAATATTGGCCGAATCATTGAAACTGACCCTGACGCAAAAAAGTGGCATTTAATCATGGATTGCCTGAATACTCATCAATCTGAATCACTGGTTCGTTTGGTTGCACAACAAGAAGGCTTGAATATTGACCTGGGTATCAAGGGGAAAAGTGGCATACTCAAATCTATGAAATCCCGTACTGCTTTTTTAAGTGACCCAACACATCGAATTGTCTTCCATTACACACCCAAATATTCTTCGTGGCTGAATCAAATTGAGATTTGGTTCAGTATTTTGGTTCGCAAATTACTAAAAAGAGCAAGTTTCGTTAGTCAAGGTAAACTACCCACCACTGACCTGAGTACAGGTGCAGTGGGGGCTTTAAAAGCCTAGAGTTTACCCGACTAAGTGTTAAATCACTACGATTTTGAGGTCATCTCACCTACGGATACGTAATGCCAGTCTGTAGCTCTGAGGTTAACAGTTAAACAGATTCATTGGGTTTGAGTCAGTGCTGTTAGCGCAAAAAGCCTTTAAATCATTGTCCAGGCTTACATTACCCGAAAGGAGGGACTTATGTCCAAAGTATTAGTAATTGACAGCACTAAAAGACCACTTAACCCAATTCATCCAGCGCAAGCTAGACAACTTTTGAGAAACGGTAAAGCAGCAATATTCCGTAAATTTCCATTCACAATCATTTTAAAACAAGCACGTCTGGACGTGCCAGTTCAACCGCTAAGAATCAAGATTGACCCTGGTGCCAAAACAACAGGAATATCAGTGGTTAACGATTCAACGGGTGAAGTTGTATTTGCCGCAGAACTACAGCACAGAGGTTTTGCAATTAGAAAATCTTTAACTTCTCGTAGACAATTACGTAGAGGTAGAAGAAATCGTAAAACACGTTATCGTCAACCTAGATTTGATAATAGAAAGCGTCCGGACGGTTGGCTACCACCAAGCTTGATGAGTCGTGTTCATAACATTGAAACATGGGTTAACAAGCTAATCAAATTTGCGCCAATCACAGCTATCTCTCAAGAGTTAGTTAGGTTTGATACGCAACTAATGCAAAACCCTGACATTCAAGGCAAGGAATATCAACAGGGTACGCTTGCCGGATACGAAACGAGAGAATATTTGCTTGAAAAGTTTTGTAGAAAGTGTTCATATTGCGACAAACAAGATGTACCTTTACAGATTGAACATATTTACCCACGGGCTAAAGGAGGCTCTAATAGAATCTCAAACCTAACCTTGAGTTGTGAAAAATGCAATATCAAGAAAGGGACTAAGGATATGAAAGATTTCCTCAAAAAAGACCCCAATCGGTTGAAAAAGATTGAATCTCTTGCTAAAAAACCACTTGCTGATACCGCAGCAGTTAATGCAACTAGATTCAAATTACTAGAAGTTTTAAAAGCAACTGGTTTGCCAGTTGAGACAGGGAGCGGTGGTTTAACAAAGTTCAATCGAACCCAACAAGAATTAAAAAAAACTCATTGGATAGATGCCGCATTAGTAGGTAAATCAACTCCAGAAAAACTAATTATCAAGGGAGTTAAACTATTGTTGATTCAAGCTGTAGGACATGGTTCTAGACAATCATGTCGAACTGATAAGTATGGCTTTCCAAATCGACATGTACCCAGAGAGAAAATACATTTCGGTTTTCAAACAGGCGACATTGTTAAAGCCGTTGTCAAAACAGGTAAAAAGGTGGGTACATACGTTGGTAAAGTGGCTATTCGGTCATCTGGTAGCTTCAATATCTCGACCAGGAACCGATTAATACAGGGAATTTCCCACAGGTTTTGTAAACGAGTTCATGCAAAGGACGGTTACTCGTATGCATTCTAAGATATTAGAAATTGCTCGGTTGTCCCTGTCATTGTTTGTGCTTCCGCACAAAAACATTCAAGGAACACCTCACAATTTCTCCTCCTTTCCTCTCACCACTGTACCTGTACTTAGGTCAGTGGGAGTCTCCAGGAGGAAAGACAGATGATTTGAAAAATCGAATTCTCAAGTTTATCGACTACTTTAATCAAACAATGGCTAAACCTTTTAAGTGGACATATAAGGGCAAAGTTTTGGCTATTTAATGGTCTGCTTATTTCCGCCGTGCTGTACTAGTTCTTTTTCTCTGCCTTTTCTTTAACCTTTTAACTAATGACACAAACTGTGAAACCTTCCCTATCTCACTTCCCTATCTATCGCACTGTATTGAATAATGGAATTGTAGTGCTGGTAGCAGAAAATCCGGCTGCGGATATTATTGCAGCGCGGGTTTTTGTTCGTGCTGGTAGTTGTAATGAACAACCGGGACAGGCGGGTTTAGCCCATTTGCTGTCAGCAGTCATGACAAAGGGATGTGATGGACTTTCGAGCTTAGAAATTGCTGAGCAAGTTGAATCTACAGGGGCGAGTTTGAGTGCAGATACCACCACAGATTATTTTTTGCTGTCGTTAAAGACGGTAACATCTGACTTTGGGGAAATTTTAGCATTAGCAGGGCGGATTTTGCGATCGCCAACATTTCCCGAAGCCGAAGTGGAACTAGAACGGCGGTTGACACTACAAAATATTCGCTCCCAACAAGAGCAGCCGTTTACTATTGCCTTTGAACAAATGCGGCAAGTGATGTACCAAAACCATCCCTACGCTATGTCAGTGTTAGGCAACGAAGCTACAATCAACCGCTTAACCCGTAGCGATTTAGTGGAGTATCACCAGACTTATTTTCGTCCAGATAATTTAGTAGTTAGTATTGCTGGGCGTGTAACATTAGCTGAGGCGGTAGCACTGGTGGAACAAGTGTTGGGTGATTGGGAAGTTCCCACCCAAACGCTGCCAACAATTACTTTACCTGAAATTCGAGTGTCACCGCAGCGCCGATTGAAACCTATACAGACGCAGCAGTCAATCGTCATGCTGGGTTATTTGGGATCATCAGTCATGTCTCCTGATTATGCCCCACTAAAGTTGCTGTCTACTTATCTAGGAAATGGGCTTTCTAGCCGCTTGTTTGTAGAATTGCGAGAAAAGCGAGGTTTAGCTTACGAAGTCTCCGCATTTTACCCGACACGGCTGTATCCAGGGTCATTTGTGGTGTACATGGGTACAGCCCCAGAAAATACCAGTATAGGTCTGAACGGATTACGCAAAGAAGTAGATCTAATCTGTACTACAGAAGTATCGGAAAGCGCACTGCAAGCTGCCAAGAACAAGATCCTAGGGCAGTACGCCTTGGGTAAACAAACGAACGGTCAAATTGCTCAAATCTACGGCTGGTATGAGACTTTGGGTTTAGGAATTAATTTTGATAGTGAGTTTCAAGATTTGATTACATCGGTAAATACCCAAGACGCAATGGCAGCCGCTAGTCGATATTTGCAGGAACCTTATTTGTCTTTAGTTGGTCAAGAAGAAGCAATTAATAGTGCGCTAGCGTAAGTAGTTTACGTGCGATCGCCATCATCCGAGGTGTACTATTAGCATCAGAAGATTCTGGGAATAAATTCCATGAAAGGCAGCCTGACAGCAAGTATCTTGAATTACTTAGAGTCACCGAAAGCAACTCACCTCTCAAGGGTAAGTCAGCTTTCTTGGTTACTTTTGTTGGCTTCTATATCTGTGCTAATTGGCTCCTGGGCTGTAGTATCGATTGCTGCACCCCAAAAAGTTGCCCAAGTCAGTGTCGTAGATAGCATCAATCGCCCTACCCTCAAAGTTGGTAGCCAAGGAGAACGTGTATCAGAACTTCAAGCAGCTCTCAAGCTTTTGGGCTTTTATTCAGGTACAGTAGATGGCACTTATAGCGAGGATACGGCCAAAGCTGTTTCTCGATTTAAGCAAGCAGTTGGCTTGAGTCCAGATGGTGTTGTTGATGCTGCTACTTGGCAACGACTGTTTCCTAATGGGCCAACAGCGACAACTGTCTCTTCATCAAACCCGACAACAATTAACTCTGCATCTAACTTGACACCAAAGTTTCCTGTTCCAACTCAATCGGCTACAACTCAAGTACCAACTAAACCTGAACCAAGACCTGCTAATCGAAAACCTCCTACAACTAAAGTACCAACCAAACCTGCGGCAAAACCTGCTAATCGAAAACCTCCTACAATTCAAAGCACAAAAAAAACGCCCCCACGACCATCAACAATCACCCGTACTAACCAAATTGCTGGCGTTCAATACACTTCAGAAGGATGGCCAATTTTACGTTTAGGGATGCGTAATGCAGAAGTGACCAAGTTGCAACAGCGATTGCAAAAGCTGGGTTTTTTAGATGGTAATGTAGATGGAGACTTTGGCCCTACAACCGAAGCAGCAGTAAAAGCTGCACAAAAACGCTATGGACTAGAGCCTGATGGTGTAGTTGGAGGTGCGACTTGGGAAGTTTTATTGCGGCGATCGCCCCAAGGGCGTTAGTTAACTTGTAAGTTTAAAGTTGTGAGAATGTCTCTAAAATAGCTCATGAAACACTTTTTACTAACTTGGCTTGCTACTGCGGTGGCTTTACTCATTACCGCTAATATCGTTCCGGGATTTTATGTCAAAAACTTTGTCGCTGCTCTAGTTGCTGCTGTTGTCATTGGGCTAGTTAATGCATTTATTCGCCCAATTTTAGCTATTTTGACCTTTCCCATTACCTTACTCACCTTAGGTTTATTTACATTGGTCATCAATGCCTTAACCCTTTGGCTAGCAAGCGCCCTCACTCCTGGTTATGGTTTTGAGATTCAAGGATTTCTGCCTGCCTTGTTGGGATCAATCGTACTAGTAATTGTTTCTAGTGTGATTAGCTATTTTTTCAGAGTGATTGATTAGGGCAGGATGTAGACGCTATACCCACGTCTACATTTTCCTTGCTGAATGTGACTCTTGGGCTACAGCTACCGTTACTGTTCCCGGTTCCCTCTGCAAGCGAAAAATTTGCTTAGCAACCAATAATCTCCCTTCTAACTTCTGCTTTTCTACAACCGAAGGGGTGAAGCTAGAGGCTGCGAGAATAGCAGCAGCCTCTGCTACGCTGGGTGTACTAACTTTTTGGTTCGTAATTATAGCAGGGTTTGGTACACAAACAGTAGAGAGAATTGCTGCTGCAAAGGTTTTTAAAGGCAAATTGCGTAAGTGGCAAAGTTCTACTAACCCAACTTCTGAAGCTTTAGATTCAATGGTAGCAAAACCTGCGATCGCACTTTGGTCAAGTTGATTTTCTCCAAACACCTGTTGAATTGCCGCTGCTATCAACTCCTGGGAACTGCCTCTTTGACAACCAATTCCCACCCATAAACTCTTTAGTTGCTGCTGCTGTGAGGGATTTTTTTTATTTACCAGGGTCATTTACAGTTGCATTGCGAACTCAGAATTACCCAGCAATCTGAGATTAGTTGAGTCTTTTTTTGGCCGTTTGCTATGATACCTGAAAACTGATCTTTAGAATACTGTTCCCAGAAATAAAAGCTTATATATTAAGCATATCTAGCACAGTAGGAAACACCGAGGGGGAGACGAGGTAAAAGTTAAAAAGAATTTCTTTTTTTATTTTGGCTTCTTCGGTGTCTTTGAAGCCCAAGGATTTTACCTCCTCTACCTCGGTATTTCAATTTTTTAAACTCTCCGCCGTAGCAAGTTCACAACAGCTACGACGGGGTTTTGCTTTTTTCACGAGAGCAACTATTCTCACCTCACCATCTTTGATCTGAATCTGATTCTTAATGCTATCCCGCAGAGTATCGAAGCTCTGATCATCTTTGCGACCGTTAGCTTCGAGGAATTTTTGGCGCACTTCTGTTTTTAACCCTCGTGTTTCTGCTGCCTGGGTAGGCACCTTAAAGTGTTTAATTACATCTTTATATGCACACTCTCTTAGAATTTTATTTTCAGCCTGAACTTGCTCTAACTGAGTTTTTATTGTTTGCAGTTGTGATATAGCATCGGCTGATCTTTGATATTCCAATTTTAAGGACAGCTTGGCATTGGCTAACAGAGATTTGTAATCTGGCTACTTTTAATTTTGAACTTTTTCAGATTCCATATTACAAAAGTGAGCGAAAATTTAGTAAACATTCTGTGCATTATTTGAAGTTAGTTGCTTCACTAAATTAGTAGTGTTAAAAAGTTAAGAAATCTTCTGGATACTACTCACACAAAATTTAATATGGGAGCGAATAGCTCGCTCATAAATTACAGTTTGTTCTCTGCGTATTCCTACAGGTTGATATATCAAGTTAATTTCTGGAAATTCGCACCAAGACATCAAAAAAATGTCTTTAGCTGGCGTAATAATTTCATAATTATTCTCTTGCTTTTTCTTTTTTAGCCGACAATTATTTAATTGCAGTTTTTCTCTCAACAGTTTTTCAAATTCTGGAATCAAAGTTGAAGATGTGTTCATGGTTTCTACACTTTTAACTGTGTTAGTTCAACAAACAGATAAATCCCATTTGGTTTTTGAAAAGCTGGGATAGGGGAAGCCTTTCAATACAGCGGTTAGAGCCTCACTAGACTTAGCAAGACTCAAATTAGAAGGTTTTTTAGAATTTGAGTTTAACTTCCCTTTGTCAGCGTAACAGAAAATAGCCAATTCCAATTAAGCTTGTTGCAGTTTGATACTAATCTGCTCTTTGTGTTTGCCGTCAAGTAGGAGGCTTGAAAATGATTGGACTTTGGACAAAAACAGTGTTCGCGGAATATTTACGATTGACTGGGAAGTTTGCAAGCCCCTGAAAAACAGGTACATAGTACCGTCTTCTGTACTTTAGGCAGGGGATGAAAAACGACTTACATCTGCTGAACCTTGGAGTAAGCTATCTATAGCTCTTTGCAGTGCTTCAATTTTGGCTCGTGTCGCTACTTGCTCAACCGCAGTCCAATCAAAAAGTACTCCAAAAGCACTTCAATGCGGTGAAAAGTAAATCCGTCAATGACATAGCCTAATTGGCGCTGGCAAGCTATCCTAGGATATTTAAGGTCAAAAAAAGAGCAGGATCAGCAGGGGACATCAATGTCGCAGTCTTATTTTGATACAGAGAATAACGGACACAGATCTTTTGAACTACCAGGAGCGAGACCACACTACAACCCCGATCGCCCCGGACAAGTAGAGCATATTTTTCTTGACCTCAGCTTGGATATTCCTAACCAGAGTTACCACGGTAGTTGCAGTATCCGCTTATTGCCTATCCGTAATGGCATTGACCGTTTGACTTTGGATGCTGTTAACCTAAATATCCAGTCTGTACAAGTAGACGAGGTGGCGCAAAATTTTGATTACGATGGCGAACAGCTGGCGATTCAACTTGCTCAACCAACTCAAATTGGTCAGCGATTATTAATTGCGATCGCCTACTCGGTCGAAAAACCCCAACGCGGTATTTACTTTATTCAACCAGACAAACATTATCCCCATAAACCCACTCAAGTCTGGACTCAGGGAGAAGACGAAGACTCGCGTTTCTGGTTTCCCTGTTTTGACTACCCAGGACAACTATCTACTTCCGAAATTCGTGTCCGTGTTCCCAAACATCTTGTTGCTATTTCCAACGGCGAACTAATTGATACTCAAAAAGATGGCGATCGCAAAATCTTTCACTGGTCACAGCAGCAAATTCATCCTACCTACTTGATGACTCTAGCAGTAGGTGATTTTGCAGAAATTAGTGATCAATGGCAAGGAAAACCAGTTACCTACTACGTAGCCAAGGGAAGAGAATCAGACGCTAAACGCAGCATGGGCAAAACTCCCCGCATGATGGAGTTTTTGAGCGAAAAGTACGGCTATCCCTACGCTTTTCCCAAATATGCCCAAGTTTGTGTTGACGACTTTATCTTTGGAGGAATGGAAAACACTTCCACAACTCTGTTAACCGATAGGTGTTTGCTAGATGAACGCGCCGCCTTAGACAATCGCAACACCGAAAGTTTAGTTGTTCACGAACTAGCGCATCAGTGGTTTGGCGATTTGTTGGTGATTAAACATTGGTCACACGCTTGGATCAAAGAAGGGATGGCTTCTTATTCTGAGGTGATGTGGACAGAACATGAGTATGGGCAACAAGAAGCCGCATACTATCGATTATTAGAAGCTCGGAGTTACTTGAACGAAGATAGCAGCCGCTACCGGAGGCCGATGGTAACGCACGTTTACCGCGAAGCCATTGAACTTTACGATCGCCACATCTACGAAAAAGGCTCTTGTGTTTATCACATGATCCGGGCAGAATTGGGAGAAGAGTTGTTTTGGCAGGCAATTCACACGTTTGTCCAAGATAATGCCCACAAAACCGTCGAAACAGTAGACTTGCTACGGGCAATTGAAAAGGCAACTGGGCGTAATCTCACGTTCCTTTTTGATCAGTACGTTTATCGTGGCGGTCATCCTGATTTTAAAGTCGCCTACTCTTGGGATGGGGATGCTAAGTTAGCAAAAGTAACAGTAACTCAAACCCAAGCAACCACAGATAAAGATTTATTCGATCTAAAAATCCCTATCGGTTTTGGCTATACCCCACAACAAGAAGTAGCGCCACTCCAAACCTTCACCGTACGGGTACATGAAAAAGAACAAAGCTTTTACTTCCCTTTAGCAGAAAAGCCCCAATTTATCAGCTTTGATGTGGGGAATCATTACTTAAAAACTGTGTCTTTGGAATACCCAGTACCAGAGTTGAAAGTACAGTTAGAATTTGACCCTAACCCAATTTCTCGCATTTATGCAGCAGAAGCTTTAGCAAAAAAAGGCGGTTTAGAAGCCACCAAAGCTTTGTCAGCATCCCTTAAAAACGAATTATTTTGGGGTGTGCGGATCGAAGTAGCGAAACAATTAGCCCAAGTTAAATTAGATCAAGCCTTTGAGGGATTAGTTACTGGGTTGAAAGATCAAAATGCTCTCGTGCGGCGAGCTGTAGTGGAAGCACTAGCTCAAATCAAAACCCATGAAAGTTATAAAGCTGTGAAAGGACTTATACAAGATGGCGATCCCAGCTACTACGTAGAAGCAATGGCTGCTCGTACCATTGGGTCTATTGCGGCTGCTAATTTAGACGAAAAGCCCAAACAAGAAAAAGTTCTCAAACTGCTAAAATCCGTTTTAGAAGAAAAGGCAGGTTGGAATGAAGTAGTGCGGAGTGGTGCAGTTGCAGGTTTAGCTGAACTCAAAACTTCCGAAGCCGCTTTAAACTTGCTACTCGAATACACCAGAGTTGGTGTCCCGCAACCGCTGCGTCTATCTGCAATTCGGGCTGTAGGAAAGATTTCTGTAGGTCAAAGTCCGGTCAATTTAGAACTAATTTTAGAAAAATTAGCAGAACTAGCAAAAGAAACCTTCTTTTTAACCCAAATGGCAGTAGTTGCAGCCTTGGGACAAATGGAAACTCCCAAAGCAATGGGGATTTTGCGATCGCTAGCCGATCAAACAGCAGACGGGCGTGTACGGCGTTATGCTGACGAATCGATTGCGAATGTGCAGAAGAACGTAGGTACAGAAACCGCCTTGCGTCAGTTGCGTGAGGAACTTAATCAACTTAAACAACAAAACCAAGAATTGGTCAGCCGCTTAGAAAACTTGGAGGCTAAATCCAAAAACCCTACATCCTAACAAAGCAAAATTATCCAGCGATCGCTACATTAGAGATATATGAAAACTCCTTATACTCTCTGCGCTTTGCGTGAGACAAATTATCCAGTAACCATGCAACACCAAAAATCATTGTTTGCCGATATTATCTCTAAAAAACTATGAGTGCAACTGTCAACATTTCTCAAAACCCCTTACTCAAAGGCTCTGGCTTACCCACCTTCACAGACATTCAACCAGAGCAAATAGTACCAGCTTTTAACGAATTATTGGCGGAACTTGACCAGCAGCTAACTGACTTAGAGGCTAATCTCCAACCTACTTGGAGTGGTCTAGTAGAACCTCTAGAAGAACTAACAGAACGACTAACTTGGAGTTGGGGCATAGTCAACCATTTAATGGGTGTGAAGAATAGCCCGGAACTACGCACAGCTTACGAAACTGTGCAACCACAAGTAGTACAATTTGTTAATAAGCTCGGTCAAAGTCAACCTATCTACAATACTTTTAAGAAACTCCGCGCTAGCGATCGTTGGCAAACTTTAGAATCTGCTCAACAGCGGATTGTGTCAGCTGCCATCCGTGATGCCGAACTTGCTGGTGTTGGCTTAGAAGGAGATGCACGGGAACGTTTCAACGCTATTCAAATGGAATTGGCAGAACTTTCTACCAAGTTCTCTAACCATATATTAGATGCCACCAAAGCTTTTAGCGTCACTCTCACAACTAAAGCAGAAATTGACGGCTTACCCGATAGCTTACTTAGTCTGGCGGCACAAGTTGCCCGTGCTGCTGGGTCAGAAAATGCCACACCAGAAAATGGCCCTTGGCGCATCACTTTGGATTTACCCAGTTATGGGCCTTTCATGCAGCACAGTACCCGTCGTGATTTGCGCGAACAGCTTTACAAAGCTTATATTACTCGTGCTTCATCTGGTGAGTTAGATAATAATCCGTTAATTCAACGCATTTTAGAGTTACGGCAAGAATTAGCGCATGACTTATTAGGTTTTGAGAATTTTGCTGAGTTGAGCCTAGCAAGCAAAATGGCTCCCAACGTTGAAGCGGTGGAGGCACTGTTAGAAGAGTTACGTGGCGCTAGTTATGATGCAGCACTCAAAGATTTAAAAGAACTCAAAGCTTTTGCAGCTACCAAAAATGCAGCAGAAGCTGAAGATTTACAACATTGGGATATCAGTTTTTGGGCAGAACGCCAACGGGAAGAAAAATTCGCCTTCACCGCCGAAGAATTACGTCCTTACTTCCCTCTTCCTCAAGTTCTAGATGGTTTATTTGGACTTGTGCAGCGGCTATTTGGCGTTACTGTGACTTCTGCCGATGGACAAGCCCCAGTCTGGCACAAGGATGTGCGTTATTTCCAAATTGCTGATGAAACTGGTAGTCCTATAGCCTACTTCTACTTAGATCCATACAGCCGTCCAGCAGAAAAGCGCGGTGGTGCTTGGATGGATGTTTGCATCAATCGCAGAAAAACCACTGAGAATGGTGTGCCTACTACCCGTTTACCTGTGGCATATTTGGTCTGTAACCAAACTCCCCCAGTAGACGACAAGCCCAGTTTAATGACTTTTTATGAAGTAGAAACTTTGTTTCACGAGTTCGGTCATGGCTTGCATCACATGCTAACTAAGGTAGACTACCCTGGAGCAGCAGGCATCAACAATGTAGAGTGGGACGCGGTAGAACTACCTAGCCAGTTTATGGAAAACTGGTGCTATGACCGACCCACTTTATTTGGTATGGCTAAGCATTACGAAACTGGTGAACTCTTACCAGAGCATTATTACCAAAAATTGCTAGCGGCACGGAATTATATGAGTGGTAGCAGTACATTACGGCAAATCCACTTTAGCACTGTTGACTTGGAACTGCACTGTCGTTATCGTCCAGGTAGCGATGAAACTCCCGCAGATTTGCGCCATCGAATTGCCAAAACTACTACTGTTTTGCCACCACTACCAGAAGACGCTTTTTTATGCGCTTTCGGACACATCTTCGGAGGTGGTTATGCCGCAGGTTATTATAGTTACAAGTGGGCTGAAGTGTTGAGTGCTGACGCTTTTGCAGCTTTTGAAGAAGCTGGGTTAGAAGACGAAGAGGCAATCAAAACTACAGGTAAGCGCTATAGAGATACAGTACTGGCTCTCGGTGGGAGCAAGCACCCAATGGAGGTGTTTCAATCCTTCCGCGGTCGTGAACCGAGTACAGTTTCTTTGCTCAAACACAATGGCTTATTAGCAACTGTGGCTTAAAAAACAGCGCCTTGATTAGATAACTGTAAGTAGGTATGCACGAATAAACCTAACTATATAACGAAATGTAAATTCACTGAAATGTTTGCGATTGCTGCGTTTCACTTCGTTCCACTCGCAATGACATACTTAGAAATTTTCCCACCCACCTACTTAGTAGTCTGTCAAGTTTAAATTGATAGATAAGCAAGTTGTTTGTAGTCAGGACTTTAGTCCTTCTTTTCCAAGCACTAAAGTCTTGACTATACGTTGAGAATCAAAGCCCATGCTGATGTAGCGGATTTTTTAGTCAAGCAAATACATAGCGATCGCTATTTGCAGCAAACACCTCTAAAACCAGAAAATACGACTTTTGATGGTTGACGAAGGTATTATAAAACTGTAATTTTAAACTCAATTCATCAAAAAAGATACAGAGTGATGGCGACAATTGCTACCAAAAATGAAGTTATTACCGTAATCATCATTTTCTCAGTCAAACCAGAACGACAGCAAGAATTGATAGATGCGATCGCTGAATTTGTAGAGACAGTCAAGCAACAACCTGGTTTTGTTTCTGCCAATATTCACAAAAGCATTGATGGCTTAAAAGTTGCTAACTACGCACAATGGCAAAGTCAACCAGACTACAATAACTTTATTAATAATACTGAAGTACAGGCAAAAGCAGCCAAACTTAGAGAATTTAATTCACCAGATATTCATATTTATGAAGTAGTTATTTCTGAGTCTAAAGAAGGCATACCTAAAATTAAACAAGGACAATACATAACTCATTTTGCCGAATTTCGGATGTCGCCTGAGAATCAACCGCGCATGATAGAACTGGCAAAAGAAAACGTCGGCAAAGCAATGGAGTTACCAGGGCTGATTTCAGCAAATTTTCATCGTAGTCTTGATGGCACTCGTGTAATCAATTACGGACAATGGCTGGATCAAGAAACTATCGAAAACCTTAAGAAACAACCAGGATTTAGCAAAGACTCTGAATATTGGGAAGGTATTGCCGAAAACGAACATCATCTCTACGAAGTTGTTTTGACTGTACCCAATGACTAGTACCGTTGCGCGGAAGTCAATTAAATAACACACGACCATATACTTGTCGGACAAAAGACTTGATCCATTGCAGATATTCCATATTAGCAACTACAGCTACATTGTTATGTTCTGCGCCTGGAACTAAAATCAGTGTCTTTGGTTCGGGAGCAACAGCATATAGTTTTTGGCTCATGAAAGATGGAACAGTAGAATCGACAGTACCATGAACAAATAAAACGGGCATTTTCAATTGTGGTACTTTTTTAATCGATTCAAACCGCTGGTTCAGGATTAAATCGACGGGAAATATCGGAAATAAATTCCGATAAGAGATTAAATCACGGATAGAAGTAAAAGAACTTTCTACAATCAATCCGGCTGCTTCTGGGTATTTGACTGCCAAATCAATGCCTATTGCACCCCCCAGAGAATGCCCATAAATCACAATTTGGCTTGGTGAAATCTGCCGCTGTTGTACTAGGTAGTTCCAAGCTGTAACTGCATCCTGATAAACGCGCATTTCATTAGGAAAAACACCCTCGCTGCGACCATATCCCCGATAATCAATCAGTAAAACCGAAAATCCTAATTGATAAAACCGATTGGCATGAGCTAAATTAGCGCCAATATTGATCCCGTTACCGTGCAGATATAACAATACTTTGGCATCGGGTTGGTTGGACTTAATCCACCAACCGTGTATATGCTCCACCCTACCTGACATCACTGGCACAGGTAACCAAACCTCCTCGTAGGGGATATTGAAAAACTCTGGTGTTTTTTCAATCACACTGGAGGGAAAGAAAATAAATCTCGGTTGCTGCACCAAAAGAACCAGACAAATGGCAAAATAAGCGATCGCTGCAACTATACCTACCAAGAGTGGTAGCTGGAACCATGATTGTATTATAAGTTGTAGTTTGTTGATGATCATGCACAATATTTTATACTTTTATAAGTATTGGTAAGGACAGTAATTATTAACTAGTCGAGCAAGGGTGGTGTTTTCAAATTAAAATTAGACTATTCAAACAATTTAAACAGATAGTAAAAATATCTACGTTACTTAAACAATTTCACTGCCACATAGTAAAAATAATCACTCCTAGGAGAAGACCGTGAATCTCTTAAATGAGGCTCAAACCGAGCAATTAAAGGAAATAAGTCAATATTTACTGCAAGTAAGACAAGAAAAATCTATACGTATAGAAGAAGTAGCTGCAAAAACACATATTCGAGAGACTTTCTTGAAAGCTTTAGAAGCAGGTCACTTTGAAGAATTACCTGAACCTGTTTATGTCCAAGGATTTATTCGCCGCTATGCAGATGCCATAGGAATGGATGGTACTGCTTTAGCAAACAGTTTTACAGTTAATGTTTCACCTCCATATACCAAGACTAGTCCTAATAATAATAGTCAAAATTTAGACAAAAGAGCAAAGATACGTATACCTCTTTTCATAGCCTACGCTCTATTACTAATAATTGCCGCCATCGGACTTGTCTATATACTCAATCCTCAACTGATAGTCGAGTTGGTGACTAAGCAACAAAATTCAATAGCTACTTCTACACAAAAAACAGCACAGTCATCTGAATCTTCCTTACCCGCCCTTGAATCCCAGGCTCAGCAACAAAATTCAGTACCTACTACTGAACAGACAATAGTACCATTACCTGAATCTTCGTTGGCTGTAGCGCCTTCTGTAAGCACAACAAATCAGAATGTCGAAGTTACTTTAGAACTTCAAGGTAGGTCATGGTTGAAAGTGCAAGCGGATGGCAAGACTGAATTTGTCGGCGAATTAACAAAGGGAGAACGAAGAACTTGGACGGCAAAAAAACAGTTAACTGTACGCTCCGGTAATGCTGGTGCTGTATTGATTTCTGTTAACAATCAACCAGCAATGCCTTTCGGGGATGCTGGTGGTATTAAAGAAGTTACATTCACTCCAGAAGTTAATAATCAACAATCAACTGTTAATAGTCAATAGTCAGAAAACAGAGCTAAGGCAAGAGATTGAAATCACCAGTTTTGATTTATCCAAACCGGAAATTTTAGCCCTAGTTAGCGCCTATGACAACACAGGTTACTACCTACTGGGCTTGATGCTGGAGAAGATAACTGGACAATCTTATGAAGATTTATTGCGCGATCGCGTTTTTCTGCCGTTAGGAATGAATGCACCAGTAATATTACCCGCTTTATTGATGATAATATTACTGTAATTTTATTGTGCAATTTAAACCAAATTTCCCGACCAGATGCGATCGCTAAGGAAATTGCTGGATATTATTGCCCAAAACTGGCAAAATTAGCACTTTAGCCTCCATTAGAAACACATTAATGATTTTTTGTTAGCTAGATTCAGTGCGACGCACAAAGGGCAACATGTCTTCTAGAATCGTTTTGTGGTAGTGTTCTTGAGGATAATGCCCGACATTATTAAGTTTGATTATTTCTGTGTTTGGTACAGAATCTGCAAAATTTTGTGCCATTTCTACAGATAACCAAGGGTCAATTACACCCCATTGCAGAAGAATTGGTTGTTGCCATTGTTTAAAGCCAGATTCGATTTCTGTCATTGCTGTCTCAAGTTGCAAGTTACGAATAGTTGCTAAGAGACTACGCCCAGGAGCAGAACTTTTCAAATAAGGTTTACGATAAACATCCAAATCTCGATCTTCTATGCGGTAACGGCTACCACCTTCTAGAGTTCGATCAACTAATAAGGGGTCTTGGGTGATCATTTCACCTGCTAAAGGTAAACCCATTTGTTTAATTTTCCAGGGTAATTTGGCAGTAGTTGAAATTGGTGTATTGAGAATAGCTATGTTGGCAATTTGTTCAGGGTGACATAAGGCATACTGTAGTCCTACAGAGCCTAAAAATCCTTGTACAACCAAAGAAAAACGTTCAATTTCTAACGCTTTGATAAATCCCTCTAAGGCTGTGATAAAAGCATCGGGTGTGTAGGCAAAGTCTCGTTTTTCTGGATGTGCAGAAAAGCCATAACCGATCCAATCGGGTGCGATCGCTCTCGTTCCCTGTGCTGCTAAAGCTGGTAAAATGTGTCGCCAACTATAACTTTGTGATACTAAACCATGCAGTAAGACTACAGGCAATAAGTCAGTTCTACCAATTGGTAAAGATTCACGATAAAACCATTCTAGAGAATCTACTGTTATTTTATGTTCTGTTGATGACACGCTATTTTCCTATCAATTTTGACATGCAAAAACCTGGCATATTAAATACCAAGATAAAAAGGTATTTTTTATTAAGAATCCTTAGAAATAATCTTCTCACGAATCGCGCCAGCTGTTGCTGGTGCTAATAAAATGCCATTGCGATAGTGTCCAGTCGCCAAAAGAACATTACTAAACCCTGGTAATTCCCCAATCACTGGGGCTGGACGACCTTCAGGACGGGGACGTAACCCTGACCAAGTGCGAATAATAGTTGCTGTGGCTAATTCTGGGCAAAATGCGATCGCCTGTTGTTTTACAGACTCTAGTAATTCTTGATGAGGCGTGATTTCATCGCCATTATTGGGAAACTCGACTGTTGCACCTATCCAATAATCTTTGCCACCCACAGGGACAATATGGACATCATTACCTGTAATTGCTGGCTGAAAGTCGGGATTACCTAGTGGATACCCCAAATGTACTTGTAATGCTTGCCCCAAAACAGGGCGAATATCAATTATCTGGTTTAACTGTGCTGTCAATAGTGTCGAACCCAGTCCAGCAGCGATCACAATCCAATCTGCGGGAATTTTTCCCGCTGTAGTTTCCAAGGAAGTACATTTTGCAGGTTCTTCTTGATTGTTTCGTGTCGGCGTTGGGATATCTAAAACATTCACACCAAATTTAAAGCTAACATCTTTGCGCTGGGCAGACGCAATTAAAGCTAACGTCAAAGCAGTTGGATCGATCTGACGGTCTTGAGGAGAATAGATAGCACCAGTAATTTTGGTATTATTAACTTGAGGACAGAATTTCTTGAGTTTCGTCGTGTCCCAAATTTCCAGTTCCCAGCCTTGAGAGTGGCGAATTTCCACTAAATTTTCCCAGGTTGAAAAATTTTCCTCTTCTAGACAAAGGCTGAGGATTCCTTGACGGTTAAAAGGGATTTGATGACCTGTTAAAGATTCCAATTCGGGAATTAAGGTTTCATAGCGTTGGATGCTAGTTTGTCGCATCTGCCAAGCTCTGCCCTTAATTTTTTGGCTGATTACGCCCATCAAAACGCCAAGAGCAGCGCCTGTGGCAGCTTGTGCGGGTGGCTGACGGTCAATAACCGTGATTTTTAGTCCTTTAACTTGGCTCAATTCATAGGCGATCGCTGCCCCAACTACACCACAACCGATGATGACTACATTCATGACTTTGATACAAAATTAAAAGTAATACTCGCCACAGGCGAGAAGCAAGCTACGTAGATAACAAGACTATTTATAAAAGGGAAGGAGTGGGTCATCAAAAAAATTACCAGCCCCTACGGGGCGGGAACAGGCAAGAGGGAGAATAACTAACTTATTAATGTCTAATGTCCCGTCCTCAATAACAACTGACAAAAGTATGATTACAGGCAAAACGAAACTTTTAGGGGTAATTGGACATCCGGTGGAACATTCGCTGTCCCCGGTGATGCATAATGCAGCGATCGCCAAGTTGGGATTAGATTATATTTATCTTCCCTTTCCCATAGCACCAGAAAATTTAGAAGTGGCGATCGCAGGTTTTGCTGCTGTTGGGGTTGTCGGTTTTAGCGTTACAATACCTCACAAACAGGCAATCATGCCGTTGTTATCGGAAATTACCCCTATTGCCCAAGCTATAGGTGCAGTTAATACCGTTAGTCGCCGAGATCATAAATGGGTGGGGACAAATACAGATATAGAAGGATTTATCGCTCCTCTGCAAACAAGATATCAGCAAGATTGGAGTCATAAAACGGCGATAATTTTAGGCAATGGTGGCTCAGCAAGAGCAGTTGTAGCAGGTTGTCACCAACTAGGTTTTGCCAAAATTTATGTGTTGGGGCGCAATGTCCCGAAATTACAAGCATTCTGCAATAGTTGGAGTGATTCACCCATAGAAGAGAATTTGCAAGTCGGTACATGGGATGAACTAGCAAAACTGATTCCTCATGCAGATTTACTAGTAAACACAACACCTATCGGGATGTATCCCAAAGTAGATGAGTCGCCTTTGAGTGCAGATGAAATCAAAAACTTGCCGCCAGGTGCGATCGCCTATGATTTAATATATATTCCTCAGCCGACGCGATTTCTCCAATTGGCAGAAAAACACGGTGCAATTGCGATCAATGGCTTAGAAATGCTCGTCCAGCAAGGAGTCGCAGCGCTAAAAATTTGGTTGCAACAGGAAACAGTACCTGTGGATGTCATGCGCCAAGTATTGCGAAATCACCTAGATTTAGATTGAATTTTTATGTTCTTTTGTATTACTCAGATTTTACTGTTGATCTGCTAATATGCCGATGAGGTCATCAGCGTACTGCAAAAGAACAGCACCTATGGAGCAGACAGGCCCAAACTTCTATGACGATGAGGCAGTTTTTGCAACCTATATGCGCCACCGTCAACGTGTAGATACGCCGAACGAGACGCTTGAAAAGCCAGTGATGATAGATCTCATCCGACCGATTACTGGCAAACGTATCCTTGATCTGGGGTGTGGCAATGCGGCGATTGGGCAAGAACTCCTCCAGTACGGCGCGGCGAGCTACCTTGGTGTCGAAGGCTCCCACAAGATGGCTGCCGTTGCAACCCAGACACTTGCTCATACGGCTGGTCGGATCATTGTGCAGACGATTGAGCATTGGACGTATCCGCACGCAGCATTTGATCTGGTTATTGCCCGACTTGCTCTACATTATGTTGCTGATCTCGCGCCAATTTGCGCTAATGTCTTTCATACACTTGCACCCGCAGGACAGTTTGTCTTTTCGGTTGAACATCCTATAATCACGTCGTGTGACCGTGGCTGGGCAGCTGGGACACTCCGCCAAGATTGGGTCGTTGATAATTATTTTACGACCGGATTGCGAGTTACCGATTGGCTAGGCGGCAGGGTGCAAAAATATCACCGCACGGTCGAAGACTATTTCCATCTCCTCCAAAAAGCTGGATTTATTATTGAAAATCTACGCGAAGCGCATCCGCAACGCCAGCATTTTCACGAGGTGCAAACCTACGAGAGGCGAAAGCGTATTCCGCTGTTTTTAATTCTTGCAGCGCGTAAGCCAACATAGCATACATATCGATTACCATCACTATATCATTGTCAAAAATTGACATTTATTGTTAGTGCTGGCAGCATAAGCAATAGAGGTACAGTTTTTAAATGTGCAGCACTATGAACGTACATCTTGGCGAGACTTTTGATAAATTTGTGGCTGAACTTATTGCTAGCGGACTTTACCAGTCGCAAAGTGAGGTAATCCGCGACGGGCTACGGCTGCTCAAAGAGCGCGAAGACTTACGAAAGCTCAAGCTTGAGGAACTGCGAGGTGAAATTCATAAAGGAATTGATCAGTTAGAGCAAGGGCAGTTTACCACGTACACCTCATCACAAGAGCTTGCCGAAGAAATCAAGGCGAAAGGACGACAAAAGCTTGCCTCCTCAAAACAAAATTCACAGGCATGAAGCAGCTATGGACAAACGTTTACTTCAGTCTGGTAACACTGCGGTTTTTCTCGAAATTCCTTGGGCAGAACACGCTTTTGATGCTGTTTTCAATGGTGTAAGCAATCAATTAACGTTATATTACACTGAAAGGTTTTTAGCTTGGGCGGTGTCCAGCCGATAATTTCAATTACGAATTACCTAGGCCAGCGCCAATTGTAGCGATTCCATTCATAGATGCCTTGAATTTCATACTCAGCACCGCTATAAAAGCGGACAATGCAGTTGGTAGAAGAATCATCACCATTGCTAATTTCATTAACCTCAAGGACGATACAACCAAACCATTCCCGCTTACACGGACCATCCTCTTGTACCCATTCCCACATGGCATTGGAAACTTCAATGCGATCGCCAACTCTTAGTTTCAGTGCATCCTCAAAGTAAGAATACTTATCGAAATGATATGACTCGACACGATTTAACCATTTTAAACCATAGCGTTGGCGAATAAATTTTACTTCTCCGGAGTCATTGTCATGTAGCCAGTCGTTGAGTAATTGCACTTTCCAAGTGCGGTTTTGCTGTTCTTGTGTTTTGACGAACTCTAAAAATGTCTCTAATTCTTCTGTTGTCAGATCATCTAAGGGATTGGCTACATCTAACATTCGAGATTTAGAGTTTCCCTGAATTTGCTCAATTACTTGCAGTAATATCTGTTTTTGGATATCAGTGAGAGGACAGCTGGCTGCATCACAACTATTAAAGGCTGCTTGCAAGGCTGTTTCAATCTCATCTGGAGTCATAAGTTAATAGCAATTTAAGGGTTTATTTCCCTAATTATTACAAACGTTAAATTCCAGTCTACAATCCCCAAGTACTTAAATTCAGGTAAGCTGGGGTTACAAGTTGCATATTATTTAGATTAAATCACGGGGTCTTTTATGCGGTTGCGCTCACTCACGGTCATTTTTATTTCCTGTGTCGTCACCTTTCTATCGTGGGCGTTTACTCCCTCTGCCATAGCATTGACACAGATTAAACTTTCTCATGTCTCCTATAAAGATTGTCCACCAGAACTAGCCCAAGGAGCTGTGATTAGCAGTGGTAGTGCGGCTGCTAATTGCTTTATTGTTACTGGCAAAGCGGAAAATGCTACTTACAAAACCGTTTATGATGCAGATATCTTCGGGCGCATTTATGATGCTAATAACAACCCAGTATTGCAAAATCGGACTCGTCTTGGTTCGATTGCCGAAGTTCCACCAGGTATCAGCGATTTTGAATTAAGAATTTCTGTACCAGCTAATCAGACGTTACCTTTAAAGCTGAAGCAGTTTAAAGCCGCTGGATTTAGCGGCCAAGTTCGTAGGTAATTTGTGATTAAGATAATTGACACTCCTCAGCATGACGGCTGAGGATTCTTGCTTGGCGGGGTAGAAAATGAATTTACCCGTAAGCTTGCATAAGGAGCGATCGCTCCGCTTAATCGATCCAGAAATTTAGCTAATTCCGCAAGAAGCCTCTCACTCACCACGAAGTGTAACTGAAAAGATGAATTGGGGAATTAGCTAATTTGCAGAGTCCTATTGCCAAAGAAAGAACTCAAATTGGTTGTTATATCTATATGAAGATGCGGCTAATTAGCCTGCAAAGGCAGGCTTGTTTGTGTAGCCTCAGACTTCCAGTCTGAAGGGGAATAAAGCGCAGCCTCACATAGAATTGGTTGTTAGAGTTTGGGATTCATTGAGACGCTAAGTTTAACGTCTTTGGCATCTCAAATCTACAGACGACCAATATTAGTCAGTCCTAAAACGATGCCAACGCCGATAATATGACCAAAAGCCATCGCAGCAACGAATGTGGGAACACTAATTGGCAGGACAGGGAATTTAGGCCCAACTAGGGGGCGCTCAATTTTAGTAGAGAGCAAAACCACTATTAAGCAACTAACGCTAATAATGATCGCTACCGTGGGACTCCATGCGGGAGTCGAGGGAACAGTAGATTGGACTGCTAGTAAGGTTGATGAAATCAAACTTGTATCTCCTTGATGGCAAAATTAATGTAAACCTTCAAAATTATAAAGTCACTCAGGAAACAACCGAAAATTATTAGCCAAAATTCGACCTTTTTTTTTAGTTCCTAAGATATAAAATTTCCATGCGGGTAAAAATTTGCGGAATTACTCAACCATACCAGTCTGTTGCGATCGCTTCTCTTGGCGCAACGGCATTAGGATTTATTTGTGTGCCTACTTCACCTAGATACGTTACCACGCTACAAATTCAGGCAGCAGTGGCACAACTACCAGAAAACATTGACAAAATCGGTGTATTTGCCAATAGTGGCATTTATGAAATCAGTCAAATAGTCATTGATTCTGGTTTAACTGGTGTCCAGTTGCACGGAGATGAATCTCCAGAATTTTGCTATCAATTGCGCCAATCTCTATCCCAGGTAGAAATTCTCAAAGCGCTGCGAATTAGCAATATTGAGGCTCTGGAACAAGCGAATAATTATTCTAAATACGTAGATACTTTACTACTGGATGCTTATCATCCCCAACAGTTAGGCGGTACTGGTCAAACTTTAGATTGGCAAATGTTACAGAAATTTCGCCCTAGTTGCCCTTGGTTTTTGGCTGGGGGACTAACGCCAGATAATATTTTAGCAGCCTTGAATCAAGTCAACCCCAACGGGATAGATTTATCTAGTGGCGTAGAACTTAAACCTGGAGATAAGGATTTAGATAAAGTGACACTACTGTTTAAGAAATTGGCGAGCAGGCAGTAGGGAGTAGAGAGCAGGGGAAGCAGGGGAGGCAGGGGAGGCAGGGGAGGCAGGGGAGGCAGGGGAAGAAAAAATAAATAACCTCTGCACCATGCCCTATGCCCTTATGCCCTAAAAGAATGCTGGTTGGTGACGAATCAAGTTAAAAAACTCTTCACGGGTTTTGTGTTCCTCTTGAAATACACCAACCATTGCGCTGGTGACTGTCCAAGAGCCGGGTTTCTGAACACCCCGCATTACCATGCACATATGGGAAGCTTCCATGACAACGGCGACACCTTGCGGTTCCAAAATGGTCTGAATTGCTTCGGCTATTTGGCGGGTTAGCCTTTCCTGGACTTGCAAGCGGCGAGAATACATCTCGACAATCCGGGCAAGTTTACTAAGTCCCACAACTTTCTGGTTAGGGATGTAGGCAACGTGCGCTCTACCCATGAAAGGTAGCATGTGGTGTTCGCAGAGACTAAAGAAGTTAATATCCCGGACTAATACCATCTCGTTATGTCCTTCATCAAAGATGGCATCATTCACCAGTTCATCTAAAGATTGGTTGTAGCCACTAGTAAGAAACTGCATTGCTTCTGCTACACGCTTTGGTGTTTTCAGCAGTCCTTCACGTTCTGGATCTTCTCCAACGCCCACTAATAATGTCCTGACGGCTGCCATCATTTCCTCCATCTGCTCTTGGGAAGGTGCTTGCAAATCTGGCTCCCGCCCATCGTGGGTATTGCGATCAGGTCTAGAGTTGATAGCTTCTGTTAAGTCGGAAATCAGAGGAGATTGAAAGCGATTGGAACCGTTGGAACTAGCAATAGTCATGATGTAAGTTTTGGTTAAGGTTTGGTCAATAGTCAGTGGTCAGTGAAAGAGATAAATAGCTAGCAACTGAAAACTGACAAAAAACTAATTTAAAGAGCGCCAGCACTGGGCATTAAGGTTAATTCATCGATTACTGCTTGTGGTGGCAATAGGGCAGTATGGAGAATTGATTCAGCAACAATTTCTGGAGTTAACATTTTGGAACGGTCAAGATTAACATTGACCGTTTCTGTATCCCACAGTTCGGTATTTACAGCACCCGGACTAATAGCCGTGACGCGAATGCCGTGGGCGCGTTCTTCTTGTGCCAAGGTTTGAGACAGAGCTATTAGACCGGCTTTACTGACGCTGTATGCTCCCCAACTGGGAAAGGGTTGCTTGGCAGCAATGGAGGCAATGTTGATAATTGTGCCTGTACCCCGATCGCGCATTCCGGGCAGAAGACCCATAATGCACTGAAATATACTGGTGAGATTTAAGTTAATTACTTGCTGCCAGTCTTCTAAGGGGGTTTCACTTAAAGCGCCTGTATATGCTATACCAGCACTATTTACTAAAATGTCTATGTTCCCAAAATCCTGGGCGATCGCTTGTATCTTTTTCTCTACTTGCGATACATTAGCTAGATCTACAGCGTAGGCTTTTGCTTCTGTTCCAGCGTGCCTTGCGGCTTCTGCCACTGCCTCTAACTTATCCAAAGACCGACTAACTAAGGCGACATCAATTCCGGCTTTGGCAAATGCTAAAGCCGTTGCTTTCCCAATTCCACTGCTCGCCCCGGTAATCAAGGCGCGTCGTTTCCAATCAACACTCATGCTCTCTCCCAATTTTTTGGCTGTTCCGAAAGCTCATTGCAAGCCAATTATCAACATCCTTCAGACAGGATAGATTAAACTAACCTTAAATTCCGATAATTGTTTGTTGATGACTGCTATAATTCGTCGTCAAATCAGGTGTTTTTCCCGTCAAAAGTTTTACCGATGAACACGACGCATGTTCACCTGGTATATTAATTCATGTACTCAAAGTTAGTTATTAAAGTACTACACAGACAACTCATAAGGTTGAGTTGAATCTTCTCAATGCAAATGCCTATGGCTGAGAAGATTGTTAAAAATCTTTAAGCACATAGGCAATTATAGCACTGCTGTTGAGCTAATCAATTATCTTCTAGCGCTGTTAATGGGCAACTTCTGTAAAAACGCCTATTTTGCGGAATTTGTCATAGCGTAGTTGACGGCGTTCTTGAGATGTGAATCGGTTCAGCTCATCCAAATTATCTAACAGCGCTTGCTTGAGAATTGTAGCGGCTTTCAGGGGGTCAGAGTGAGCGCCACCAATGGGTTCAGGCAATATTTGGTCGATAATACCCAGGTTTTTTAGATCGGCAGAAATAATTTTTAGGGCTACTGCTGCTTGGGGAGCTTTGGCAGCATCTTTCCACAAGATAGCAGCACAGCCTTCAGGGCTAATAACGGTATAAACAGCGTGTTCAAACATTAATAGACGATCGCCGATACCAATACCCAGCGCTCCGCCAGAACTGGCTTCACCAATGACTGTGCAGATAATGGGTACATCCAGGCAGAACATTTCGCGCAAATTGTAGGCGATCGCTTCGCCTGCTCCTTGGTTTTCTGCTGTTACTGTAGCCAAAGCACCAGGGGTATCAATAAAAGTTAAAATTGGCATCCCGAACTTATTGGCATGTTCCATCAAACGTAGCGCTTTACGATAGCCTCCTGGGGCAGCCATCCCGAAGTTACGGGCAATATTATCTTTGGTGTCGCGACCTTTTTGTTGGCCTAACATTACCACTGGTTGACCCCCTAAGCGACCCACACCACCAACTAAAGCCGGATCATCACCGCCGCAGCGATCGCCATGTAACTCCATCCATTCATCACTAATTGCCTGAATGTAATCAAGAGTACTAGGGCGGCGAGGATGACGAGCCACTTGCAATTGCTGGAATGGCGATAAACTACTGAAAATTTCCTCACGCAGTTGCATGGCGCGTGCTTCTAGTTGACGAATTTGACCAGATACATCAACGCCATTTTCTTCTGCAAGTTGCCGAATTTGATCAATCCGGGTTGCGAGTTCTGCTAGCGGTTTTTCAAAATCCAACAGTAGCGGTTTGCGCTCGGTAGTTGCCATAGTTAGGGGTTGGGGATTAGGTACTGGGAATAAGAGATTGGATACTGGGGACTGGCATTGGGATAAGAGATTGGGTATAACTATGAGGATTTAGGAATTGAGCATAAGCATCAGTGGTTAGGAACTAGGGATTATGGATTGAAGATTGGGGGCAATGGGAATTATATCCTAGTAGGGTATCAAGGCGACCTTCCTAGGTTAAGGGGCATTGGGCATTGGA
This sequence comes from Halotia wernerae UHCC 0503, assembly GCA_034931985.1. Lineage (GTDB taxonomy): Bacteria > Cyanobacteriota > Cyanobacteriia > Cyanobacteriales > Nostocaceae > Halotia > Halotia wernerae. Next base: position 94,556 of record JAYGHB010000099.1, read on the forward strand.
AAATTCTTGCTCCTCTGCTCCCCCAGTTCCCAGTTACTAAACCAGCAATGGTCTAAATCCGTGCTTGACTGATGCTTGACCAATCTGTTCCATTTTGTCTACGGTAATCTGATTGCGCCCCCAAGAAAAGTTCGTATATAACTTCTCAAATTCCAGCAGCATGGACTCGGCAAAACAAGCAAACAACTGGCGCGCTGGCACATCCATATTGACTATTTTCATGATTTTCCAGTCAATATCCAGAGAATGTTCAACAATTCCACCGTTTAGCACATATACGCCGGGATGCTGAATTTTTGTAGCTAAGTTTTTAGGATAGCCGCCATCAATTAATAGACAAGGTTTCTGCAAAACATTGGGGTCGATTTCCATGCCTTTAGGCATACTGGCAACCCAAACAACAATATCAGCTAGGGGCAGAGCTTCATCCAAAGCCATAATTTTCCCTCGCCCTAGTTCAGCCTGTAACTCGGTCAGACGTTCATGGTTGCGGGCTATCAGCAAGAGTTCTTTGACATCTGTTTTGGCATCTAGCCAGCGCGTGACTGCACTACCAATATCCCCAGTTGCCCCACATACAGCAACCGTCGCGTTCTTTAAATCAATTCCTATTTGTTTTGATGCTTGTTCCACCTGCCGACAAATAATGTAGGCAGTATGGGTATTCCCTGTGGTGAAGCGTTCAAACTCTAGTTTGATGTTGCGAACTTGGCTAAACTGCTCCAATTTAAAATTTTCAAAAATAATTGAAGAAAACCCGCCTAGAGCAGTGATATTGATGCCATGCTTTTGAGCATGGGCCATGGCATTGAGGATTTTGCGGGTTGCTGCCTTGATGCGGCGATTGGCTAGCATTTCAGGTAAAAAGCAAGATTCTACATACCGTCCTTCAATTGTCTGTCCGGTAACACTGGTGACAGTGATGTTATCAACAATTTGCGGCGGGGCGCTGCACCAAAAATCTAGCCCTTGATCGGCATATTCTGGGTATCCCAATTCTTGAGCTACCGATTGAGCGTGTTCTAAACTAGTCAGATGTCCAATTAGACCAAACATGTAGTGATATATTAGGCGTATGCTTTGTCAAAAGCGTGGAATAAGTGGGTAAGAGATAATAGCTAACTCTTAAAAGTACTACACAAAGCGTCAGATTCATCCTTCAGGATGAAGTCAGAAATTTTTCATCCTTCATCCTTTACACTTTATCTACGCACCGACGAGTCCGTAGGCTGACAAGCGCATGATGTCTCTAGTAGTGAAGCCAATGTTACTTAAAGCTTCACCGTACTGAATCATGAAGTCTTCCACCAAAGCTTCTTTTTCCATTGCCAAGACTTGGGCATCGTCCGCTACTTCGTTGAGCATTTTCCAAACAAGGGGTAGGTTTTGGCGATTTGCTGCTTCTAATTCCGCTTTAGCTTCGGTAAAACGCTCTTTTAACCAAACTTCTCCAAAGTTAAGGTGACTATACTCATCTTTGACAACTCCCTCAGTAATTTTACGAGCAAAGTCATCGGCAACGGGGATATAAATGTTGTATGCTGCTATGGCGAAACATTCAATAATCAAAGATTGAATGAGTAAACAAGTGACAATTTTACCTTCTGCCGCCGCTGTTTGGAAGTTTTCATGCAGTCCCAAGAAGAACTTCTTCGCAAATTGCAAATCTGGTGTTACCTGAAGATTGCGCCCACAAGCTTCAAATCCTTTCTTGTGGCGACTTTCCATTTTGGATAGGCGAATTAACTCATCTTGACTTGCGGGCAGTAGTTGGGCTAGTTTGATGTAATTGTCATGGGCTTCTTGTTCCCCTTCAATGACGATCGCATTTATACGGCTGTAAGCATCTTTGTATTTTTCGCTCTTAAAATCAATTTCAAATTCGGTTGCAAGCTGCTGCATAGAATCGTTACTCCTGTAAACCTGAGTCATTTGATACCAGAACTTAATTTACCTTATGAATTTAGGGTAACAAGCGCTGTGATTTAATTTAACTTAACAAGTCACTATGTTATAGATTAGCTGTTGCTGGGGGCGATGCTCTAGTACCAGAAGAACAAATGCGTTGAAAATCAACTCATGTCCAAATCAAACTGGAATCTAAAATCAACCAATTTTTTGAGCTTAATAGTGCTACTGCTGGGGGCATTAATTGTTTTACTACCGCTTTTGGTAGTTTTTCTCACCTCTTTTGCACCTCCAGGAGCCAATCTAGAACTTTTGCCTAAAAATAACTGGTCTTTAGCTAATTATCGCGATGCATGGCAGCGAGGTAAATTTTTACTGGCGTTTGCTAATTCTACCTTAGTCGCGATCGCGGTGACGGCTTTTCAAATGGTCACTTCGGCATTGGCAGGTTACGCCCTCGCAAGACTGAAGTTTCGCGGTAGACAAGCGCTGCTACTGGTTGTACTAGCAACTTTGGTGATTCCCTTTCAACTACTGGTGATACCTATTTTTTTGGTATTGAAGTGGGGACACCTAATAAATACTTACTGGGCGCTAATTTTACCAACTGCTGTCAACGGCTTTGGTATTTTCTTGTTACGTCAGTATTTCCAAACAATTCCCGTAGAGTTAGAAGAAGCTGCAACCATCGATGGGGCAAACCGACTGCAAATTTTGTGGCGGGTGATGTTACCTTTAGCGCGTCCAGCTTTGGTAACGCTGTTTTTGTTCACCTTCATCGCCGAATGGAATGATTTATTTAAGCCTTTAGTATTTACAACACGACCAGAATTGAGAACAGTACAGCTGGCGTTGGCAGAGTTTCAAGAGCAATTTACCAATAATTGGCCTTTGATGATGGCTGCGGTAACAATTGCAACTGTGCCAGTAATGGTGCTATTCCTCATCGGTCAGCGTCAGTTTATCCGGGGTATTGCGGCGACTGGGATTAAGAATTAATACAGGGATATGGCGAAGAGTTAAATGGAGAAAAACTTACGGATTTATCACTGTAGGGTGTATAGCCGTAATTTCGGAATAAACCGTAACAGGACGTTTGTATCTGCTATGTAAAGCATTAATTATGATTTCCATAGATGCTTTCTCGCGTAAAAGCTTCTGGTGGTAGGATAGGTATTTCTTTCGCTCGTTCAGCAAGTAATTTTATATCGGCTTCCCAAGCTTCAGGGTCAAAAGGACGTTTTACCCCTTGAGAGGCTTTTGGCTGTTTTTGTTTCTCTAACGTGGCGATATCCCTTTCAATCAAATCACGGATGTACGCGGCTCTGTCGCCGCCTGTTTGGCGAACTCGCTCATCAATCAGCTTGAGCAAAGGTTCGGGGATTCCTGTAAGCTCAATTTTGTGATTGTTCATGTTGTTTTTCATGCTCATGCTTCAACTATAAAACGGCTTTACTGACAATACAGTTCGGTTAACTATAGCCGTTCCCCTTAAAGAACTTGTCATTACCCATATTTTTGTAATAACTAAATTGTCGCGCTTACAAAACATCACCTAATTCTTCAATTGTCGTTGCTATGACAATGCCACGTAAAATTTCTTTCAACCGCTCTAGCTCAGAAATTTGGTTGACTTGGGGCATTAATTCCAAGCCCTGACCGCCAAGTTTAGCATCTAAACTCATTTCGATATTGGATAAAATTTCCTCTCGCCGTCCCTGTTCTACTCCACGCTGTTCAATTTCTTGATACCAAGGCGAATCACGTAATACAGCCATATCCCACCTCATAATCTCCTGAACTAACGTACTCTCAAGCACAAAGGTGGCAAAAAATGCCAATACTGTCTCCAGTTGATTTAACTGTTCATCAGCACGTAAAATCCGCAATGCTTCTCTAATTGTAGACTCGTTCTCCCCGTCTTTGAGAATCGGCACAAACAGTAATAATGAAGGTATCGGTTGGTCAAAGGCAATATTGACATCAACCTCCCACAAATTAATCACACGATAATCTTGACGTGCTTGTAACCCAGCAATATTTGATGCAAATCTACTCAGTATTTCATCATCATTGATTTTCAAAATATTAATTAATACTGGGTATGTGGGTAATTTATACTTCTCCTCCGCTAGTGCTGCGTAGGCACGCATCCTTCTTGGCATTTGGGATGAAGGACGCAATTGTAATTCATTGAGAACCAAGAATTCACCATATTGTTGACTGTCAACACGAATTAAAACATCACTTTCTCTACTAATCCATTGAAATTCAGAATTGAGAATTTCTCCAGGCACAATATCGGGTATTTGTGTTACCCATTTCACCTATTTGTTAAGTGCAAGACTAATTAACTTTTTGGTGCTGATATCTGCGGTTTTCGCCATCGTATAATCTGACAACTTTTGCAATTTTATTCATTCATATGCAATTTTTGGTAGTCTGAAGCGTGACAGGTAGGGGCGCAAGGTGCTACGCCCCGATATTTTGCTGTATTTAACCTATTGCATCAAAATTTGACGGCTTAAAATACTCATGACCTCACCTTGATTAGCTGTTGGTAGTAGTGGACTCCAGTCTTTAACTTCCGCATAGCCAATGACTTGTAACAAGGTAACCGTTCACGGGAGAAATTAGGCTACCAGGAAAAATAAGTACAGAGAGATGGTAGATTAGAGGTCATGAAGAAAATCAGCCTCATCAGCCACATCTATAGAACAGAAGTACCGGAATCGGATTGGGAAAAGACTCCATCCAGTGTCAAAGGAAGGATGGAGGAGATGAAGGCGTTGATACAAGAATTAGAAGAAAAACTGAACAGAACATCAAAGAACTCATCATCACCACCATCAACAGACCCACTCAATGTAGAAAAGAAAGCAGAAAAGAAAAAGAGTGAAAAGAAGGTAGGGGGACAACCAGGGCATCAAAGATTTGAGAAAGTCCTCTACCCAGAATCGGAATGTGCTGAGGTAATAAACCACAAACCAAAGTTGTGTAGTAGCTGCAAAAGTCATTTAGAGGGAGAAGATGAGAACCCAATCAGACATCAGCATATAGAGATACCACCAATCAAACCAATCATCATCGAACATCGATTACATCAGCTTAAATGCGTGGAATGTGGTAAAAGTACAAGAGCAAAATTGCCAGCAGATGTAGAGTCAAATCATTATGGAACAAGAGTAGTAGCTCTTGTTGCGGTATTAAGTGGACTGTATCGCCATAGTCAGAGAATGGTGAAAACAGCAATGGAGGAAATATTTGACATCAGACTGAGCTTGGGAACAATCAATAAACTGAGAATGGAGGCGAGTACTGCCCTAGAGTTGGCAGTAGCAGAAGCGAAAACCTACGTTCAGAATGCGGCGGTGGTAGGAGCAGATGAAACAAGCTTCTCTCAAGGAAATATGGATGGATACAACGCTAAAAAAAGCCAAGGTTGGTTGTGGGTGGCAGTGACGCCATTAGTCACATTCTTTCAAATTACACTAACTCGCTGTACATCTGCGGCTAAAGATTTGTTAGGTGAAACCTTTGATGGAATTTTAAACTCAGATCGTTATGGAGCCTACAATTGGGTAAGTTCAGAGCAGCGACAATTGTGTTGGGCACACCTGACCACAAACAGGGTATGGGGTGTGGGGTGTGGGGTGTAGGGGAAAGATGAAA
>JAYGHB010000100.1:0-100031 GCA_034931985.1 Halotia wernerae UHCC 0503
TAACCGCACCTGCAATCAACGGCTAATCTTCTAAGTCTTCGCTGAATCAAAAACGCCTTCCGGTAACGGGGGGCGTTTTTTGGTTTTGATTTATTTTTATTTTAATTGTTAAGCCTGATTTTTAATGTAGACACATAGTGGATTGCCGCATTAGCAATCATGACTTTTCACCACCTAATTACAAGGTATAGGTGAAATCGTTCACCAACATGCCAGGAACTAGACTACCCCCAAGTTGGCGACCTTCATAAGTTCCAACTTCGGGGATAAATTCTTGAAAAGTAGTCAAATCAACGAGATTTTCTCCCCAGAAGCGATAAAGGCTTTCGTCAAAGCGTAAGTTTTCTATGGGAGCAATTATTTCGCCGTTTTCTACCCAAAAACACGCATAACGGGTCATACCTGTAATTCTACCAGTCGGGCGATCGCTCCAATTTAAGTAATGCAAATTCGAGACATATAATCCTGTATCTAAGCTTGTCATAATCTGCTCAGATGTTAAATTCCCTGGACTCACTTCCGGCGCACGTAAAGTTTCTGAAATATTAGCGCCATTAGCAATTTTTTCATATTCTTTAGCAGTGCGAGAATTTACCAAAGTATTTACTAATATGCCTTGTTCTATTACAGATAACTCTGGTGCTGCCATTTCTCCTAATTCATTAAATCGCGGCACTAACCCCCGTTGAAAGTTTTCTTTTAAACTAAATGCTGGAGAAAGCTGTTTTTCTTGACGTGCTAAAGCAGCCAAAGCACTGTTTCCTTGTTGGATATCTGCTTCACTGACAGCTGCCCAAGAAAGCATCATTAATAAATCAGCAACAGCAGCAGGTGCAAAATAAGTTTTATACTGTCCTCGTGGTAATTCTTGGGGAGTTTGAGAAAGTAATTTTAATTGTTCTTTTGCTTGATTTATTTGGGCTATATAAGCTTGTTCATCCCAATTAATTCCGGCAAAAGTACCTTTAACAGCTTGTCCTGATGTAGTGAATAAAGAATAATCTAAGGTAAAAGAATCTGTAGCAAACCAATGTTTTTGACCGCTGGAATCAGCATAAGCTTTAACTACTGATCCTCCAGCATATATACCAGTAAAATCTAAATTTGTAACTAATTCCAATACTGTTGGGACTACTGCTTCTGCTGCTAACAACTTTCCAGAATGTATTTCCCGACTAGCAAGAGTTCCTGATGGTACAACTAGATAGGGATCTACGGGTAAAAATAAAAGTTCATCACGCAGTTCTTGCAAAGCTTTGTATGCTAATTGCCAGTCTAAATCCCAGTTTCCAGTAAAGGGAAATTGCCGAAAACTGCTACGCTGATTTTCCATCAAATTCAGTTCAACCCAACCATCAGCGACACAACCAGTTTGTCGCACTTTGGCATGATTGAAACGAGTAAATTGGCTGCGTTCACTGCTTAATTTAACAGTGAATTGTTCGCTTGCTGTTTTTTTGATCAGCAGAGTTTCAATAAGTTGATTAAAGCTGATTTCTAAAGCCGATAATTCATCAATTTTCATATTTAAACTGTTGTGTATTTAATGGGATTGGGTTTTTGTTAATAGTGGCACATAGAGACTGCCATTCAACTGTTTCTAAAACAGTATCGCAACTGATCTCAGGATTATCTCTTGCTTCGCCTATCAATCCTTTTGGCTTCTTTTAAGTAACTTGTATTTTTGTTGAGAAAGATCCGGGTAATGGATAGCAAAAGGAGAAGGGGAGAGGCTACGCGAACGGGGGAAAGGGTTGAAAGTCTGTTGGTGTCCGGGTTTTATGATCAGTTTATGTCCTAAACTAACTGGCTATCGCTATATACCTATATTGTTATTGTTAAACATTATTGTTAAACATAAAAATTGTAGGTGCGTTAAAAAACAAGCTAACGCACCTGAAACACTGGCAACAGATTTTTAAGATTGTTTAGTTAAACTGCTCGCCAGCATCTAGGTTAAACAACATTTGTAGTGTTTGCATACAGCGCCGTCTGGCTTCCACATCCTGCTGCGCTCGCAGTTGCACCATCGGATCATGTAAAATTTTGTTGACAATCCCCCTTGTCAAGGCTTCGATAACTTCTTGATGTTTGTCACCAAATTCTGAACCCAATCGTGACAAAGCTTTTTCTAATTCTTGTTCACGGATGGTTTCGACTTTATTCCGCAGACAACTAATTGTGGAGACAGTTTCTAGACTACGCCACCAAATATCAAAAGTTTCTACTTCCTCCTCTAGAAGTATTTCGGCTTCTTGTGCCATTTTCCGGCGGCTTTCGTAGTTTTGCGCTACTACCGCCTTCAAATCATCGACATTAAAGGCCTGCACATTTGCCAGTTCATTCACGTCCGCATGAACATTACGCGGTACAGAAATATCAAATAACATTAGAGAACGGTTAGGCTCTAATATTATTTCTAGCTTGGCGCGGTCAAGTATCGGCTCAGTTGCAGAGGTGCTAGTAAACACTAAATCGCTATCGGCAATTGCGGTCATCATTTCCGATAGTAAATGAACGCGTATAGGCTGTTCAGGGAACTGTTGTGCCAATTCGCGGGCGCGATCAACAGAGCGATTGACAATATTAATTTGTACAGCACCCTTAGAAACCAGGTGTTGTACTAACAGCCGTGACATTTTGCCAGCACCCAAAATTGTTGCTCGACAAGCGGCTAAATTTGCCACTTTGATCTGTGCTAATTCTACAGCAGCAGAACTAATAGAAACTGCACCAGTACCTATACTAGTTTCAGTGCGAACTCGCTTACCAGCTGTAATTGCTTGTTTAAATAATCGATTCAAAATTGTTTTTATACCGTTATATTGCTGCCCTTGTTTGTGAGTAGTCTTGATCTGAGCTAAAATTTGACCTTCTCCAAGTACCAGACTATCTAAGCCAGCAGCTACCCGCATCACATGCATGACTGCATCATCATGTAGCAACATAAACAGGTGTTGTCGTAGAGACAGCATCGGCAATTTACTGTATTCCGAAAGAAACTGAGTAACTTCCCGGATACCATGTTCCGTTTCACTGGTAACAATATAGATTTCCAGGCGGTTACAAGTGCTGACTACTGCTACTTCGTCAATATGGGGATAGCTACTAAGGTGAGCGATCGCGCTTTCAGTTTGTGGTTCTGGAATACTCAGCTTTTCCCGAATTTCAACTGGGGCTGTTTTATGGCTTAACCCCACCACTGCAATATTCATTTCTTATCGGTGATTTGTAATGGGTAATTGAATTGGTAATTGAATTGGTAAGGGCATTGGGGAGGCAGTGCGGTCTTCTCCCAAGCAAGGGGAGACGCTGCGCGATGGAGTCTCCCCCGCAGTCGCCCCAACGCGGGTTCCCCGCGCAAGGCGCTGCTCTTCAAGTGGAGCAACTGCCGTCATTGGGCATGGGGCATTGGGTATGGGGGCATTGGGCATTGGGAAAAAGTCTTATACCATTTCACGAAACACCTGATAAATATTCTTTCCCCCTGCTCTCTGCTCCCTGCTTCCCCTGCTCCCCCTGCTCCCCCTACTCCTTAAGTACTAACGCAATTGCAGATTCTTAGGTTCGTCAAACAAATGGATAGTATCAACAAAACGGGCTGTATTGGACTGGTTGGAAATAACCAAGCTTTGAGTCCTTGCACCACCATTGAAGAAGCGGACACCTTCCATTAGAGTGCCAGGGGTAATACCACAAGCAGCAAATAGAACAGTTTCGCCAGAAGCTAATTCGTTGGCATCATAAACCTTATCTGGGTCATTGATGTTCATTTCCTTCAGCCGGGCAAGATTACCTTCTCTGCTTTCGCCGATCAAACCTGTTTGTACTACAGCTGGATCGTAGATCAATTGACCTTGAAAATGTCCTCCCAAGCAACGTAAAGCAGCGGCAGAAATCACTCCTTCTGGAGCCGCACCAATACCCATCAAAGCATGAATATTAGTACCACCAAAAGCACAAGAGATGGCGGCGGAAACGTCACCATCACTAATCAGTCTGACTCTCGCGCCTGCTGTGCGGATTTCTTGAATGAGTTCTTTATGGCGGGGACGATCCATTACCACAACCACCAATTCCTCAACGGAACGGTTTAAGCACTCAGATAAGATTTTGAGGTTTTCAGTAGCCGACTTGTTAATGTCAACTAAACCTTTGGCGGGAGCTGGGGCTGCAAGTTTCTTCATGTAGAAGTCAGGCGCAGCGAACAAACCGCCTTTTTCGGAAATTGCCAAAACTGCCATTGAGCCATTTTGACCGTAAGCAACTAAGTTGGTACCTTCACAAGGGTCAACAGCGATATCAATTTCAATTAGCTCATCAGGGTTGCAGTAGCTTTTGGCATCTGGTTGGGTACAGATACCGACTTCTTCCCCAATGTAGAGCATCGGAGCTTCATCGCGTTCGCCTTCGCCAATAACGATGCGACCGCGCATATAGATTTTGTTCATTCGCTCCCGCATGGCTTCCACTGCTACTTGGTCAGCAATATTTTTTTCGCCTTTGCCCATCCACTTCGAGGAAGCGATCGCCGCTTGCTCTACTACCTCAATAATCTCTAACCCAAGTGTATTTTCCACAAACTCGCCCTCTCAACTGCTTGCTTTTGCGTCGTTTCATCTGGCCATTTCAGTCTTCAAGTCTACCAAAGGGCGGATACCTGTGGGAAACAGTATCTAGTAACACCTGTGTTAAGTTTTGCTGCTATTGATATCAATGGTGAGCAAATCCATCCCAAAACAGTATTTATGTACTAATTGAATTGTACTAATTTATTTAAGTAGGGAACAGGGTATAGGGGACAGGGGACAGTTCTTTCCCCTACGCCCCGGATGACGCTCTCTACGAGACGCTGCGCGAACACAAGCTCGCTCTAAGCAAAGCTATGCCGCAGGCTTTACGCTGCGCTAATACCGTTTCACTTTAAAGTTGATACATTTGGGCAAGCAGGGGGAGCAGGGGTAGCAGGGGAGGCAGGGGGAGTAAGAAAAGTAATTTGTATCAATAATTTCATGAAATGGTATAACGCATTCGCCTGCGGGAGGGTTTCCCTCCCGCAGCGCTGTCTCAGCATGCCCCATGCTAATCACTGACAAAGTACGCTAAAATGTAAGCAGAGTAAGCATTTTCCCGCTTAGGAATATCCATGTTTGAAAATTTGCAAACTCGACTTTATGAATTAGAACAATTTGCCAATTCCCTTGTTGCTAACCAATTAACGCACCTGAGCTTACTGAGTATTGGCATCATTTTTGTAGCTGGCTTACTCACCAGTCTCACGCCCTGTATGCTATCTATGTTGCCTATTACCATTGGCTACATTGGCGGTTACGAAGGGAAAGGCCGCCTGCAAGCTGCGGCTCAATCGACATGGTTTGCTTTAGGATTGGCAACCACACTAGCAGGACTGGGGATCGCAGCTGCGGTGGTCGGAAAAGTATACGGTCAGGTGGGAATTGGTTTACCGATTATTGTGAGCGTTATTGCTATTTTAATGGGGCTGAATTTATTAGAAGCATTACCCCTACAATTTCCATCCTTGGGTGAAACGAATTGGATTTCGCCAGATTTACCGCCAGGAGTACGTTCCTACTCAATCGGGCTAACTTTCGGCTTAGTTGCATCTCCTTGTAGCACCCCGGTTTTAGCTAGCTTACTGGGTTGGGTTGCTAACACCCAAGACTTAATTTTAGGCGCTGTTTTGCTGCTTTGTTACACAGCCGGATATGTTGCACCTTTGATTTTGGCAGGTACTTTTACTGCTTCTATCAAAAAGTTGCTAGAGTTACGGCGCTGGTCTGGATGGATTAACCCAGTCAGTGGGGTGTTATTGGTAGGATTTGGCGTATTTTCCTTAATTTCTCGCATTCCCTTTGGCAGTTTTTAAGCAATGACTTTAGATAATTCCACGTCCACAGAATTACATTGGTGGTCAATACCTGGGCGATTTTTACGGCAAGAGCTTTTGCCTGTACTGACAAATTTACGATTAGCGATCGCACTTTTTTTATTAATCGCTTTGTTCAGCGTCAGCGGTACTGTAATTGAGCAAGGTCAGTCACCCGCATTCTATCAGTCTAACTACCCCGAACATCCCGCCTTGTTTGGTTTTTTAACTTGGAAGGTGATCCAAGTAGTCGGATTAGACCATGTGTATCGTACTTGGTGGTTCCTGTCATTACTAATTTTGTTTGGCACTAGTTTAACCGCTTGTACTTTTACTCGCCAGTTACCAGCCTTAAAAGCTGCCCGTCGCTGGAAATATTACGAAGAACCACGGCAATTTCAAAAATTAGCTTTGAGTGCAGAATTAGATACTAGTTCTTTAAATTCTCTAAACGAAATTTTACAAAAGCGCCGCTATAAAATTTTTCAAGAAAAAAGCAATATTCTTTATGCGCGTAAAGGAATAGTCGGACGCATTGGCCCCATCATAGTGCATGTGGGCATTGTGACTATTTTGTTAGGGGGAATTTTAGGGGCAATGACTGGATTTATGGCTCAGGAAATGGTTGCTAGTGGCAATACATTTCAGGTACAAAATATTGTCGATGCTGGGCCTTGGGCATCTACTAAAACTCTTAAAGATTGGTCTGTGCGCGTCAATCGTTTTTGGATTGATTACACTCCCACTGGTGGAATTGATCAGTTTTATTCAGATATGTCTGTCTTGAATAATCAAGGACAGGAAGTTGACCACAAAAAGATTTTTGTCAATCAGCCATTACGTTATCATGGCGTAACTTTCTATCAAACTGATTGGGGAATTTCAGCAGTTCGCATTCAATTTAATAATAGCCCCATTTTTCAGTTGCCAATGGCATCATTAAACACCAACGGTCAGGGACGGATTTGGGGAAGTTGGATTCCCACAAAGCCAGATTTAAGTGAGGGTGTATCTTTGATCGCCAAAGATTTGCAAGGCATGGTGTTAATTTATGATTCCACTGGTAAATTAGTTGATACTGTGCGTACTGGCATGTCTACCAAGGTTAATGGTGTAAATCTTAAAATTGTGGATGTAATTGGTAGCACTGGCTTACAAATTAAATCTGACCCAGGTATACCTATGGTTTATTCAGGGTTTGCTGTGTTGATGTTAGGTACAGTGATGAGTTACTTCTCTCATTCGCAAATTTGGGCATTACAAAAAGGCGATCGCTTGTATGTTGGTGGTAAAACCAATCGTGCCCAGGTGGCCTTTGAACAAGAGGTTTTGGATATTTTAGATTGCCTAAGTTTACCACCAGGAAATGACGCTCAAGCTAACCCCACAGAATCTCTAGCATCTAATCCACCGCTTTAGGGACTTCCAACTAAAAAAATGTCCCATCGTTGTGGAAGCAATAGAATCTAATTTTTTGGAGTTCCTTTAAAATGAAACCATCTGTGAGGGGGAGTAGCAATTAGTATAGGAATGTAGAAAAAGTCATAAGAATCTCTCAAACACAGTCTTTTTGGGTGCATCCACTTTCGGCAAATAGCCCTGCGCTAAGGCGCACGCTGCGCGAACAGACTGAAGTCTGGGGCTATACAAACTAAACCCGCGCAGGCGGGTTTAAAGATAGTCCGCATAGGCAGACTTTGTTTGTGTAGCCGCGATTTCCAATCGCCTGGTGTTTCTTCCAAAAGTGGATGCTCCCGTCTTCCTACTTACGAATTACGTTAGCGTAGCGGTAGCGAGTCCGCGAGCGTCATTACGAATTACGAATTACCAAGGCTGTTTATTAAACATTGAAACCAAAGATTTGTATGTCTGCTCAACTTCAATTTCAGCGACGGGCTTGTCTTCTGAGCATAATCGCTGTCTTGTTGAGTATCACTTCCTGCACGGCTGAGAACAGAAGGATAAAAAATGTTTCCCTAATTGGTGCTGGAGCAAGTTTTCCTGCACCTTTATATCAACGCTGGTTTGCAGATTATAACCAGCAAAATCCCCATGTGGAAATTAATTATCAATCGGTAGGTAGCAGCGTTGGCGTGCAACAGCTCAGCAATGGGACTGTGGATTTTGCAGCTAGTGATGTGGCAATTACAGATGAACAAGCAGCTAAGATCAAAAGAGGAGTGATTGCTTTACCCGTAACTGCTGGGGCAATAGTGTTAGCTTACAATCTTCCCAATATATCAACTGGTCTTAAGCTACCACGCCAAGTTTACACAGATATCTTCTTAGGAAAAATTAAAAATTGGAACAATCCTCAAATAGTCCTAGCTAATCCAGGGGTAAATCTGCCCAATCTCCCGATTCAGGTCGTACACCGAGCCGACGGTAGTGGTACTACAAGCGTATTGACGCAACATTTTAGTGCTATCAATCCAGAATGGAAAAGCAAAGTCGGGGCTGGTAAATCTATAGCATGGCTAGTGGGAATTGGTGCTAAGGGTAATGAAGGTGTTACCGCCCAGATTCAACAGATACCAGGCGCTATTGGCTATGTGGAGTATGCTTACGCCACACAAAATAAAATCCCTGTTGCTGCTTTAGAAAATAAATCTGGTAATTATATCATACCTACACCAGAATCGGCGGCTAAAACTTTAGAAGCAGTGAAATTACCCGCCGATAAATTGATTGCTTTTATCACTGATCCTACAGATACTCAATCTTATCCCATTGTTACTTACACTTGGCTTTTAACTTATCACCTATATCAAGACCCAGTTAAAGCCCAAGCATTAAAAAACTTTGTGAATTGGGCTGTAACTGAGGGGCAAAAATCTAGTCTGGAATTGGGATATATTCCTCTATCTAAAACAGTTGTAGTTAAGATACAATCTGCCACCAAAAAGATTACCGAGTAGCTGCTTTTGAGAATTAAAATTGCGATGTTCAATGATCAGATTGCTTCTGATGCCGCACTTCCACAACAGTATGTACATTCCCACGGGGAGTAAAATCTGCTTTCACTGTCACCTCTAAAGGGTTACAAGCTGCTACAAAATCATCCAAAATTTGATTAGCTGACTCTTCGTGAGAAATGTAGCGATCGCGGTAACTGTTAATGTAAAGCTTAAGTGCTTTTAACTCTACCACTCGTTCGTCAGGTATGTAGGTAATATAAATTGTGGCAAAGTCAGGATAGCCCGAAAACGGACATTTACAGGTAAATTCAGGCAAAGTAATACTGATATCGTACCGCCTGCCCACACGCGGATTAGGAAATGTAATTAGTTTCCCTTCCGCAATTTCTCGTTCGCCATACTTCATTTCTGGGCTTACTTGGGATACAGTTTCAGGTAATTTGTCATTTGTCATTTGTCATTTGTCATTTGTCATTTGTCATTTGTCATTTGTCATGGGGAAAAGTCTTATACCATTTCACGAAACACCTGATAAATATTCTTTCTCCCTACTCCCTATTCACTTTCCCAGTCTGGACAACTTTCATCATCCCACCCGTGAGGATGCATGGCACAAACCAACAAGTTACCGCCATATACTTGACCGTGGTAGTTGTTACAACCTATGCAGGCTGCGTTTTGTTCTGATGTGGGTTCAACTGCATAAGGAAAACCAGAATCTAAATCTGCCACAATCTCTTCTAGTTCCCAATAAACTTCCGAAAAAATTGGTTCAGCTAAATCTTGTAAATACTGATCAACTTCAGTAACAAAAGTACTTTGTACTTGCTCAGTAAATTCTTCCGTCAGATCAAAAAAGGCATCTACCATTTCACTCATCCCTAGGAAGAATAGCTCTACTTCATTAGCGACTGTTTCTACAATTTCTGTTAAATCCTTCTGCCATTGTTCCATAAACTTTACGCCCTTAATGCTGCCCGGCGTTAAGCACTAGAGTACACCCTAGGCAATATATTATAAAGTCTCTGGCTATAACGCCATACCAAAGTACTGCTTACTATATATTACTCAAGGTCAACTGCCTCACCCACGAGGGGATGAGGCTTGTAACTAACCGAGAGAATCGGCTGAAACTTGGCTTATCAGAGGCAAAAACCTTTCTGCTGGTAAATTAACTCTTATGCTAACAGTACGTTTCTATTTTAAGCTGCTGCTTGAAGTTTGTTTGTCACATCTTCTCCCATACAATTTTCAATCGCCTGGGCATTAACAGGCTCATAATACAGAATGATAAAAAGTTGCTTTTGCTTAATCGTTTTGCAGTCTTTTTAACTCTTCTTGCAGTTCTAGCACTTGCTGGCGCAATTTATCCGCATTCTCAGTTGAAGCTTGTTTCACAGTTGGCTCTTCATCTTCCTCTAAGATTTCGATACGGCGAGGTTCAGATGGATAGGTTTTATCTGAGGTTTGACTGGGTGGTTGTGGCTGTTGAGCTTGCTTCATCATATCTTCGACAAAGCGACGGGCTTCTTCTGTATTCATTTCGCCCTTGGCCACCATTTCATCTGCCAGTTTTTGGACTTGCGATCGCAGTTCTGCTAATTTTACCCCAGCTTTCTCACCCGCGTAAGAAGCTAAGCCAACACCGAGGTAAAAAGCCTTTTGAACAATATCACCAAAACCAGCCATTGCTCCTGAACGCTCCTAAAAATAGGGCGACCCGGAGACTACGCCTACTACAAGCATCCCGTATTGCTGCTACCTTCCGGTTCTGACAAAGTTTGGGCGTTACAGCCGCATAGATCCAGGTCTTCTAAAAGCATAACACCAAAAGTCAGTAAGTGTTTGTTATTCGACTACAATTTTCCATTCGTAAAGCTGATAGTTAACGCAGCCATTTTGTACTAATGGATCAGCAGCTACAATTGCTTCTGCTTCATCCATTGAGGTTGCCTCAAACAGCAACATGCCTCCTCCCAACTGCGCCCAATATCCTGTCCGTGCTTTGTGTCCTTTGGCAATCAACTCTTTAACGTAGGCTTTATGGGCGGGTACGTATTGGTCAAAGGTGGGTTTATCGACTGTACCTGCTTCAATCTTGACAAACCAAGGCATTCTGCTGGCAACCTCTTTCTAAACAACAGTTCTGAATTAAGTTATTACTATTTTGAGTAGTAAATGAGTAGCAAATTAATCAAAAATTTGGGCATTCTGCATCAACCATATTTGGGTGGCAATAGAACCGCAGTACTGTTTCTACTGTGTCGCCAATCCAAAGAGCGACTTTCTCGATGGACACCCCTTGAGCGATCGCCCAGGTAGCAAAGGTGTGTCTGGTAGCATAAGGCACTAGCTCTTGTACTGCCAATTCTTGAACTACTCCATGTAACGGTAAGTTTTACCGTACTGGTTAAAAATTTTTTCTAGTTTTCCGGAATCACCGAAGCTCCAGTGGTATCACTTAACAGCACAGCGATTTATACAGAACTTCTATAACTAAGAGTTTGGGGAATATATCCCCTGTTTTTCTCAAAAGCTCGGTCATAACGGCCGGGCTTTTGACTGTGATTCTTTGGTAGTAGCAAACAATCTATTAAATTTTTTGAGTAGATTAGATTAACAATAGACCATCTTAAGGGCAGTTATGACTTCTGTAAAAGCGTCAGAGGAAAATTTGGTATTAGTTGCTGGTGCTACTGGTGGAGTGGGGCAAATTGTAGTAGCAAAGCTGCTAGAAAAAGGGTTGAAGGTACGCGTTCTCACACGCAATGCTGCAAAAGCCACAAATATGTTTAATAACAAAGTGGAAATTGTGGTTGGTGACACACGCGAATTGTCTACACTTTCCCCAGCCACCCAGGATGTTACACACATTATTTGTTGCACTGGAACTACTGCTTTTCCTTCTGCTAGATGGGAATTTGACCCTCAGCCTAACTTGATTGAATGGGGAATTATTCTTTCGGATTCCACATATAGAGAAAAAAAGGCCAAAAATACACCAACAAAAGTGGATGTACAAGGTGTTAGTAACTTAGTAATAGCAGCACCTCGCAATCTCCAGCGGTTCGTTTTCGTGTCTTCCTGCGGGATTCTCCGCAAAAATCAGCTACCGTTCAATATTCTCAATGCTTTTGGCGTACTTGATGCCAAACAAAAAGGCGAGGAAGCTATTATTAATTCGGGATTGCCCTACACTATTATCCGCCCTGGACGCTTAATTGATGGCCCTTATACCTCCTACGATCTCAATACCCTTTTGAAAGCACAAACAGGAGGTAAGCTTGGTGTGGTCATAGGTACTGGCGACACTATTGCAGGTGATGCTAGCCGGATTGATGTTGCAGCAGCTTGTGTGGAATGTATTTTTTATCCATCTAGTCAAGGGCAAATTTTTGAGTTGGTCAATAAAGGAGCAAGACCACCTGTGATTGACTGGGAAACACTTTTTTTGCAACTACTTTCTTAAAATAAGAATAATTAACCGCCGATAAATCAAGATGTTTAGTCAATCGATTTGGTTTCTTTTAACTCAAACTACCCTTATCTGAACTATATTGTCATTGTCCTAAAATCGGCTTTCGTATTCAAAAAGTAATTGGTTTTCATCTCCCAAATTAGTTAAGCCCCGGAGCAAAATTTGATCGTTGAGTCGATAAAGTAGGTTGTAGCGGAAAGACCCATCACTAGACAAAGGCCGCGATAATGAAGCAGAGAAATTTCTATTGATATTAAACACACCTTCTGCTGATAAATCAAGAATCGAGGATGTAGATGATTCACTAGTGACAGGGGTAGGAAATATCCGAAATTCACTGAAACCAATAGCTTGTCCTAACGCAGTGATGGTTCCTTGTAAACCACCTAAAATAGTAGAGCTAGCAAAATTAGTCAGCCCTTGTGTAGCGTCTGCTTGACCGAAACCACCTAAAATAGAGCCACCCAAAAGAGCTACGATTTCTGACTTACTACGCTGAGGTTCACTTGTCAATTCCAGATTTTGACTCAATTCACTAGCTGGCCCGTTAACGCTTGCTTCAACGCGAACAGTACGTAAAGTCCCAAAACTGGTAGCCTGAATATCACTGATTTCAGCAGAAAAAGGTGATTCTAATATTCGACTACCTATTGCCGATGCTTCGGGTATAATTGCCACCAATCGGATATCCAAGTTAGGGTCAAGTCCTTGACTAGGAATAAATTGTGCAGTTTGCTCATAGCCCCGTGCTAAGGTAAACTCAGTTGAAAATAAGGCCAGTCGTCCTCCTGTTAAACGAATGACTCCTTCAGGCAGAGGCTTGGCTAATGTACCGTTGATAGTTAAGTCGCCCTTCGCTTGAAAGCTAACTATGGGCTGACTAAACAAGTCTCCTCCCGGTAGAGAGTCCAGTAGGGACGTAGTGGTAACATTAACATCGTCGCCTAGGATGATCTGTAAATCGGCAAAACTGATAGGTAACTTGGATGAAGTAGTGGTGTTAGGACTAGCTACTGGTTTAGTTCCTGTACTACTACTATTGTTTGTTGTCGCGGCTGGATTTGAGCCAGTAGTAGCCGATTCTCCAATGATGACGCGACCATCACTCAGCCGAATTTCTCCCCCAATTTGCGGTTTTAGCGCTGTTCCCCGAACGACGACATCACCGCTAACACCGCCTTCATACAATTCTGGTAGCTGAAAATCTAGCTGGTCTGCGATTGATACTGTGAAAGGATTCGATCCGCTCGGTTGAGGAGAAAAAATCGGCAAGATTCCTGAAGCACTGATTTGCCCTTGATTATAATTACCTTGAATACCTGGGACATTGAGCGTATTGCCATTAAATTGCAGTGTCCCTGTGACATTCGTTAAAGGATCAGATAAGGCTTGAGCGCGAAAAGTGGCATTATTGATTGTGGCATTGCCGTTGATAATTGGCTGATCTAAAGTACCCTGGACGTTGACATCCACTTGCCCTTGACCATCTACCCAAGCAACTTGATTGTTAGTAAACAAGTTTAATAATGCCAAGCCTTCATTATTCACACTGGCGTTGATACTA
Organism: Halotia wernerae UHCC 0503; assembly: GCA_034931985.1. GTDB lineage: Bacteria > Cyanobacteriota > Cyanobacteriia > Cyanobacteriales > Nostocaceae > Halotia > Halotia wernerae. Next base: position 13,848 of record JAYGHB010000100.1, read on the forward strand.
ATTTGATTGCTATCTGGTTGTGCTGTGACAAAAGGCAACGAAACAGGTACACTACCTGTAATTGCTACTGGCTGTGTTCCCGTCACCAACAAAGTACTGTCAAAATTTAATCGCGCATTATCGTAGTCAAATTCTACCTGGGCTGTTTGCAGAGGTTGTTGGTTTAAAGTTGCATCTGCTAGCGCTATATTTCCATTGACATTGGGGTCTTGTAAGCTACCTCCTAATGTGGCGTTAGCATTCACCTGACCAGTGATATCTATCGGGTATTGTTCTATAAAAGGCTGTACAAGTGACAAAGGTAAACTTGCTACTTTTAAATTTCCAGATAATTGCTCAGTTCCTAACTGTCCTGAAAAAGCCACTAATCCTTGTTCGATGCCAACACGCAATGGTGATAGGGTGACGACACCATCTGCAAAAGTGCCATTAGCAACGACTTCATTAATAGAATAATCACCCCATTGCCAATTATCACCTTGCAAATTAAAGCCGACATTTAACCCAGACTTCAACGAACCTCTTGCTTGAATTGCTCCACTTAAAGCACCCATTAATTCTGTCAGGGGGGGTAAAGGCGCTGCTGTTTGTGCTTCTTCTACTTGCTGTTGTCTAGCTGTTAATGCTTCTATTTGGGAAAAATACTTTAACTGTGATATTAAGTCTGCGTTAGGCAAATTAATCGGCACAGTATTGAGTACATTTGCTCCAGCCAAATCTGGAGACTCCAACCCTCCACCTAGGTCTTGAAAGTCGAAAATATTAAATGCTTGTAAGAGTTTCTGGATTCTGAGTTGAGCAAAATTAGCTTGGACTTGAAACTGTGGGTTATTTCCGGTTTGCACATTTCCACTCAGGGCAATGCTGCTGTCTCCTATTTGCAGTTGACCATTCGCCAAACTAGCAGCACCATCGGCATAATTGATGTTACCCCGAAATGCGTCTGCTGTAACTCTGCCAACACGAGGTTGAGCGATCGCTACCTCTCCAGCTACGGCATAATTATTTAAATTCACGGCTAAATTGCCGGATAGTTTCCCCCCAAGTGGTTGCAATTGATTGTTAGGTAAGAAGCTACTCACAAGAGCAATGGGAAAGTTTTGGGCGTTGACGATTAAGTTATTTCCCTCGGTTCTACCTGTGGCGACTGCTCCATTGGTGCGGAATAAAAATGAAGTGGGGCGATAATTTGCATTCAGGTTGAGAGCGATTTCATCTTGTGTCCCTGCAAGTTGCAGTTTTCCCCCTTGTCCTCCTTGGAAATTCACATTTCCAGCTAAAACTGGGTCAAACTTCAAGTCAGCGACTTGAAAATTCCGCAGCCGAATCTTACCACTGGCGTTAGGAACTGCTGGAGTGCCTGTGACTTGTCCATTAAAATCGAGTAGCCCCCCTAGGGCGATGTCTCCAGGAACATCAAAGCCTGTGTTTTTGAGGTTGAAATTCTGGGCTACCACATCTAAATTAAAGCCAGCAATTTCGGGTGTACCAGTTTCCGGGAATTGAACTGCGATCGCACCCCTCGCATTCAGCCCTGGGGTAGATGCTCTTTGGACTATAATTTGCTTACCATTCCATTGCACTTGGGCTGTGAGTGGTTGTGCTAGCGGTGCTATCCCTTGGGGAACTCGAATTTTTGCATCGGCTCGAATATCTGGTAAAGCAAAAGATGCTGTTGTGCCTGCTAACTGGACATTACTATTGAGTCTGCCTTGCAGCTGTGGTGAAAAACGGTTGAGTTGAATTTTATCAAGATTGGCAAGTACTCGCCAGCGACCATCATCAAGATTAATCTGGCTGACGTTAACTTGACCTCCGGCGACACTCAGATTAGCCTGTCCTGTAGCTTGAATGGTTGAGGGTTGAAAAGCAGTAGTGCTTCCCGACAAATTTAACGCCGCGTTATTTAAAACTCCTTGGAACTGAGGCGGTATTTGGGCAAAACGGCTCAATTGTAATTTTTTAGCGTTAACTACAGCTTGCCAGCGTTGTTGTGCTACCTGAGCTTTAGCTGTAATTGTCCCACCTGCCACATTTAAAACAGCGTTGGGTACAACAATTTTCTGGCCTTGTTGAGTAATTACAGCTTGTCCTCGAATGGGATAGGTTGCTCCTGGTGCTTGTACCTGGGCTACTGTCCGCAGATTGTTTAAAGAACCAGAAACTTTAGCATTAGCTGAGACAGTACCAATGGTAATGTTAGGTGAAGAGTTATATGCTCTAGCGATCGCATCCCCTGGTAAATTTTGAGCTTGGATATTCAAAGCTACCCTACCTTGAGGTGCTAGCTGAAGTTGACCATTGGCTGTGATTTGCCCTCCTACTTCTGGAGTGGCTTGCACTCTGGCAATATTTACATTTAAAGGTGTACCCAAATCACCGGAAACCGTAGCTTTTGCAGATATCCCCCCAATATTAACTGGAGTAGAAACACCATAACCTTGAGCGATCGCATTTCCTGGTAAGTTTTGGGCTTGAATCCCTAAAGCTACCCGTCCTTGGGGTGCGAGTTGAATTTGACCGCTGGCTGTGATTTGTCCCCCTGTTGGGGGTGTCACTTGCACACTAGAAATATCTAGTTTCAAAGGTTGTTGATTCAGTGAGCCAGAAACTTGGGCTTTTGCTGAAACATTCCCCACTGCGATCGGTAGATTCACGCCATAGCTTCGTGCTAGTATATCCCCAGAAACACCATCAGCTTGGGCATTAAATAATACTTTACCTCTGTCCCCCAGTGTAGCTTGACCGCCGCCTGTAATTTGACCACCTGCTGCTGGGACTAATTTTAAATTGGAGACGACAAATTTAGATGCAGTTTGATTTACATTTAAACGGAAGTCAGTATTAACAGTTTGAAATAAGAGACGGTCAACTTGAATCGGTTTTGTGTTGCTTACTGTACCGCTGACGATTGGCTGCTGAATCGGCCCTTGCACCTGGATATCTGCTTTGACTTCGCCAGTCGCTGGGACTGGTGAATTTACTTTCAATGTGTCTAAGATATTTTTCGCACTAACTGGTTTAATCTGAGCAAAGACGTTAAAACCTGTTTGGTTACTAATTGTTCCTCTGGCTACAATAGGAACTTTGCCAAAATTTGTATTCAGATTTTCTAAAGCAACTGTCTGACCCTGAAAGATAAATCTGCCATTAAAATTAGAAATTTGCTGAGGAATATTTTGAATTTTGGCAGTAACTTGATTAGCAGTAGCTGTTCCTGTAACTTCTGTTTCTGATAGATTGGGTGGAATTTCTGCGGCTAAGTCAGCATTTAAGCGCCCTGCTTGCAAAGCAATTGGCAAATCAATTAATCGACTAATATTAGATGCTGGGAAATTTTGGGCTGAAACCTTGAGATTAGTTTGTTGGGTTTTTAGTTGGGTTTCGCCAACAATTTTAACTGTGCCTCCCCTGGTGGGTTTAGCATTGATGTCGTAACTAATTCTTTGATTTTCATCTGAAAATCGGGCAATACCACCGACTTGATCTAATACTACTGAGCCTTTTGGTTTTGTTGGTGCGGCGAGTGGGATTATTTCTACATCGCCATTTTGAATCCGCAGGGTTTGTAATTGGATTTGAATAATACCTTTTCCTTCTCCAGTCTTAACTTCAGTCGTTACCCACCGACCATCTTTATCTTGTTGGATATAGACATCGGGCTGAACTAATGTGACATTTAAGATTAATTTTCTGGTAAAGAGGACTTGCAAAGGCGAGAACTGCACATCTAATGCTTTTGCTATTACTCGGTCTGCATCTGTAGGAGTTGCTGGTATTGCTAGGTAGCCAAATCTTAGACCAGAGAGGGAAAAACTTTCAACTTGCCCAACTTTGACTGGACGACCCAGCAAGTCCTGAAGATTTTTCTCTACTAACGGTGCTAAATCTTTATATACATAGTTTCTAGCCCACCAAGCACCAATTGCGATCGCAGCCAGTAAAATCGCACCTAAAGCGAGACTGGTACGTCCTAAGAAGAGGAGCAACAGACGACGATTGGATGATTTCTGATCGTTTCCAGAATTTGGAGAGTTCGTCATTGTCGATATCAATGCTGTGGGTCGAGTAAAATATTATTGATTACCCGAAAACAACATAATTGTTTACATTAAATTCTAAAAACTTTTTTAAGGTATCTTAATGGGTTCATTCTTTCAAAGGATGGCCATTTTGTCTACTAGTACCTAGAATCGTTTGAATGTATTAAAAGATTCCCTAATCTCAACAGCACTCAATACGGTTCGGATAAGATTGATAATTGACATTATTCTCAAAACTGGAACGTCATAATCAACCATTTAGGATTCTAAAAATTGAGATTTTTGGTTAACCGAACCGTATTGCAACAGCACTGACAGAAAACAGAGTGTAGGGAAAAACGGAAATAAATATCTTGGGCAATAAAATTGCTTCAGGCTTTTTGTGTCGGAGTCAAATCCCCGTTACAAAACGTCATTGCGAATTGGTTTAATGCTCTGGTTTTGGGCTTACTGCATATTTCACTCAACTAACTTTCCATCCTCAGTTTTTGTAATTTCAGTATCGTAATACATATCATCAGCCACAAAAAACCGACTCCATAACCTGCAATGATGTCTGTAGGCCAATGAACCCCTAAATATAAGCGGCTGATACCAATAGCAGCAATTAAAATAACTGTCAAACTGTAAATAACTTTAGCAAACTGAGGATAGTGAGTTGCCAACTCGTAAGCAATAAAACCATAAAGCACCATAGAACCTAAAGCATGACCACTAGGAAAACTAAAAGATGTTTCATCAATCAAGCCATGCCATAATTCGGGGCGAGGTTTAGAGAAAAACAACTTTAGCCCTCTATTTAAAATTACCCCTCCCAAGCAAACAAGTACAAAAACTTTCGCTTCTTCTCGGTAACATTGCCACCAAAGTAACAAGAAAGTAACGCCTGCAACTGTAACCACTGTACTAGGATTACCAAGATTTGTAATAAACAGCATTAAATTATCTAAACTTGGATTGGCAAACTGATGTAGCCATAACAGAAAAGTAGTATCAAATGCAAAAGCTTCTCGCTCTAAAACTTCATCAGCCAGTTTTGCTAAAACAAAAAGGATCAGCAGACAACTAGCAAGTCCAACAATACCAATTGTGGTAACTAAGGGAGCCAAACGTCGATGTATACGATGTAACCAGAAATGAGAAATTCGTCGAAGCATACTTTAATGTCATTCATCGTTAGAAGGCATAGCCACGGTTAGTCTTCTCTGCTTTAGAGTTGTGAACAGGATACAAACTCCAAGTATCGAGACAAGGACTATAGAAGAGCCTATAGTACCAAAATCAAGTCCACCTTTTGCATGTGATTTTGTCAGAATATCCCCCAGTGTTGCACCAAATGGTCGGGTTAGAACAAACGCAATCCAAAACAACATGACTTGGGAAATTTGAGTATAATAATGCGCTATTAATACTAAGGCAAGCAAACTAGCAATTAGCAATGCTCCTCCTGCAAATCCAAGTCCTGAACTATCGGCGAGGAAATCGCCCAAGGCAGTACCTAAAGTATTTGAAAATAGAATTGCAGTCCAATAAAGCAGCTCAAGTTTAGGTGTTTTGATGTTAGTAACAGATAGAGACCCAACACTGAATCGCCAGAATGCCAAAATAGCCAAGAGAATGGTGACTAAAATTATAGACCCTTTAGCGTAGCCTAGCCCTAAAGTGCGATCCATATAATCAATACCTTCGCCAATTTACGAGGGTGAGATGATGATGCTTTAACCATTAACTCCCATTTCTTTGAGGGTTGGCAAAAACAATCAGTCCTAAAAATTCCTTTAAGGTTTCCTACAAGGGTTTTTTAACGTATTGACAGCAGGATAAGGGTTTCAGATGAAAAACCACCTTTTCATCGAAACGCTTATGTATGCTTAATTTTGCCACTTTTGCCAAAATTTATCTAGGCTCTTATTTTGGCAAAGGTATTGATATAATCTGACATTGTTGTACCAGCTGTGCTGGTTGAAAGGATGACAGTCCAATAAAGTAATGGGTTATAGCTTTTCGATATCAATTGAGTCACAAGAGTAGTTAAAAACACTCCAATCAATATCATGGAACTAACCGCATAGCCGACATTTAGCGTCATCGATAAAAGGTCTCCTGCGGTTTCTCCCAGAGTAGTTGCACATATCTTCATGATCCAAAAGAACACAGTGATTGCTGGCAGTTTGCTCATTATTATTCTTACTTACTATCAGGTTATCAGATTAGAACTTGCGGCTTCAGAGAATGCCAGCGTCGTTGCGATCGCTAATCACTCTTGTCCATCAATCGGCAATAAAGCTGGTTTTTTCTGCTTACGACTTAAGTAAATAACTAGGCTGACGATTATAGAAAGAAAAATCATACTCGTTCCAACTGTACCGAAACCGAGTCCACCTTGTTTAACAGGTTGTGACAGGAAATCGCCAATAGATGCTCCAAGGGGACGAGTCAAGATGTAGGCTATCCAAAATGCCAAGACTGCATTCAAACTGAAGTAATAATAACCAATGGTTGTGATTGCAATTAAAGTACCAAATACTAATCCTGATTGGGCATAACCTAGCCCCGAAGCTTCTGCTAAAAGGTCTCCTGTTGAAGTACCCAAGGCAAACGTAAATAAAATAGCCAACCAATAAAACATCTCTCTTTTAGCTGTACGGATGGAGTGCATGGCTAATGTTTTTTCGCTTAAATACCAAAGCCAAAAAACTACCGACAAGATAAAACTAAAAACTATGGTAGTTGTCACCAAACTCACTCCAAAATCGTCTACCAATTTATCAGTAATTAGTGTGCCAACGATACTGATCAAAACGACCACAAACCAGTAGCTTGCTGGGACATACCGTTTAAGTCTAAACTGATTTAAAAGCGCAATCAGCAACAAGCCACTCATAATATAAGATGTCACGCTTAAACCAAGGTTCAACGTTACTGACAGAAAATCTGCCGCAGTTTCACCCACTGTAGTTGCCAGAATCTTAATAATCCAAAAGTAAAGTGTAACTTTTGGAACCCTGTTTAACATCTTCTTCATGATATTTCTCCTTCTTAATTTTTCGGTAGAAGTGAGATTACATCACATCCTCAAATTGGCTGTATTGTAAGAAATCACTGAGTGTTTGTACTTTACATAGCAAAAGTCAAGAAATAGTCAAGATTTGATATAAAATAAACTTTTTCCTGATCAAAGTCCTAAAAATAACTAATTAAAAGTTAATTTCACGATTTGATATTGAATTTATCAAACTCTCTTTAATCTTGACTATTTCTGAACTTTTATTACCTACAGTGAAAATACAAACTCAGAAATACAGGATTGTACAAGGATGAAAACTTTAAACAAAATCGTTTTGGCAGTAGCTTTTGTTGGTACTTTAGGATTTGCTGGATTATCGAAAGTTGTATCTGCAAAACAACCACAATCTCCGGTAGCAATTGCGCGTCAGCATCGTAGCGCTACCCAAGTTGCTGAAGCCAGTGATGGCGACGGTGAAACCAACGACGATGCACAAGAACAGCAGGAAGCAGCAAAACTGCAACCGCTAGCTAAAATTACAGCACAACAAGCACAGCAAGCAGCTGAAGCATCTGTGGGAGGTAAAGCCAAAAGCGTCAAACTCGAAAATGAAGATGGCAACTTAGTTTATGCTGTAGAAATTGGTCAGCAAGAAGTTACAGTAGATGCTGGTAATGGCAAAGTTCTCTATACTGAGAATTACAATCAACAAGATGAGAAGAATGAAGCCACTCGCCCCAAGAGTAGTATTCAAGTTAAAGAAACTAGTGATGGCGATCGCGAAACCAATGATGATGGTAAATAAGTAGTGAATGGGAAATTATATTACCTCAACAGAAGTTAAGTAAAAAACCGCTGTAGCGTACATTAACCAAACATAGACTATTGGGGATTGTTGAAGGTTATCTTCAGCAATCCCTAATCTGCATAATCTGGATAATTATAATCAAGAAAAGTTTAAATAATGTGGAGAGGTTACATGAGAACTAAGCGTTCACTTGGTTTATTAGCAATTGTAATTTACAAGGCTTTTGTTGCTTCTCTACTAGCTGTTACATCTATAGCCTTGCTCTTTACTCTAAAAAATCATCAGAGTTTGGCTCTATTTTCTCAATCTTATATTTTAGAAACAAAACTAACAATTATTGAATGGTTAATAGATAATATTATAAATATCAGTCCAACAAAACTCAAGGTTAGCGGAATAGCTACTGGAGCTTACGCTATTGTAACCGCAATTGAAGCAGCTGGTTTATGGTATGATAAATCTTGGGCAATACTGTTAGTATTGGGACTAGTTGGCATTAGCATACCTCCAGAAATATTTGAATTAATTAAAGGAATAACAATACTAACATTGATAGTCTTTTTAATTAATATAGCTGTATTTTGGTATTTACTACATCATTTTTTAAATCATAAAAAGTAAAGTTTGTCAAGTCTTGATAGTCAAGAAGCTGGTAAACGTACAGTAAAACAACTACCAACTCCTAATTGACTTGTAACAGTAATTAATCCGCCATGATTTTGGGCAATAGCTTGAGCGATCGCCAGTCCTAAACCAGAACCACCTAACCAATAAGAACGAGACTGATCTGCTCGCCAAAAACGCTCAAAAACTTTGTCTATATGCTCTGGTGAAATTCCTACACCTGTATCTTGCACGTTTACATAAAGCTGGGAACCAACACGATTAGTTTTAATTTCTACTACGCCTCCTAATGGTGTGTAGTAGAGTGCGTTCTCAATTAAATTAGTAAACAGTCGCGTTAATTGAACTAGATCACCTATTAATTGAAAATTAGTAATTAATTGAAATTTCAAATTAATTTGCTTGGCTTCAGCTTGAGGTTTATACAATTGTATTATGTTTTCCAATATTGATGTTAAATTTAGAGTATCTTTATTCTGAGTAGGAACTTTATCGGTGCGTGCTAATAACAGTAAGTCTTCTGTGAGGCGAGTCATTTGGTTAGTGGCGCTGGCGATCGCCTGAAACTTTTCTGCATCTTTTGGCCCGATTTCATCTGGATATTCTAGGGGTAACTCGGCATTAATTTTGATAGCCATTAATGGACTGCGTAGTTCGTGGGAAGCATCAGCAGTAAACTGTTTGAGCTTTTGAAAACTCTCTTCAATGGGTTGCATTGCTTGACGAGTTAGTAAAATTCCGCCAATACTACTAAGAACTAAAGTTATAATAATTCCACCGCCTAATCCCCAGTCGAGTTTTTGCAGGGTTTCATCAAATTCTTCTAAAGATTGACTCACCCTCACATATCCAATTAATTGACCATTGTCACTAGCGATAACAGGTACGGTCACTGCTTGAATAGAAACTTTACCCGTCTGAGTTTGTACTATTTTATTTGGTAATAAAGGTAAAGTTAAAATAGTTTGCCCTTGTTGGGTAATCAAATTTCCTTGAGTATCAAACCACTGTAATGCTTGATGAGAAGCAATTAAGTCTTGTGGACGAAAGTCACTTTCAACCGTTAGGCGATCTTTTTCAAACTCTACATTTGCAGCCGCACCTTTCCCTATAGCTGTGAGTTTATCTGTTATTTGTTCAGTTAGACTGCGAGTGAAAGCAACTCGGACTGCGATCGCAAATATTCCCAGCAGCGATGCAAACACCAGCAAGTAAGACAACAACAACCGATACCGAATTTTTTGAAACACGTTTTTAGAGCTATCAAATTATTAGTTATTGCCTGAGAGATTTGCTACTACAAATGTGATAAAAAAATAAATAGATATTTATATTAAATCATTTGAATTGTTACCTAAACGATAACCAATACCATATATATTTTCAATCAATTCTTCTGAACTTCCAGATGCTCTGAGCTTATTTCGCAAATTTGTAATATGAGTTTTAATACTTCCTTCTCCCGAAGATTTATCAAAGTCCCACAGTTTGTCAAGAATTACAGAACGAGTCACAACTTGATTGGGATTTCTCAAAAAATATTCTAATATCATATATTCTTTAGGAGTTAATGATATGATATTTGCTGCATAAGTAACCTGTTGAGTTGCTGGATCTAGTTGCAAATCACCGTGGATTAAAATCTGGGGACGAATCTCTGGAGTTCTTCGAGCTAAAGCCCTAATGCGTGCTGCTAACTCTTTTAAGTCAAATGGCTTAACCAAGTAATCATCAGCGCCAGCATCGAGTCCAATAATTTTATCGCCTGTTGTATCTCGTGCTGTTAGCATTAGTATTAAGGCATTAGATGAAGCAGCACGTAAACGCTGACATAGAGTAATTCCATCTAATGTAGGAAGCATTAAATCTAATAAAATTAGCTCATACAATCCTGACTGAGACCATTCCCACCCCTCAAGCCCATCGGTTGTTATATCTACAATATGGTGTTGTCGTCTTAAATACTCGGCTAATGGTTTGGCAATGCGATCGTCATCTTCAATTATTAAAATTCTCATAATGCTCTACCTCTAACTTATTAGGGCTTGGTAACAGTACGTGGATTATTTCAGAACTAATAAAAGTAGGGAGCGTGACATGAGCCGCCATGTAACGAAGGTAAAGCTTAAAGTTCTTATCAGACATTCTTAACTTTAACTTAATTTAATTATCGTAATCTTCCTATTATCAATCAAAAAATGGTAGCAATAAAGCTGATCTTTAAACATCAAATTCATAAGATCGATAATTCCTTAAACGCGGATAAGTCCAATCAAGGAATTTAAACTTCTGCGATTCAGTAACCAAATACCTTTGTAACCAAGTATCCATCACAGCATTCTGTATAGTTTTAGCTTCGTTGGTTCAGTTCTGCAACTATTAATTTTATTGATTGATAACACTAATAACCATAAGTCTAGAACAATACCTACGGTACTGTATCAGCAAAGGAAACAAATAAGCATGATTCGATTTAGCAATTCTCATCTACCTGCTGTTTTAAAAACAGTGCTTTTTAGCACAGCTATTTTAACAGGGCAGACATTTTTACAATTTGGTAATACAGCAGCAACAGCAGCCAGCCTTTATCAACATGTTTTGCTTTTATCAGTAGATGGACTACATGATGCTGACATCTCTGATCCTATGCTTCAACCCTATTTATCTAATATTAAGGGTTTACAAGCAAATGGTGTTACTTACACTAACGCCTTTACCAGCATACCCTCCGATTCCTTTCCTGGTGTATTAAACTACTTAACAGGAGCCAGTCCAAAAACTACAGGGGTTTATTATGACAATTCTTATAGTCGTTCATTATTGAGTCAACCAGGGAGTCCTGCTGGTACTGAAGTTCTATTTGATGAAAGCATCGATAAAAACCCAAATCTTCTTAGTGGAGGTGGTGATTTTGGTAAAGGTAGCATTGATGCAAGTAAGTTGCCAGTAGACAGCACAGGAAAACCTATTTATCCTCATAACTACCTGAATGTCAACACAATTTTTGAGGTAGCCCACGATGCTGGGTTACACACCGCATTTATTGACAAACATCCTGCCTATGACCTTGCCAATGGGCCTTCAGGTAAGGGAGTTGATGATTTTTATGCTCCAGAAATCAATGCTAAAGTAGCCCTGGAAAACGGCAAATTAGTTGATCAATCAACAGCTCAAAATCCTAGCAATCTCACATTTCAAACGACAACTAAAAGTACTACCCTTACAGAGGCTTATGATGATCTGAAGGTAAATGCGCTTTTAAACCAAATAGTTGGTAAGGATTCTCAAGGAACCATTACTCCGGGAACTCCTGCTCTTTTTGGCATGAATTTTCAAGCCCTTAGCGTTGCTCAAAAGGATGCTAGCAGTAATGGTGGGATTGCTGCTGATGGAACACCCTCATCAGGATTCCTTGATGCTCTACAACATACAGACACTAGTATCGGGAACATAGTTAATGCATTGAAGCAACAAAATTTGTTTGATTCAACATTAGTAGTCTTAACAGCAAAACACGGTCAAAATCCCCGTGAGGGAGCAGCTACCCTGATTTCCGAAAACACATTTACAGATGTCTTAGAAAAAGCTGGGATTACCGTAAATCAAGCAACACAAGATGATATTGGTTTATTTTGGCTTGCAGATCAAAGTCAAGCTGATACTGCAACAACTCTTTTAAAGAATCTCAACAATCCAGGGATTAATGAGGTGTTATCTGGTAACGCACTACAACAAGCAGGCTTTGGCAATCCGCTGTCAGATGATCGTACACCAGATTTAATTATCAAACTGAACCCTGGATATGTGATTTCAGATAGCATAAAAAGGGCTGAACATGGTGGTTTTTCGGATGACGATACTCATGTTGCATTGATTGCTGCTAGTGGTATTTTACCTTCTCAACTCAAAAGTACAATCCAAACGCAGACGGTAAAAACAAATCAAGTTGCTGTTACGGCTTTAGATGCATTGGGGTTAAATCCTGAGTTATTACAAGGTGCTGTGCAGGAAAGTACTAAAAAACTACCAGGATTAGGAATTTCTGATACTCGCGCAGTACCAGAACCAGATACAAGTCTTGGCTTGTTATCTATTACGGGCTTGATGTCAACTGGCTTTTTATGGAGACGGCGCAAAAAAACAGAGGGACTAGAGACTAGTAGTATGTCAAGCTAATTTTGAGGTTTTGTAGTAAGGACTTTAGTGCTTAGAAGATAAGGACTAAAGTCCTTACTACAAATTTACTTATCCATCAATTTAAACTTGACGCACTACTACAAATACTTAATTTTTTTTAGAAATAAAACCGGATTCCTATAGATGAAAACCAGCCCTTCAATGAAACAAGGGCTGGTAGCTCGTTAATATTCGGGAACCGCAGGATCGATTTCTCGACTCCAAGCGGTAATTCCGCCTTTGACATTAATCCCGACAATACCAGCTTCTTTGAGGATACCGAGGGCTTTGGCAGACCGTCCGCCCATCTTACAATGAGCAATTAAGCGGTGACCGTTCAATATTTCCTTGACCTTGGTAACACCTGCTCCGTTTTCAATATCGGGTAAGGGTATCAAAACTGAACCGGGAATCTTGGCAATTTCATACTCATGAGGGTTGCGGACATCCAGCAGTACAAAATCTTTGGCATCGCTATCTAGCAATTGTTTCAATTCCTTGACAGTCATTTCTGCTATTTCCATTTGCTGTTTCGCCTCCTCTGCTTTAGCTTGTGGGATACCGCAAAATTGTTCGTAGTCTATGAGTTTTTCAATGACTGGGCGGATGGGGTTTGGACGCAGTTTCAACTCCCGGAATTTCATTTCTAGGGCATCATATAGCAGTAATCGCCCACTTAGGGTATTACCCTGTTGCATAACAATTTTGACTGTTTCTGTAGCTTGGATCGTACCAATGATGCCGCACAATACACCCAGTACACCACCTTCTGCACAAGATGGAACCATTCCTGGTGGTGGTGGTTCTGGGTACAAGTCACGATAGTTAGGGCCACCCTCGTAGTTAAATACTGTAGCTTGCCCTTCAAAACGGAAAATCGAACCGTAGACGTTGGGCTTGTCTAGTAACACGCAAGCATCGTTAACTAAATACCGGGTGGGGAAATTATCAGTACCATCTACAACAACATCGTAGGGCTTAATTATATCCAAGGCATTTTCGGAACTTAGACGAGTTTCGTACAGATCAACCTGACAACGAGGATTAATCTCGTGAATGCGGTGTTTTGCCGATTCGATCTTGGGTTTACCTACCCAGGATGTACCATGAATTACTTGACGTTGCAGGTTGGAAGTATCGACTACATCGAAATCAACAATACCAATGCGTCCGATACCTGCTGCTGCCAGATATAACAGTAGTGGTGAACCTAGTCCACCTGTACCGATACACAATACACTGGCAGCCTTGAGGCGTTTTTGTCCCTCCAGTCCAACTTCTGGCAAAATCAAGTGGCGGGAATAGCGTTCATAATCGTCTTTGGTTAACTGAATTTCATCCAGATTGGGGTTGAGCATAGCAGTTTTGGTGGGTCAGCACGGAGTATTAATACTATCGAAAAACGATAATTTTTTGTAAGTTGTTAAATAATATTTTCAATTAACTCTGGTTGGAACTGATGATGATCATCAAGACTCCAGCTTTGAATATCATTAGCTTTACCATTTTGAATGGAGACTATTATATATGAATATTCTGGCCAAGCATATATGCGATCGCACTCTGAGGGTACGGCGGGATGATCGGGATGGGAGTGATAGATGCCGATGATATTGAGGGAATTGTCCCGTGCTTTTTTTTGTATTTGTAACATGGCTTGGGGGGCGATCGCATATCGCCGTTCTTGACTATGTACTTCGCCTGGAAAGTTAGCCGCCTCCTGATTCCAAGCATTTTCTGTTGGTATGACTTCTACCACTGTTTTGCTACTATCCAGATGGCCTAGTATTACACCGCAGCATTCGTCTGGGTATGTGCTTTCGGCATGAGTGTGAATAGTTTGTAAGTGTTCAGGGAGGAGTTGGAGAATCATGGAGGATTTTTAACACGGTTTAAGAGTCATTTAAGCTTAATCAAAAGATTAGTTTAATGTGCTTTACCTGCTCCTAAATATAGTTCGGCCACTTTGGGATCATTCAACAATTCTTGACCAGGCCCTGCGATCGCATCACGTCCTGACTCTAGTACATAACCGCGATCGGCCATTTCCAAGGCCTTACGGGCGTTTTGTTCTACTAAGACAATCGCCGTACCCCCCTGGTTAATTTGTTTAATTTGCTCAAATACTTGCGTGACTAGAATAGGGGATAAAGCCGCAGAAGGTTCATCCAAGAGCAATAAACTCGGTTCCAACATCAAAGCCTTGCCCATCGCTAACATCTGACGTTCACCTCCAGATAGAGTACCAGCACGTTGACGACGGCGATCGCTTAGTCTCGGAAACATGGTAAATATTTGATCTTTGAGGGGTTTGAGGGGAACGTTACGCACAAAAGCCCCCATTTCTAAGTTTTCTTCCACACTTAAAGAGGGAAAGACATTAGAAATTTGCGGTACATAGCACATTCCCCGCCGCACAATTTGGTTTGACCTTAGTCCAGCAATATTTTCGCCTTTAAAGGTAATTGTGCCTGTATGGGGAGTCAAAAGTCCAAAAATGGTTTTTGCCAAGGTGGATTTACCAGCACCATTGGGGCCAATCACTGTGACTATCTCCCCTAGCTCAACTCGAAAATTCACACATTGCAGGATATCTACGTCTTTAATGTATCCGGCGTGAACGTTTTGAACTTCTAATAGTGGAGCAGAATTATTTGCTGAAGCTGACATAATATCTTTGTAACACCAAGTTGCTTTTGTTTGTGATTTTGAGCATAAATCCTCAGTGCTGTCTTACCACAGTTAAGAAAAAGCTCAAATCTTTGTCTATAAAGCAATATAAAAATTTTAACTTTAGACACATAGCTACGTATGAGGCAGACAAAAAGTTAATTTTAGTTATTGTTTGATATCCCACATCTTAAACCCCTCTAGGAGTAAGCTTTCTGGGTTGTGGTCGCCGTCCGTCGAACTTCTAGGAAACTAGATTGTTTCTTCTAAAGCATAACGAATGCCGTTCGTTAGAAGCTCACGTTAATATACAGCTCGTAAAATTCTAACTTATTTGGGCTTCTTCTGGTAGGCGATCACCCTTACAAAGAAAAGGGTGTGGGGTTAGGGTGTATGAATAAAAAACTTTAGTTCTGAGTTTAAAGCTCAGTTGAAAATGCCTGAGTCCCTTTATCAGCTAAATTCCCAGCTGTGCAAGACATAATTACCTCTCACCTCTGGAAAATGAGCGAACCGACAGAAAACCACTAACCCCCAAAATTACGCTCTACCATCCTTGCAGTGCTATGATTTTCCACCTGCGAAGACTGAGGATGCTGCCGATTCTGCACCAAAACCAAAGTCGCAACCGCAAGCAAAAAATAACCAAAACTTTTCTGAAGTCTATTAGCTGGAACAAATTCAGCCAAGTACGCACCCAAAATTGTTCCTGCACTCGCAGCTACAATAAAAGAGAACATCAAGTTCCAATTTAAAGAAACATGTCCCAAGTAGCCTAAAAAACCTGCAACTGAATTAAATACGATAATTAATAAGGATGTGCCGATCGCCTGTTTCATGGGTACATTTCCCAACAGTACCAAAGCTGGGACGATCGCAAATCCACCACCAACACCAACCAATCCAGTCAGCACCCCAACCCCTAAACCTTCACTCATTAACCACAACCAACAATACTTGCACACAGGTGGAGGATAGAATGCCAGTTTATCATCTGCTGCTACAGGCTTGGAACTACGACGAATCATCAACACAGCAGCCAGCAACATCATGACTGCAAACAGCATCATTTGAAAAGTTTCGGTGACTACTGGCAGTGTAGCAATTTTTGCCCCCGCAAATGCCCCCAGCATCGTTGCTGAACCAAAAATAAATGCAGTCTTGAAATTAACATTTTTAGCTCGCCAGTGAGGAATGACACCCAATAAACTAACAGTACCGACAATGACCAAAGTCATGGCGATCGCAGATTTTGGAGGTATACCCATGACATACACTAGAATTGGTAGCGCCAGCACAGAACCTCCACCACCAATCAAACCCAAGCTAATCCCAATACAAGCAGCTAGTAAATGCCCAATGATCCAAGTCATACACGACTCCGTTGATTATGAGGATGTAGGATTTTTAAACGCAGAGATCCGGTAAGTTTGTGTGTAATTTTGTTACGCAGCAATGTTACCGCAACGTTGGTTAGCGGGTACTGCTTCCATAATCTTTTTCGGATTGGGTAGATTCAGGTTTGCCATTAATTGCATAAATTCATCGCGGTTACGTCCCACAAACCGAGGATTCCAGCGTCTCTCTTCCCCAATAGTGGAAACTGTGTTACCACGATAATCATGACCGGGATAAACTAAGGTTTCCTCAGGCAATGTAAACAATCGTTGGGCGATTGCATCATACATCATCCCTGCATTCCCACTCTGGAAATCAGTCCGTCCACAACCACGAATTAACAGTGAATCTCCAGTCAGCAGGTGAGTACCATTGACTAAATAGGCATTATGGCTATCAGTATGACCGGGAGTTGCGATCGCTTCTACTTTCACACTCCCCAATTCCAAGACTTCCCTATCCTTGATCAAGCTGTCTGCACATACAGCTTGGGCATTATCCGGCACAATTCCCAAACAACCCGTTGCTTCTCGCAGTTTAGCTGTTCCAGTAATATGATCGGCGTGGATATGGGTTTCTAAACAGTATTTCAGAGTTAGTCCTAGTTCTTTGAGTAATTGGCGATCGCGCTCCACCTGTTCTAATACCGGATCGACCAAAATCGCAGTTTTAGTCTCTAAATCAGCAATTAAATAAGTATAGGTGCTTGTTTCTAGGTCAAAGAGTTGTCGAAATAACATGATGCCTAACTCCAGATTGTCTTGATTTTCTACTGTCTAATAGTATAACTGTATAGTAATGTAATGTCTCGTTTAAAAAGTGTATTTCCTTCTGTGATTGAAGCAATAGCGCCCTTCTAGAGTTAATCCTTATTTATTGGATTTATTGGAATTACTGCGATCGCATAGCGGTTGCTCCGAAACACGGAGTTTTCCGCCTCTACATTTCTCTGTGTTTAGAAAAATACAAAACTTTACTTGACTATCATATTACTATCTGATTATATAAGAGATAAGAAAAGACTATTTGCTGATTGAATTCAGTCCAGAAGCATTGTGGTGGAGAGTGCAAAGATAGCAATTGAGAGGGGTTATCTATGGGTAAATTATTTACAGCAAATTGCAATCAATCGTGCCACAGACGGAAATAATCAAAGCCAGTAATTAATTCATTCTGCGATTTATTTTGTAGCGGGTTTGGTCGAAAACTGCTGTAACGAGCTTAAAAAAGACATTTTGTATCAGCATGGGATGAATGCCTGTCTGAATTGCGGAGTCTGTACAGCGGTTTGTCCGGCAGCAGAATTTTATGATTATTCCCCCAGGGAAGTCATGAACACAGTGCAGTCCGAAGATGACGAACTGATCGGGGAATTACTCAAATCAGATCAGATTTGGTATTGTGGACAGTGTTTTTCTTGTAAAACTCGGTGTCCAAGAGGTAACAGTGCAGCTTCCGTAATTTTGGCTCTCCGTAAACTTGCCATTCGTCACGGTTACTTTGCAGAGTCAGAAAAAGGCAGACAACAATTAATCGCCAAGCGGGTGTTTGGGGAAAACATGCTCAAACGAGGTTATACCTTGCTGGCAGAAAACATTACTCCTACCCATTTCCCAGAATTAGGAGAGAATTGGGAATACTATTACGAACACATGCACCAGATGCGGGAATGGTGGGGAGTACCGATGAATTTGGAAAACAGTGCTGGTTCCCACCGAGTCATTCCCGAAGCAGACATGGAGGAATTGAGAGCAATTTATCAAACCACGGGGGCAGTTTCTTTAATGGATGCAGTGGAAAAAGGCATGGAAAAGAAACTGGGGGGTAAGGCTGAAGTTGAAAACTATTGGCAAACCTGGTTAGGAACTGGCGATAGCAGAAACTACGAAATGAAAGGGGAAAACGAGAAATGAAGCTAGCAGGAAAAGAAAAGGCTTGGGAAAAACACCAGAAACACGTACCAACGGTAGATGAACCAGGTGGAAATAAGTGGGGATGTTTCCGTAGTTGTTTCCTCCAAAGTGCTGCTCCCTACACGGAAGGCATTGCTTATAAAATCTTAAAAAATGACTTGGGTATAGACTTGCGGGAAGCAGCAGGACATACTTCCTGTGGGGCGATTGGCTATCATGGGGATGTGTCCAACCTAGAAACCCAAATGGTGATGGCAGCAAGGAATTTTTCTGTGGCTCATCATGAATTGGGGGTGGATAATCTTTTCTCTTTCTGTGTGACTTCTTTTGCTAACTACACAGAAGTGATTAAACTCTGGGAAGAAGAACCAGAATTGCGTGAATATACGGAAAAAACTTTAAAAGAAACAACCGGACGGGAGTTCTGGATTCCTCATGTTTCCGGTGGTAGACCGTCTGTAGTTCATGCTTCCGATGTGTTCTTTGCTAATCGTCACAAACTGGCTGCCAAGGCGAAGTATAGTTTAAAGGGAATTAAGGCGACGGATCATGTCGGCTGTCACTATGCGAAGATATTTCCTGACCATTGTCTGGGAGGGGCTGAGTTTCCGCAAGTCTTGGTGGGGACATTAGAAGCCTTCGGTGCTGAGGTGGTGGATTACCCGGAACGTAGACATTGTTGTGGCATGGGATTTAGACAATGTGCTTTTCCGGAGAATCGGGATTATACGGCGGGGAGTGTGTATAAAAAGTTAAAAAGTTTGAAAGAAGTGCATCCAGATTGTAAGTTAATTTTCACTAACTGTCCGGGTTGTACGGTGTTCCTGGATGCGGAACAGGGAACAATTAAGGAAGTGTTGGAAGAGGAGTTTAATGTTAGTATTCTTGACTATGCTCAACTGACGGGGTTGTTGTTGGGTTACGACCCATTTAAGGATTGTGGTTTGAATGCTAAGGCTGTGGCGATTGAGCCTTTGTTAGATATGATTGGTATTCCTTATGACAAGTCGAAATCTGCGGAGGAAAGAAGAAGACCTTTTTAGATTTTGGATTTCTCTTACCATGCTCTGCATAATTAGGAGGTGGAGTCTCCAGCCTCAGAACGAAAGAACCGCAGAGAAGGTGGAGGAAGGAAGAAGAGAAATTGGGCGTTGCATATTTGCGGGATGAATTGAAATTTTTGTTTAAAACTAAAGGTAGATTCTTTGCGTCTTTGCGCCTACCCTGCGGGTTCCGCTTTAGCGGTATGCGCGAAACAAAATTCATCCCATTAATCAGCAACGCCAGAAATTGCTGTAAGGGTGAGGGATGGGTTTGTAAGTTTGCAGACATGAAATTTAAAGGTAAGGTAAGGAAAATGGGTAAGAATGTTGTAGTGATTGGTGGTGGTGTTGCCGGGATGGCTGCTACTGGGAAATTGAGAGGGTTTGGGTATCATGTAGTTTTGATTGAGAAGGCACAAGAATTGGGTGGTAATGTTAAGAATTGGTATAAAGTTTTTCCTGATTTTACTGATGCCTCTGAGATTATCGATAAGTTGAAGGGGGAGTTGGATGGCACGAGGGTAGTAAAGGAAGCTACGGTAACAAGTATTACAGGTTCTGCACCCTACTTTCAGGTGACTATATCTACGGGTGAGGAAATTGAGGCGGCAGCGATTCTGGTAGCGACGGGATTTAAGCCTTTTGATGCTGCTTTGAAGGAGGAGTATGGGTATGGAATTTATGATAATTCTATTACTTCGATAGAATTGGATGAGATGTTAAAGCACCACTGTGTACGCACTGCATCGGGTCAAACGCCGAAGAAGGTGGCGATGATTCACTGCGTAGGTTCACGGGATGAGAAGGTAAATAATAATTATTGTTCTAGAGTCTGCTGTACTAATACGATTAAGCAGGCGATGGAAATAAAACAACAAATTCCCGATTGTGATATTTACTGTTTATACATGGATATCCGGGTATTTGGTCGCGGTTATGAGGAATTGTACCGCACTTCTCAAGAAGAGTATGGTATCCAGTTTATCCGGGGTCGGCTTTCTGAAGCAAATGAGAAGCCTGACAGTAGTTTATTGCTGCGGTTAGAAGATACTTTGATTGGTAAACCCATGCGCTTGACGGTGGATATGTTGGTGTTGATGGTAGGGATGGTGGGTAACTCGGAGTTATCTGAGGTTGCGGGTTTAACTGTGGGGTGTGATCGCTTCTATGCTACTGCTCATCAACAATATTCTAATAATACTTCTCCAAGAGTTGGTATTTTTCTCGCGGGTACAGCAACGGGTCCGAAGGCTATTGTCGAGTCTATCACCGATGGACGGTCAGCTGCGGCGGAAATTGCTGGTTTTCTCGCTAGAACAACAATGAGTCATCAAGATATGGCGACAAATCAGTTTGTAGTTGCGCTTTAGCGCATGAAATCTAAATTTTTAGAGGCTAAAGCCCAACTACGAACCAGCGAGGAATAAGGACATGGCAGCAAAAAAATGTTTCTTTGGTATTAAAGCAGATCGCCAAGTTGACGGCGATCAGATGAACCACCAGTTTGCTGATAAGGTTTTGGCGGAGGGTGGGGAGAGTGCAGCGATTTCTGCTTGTATGCAATGTGGCACTTGTAGCGGTGGTTGTACTAATGCCGATTTGATGGATATTTTACCCAGAAGTTTGGTGCTGATGGTGCAACGGGGGGAATGGGAAAAGGTTCTGCAAAGTAATACCCTGTGGTTATGTACTTCTTGTCAAATCTGTACTTCTCGCTGCCCCCGTGGAGTTCGACCATCAGATGTGATGGAAGCAGTGAAGGCGATCGCTATTTGTGAGGGTATAAATAACGACTCTACCCATTTTAATCAGATATTTGTGGAGTTAATCGAGAAAAGAGGCATCCTTTTTGAGCCTGAATTAATGCACAAGTATGGCGGTATGTTAGCAATGCTCAAACAGGCAAAATTAGGAGTGAAATTAGCTCTACGGGGTAAATTATCCCCCTTACCAGCAAAGATAAAAGACCCGCAAAAGTTGAGTCAAGCATTAGAGAAGGCAAGCAAACAATGAAATATTCTTACTATCCGGGATGTAGTCTGCATACCACTGCGAAAGAGTTCGATTTATCAACTAAAGTGGTGATGCGGGAGTTGGGAATTGAACTGGAGGAACTTCAAGATTGGTCTTGTTGTGGGGGTTCTGTGGCTGGTGGTGTTTCCCATGATGTGGGGATGGCTTTAGCGGCTAGAAATGTGGTTCTAGCGCAAAATCAAAATACGGATTTGTTGGCGGCTTGTTCTGGTTGTTACAATAAGTCTGCAAAAGCAGCGCAAGCATTGGAAAATGACCAAGAACGGGATAAAATCACCATGATTCTTGCAGACATGGGGATATCGGTTGGCGATCACAATATTAAAGTCAGAAATGTTGTGGATGTATTGGCAAATGACCTGGATATTTCTAGTAAAGTCAAAAAGCCGCTCACGGGTTTGAAAGTAGCCTGTTATTATGGTTGTCTGTTAACTAGACCAGCAGATATTACGGGATGGGACTCCCCTTTGTTCCCGATGTCGATGGATAAATTAGCTCAAGTTTGTGGTGCAGAGGTGGTGGATTTTCGCTCCAAAACTAAATGCTGTGGTGGACCAATTTTAGTCCCGAAGGAAGATGTGGCTTTGGAATTGACGAAGCGACTACTGGATGAAGCTAAATCCCTGAGTGCAGATTGTATTGTTTTGGCTTGTCCTTTGTGTTCTACTAACTTGGAGTTGAGACAGCCTGATATTGAGAAGAAGTACAATGTGAGTTATGCTTTGCCCGTGATTTATATTACAGAGCTAATCGGGCTGGCGTTGGGGATTAAGCCGGGGAAATTGGGGATGGATAAGCATATTGTTTCCACAAAGGGGGTGTTGAGGAAGTTGGGGATTTGATGGTTTGGGTTTGATGGGTATTTCGTGCGATCACCTTTGTTGTGTACTGTGTGCGATCGCTTAATTTCTCAATAATGCTCGAAACCCGACCTATTACACCTCATTTTTTACTTTTTTATTTAAAACTAACATTAGTTATTGGTGATATTTTCACTATTTCCTAAAGCCTCTTTCAATCCATCAGGAATAAACACTGCATACATTCCCCTTAAATCACCTACTTTAAAATCAAAAGCAAGGTCTTGAGGATATTTATCTTTGACAAATTGAGGACGAGAATTTTCTGCACCATGACAAGCAAGACAACTTGCCTCAACATTAATACGACGATAGTAGCGAATACCATCTTTACTGTTGAGTTTTTCTTGTTCCCAAAATCCTATTAATTCTGGATTTTGTTTAAACTTAGCCAGTGCCATTTGGGAATGTAAATTATCGAGAGCATGAGCAGGATTACGATACTTTTTAGCAATTTGTTTGACTTGCCAGCCATTTTCTTGACTCAGTTGTTTAGCTCTCATTCCCACTGGTTTACAAACTTCTTTAAAAGTCTGTATTGTTGGCTCTTGTTTCTGACCTTTTAAGGTGGAAGCTAAACCAGAACGCATGGTATCTAAATATTCAATTTCTTGCACTGCTTTGGCCAATTGTGTCGGCTCAACATCAGCTTTGGCAATAGATGGATTCCAAATTAATAATACTGAGATAATTAAAACAGCAAGGATGACTCTAGGCAATGATTTCAAAATAGTCTTATTCCCCGAAAATTACAAAACTGATGAACATAAACCACAAACTTAATTCTGATCAGTCGTCGTCGGTAATTTTGAATTAACCGCAACTAATTGCAAATCTGCAATCAACCCATCTGGAATTGGTTCAACTAAAGATAAACCCAAAACCCGCAAACCCCAACGCTCAAACCACGGTACAGCCATTCCCCAGCGCATCTTAGTTAAGAAAAATTTCTCAAAAGCTACCTTGATCCAACTTACCCAACGACCCCGTTTGGCTACAGAAATCCGTCGTTTTCCAGTTATGTAGTCAGGCAATACCGGAGCAGCAATAAAAATGATACCCGTATCACCAAAATCTGCCATACAAATTGCTTCCAAGGTGGGTGTTACTGATGCTGTTTTTATCACTCCTAATTCTCTGGCAATGTTATGAGCAACAGCCATTCCCATCGCTTCTGTCATTTGCCCAGTTTTTGGTACACCAATGGGTAGGGGTGTCTGTTCTGGTGGGGTTAACTGCACTACCACACCCAAGCTATAAATAGAGGGAAAATTAGGATGTTGGTATGTCGGTAAAGTTGGCACCAACCCCTTCTCGTTAGTTAATCCCTTTGCTGACCGCAAAAATGCTGCGCCCCGGAAAGGTGGGAGTACCATTGAGTATTGAAAAGGTAAACTGCGACCATCTGCTAAGGTCATCTTTTGGGGATTAATCTCAGTAATTTCCGCATTCTCAATTAATTCAATATCCCGTTGTTGCAGGAGTTGAGTCACCAACTCGGCTGAGTTTGCCATCCCCCCAATTCCCAAATGACCCGCATAGGGTTCTGGAGTGACTATAGTAATCGGTACTTGATGACGCAATCCCTTTCGCCGCAAGACATAATCCGCCAGCAACGCAAATTCATACAGAGGACCAAAACAGCTTGCTCCCGGCACCGCTCCCACCACTAAGGGTCCCCTATTATTCAGAAACTTTTGCCACTCTTCCCGCGCCAATAAAGCGTGATGGGGATTACATACAGATTGGGTATAACCTTGCTCTGGGCCTAATCCCGGCACTGCATCAAGTGCTAAGGATGCTCCTGTGGCTATTACTGCATAGTCATAATTAATGGTTTTTCCTGCAACATTAAGGGTTTGTGCATAAGGATCAAGGGCTGTTACTTTCCCTTCAATCCAATCAATACCCCGTCCCCAAAGCAGATTTTCTAAGTTCAGTTGAATATTTTCCAGTGGGGTTAAATCAAAGGCTACCCAGGGTAGAGAGGGAATAAAGGTAAATTTGGGGTTGTCAGAAATAAGTGTGATGCGATGAGATTTTGGCAACAAACGTCTCAGTTCATAAGCTGTTGGTAAACCCCCTATTCCTGCACCCAGTACGACAACGTGAACCATGCTGATTACTCCGATTGCTAAAAACTGGCGCAGGATCAAGAAAAAAGTGCCACCATTAAACCGCTCTCTATTCCCACGCCCTTTTCGGGACTTTTTATGAAACTACCTAACCAGATAGTAATACAATTATATTGTAAATTCAAGTTAACACCTAAAAGTGATTAACGAGTAAAAGCAGAAGCATCGTTACTTGAATGACGAAGCATAAAGTATACCGAGCAGATAAATTCTGAGACTTAGAGCCTTATTATATAAAGGATTTATTACTATGCCGTCACCACAAGTTAGTATATTTTTTTCATCATTAAACATATCCGCAAATGAGTATCAAAGCCTTGTACAGCAAGGGTCATCTTTGAGAAATAACTTATAGATTAATTGACTAAATTGCTAATTAGTTATATAATATAATGGTAAAAAATTAAGAGGTGTAAATTTATGTCAGAGAGTCTTCCTTTAGAGAGTCCCTCAATGTCGAGGCGACAATTACTCAACTTTCTCACTGGTGCAGTTGTCGCCACCACAGCTAGCAGCCTACTGTATCCTGCGGCTAAATTCTTTGTTTCCCCCACAGAAGCGGGTGAAGGTGGTTCTATCCTCGCTAAGGATATTAACGGAAATCTCATTCCTGCTAGCCAGATTTTGGCTGAACCCCCTGGTACTCGTGCCTTAGTTGCAGGTTTAGCAGCAGAACCGACTTACCTAACACTACAGTCAGATGACACCCTGCACCCTTGGGGAATTGTCGATAACTGCACCCATTTGGGTTGTACCTTTCCTTGGAATCCCAATGACAATCAATTTCAATGCCCCTGTCATGGTTCTCGCTATGATGCTGATGGGAGAGTAGTACGCGGTCCTGCACCTCTTCCCCTAAAGCTTGTTGGCGTTAAGGTTGAAGGAGAGTATATCCGCATTTCTCCCTGGGCGGAAATTGACCCCCGGACTGGGCAAAAACCCTGGTGGGTTTAGTAGTTTGATTTGATAGCAGTTTGCAATCTGCTATCCATCCGTAAGCATTGAGATTATGTTTTTTAAACGCAGAGGGACGCAGAGAAAGCAGCTTGTAAATATTATTAGGGAGATAAGTTTAAGCAGTTTATCGAGAGCTACATTTGCAATCGCCCTTGCGCCAATTGAGAATTGTGTAAGTATATGACTACTGATATGGCATCTACATCTTCTATTCAACCATTTGTGAATATCTCCCCTTCTGAATTTGCCAACTTACCTGAACCTCCCTTGCTGATAGATGTGCGTAGCAAGTTTGAGTATGGGATGTTTCACGCACCTGGGGCAATCAACCTGAATTTGTCACGTCTTCTGATAGGCATGATACCAGGTTTACGTCGCTGGCTTTATCCCCAATGGTTTCGGGATTTACCCAAAAATGAATCTGTTGTTGTAATTTGTTTAACCTCCCACCGCAGCCCCATCGCTGCTGAATATTTGGTCAAAGCAGGTTTTACTAAAGTCTTCAATATTAGCGGTGGGATGATGGAGTGGCGGCGATTGGGGCTAGAAACTTGTACGGGGAAGTAATGATTTTGGTTTGATCAGGAGTTTTTTAATGACACCACACAGACAAACAACTCCAGACTGGTTAAAACGTCTGTTTGCTTGGGGAATGGCTCAAGCAAACACCGCAGATAACAGTGCCATCAAGTTACAGGGTTACAGTAGTTATGAAACTATGGCACAACTCAAACAGGCTTTCTTTGCAGATTTAGCCGGACGAGTTTTAGAAATTGGGCCGGGAGCAGGGGCAAATCTCTCTTATTATCCCACTGATATCCACTGGATTGGTATTGAGCCAAATCCGTTCATGCATTCTTATCTCAAGCAGGAAGCCGAACGCTTTGGTTTGCATAATATTGAGTTATGTTTAGGGTCGGCGGAAAGGTTAGAGGTTGAAGATAACAGCATCGATGTTGTTGTCAGTACCCATGTCCTTTGTTCTGTAACTGATCTTGCAACTACCTTACGAGAAATCGGGCGGGTACTCAAACCTAATGGTCGTTTCCTATTTATCGAACATGTTGCAGCTGAATGCGGTACTTGGACGCGCAGAATTCAAGATGGGATTGAACCAGTCTGGAAGACAATGTTTGACAATTGTCACCCCAACCGCGAAACTGGGGAAATTTTAGAAAATGTTGGTTTTGAGAGCGTTGATTATCAACAGTTTAATCTTTCTTTTCCCATTGTCAGCCCTCATATTGCTGGAGTAGCTAGGAAGAAAGCTGTCGAAATAGTCGAACAAGATTCAGGAAGTTTAATTAATACTCAAAATATTTAGACTCGGAGGCGAAAAAAATGGAAACTACAGTTAAAGATGGAGTCTTTATTCACATTAGTCGAGGAGCAGAAGACCCCCACCGGGTCTTGATGGCATTGACCCTAGCCGAAAAAATGTCTGAGGATAAAGATGTCTTGGTGTTCTTTGATATCCAAGGGGTAGAAGTTCCTCTCAAAAATGGGAAAACGATTGAATTTAGGGAGTTTGAATCAGCACAAACCCTATTACCTAAACTGATTGATAAAGGCGTTTTGATATACATCTGTCCCATGTGCTTAAAAGCTGCTAACCACCAAATAGAAGATTTGATAGAGGGGGTAAAACTGGCTGAAACAGAAGCTTTCTTTAATTTCACTCAAGGACGCATTTTGTCTTTGGATTATTAATACAATTACCTATTTTTCTCACTTCAAACGGATAAAAAACGATGGAACTTTCAAATAAAAACCTTAATCAACGCCTCAACAAAATCTACGATGTGATTATTGTTGGTGGTGGTGCTGGGGGACTCTCTGCGGGTATATACTTGCAAAGATTTCGGCTTTCTAGTTTAATTATTGACAAAGGTAAAGCTCGTTCTTTCTGGATGCAAGAATTGCACAATTATCTGGGCTTACCACCAGATACCCCCGGTAGGGTTTTATTGCAGAGTGGGAAAAAACACTATACCTCCCTTGATGGTGATTTCCTCAATGCTTATGTTGAGGAAATAGTCGATGAGGGAGAAACCTTTGCTGTCAAGGTCAAGGTGGGGCGTGTAAATAGTGTTTCTCAAGTGTTTCGCTCTAAGTATTTGATTGCTGCTAGTGGTATTATTGACCATCTGCCACCTTTAGATGAAATGCAGAATGTTTATGACTATGCTGGGTATAATTTGCACGTTTGCATGGTCTGTGATGGCTATGAGATGACCGATAAAAAATGTGGTTTCTTCGCAGGTAGTGAGGCCAGTATTGAAGAGATGGTGTTTAATTTAAGTTGGTTTACACCTTACATTACCGTGTTTACTCACGGAACTTTTGAAGTCAGTCCCGAAATGCGTCAGAAACTCCGGGAACATGGTTATCCTTTGGTGGAGATACCAATTAAGCAATTCTTGGGACAAAATCACCAGATGACTGGTGTGAAGTTGGTGGATGATTCGGTAATTGAGTTAGAAACTGGTCTAATTTCAATGGGTTCTCGATATCACAACACCTATCTGCAAGGAATAAACCTAGAGGTTAAAGGAGGGAATCTACTTACTGATCAGATGTGTCGGACTTCTCACCCGCGAGTATTTGCCATTGGTGATTTGAAGGTAGGGTTGAATCAGGTAGTGATTGCTGCGGGAGATGGGGCTTTAGCTGCTACGCAAATTTGGCGAGACATCCGTCGTGCTACTGGTGCGCGTCGTTGGGAGGAGAATCTAA
Source organism: Halotia wernerae UHCC 0503 (assembly GCA_034931985.1). GTDB lineage: Bacteria > Cyanobacteriota > Cyanobacteriia > Cyanobacteriales > Nostocaceae > Halotia > Halotia wernerae. The sequence continues at coordinate 42,252 of JAYGHB010000100.1, forward strand.
AAGTGAATGTCTAGTCAATGACTTGTGGGGAGTAGGGAAACTCACTCGAAATTTTTTCTCTGCTGGACTAAGGAAACAGCTATTTTGAGAGGGTGCTAAAGGCTTTGATCTGTTCAAATTCTTTCGCCCGTTTTTGTATTTCGTTGCCAATGCGATCGCAAACTAATTCGCATAAATCAAAAATCACAGGATCGCTGATAGTATAGTAGACGCTAACTCCCTTCTGCTGACGGGACACCAAACCTGCTTGAGTCAACACTTTTAAATGTTTTGAGAGATTCGCTTGTCCTAAACCCGTAGCTTCACCCATTTGGGTGACGTTCATCGGGCCGGTTCTGAGACAACTCAAAATCTGTAAGCGACTGGTTTCAGAGAGTACCTTGAAATACTCGGCAACGGGAGCAAGAACTTCTGAAGTGTTTTTTGGAGAAAGGGTCTCTGACATAAGGATTAAATTTATTATCTAACTTATATTACTATATAGTTATAATTCTAGCTAATTTTCATTGAAAGCGGCGATGAGCTTTTGACCTGCAAGGACTTTGCGATCGCAGGGCAAAGAAAGGCACGTATTTTACGAATTACGAATTACGAACTATTTAGTCAGGAGTCATAAAAACTGACTCCTGACTTTTGTGACTTAAAACTAATCACTAACTCTCTGGAGTTTCCTGGAAGAACTTCTTATGGATGGTTTTAGTTTGATCTCCATTGGCTGCTGCTGCTGTAATCAGATACTCAATTAAGTTGTCTGAGAAAGGAATACGCAAGTGGAAAGTACCATCCGATTTCAGTGTAAGGGGATTACCTGCAATAGTCACCGTTGCACCTGGTTCTGTTGCGCCGTGAATAATTAACTCAGCATCCGCCACAAACCAGAAATCTCCATAAGGACGACTGAAGACACGGACAATGGTAGAACGAGCTATCATTACCCAGTCATCGCCATCGGTGACATAGCCAAGTTCTGTGATATAGTCGTGATCGCTTATAGGAATGGCTACATAGCGATCGTGTGTTGTTTCTTCACACTCATACTGCTGCACTAGTATGGGACTTTGATAACTTAAGTCAATGTCGGTCACATCATACAGCCGCAAAATTAATTGCGAGATGCGAGCCGCCCGCAGTGATTGCTTGTGAGTTTCAGAAATTTGCCAACAAACATAAGCCCACTTAGGAGTGCGAGGTGTGAGGACAATACTGCTTTGCTCATCTGCATTGATTAAGTTAAAAGCTGTTGTGCCTCCTATTAAAGTATTCTCTACCGTAGAATCTTGAGTATCTTCATAAGGCAGACTAAAGACACGCACAATTTCTGAAGTAGCTAGTGTTAACCAGTTATTGCCATCAGTGACATAGCCCAATTCAGCCATGTAATTGCGATCGCTTGTGGGAATCGCTACGTAGCGGTCATCTGTAAAATCTTCACATTCATACTGCTGCACTAGTGTGGGACTTTGATAACTCAAGTCAATGTCAGTCACATCATACAGTCGCAGTGCTAGTTGCAAACCAGCATTGTGCAGTGCTTGTTTGTGAGCTTCCGAAATATGCCAAGATACACCAGCCCAATCCGGAGTCTGGGGTCTAAGGATAATACTACTTTCTGTGTCTGCTTGCAGTTCGTTAAAAGTTGTTGCATCTCCTACTAAAGCATTGTCTACCGTGGTATCTGGATGGGGCAAACTGAAGACACGCACAATTTCTGAAGTAGCTAGTGTTAACCAGTTATTGCCATCAGTGACATAACCAAGTTCAGCCATGTAATTGCGATCGCTTGTGGGAATAGGCACAGAGCGACCGTCTGTAAATTCCTCACATTCATACTGCTGTACCAGAGAGGGACTTTGATAACTCAAGTCAATATCAGTCACATCACACAGCCGCAGTGCTAATTGCAAACCAGCATCATGCAGTGCTTGCTTGTGAGCTTCTGAAATATGCCACGACGCATCAGCCCACTCAAATGTCCTGGGTGTAAGGATAATACTACTTTCTGTGTCTGCGTGTAGCTCGTTAAAAGTTGTCTGGTTCCCTGTTGGTAGTAAATTTTCTACCGTGGTATCTGGATGGGGCAAACTGAAAACACGCACAATTTCTGAAGTAGCTAGTGTTAACCAGTTATTGCCATCAGTGACATAACCAAGTTCAGCCATGTAATTGCGATCGCTTGTGGGAATAGGCACAGAGCGACCGTCTGTAAATTCCTCACATTCATACTGCTGTACCAGAGAGGGACTTTGATAACTCAAGTCAATATCAGTCACATCACACAGCCGCAGTGCTAATTGCAAACCAGCATCATGCAGTGCTTGCTTGTGAGCTTCTGAAATATGCCACGACGCATCAGCCCACTCAAATGTCCTGGGTGTAAGGATAATACTACTTTCGGTGTCTGCGTGCAGCAAGTTAAAAGCTGTCTCGTTACCTGTGGGTATATTTTCATTGGAATGAGTTTGTGCCTCAGATTCAGTGATATCCTGAATACCATAAATAGTAGCCCACGCCCCAATTCCTACTCCTGTTAAAGCTGCACTGTTGACAAAATCGGCTAGGCCGTTTTGAGTCAAATCTTCTGTTTCTTCTGGCAGGTTAGAGATTTTTTCATTGTTAGTAAGTTCAGCCTCGTCTGCTACTACATTCAACGTCTCTTCGGGAATGTCTGGCAATTCAGGAAGTGAAGTTGTGACTTCTTGCTCTGGCCATTCCACATCGGCTATTAATTCGCCTGTTTCATCTGAGGATTGCTCAACAGTAGGACTGATTTCTTTAGATACTACTGGCAAAGTGTCTGGCTGATCAGGAGTTAAATTTGAAAATACCTCTGTTGGCCATTCTAAATCGGATATTATTTCGTAAGATGCGTTTAAGCCTTGTTCAGCAGTAGTATTGGCTTCTTTAGTAGACCAGACACTCGCTCCTGTTCCTGCTATATTTGCACTTTCAGTCGAAGTAATATCTTCTAGCCACTTTGACTCTGCTGGAGGTTGTTCTGTTGTCAAATCTCCAGCAGTTTGAATTTCCCCATTCTCCTCATTAGATACTACTGGTGGAACATTTATAACTTCCGTGGTGGGTAACTCTACATTTGGTGTAACTGGAGAAACATCTGAAATTGTCGGATATGAAGTATTTACAACAGCTGCGGGTGCTTCTATATCCCAAGGAGATTCATCAAGTTCATAAGGAGTTATTCCCGCATAATTATTTAAATTAGCAGTTTCTTTAGTTCCTTGATGATCTGAGCTTTCGTTAGCAACTGTAGACCCAGTAGCTGCTGCCAAAACAGCATTTTCAATCGAGGTGATGTTTTCTTCTGTGTTGGACACAGCTGGGGTTGTGCCTTCACTGAAGTTTGAGTTAGTCGGAATTTCCTCCGTCACCACAGGAGCAACGCTTGTGTTATCAGTAGGCGTAGGGGAATTGGGAATTGATTCTGGAATGTTGTCTGTTTCCCTAGCACCAGATGGACTACTTCTAAGCAGCCATCCTAGCAATCCACTCATCACAGCTAAAGGCAACAGCAACCACCAAATTGGTATTTGTCCTTTGGCAATTGGATTATTAGCCGCAGGAGGTATGGGTGTAATTTCAGCATTTGGTGTGGCGATCGCCGCAGATGTAGGCTCTGCAACGGGAGTATCACCTGCCACAGGCGTAGCCTCTACACTAGGAGTAGAATTGGCAGCGATGATCGCATTTGCTTCAGCGGCTCTAGCTTCTTCTATAGCCTGTTTTCCTGGCTTTGCCAATGTAAAGCCGAGAAAACTAGCTATAGCTGGGCTAGGATCTTTCTTGTAAACATAAACCAATGGCTGCGAAAAGGGATATTTGGGATTATCTGGCAAGGTTTGATGTAGCCGAAGCACCCGCACATCTGGCAGCTTCGACACCTGGTTAGCTAGTGCATAGCTGATGCCATCATCGCCCAATTGTTTGACGATTTCTGCGGTGTTATCTTCTGTTAATTGGGTCGCAGTCGAACCAGTGGCAAATTTAGCAGCTCGGAAAACTGGGTAGTTACTCAGCGCTTCGCGGATACCGCTGGTTGTTGGCCGATCAATTAGCCGAATTTTACCCTTAGATACTCCTAATTGTGACCAATCTGTAATTCTTCCCCGGAAAATCCTCGCAAATTGCCTATCGGTCAAGCTTCCCTTGAAAGGATTTTCCGCACCAACGATAATCGCAATCTTTTCTCGGTATAAGCGGACTTGCTCCAAACCTTGTGCTTTTTCTTCTGGAGTCAAGCCACGACCAATTGCTGCCACATCAATTTTTCCATCTAGCAAAGCTTTCAGTGCAGCATCAGTGCCGTTAGCAGCAACTTCCACCCTCGTACCAGAAAACTGTGTCTCAAAACTTTGTTTTAGGCTTTGGTTGATTGTAGCCAAGCTATTTGAACCATCAATCCGCACTGTAGTCCCATTTTCCACTGTTTCTGGCAGTTTGAAAGAGGGAGTGTCAGTAGAAGATTGTGACAGCACTGGTGCCGACACGAAGAGGTTTGCTGCTATAGGGGTAGTAGCTAAGGCAAGGAATAATGCCAGACTGATTATTGTACTTTCTTTTTTTCTTGTTGCCACATATGCTCCTTATTAAAGGTACAGAAAGCCGGCCAACCCTAAATTTTATTTTTTTATGAAGGAGTAGACGCGCTAATTATACATCCGGTCTTAACTTTCAGGGTAAGTGGAACTTTCTGAGATTTTCAAACCCTTCATAGGCATGAAGGGTTAACGCATCAGGTCATTTTACAGGTGATTTTACACAATTCAGCAAACAGCAAGTTCACAACTTTACTCATCAGCTTGCCTTGGATGTGTTTACCACCTAGCAGCTTTTCGCCTTGTTCGGTGACGTTAGCTTTGAGTGAATCACGGTAATTAATCAATTCCTTTGTGATTGGGTTCTCTGGTAGTCTGCCAGTTTCCACACCAGTCAAAACATACTGCCATAGGCTGATTCGACACAGGGACGACCCGCTAGGCTTTTCTATGAGTCCATCACCTGACTGCTCTAAGGTTGTTCCCATACCCAGCCTCATTTTGAAAGTGTCGCGTGACCTGTTACGTTTAATCCGTTTAGTCTCACCAGCAACCCGCTTAACAATGGTTTCCCCGTTTTTACGATCGCGCTCGGTTTTCTTCACTTCACGGACTTCATATTCAATTACTGGTCTGCGGTCAACACCCAAAAATGACTCAAAGGGATAAATCCTGGTGAGCAGGCGCGATCGCACTCGCAAACCAAATCCGAATTGATCAAACAACTTCTTTTGTTGTTTAACCAGTGCAATTCCCAATTCTGCCGAGATTCCAGGACGTTCGGATATTTTGATAAATTCCCGTCGCAGATGCGCCCAACACAATTGCCGTCTTTCTAAATCTACCCAGTTGTAAGCACCATGACGGTCGGAGTTTAAAATTCCCCCAAAGTTCTCATAGCGCATTCTTCTGGATGATGGTCTATAATTTCGCTACATTCTTCTATTGGGTACAAGTCTCGGCTATGACCTTTATGACCTGGTTGACCACCTCGTTTTTTACTGCTTTTTTGTTTTTCTGACTTTTTTCCCAATCCTGGTGGGTCGCTTGATGGTGGTGATGATGAATTTTTTGATGTGCTATTTACTTTTTCTAATAACTGCTGCTAAACTTAAAGCGATCGCCCCGGATAAAATGTAAATGGCGGTAAGTTAATTTCCACACCAGCTGTTAAACTCACACTCACTAAAAACTTTTCATCCCAACTGCCAACAACACGAGTAAATAAATAAGCATCACCTTGTTCTTGATTTATCCCCTGTTCCAATAAAACACTAGTTTGGTCACTCACTCGCAATTTTAAATGGTTAGGTAAAGTCTCCTGTGAAGTTGTACCTAAAATTAACAACAATGTCCACAAATGCGAGTCACATTCAGATAGCAAATGCCAAGTCACAGCATACAGGCGTAAGGGAATTCCTGCTAAGAGTAAATCTTGATAAGCACCCCGCGCCTGAGAGGGAACTTCTAAACCTCGGTTTTGCAGTTGGTTAATAATTGCCTGAAATTCTTCTATAGGACTTCGCATTACTACCGCAGGTGTGAAACTAGGTAATAATTTCCAAGAAAATTCCTGCGCTAATTCATCCAATTCATCCCGCAGCCAACGTCCCACATTTAAAGCTGGTTGTGTGCATAGTTTGAATAAATCTTTTAAGTTGGTTTTGAGTGCAGAGTTAGGTATTTGTTGTTGACAATAATAAATCCAATGCAGTAAGTCTGGATTAGTCAGTACAGCAATTCCTTGTTCCCAAGTTAATACTTCCCATAGTTCGCACTCAGGTGATTGTAACTTGGGTAACAATGCTGTCAATTTACTTTGCATTGTCGATAAAATTTGAGTGCGATTATCAGGAATTGCTGGTAAAGTAATTGCCTCTGGTTCTAGACAACGCAAATATAACAATAAAGTGTTTGGATCAGAATCAAACCAATTCAAAGGTAATTGATAAGTCCAGTCTGCTTCCGGCTGTAAATTCACCTTTGCTTGATTTTTTACGAGTTGCTGGTAAGATAAAAAGAGAGAACCACTCTGGTTATAAATTCGGTATTCTCGCAGATAAGCCGCTAGCTTCTGTAATTGTGTCATTACAGTTTCATTATCCAGCTTTTGAACAATTTGAGTTTGTAAGCTCAAAGCAATTTGCTGTAGCTATTGAGTTGTCGGTTGAGGACTTTGGAAAAACTCAGGTCTTTATATTTGGGTAAACCACCAAAACTGGACTGTTTAACCAACATACTGGCTCGTCTTTACCTGACGGGCTATCCTCAACCCCACAGAACTGTGGAGGATTTAGGAAAGTCCAGCAGGTGAAACGTCAGAAACCTCGGACGTAGCAAAGCGAAGTCCGTAGGTAGTTCATTCAGTAAGTTCTGCCCATCGTATGAGGACAGAATATCAAAAATTTGAGACTATGGGATGGTATGAAGCTTAGTATTCACTTTCTTCATACGAGTGTTACAGGCAAATAATAAATAGATATGAAATCGATATTTTTGACAGCCGCAGCTTTACTCAGTACTCTATCTCTAGCCGCTCCTATGGGTGTTGAGGCTGCCGAAACCCAAAATCAGCAAGTGAAGCGTTTACTAGAAACTAGAGCTTGTTATGGATGTGATTTAAGAGGTGCTGATCTCAGCCAAGCCCACTTAATTGGCGCGGATTTAAGAAATGCCAACTTAAAAAATGCTAATTTAAAAGGTGCTAATCTAGAAGGTGCTGATTTGAAAGGCGCCAATTTACAAGGTGCTAATTTAACCGAAGTTTTTGCTAGTGGTACTACTTTCAATAATGCCAATTTGATCAATGCTGATTTGAGCGATGCTCAATTATACAATGCTCAAGTAGATGGCGCTGTAATGATTGGTACTGATGTCAGTGGCGCTGATGGTTTGGATATAACCCTTGGTATCGGCGGAGAAGAATGATAATCAAGAGTTAAGAGTTTAGGCATAAAAACTCATAACTCCTAACTTTAATCTCCCGTAATTGATAATTCATCAATCCAAATTCTGGGAGCAACTCCCCCTGGTGTTAACTCAACTTCTTTTTCCACATAAATAATTGATTTTAGAAGTTCTAAAAAGTCTCCAGCAACCGTTGCTGATTCAATGCTTGTCTTAACGCCTTTGTTGATTATCCAACCATCGAAAGGCAGAGAAAAAGATCCTTGTAAAGATTTGACTCCTGCGTGGAGAGCTTGTAAATCATCGATAAAAATCACATTTTCAGCTGTTTCTAGACTCAATTCCTGTTCAGGAGTCGCCGCTGCAAATATATGATAGAAATTGGGACTAACGCTAACTTTTGCTCCAATACTTGCGTTACCCGTGGGCTTAGCATTCATTCTTTTAGCAGTCCCTGCACTGTGGAGAAAGCCCGTTAAAACGCCATTTTCAATCAGTGAAATCTGACGAGTGGGAGTTCCTTCACCATCAAAACTTTCTGCCCCTACATTAGCAGGATGTAATGCATCATCATATACTGAGATAAAAGGAGAAGCAATTTGCTTACCTAAATCCTCAGGAGTAGATAAGCTTTGTTTGTCCAAAATACTTTGAGCATTGAACAAATTAGAGAAAGCACCAAAGAGACTCAAGAACGCTTCCGGTGAGAAAACAACTCGATATTTGCCAGTCTTGATTTTCTCATAGTTCAAGTGGCTGATAGTTTTCTCCGCAGTTTCTTTGATACAACCATTGATGTCTAGATTATCTAAACTTTGATTGATTCTAAAAGCGCCTGCACTGCGTGGTTTCTTGCCTTCTTCCTCAGTTTTGCTATAGAGATAAACTGATGTCAAAGAGTGAGATTCGGTTCTGGCTGCACCTTCACTATTAAGATAGAACCTGTCAATATCTCTTTGCGCCAAGCCGTTATAAGGCACACCTTTGATTGCCGGATGAACTGTCAATAATTCTTTTTCTGCTAGCAAAAGTTTTTCTATCAGTTCCGAAACAGGTGCTTGGGGTGCTTTATTGTGAGGTGTATTTGGGATAGGAACAGTAGCTTCTGGGCTAAAATCAGGGACATTTTCTTTAACGCCAAAAAAACTAGCTTCGTAAGCAGTTTTTAAAGCTAATTCTAGTCCCTTGGGGTCTACATCTGTGGTACTGGTGACACCCATTGTATTGTCTTCATTCCAGACACGAACAGTAACACCAGAACGATTTGAAGCTTTGACTTGTTTTGGCTCACCTTGGTCTACTTGTACGCTAGTTTCGTCTACTGTTGAGCCATAAACATCGAATTTCTTGATGCCAAGCTTATTAGCATTGTCCTTAGCATAGTTTGCAATTTCGTTGATATTCGGCATAGTCCATTTTTGAATTTAAATTTTGTAGCATCAAAAGCCTTACTTTCTTTGTGCCTTCGTATGTTTATGTTTTATTAACCACGAAGACAAGGGCAGCTGCGTGGGCGGGTTTCCCGACTTGAGCGGGACTGCCCGCACTAAGACACGGAGAATTATTTAGCGTCCCCCGACGGTAATTGAATCTACTTTGATGTGGGGTTGACCGACTGTAGTGTAGATACTGCCACTTACAGAACCGCAAAATCCAGGTGCGAGTTCCAAATCTTGAGAACACATGGAAATTTTATTCATAATTTCCTTAGCTTCACCGATAAGGATGGCTCCTTTCAGCGGTTTAGTAATTTTGCCATTCTCAATTAAGTAAGCTTCATCCACGCCAAAGTTAAATTGACCAGTAGCGCCGACACTACCACCACCCATTTTTTTACAGTAAATACCTTTATCGATAGAGGTAAACAAATCTTCAGTTGTATGCTCGCCAGTAGCAATATAAGTATTACGCATCCGGCTAGCAGCGGCAAAAGTATAATTTTGGCGACGGCCACTTCCAGTTCTGGGATGTCCGGTACGCGAAGAACCTGCCCTATCTGCTAAAAAGTTTTTGAGAACGCCTTTTTCAATTAATAGAGTTCTTTGAGCAGGCATACCTTCGTCATCCATGTCAATTGTACCGAAGGCATTTTCAGCTCGTCCTTCATCCCACGCTGTCAGGCTTTCATGGGCAATTTTTTCACCTTTTTTATCGGCGAATGGTGTCGTGTTGCGTTCAATTTGAGTGGTTTCGAGCAAGTGTCCACAGGCTTCATGAAAAATGACTCCCCCAAAGTGATTAGCCATGATGATGGGGTAAGTGCCTGATTCTACATAATCTGCATAGAGCATTTTGCCAGCAGATTCAGCTATTTGCTCGGAAGCTTGTTGATAATCCCAGGTTCTCAGGAAGTTAGCATCGCTGGTATTGCCAGCACGTTCACCAATGGAGGCGCGATTAGCACCATCCGCACACAAAAGGTTAAATCCTACCGATTGGGTAAGACGGATGTCACGAGCAAAAGTGCCATCACTGGCGGCGACTAAAACTTCTTGCCAATCCCGAAAATAGCTAGCGCGGCGGGATTGGACGTGGCTAGCTTTTTGTTTGAGGTGAGCAGTACCATCAAGGAGAACTTCTCCCATTTCTCGGATAGAACTACATAGAGGTAGCCAGCCATCTTTGCCTCGTTTAATAGCGTAATCTCTCAGTAATTCTAAATTAATTTCTGGTATAAAATTACTAGGTGCAGGTAAATGTAAACCTAAGATGGAAAGACCTTTTTCTAAGGCAGCTTTCAATCCCGAAAACGAAAGGTCATTTGTACTGACGTAGCAATCGGCTTTGCCACGAAAGACTCTAACTCCTGCACCTGTAGCTAGACTTGGTGAAATACTGGTGATAGCGTCTTCTTCTGCAAGACAACCAATATAGTTGCGACGCTCTAAGAAAAATTCGATAAAGTCAGCCCCAGCAGCGCGTCCGAGTCCCAAAAGGGTAGCCAAGGGGGCTTCCCAGGTTTCATCGAATCGTTCTGGTGTGGAGGAATATTGTAGGCTGGGAAGTTGGTTTGAGAGAAGTAGCGTACTTGTAAGCATGGATAGCCTCGTCTGCTGGCGTTATCAGAGATTTGACTGAAAAATCCTGGTTTGTTAAGTCTAACAAATCGGTGAAAGTCGCAATCGGCAGAGAGGCAGTAGGGGTTTCCTCACCTTCAAGTTGACTCGAAAAATTTCTTTTTTCTCTCTGATATCTCTGTGTCTCTGCGGTTTAAAAGTAATTTATTTAACCACAGAGACGCATAGAAAAGTTGCGTGCGCGGGTTCCCAAGGCACTCCATTGGGCGGGTAATGCCTGACTTGTACTCCTTTGGAGAAGCAAGCTACGCGTAGGTCTCCGAGAGGAGAAGGAAGTGCGGTAAATTGAGTTAATTTTTTTCACAAATTCAGCTTCTTGAAAAAACTGTCAAATCTTGCTTAACCTCGGCTTTAGTTATCTGTTTGAGGATTATATTTATACTTTTTGAATAAACCGCCGTCCTAGCAAACCTTGGGGTCTAACTAACAGCATAATAAACAAAATTCCAAAGGCTACGGCATCTTTATAACCAGAATATTCACTAGGAACTAATGCCTCTACTAGTCCAATTAGTAATCCTCCCAGCACTGCACCGGGAATGCTACCTAAACCACCCAAGACAATCACTGCTAGACCTCGCAATCCAAAGCCAATACCAAAATATGGGCCAGCAATGCTAACACTAGAGGCTACCAGTGTTCCTGCTAATCCTGCTAAGAAACTGCTGATAAAAAATGTCAGTACAATAAAGCGATCGCTATTAATTCCTAGTAAACTGGCAGTAGTGGGATCTTCTGCGATCGCTTGAATTGCTTTACCATATTTAGTGCGAGTAATAAAATAGGTCAGAATTGACACGACTACCACAGACACGACAAAAATCACCACTTGCACACTACGAATAGGTATTGGCTGTTCTGGACTACCAAAGTTAATCGCAGGTGGTAAATTGCCGTAAGTATTGGCTGGAAATGTGTAACTTTCTGCGCCTACAAAATATTGGATGACATTGACAATTACTACTGCTACCCCCAAGCTTGAAACAACAGTAAGCAAAGGGTCAGAACCTTGGCGACGTAAAGGTTGAAAAGCAATACGTTCCATTGCTATGCCCACTAATCCTGCTAGGGTGCTACCTAAAATCAAGGCTACAGCAAATGGCAATTGTATGGGTAGTGTTGCATTAGCTAGCAAGCCATTAAATCCAAAAGTACCACCCATCAGTGCATAAGTAAAATATGCGCCTAGGGTAAAAATTGCCCCATGAGCTAAATTAATAATGCCCAAAATAGAGTACACCAAAGTGTAACCCAAGGCAAAAATTGCATAAACGCTGCCGATGGATAACCCGTTTAACAATTGTTGTAAAAGTAGACTGAAATCCATGTAAGTGATTAGTGATTAGGGACTAGGGACTAGGGAGGAAGCGGGGGAGCAGGGGGAGATCAAGAAAATAATAAATAATCAATGCCCAATGCCCCATGACGGCAGTTGCTCCACTTGGGAGAAGACCGCACTGCCTCCCCAATGCCCAAAAACCTTTTATCTATTTCAAAAATGTAAATTTACCCTTACTTCCATCTTTATCCATTTTGATTTGAGCTACATAAAAATCTTTTTGCACCACTTCACCGATTGGAGTAAAAGCAATTTCACCCAGTGGTGTGTTGTATTTACCAGCTAATACTTGTGTGTTCAGTTGTGTCCGTAATTCTGGTAACTGTAATTTGTTGATTTTGCTCTTTTTATCTAAAGCTTGGAGAGCTTCAACATATACTTGCACTGCGGTAAAAGTTTGGGCAGTAAATTGAGGTGGTTCTTTCTTATATTGGTTAGTATAAGCTTTGCGAAAGGCAACGTTAATGTCACCTGGATGTTCTGGACTGTAAGCTTGAGCAATCAAAACTCCATCACAAGATGCTTTACAAACTGTTAATACATTTGAGGTATTAAGACCATTACCACCAATCATTAAGCCTTTATAACCTAATTCTCGCAGTTGTCGTACTAAGTTACCACCATCAGCAGCTAATCCAGAAATAATTACTAAATCTGGTTTGAGGTTAAGAGCATTAGTAGCTTGGCTTTGAAAATCGGTATCGCTGGTTTGAAATTTTTGTACGGTGACTAATTCTAGATTTTGATCCTTAACTGTTTTCTGGAAAATCTCACTTTCAGATTTGCTGTAAGCATCATTTTGGGCGTAAAAAACAGCAACTTTTTTAATGTTGGGATTCTGTTTAAGTGCAGCTTTGACTGAATTAGGAGCAACGATGGAAACTGGTGCTGAGACACGAGCAATATAATCACCTATTTCAGGTATTCCCTTGGCGGTATTTGATGGGCCAATCACTGGTACTTTAGCGCGTTCGGCAACAGGGTCGGCACTAAAGGCTTGTTGTGACAAAGTGGGACCCACAATACCAACAACTTTATCTTTATTAATTAAAGTTTGAAAAGCGTTAATTGCTCCAGTTTCATCGCCACCAGTGTCTTGAAACACTAATTTAATGGGAGTACCGTTAATACCACCTTTGTCGTTAAAATATTTCTCAGCAATTTTTGCACCAGCAACTTCTTCTTGACCAAGTAGAGCTACATTGCTAGTTTGGGCGACAGCAATACCAATAGGAATAGCGCTTGACGTTCCTGTTGTTTCTAGGGTGTTAGTTGTAGAATTTGTGCCAGTGTTAGCACCGCCACCACAGGCTGTCAGTAGCAAAGCACAAGTAGATAATAATGCTGTTGTGCAAGTAATAGGGTTTTTCATCGGTGAATAATTATATAGATATTAGACAAAGTGCAAAAGTTAACATTATTAGTTAAAATCTGTAAACCTGATTAGGCTGAATACACTTTTGCAAGAATTTTATTAAATCATTTTTATCTGCCTCTTTCCTAGTCCCTAACTAAAGCGTTCCATAAAGCGGCGATCAATCCAGTCTTTCCAGCACCACACTAGTTTGTGAGGCGGTAAAGTAAAAGAGCCGCGTGTAGCGATCGCTTTTCCATCACCTGTACCAATTAAACTGAGATATTGTCGCTGTGGTATGTAGGGTTTGAGTGACTTACTTAGTAAGAACCGCTGCAAGTTCTCAAACAAGGGCTTACCTTGACGCACAGCAAACACCCCAGCTTTCGGATGAGGATGATTGATCATTGTGGCGATGTCACCTGCTGCAAACACTTCTGGGTGCGTTTGAGATTGCAATGTATCTTCTACCAAAATAAAGCCTAGCTCATCAGTTCCTAATCCCGTTGTTTTTAACCATTGGGGTGCAGATGCTTGTGTCACACAAAAAACTTTCTGACATTCCACTGTCAAGCCAGATTCGCATTTTATCTGCAATCTTTCTTCATTTCCCCGATTTTTTGGTAAAGAAATATTAAGGGGTATTTGCTGCGGCGCAATTTGACAAACAGTTTCTCCCAAATACAAATTGATACCACGCTGAGTTAAAACTTGCTTTACTAAACGCTGCACTGAGTAATGATAATGAGGTAACAGTTTTTCATGACGTTGGAATAAATGAATTGCTAGATTTTTGATTGGTTGCTGATATTCACGCAAAATCTGATGCAAATGAGCTTGCATCGACAGCGCCAATTCCACACCACCAGCGCCACCACCCACAATGCCAATGCTCATCGGTTCTTGGGGATTTTGTGTTACTTTTTTTATTAGCTGATACCAATGTTCTAAAAGTTGTGGTATTGGTTTAGCTGCGATCGCATATTCTGCTGCACCTGATACAGATATTGTGGCTGGAGTACTGCCAATATCAATGGACAGCACATCAAAATCTACGGCAGAACGGTTAGCACAAATCACTTTGTGGTTTTTTAAATCTAGATCAACCACTCGGTCAATGTATAACTGTGCTTGAGCAAATTTTGCCAATCTTTGTAGGTCAATGTGGCATTCATCACGGCTATAAAATCCAGCAATATGTCCTGGTAGCATTCCAGAGTAGGGTGTATCTGGCGCTGGGGTAATTAACGTCAAACGAACTCCTGGCAACGGTTTTATACCAAACATTCTTAGCACAATGGCATGGCTGTGACCGCCACCAATTAGCACCAAGTCTTTGAATATAGGCTGAGAGTTTTGCTGCATCTATAACAATAAAATAGTACGGTTATTCCTACCCCGTAATAATTATAACCTCTAGCTATTTTAGCGTAACTAAAACAAACATCCGCTTTGATTTATTTCTACTGAATTAAGAGTAATATTTTCTATATTTTTGCACAAAAATAATCATTACATTTACTAATGTACAACTTCATAAATGCGTAGACAATAGCAGACACCACTAAGTTTTTTTAAAAAAATTGCTTATGTTGAAAGTAATGATTCATGCTTACTACTCAGCAAAAAGGCATTCAATCATCAATCAAATACCATTTATAAACATCATACCTCAGATAGTTTTTCACCAAGAAAAAGCATACAATATTTCAAATCGGGCACTCCAAAAATGTTTAAGAGTAGCAATAGAACATTTGAACCATCCAACAATTGAAAATAGGCTGGTGGCAATCTATGATTTAGAAAAATTTGCCCATGATTATCCCCACCATCATTGGAAAACCATAGAGATACTGACTAATTTTGTGCGAAATAATGCTCCTATTGTAATTCCAGAAGAGACTACAAGTCAGCCATCACTAACAATTTGCACAGATATTCAAGTAGCTTTAACTGTTATTGGTAGGAGAGATATCCAAAAAGAATTAGAAAATGAACAAATTGATTTGAGCCATACTGACTTGAGAGGAGCAAACCTAAATCAAGCAAATCTAGAACTGACAAACTTTTATCAAGTTAATCTGTCTGGAGCAAATCTGTCTGGAGCAAATCTGTCTGGGGCAATTTTGAGTGCAGCAAATCTCGCAGGAGCAAACCTCTGTGGAGCAAATCTGTCTGGAGCAATTTTGAGTGCAGCAAATCTCGCAGGAGCAAACCTCTGTGGGGCAAATCTACACAAATCAAATCTATATTTAGCCAATTTGTGTGAAGCAATTCTTTATGAAACAAAACTAGATGGGGCTAATCTTCGAGAAGCTAAATTTTCGATGACAGAATCCTATCAGCCCTAAACTAGTACAGCATGGCAAAAATAACCATCCAGTTAAAAAAGGTTAAAAAGCTTACTATACAAGCAATATTCCTTATCTTTTGCCGAATGGCACTAGCTATGTGTGACAATTAGCTACATTCAAACAGGGTAAGCTTTTATATTGCATCAGTAACTCAACGAAAATCAAGTATATGGAACGCGGGCAAGATACCCGCACTACAATAATTTTACGTTTTAGTCTTATACAATTTAGCTGCACATCAGCTTACCCTATCCTCAAAAAATGCCTCATTGACTAATGCTTGGGGTACATATTCAAATTTTCTAGCTAAATGATATACTGATTCTTTAAAACCTCTAAGTAATAATTCTGTGTCGTGAGGAATATTACTGCTATGTCTGCTAATAAGACAGACACACTCCTACGTTGGTTGATAGCTATAACAGTCGTATTTGCTCTCGCACTAACTTTAATTGTTTTTGGATCATCCGATATCAAAGGATTATCAATTCCGCAACAAATGCAATTAAGAAATCAAGCATTAACAGCCACTGCCGTAGTTTTTTTGGGATTGGCTGTAATGACTAATGCTTATTATGCAGCCAAACGTGCGGAGGCTATGCAGAAAAATGCGATCGCGGCTGAAAAAAATATTGAAATTAGCATCGCCAACACTAAACTAACTCAAGACAGGCTGGTTACAGAACGCTTTATGGCGGCAATTACCCAGTTGGGACATGAAAGAATTGAAACGCGGACAGGTGCAATTTATGTTTTAGAAAGAATCGCCCAAGATTTTCCCCAAGAACACTGGACAATCATGGAAATTCTCGCCGCTTTTGTACGAGAAAATACTCCTATCCGTGAAGATGAGCCAGCAAGTGGGGAAGAATTACGGTCGATACACTTGAGTAGACACAGAAACAGAGAACGTCAGACAGAACCAAAAATCCAGGAAGCATCCCCAAAAATTCGCCGTGATGTGCAAGCAGCTCTGACTGTCATCGGACGGCGCAATTTCCAGCAAGAACAAGACAATCAGAAACTAGACTTACGCCATACTGACATTAGACAAGCAGACTTACTAGGAGCCAACCTACAACGGGCAGATTTGCGTGGTGCTGACCTTTGCGGGGCAAACCTGCGTAGCGCCGACCTTTGCGGGGCTGACCTTGAAGGCGCTAAACTCACTGAGTCTATTCTTTATGAAGCCAGATTGCTAAAAGCAAACCTACGAGGAGCTAACCTTTGTTGGGCAAATCTCAATCGAGCCAACCTTTGTTGGGCAAACCTGCGGGGAGCCAACCTTTTAGGAGCAAGTCTGCGTGCAGCTAATTTGCAAGAAGCCAACCTCTATAAAGCCAACTTGCAACAAGCAACCTTAAAAGTTGCTAACCTTTCTGGAGCAAAGCTATTTTTAGCTAACTTACAAGGGGCAAAACTTGGTAAAGCTAACTTGCATCTTTCAGGACTGATTGGAGCCAACCTGTCTGGAGCCAATTTGAATGCTGCCAACCTGTCGGGAGCAAACTTGAATGCTGCTAAACTACATCACACAGAAGTATTTTTTGCCAACCTCACCGAGGCCAGCTTAACAGAAGCTGACTTGTATAAGGCAAATCTCATGGGAGCTAACTTAAATAAGACCATTCTCTATCAAGCCGATTTGTCTTGGGCTAACCTCATGGGAGCTAATTTCTTAGATGCTAATCTCTGTGATGTCAAATTGGAAGGGGCAGTTTTGACAGGCGCTAAAAATTTAGAATCACAACAGATTAGGATGGCACTCGGCGATTATCGTACAACTCGCCTGCCTGATTATGTCGAAGCACCAATACATTGGCGGCAATCTGGTTAATTTGCCCCAGTGTTTAGTTAGTTATTTGGGTGTATTCTACCGTTTTAACCGAAGTTTCCCTTTTTATCTCACGCATACCGCTAAGGCGGAACCCGCAGGGTAGGCGCAAAGACAAGCTACCTCTGTGCGGGGGTTCTCCCCGTTGAGGAGAGTGGCGCGCAAAGGAAGAAAGATGAAACCTGCTGTAATTTATGTCTGATTCTTCAAAACTCGACTAAAAGTGATGTTGTCAATTAAGTAAATCAAGCCAACTCACTCTATGAAGGAGCTTGGTACGTGAGAAACAAAATGTCAAATTTAAAAACTTGGTTGAGTTTGAGTGCCATCACGTTCTTAATCTTAATCATTATTTTTTTAGGACTACCAGCACTCTTGTTATTACTGCGCGTCCCTTCATTTGCAATTGGTGAGGGTGCGTTGTGGATTTTACGCTGGAAAAACGAGGCAGATGGCTCTGGTATTAGTTTTAACCTACTACCTTTGCTAATTATTGCCCTTGTAGTTGGCTTGGCAAAAATACTTATGCGCAATTCATGAGACAGTGCGTTGGGGAGACAGCGCCGTGGTGTTAGCGTAGCGTAAAGCCTGCGGCATAGCAACTCTTGGAGACGCTACGCGAACACTGCCATCCCGTCACTTACCGCGAAGCGGTAAGTGAGAGGCTTTTTGCTGTTTTAGCTAAAGTCCTCACTACAATTACATATTTCTAACAAGGCATCAAGGCATCTAATCTCCCCAAAACTGCCATATCTTCTGCATCTAACTCTACAGGAATACCACTGCGAATTAATTCCGAAAAGTCTTCATTAGGAACCATCACAGTTAACGTATATAAGCGAGTAGCACCTATATTTTTAATTAAATGAGTTCCTGTCGGTGGTACTAATAAACTATCTCCTGTTTGGATGCGGACATTCTTACCGTCACAAATTGCTACCCCTTCCCCCTTGAGAACAAAAAACATTTCTACCGCCCACTGATGACGATTTGGCGGTGTTTGTCCACCAACATCAAAAATTTCTATGCAACAAGTTAAAGAAGTATTAGCATTTGCTGTATCGAAAATAATTGCTAGCCGATTAGAGTCGTGGGGACTGATGCGGTATACTTGATAATCTTTGGGAGATTTGATAATAGGAATTACACAACGAGTAGCGTGCATTTATTGATCTCCTCCTGTTGATTCAGGATTATTCAGCGTTGTTAAAACCGCTTGCGAATCAGTTACAAAACCAAAGCATTGTTTAATGTTGTATAAGGTTGCCAACCAACAATAGTCGGGAGACGTTGTAGCACTACAGTCTTTCACTAAAATGCAGTCATATCCTAAAAAATGAGCATCACATAGTGTAGTCATTACACATTGATCAGCATTGACACCAGCAAAAAATAGTGTCGTTCTTCCCAGGTTCCGCAGGATACTATCTAGAGGTGTATCCCAAAAGCCACTCATGCGGTATTTATCCACACGAATATCTTCTGGTAGCTGTTCTAGTTCGTCTACTACGGCTGCTGCCCAACTACCTGCCATGAGTACTCTAGCACCATTGGCAGGTAATGGATCGCCTAATCCGATGCCTTCTCCTGTGGGGTTGTAGACGTGACGAGAAGCGGCACTAATATTTAGTAAATCAGGACGATTGCCCCAATTTAACCAAATTACCGCTACACCAGCCTCACGCAATTCTGGCAGTAAGTTGTTCAAAGGTTCAATAGGCTGACGTGCTGGAGTTACGTCTACGCCGATATGCGCTAACCAGCCATCGGGGTGACAAAAGTCGTTTTGCATATCAATGACAAGAATGGCTGCTTTTGCCAAGTCTAGGCGCAGGGTTTTGGTTT
The DNA here is from genome assembly GCA_034931985.1 of Halotia wernerae UHCC 0503. Classification (GTDB taxonomy): domain Bacteria; phylum Cyanobacteriota; class Cyanobacteriia; order Cyanobacteriales; family Nostocaceae; genus Halotia; species Halotia wernerae. Next base: position 61,512 of record JAYGHB010000100.1, read on the forward strand.
CTGTTGATAAAATAGCGGATTGTGGGGTCTTTTGAGGACGAGTGATATCTGCGATCGCCTGATTCACAGTCCAAGCATTTGGTGCAACTCCCAATGTCCGAAAAGGCAGATTCATAAATTACAACGTCCAAAACCATTTTTAATTTGTAACTTGAATTGCTACTGAGTGTTCAATAACTTAATCAAGGTAAATATTGTGAATTTCACTATCCAGAACGTTTTGATTGCCACCAATGACGATTATGCAACCGTAGATGTGCAAGTTGTGGATGGTAAAATTGCTGCCATTGCTCCCAAATTAGAGGCGATCGGTACTGTCTTTGATGGTAGCAATAAGCTGTTACTGCCTGGGTTCTTTAATGCCCACACCCACTCATCAGAAATGTGGCAACGGGGAATTATGTCAATTTTCCCTTTAGAATTATGGCTAGCGGAATTATATGATTTTGCCCCCCTTGATCTAGAAAAGGTTTATCTCAGTGCTTTGGGAACAGCAGTAGAAACTCTACTTTCTGGCGGTACAAGTGTAGTAGATCATCTCGTGTTAATTCCCGGACAAGAACTAGAAACGATCGCCACTGCAATTCGCGCTTATCAAAAAGTAGGCATTCGTGCTTTTATTGCACCTTTAATTCAAGATGAACCCCTCACCGCAGGGATGCCTTCTGGGGAATCGCAACAAAATCATCAGCCTTATTTTCGCTCAACTTTAGCAACATTAGAAATCATCGAAGAAGCGGTGAAAAAGTTTCATCGTCCAGATGAAGGTATCAGCATTTTAGTTGCACCAACGGGGATGCAGCTTTGTACTGATGCGTTATTTGAGGGGTGTATTGAATTAAGCGATCGCTATAATCTTTGTCGTCACTCTCACTTACTCGAAACGAAAGCCCAAGAAAAACTTGCCCAAGAAAAATACAGTTGTACTGCGGTTGAACATTTAAAAAGAATCGGTTATTTGAGCGATCGCACTTCTTTAGCCCATTGTGTCTGGTTAAATGATCAAGACATTACTATTCTTGCAGAAACTCAATCTACAGTTGTGCATAATCCCTTGAGTAACCTGCGTTTAGGCAGTGGTATTGCCCCAATTTTAAAATATCGGCAAGCCGGGGTAAACGTAACTTTTGGTTGTGATGGTGCTTCTAGTAATGACTCCCAAGATTTACTAGAGGCGATCAAAATTGGTTCTATTCTGCACAATGTGACAGACTTAGATTACCAATCCTGGATTACGCCTCGACAAGCAGTAGAAATGGCAGCATTAGGAGGTGCAAAAGGCTTGAATGTAGCAGACAAACTCGGTTCTTTGACGGTCGGTAAACAAGCCGATTTAGTGTTTTATGACCTCACTAATTTATCATTGCTACCCCGCACAGATCCCATTGGTTTGCTAGTTTTAGGTCGTCCTACAAACGTTGTTGATAGCGCTTGGGTGAATGGTCAGCAAATTGTGGCTGAGGGTAAAGTAACCACAATTAATGTTGATCAACTACGTCAAGAATTATTTCAACACAGTCAATGGGAAACAAAACGCAAATCTCAAACCGTTGCCCAAATTGAAACTCATTACCGTAACGTGATGGATTTACCAGACAGCAAATGAAGTTAATTTTGCACCAACAAGATGTAACTAATTTGTAAGTTTTTCTTGCTTGTGCCTTTCTTCGATAAAATATTAGCAACTTAGTTCCACAAACACACAAGCGACTATCTTCTAACCATTATGGTTCTAGCCGCACCCCAGCGCCAAACCCCTGTCGTAACTTGGGAAAAACTCCCAGACGATTTTATTCTGCCCGACGACCCAGTGGAAAGTATTCAACAGCCTTCCCTTGCAGCCGCCTTAACAGATGCTTTAGGTACAGCAAATCGTATTCAACCACAGATGCTTATTGCATCTAATTTTGGTCTTGTCGCCAATATTAATCAAAAAACCGTAGTCAAAGCACCAGATTGGTTGTATGTACCAAGTGTATTGCCTGTTGGTGCAGGTGTAGTTCGTCGCAGCTATACACCCAACACGGAAGGCGAAAACGTGGCTGTGGTGATGGAATTTCTTTCAGACACGGATAACGCAGAATACTCAATTCGTCCTACCTTTCCTTATGGGAAACTATACTTTTACGAACGAATATTGCAAGTTCCTACCTATGTGATTTTTAATCCTTATGAAGTTACTTTAGAAGTACGTCGTCTGGAAAATGATCAATATTTTTTGCAAGAACCATCAGCATCAGGACGCTTTTGGATTCCTGAATTAAAATTATATTTGGGAATTTGGCAAGGAACTCGCTTAGGTTTAAGTATTTATTGGTTGCGATGGTGGGATGAAGCAGGTAATTTGTTGTTGTGGAGTTCCGAACAAGCTGAACAAGAACGTCAACGCGGTGAACAGGAACGCCAACGAGCCGATGATGCGATCGCCCAACTAGAAATTGAACGTCAACGTCAAGCAACACTAGCTGCAAAGTTACGAGAACTAGGTATCGATCCTGATGCAGAGTAAGGTGATCGCATTCTTTTTCCAAATCTTTACTTATCACTAACTGCTCATTAAGTTGATGGCAGTTTTAATTGGCTTTGGCGCTATATCTTTAGTTTAAAAATACGGTAATTTAGCGCTGATCACCCAGTTGGATAAGATATAAATAAGTCTACATTCATTTAGTTCTTATGAGTATAATCTCTGCTAAACGCTTCACCATAGCCGAATATCACCGTCTAGCAGAACTCGGTTTTTTCAGTGAAGATGACCGAGTTGAGCTAATTAAAGGAGAAATCATTCAGATGGTAGCTAAAGGTACACTACACTCTGTTTGTGAAACACTTTTATTTAAAGAGTTAATTAAACTGTTGTTAGACCGCGCTATAGTACGAGGGCAACAACCAATTATTCTTCCTGATGACAGTGAACCAGAACCAGATTTAGCTATTGTCCGTAATGTCAATGATAACTACCTTTCTGCTCATCCCAACCCTGGGGATCTTTTACTTTTAATTGAAATTGCTGATTCATCTTTAAAATATGACCAAGAGATAAAATTACCTGTTTATGCAGAAGCAGGTATTGCAAATTATTGGATATTTAATTTAGTAGATAATTATCTAGAATGCTACAGTGAGTATTACCAAGATTTGCAAGCTAAATTTGGTTATCGTCGCAAGTTAATTTTTCTACCAAATGAATCTGTAAGTCTGCCAGAGTTTCCTGATTTACTTTTGAATTTATCTCAGGTTTTTCCTAAATTTATGAATGAAGATTAAAACTTTTAATCTGTCTCCTGCCTCCTGCCTCTCTTGGTAAGTGCTAAGTACATGATTTCACAAGTTCGTAGCGAAAAGTTCTGTTCGCGTAGCGTCTCCGTCAGGAGAAAGAGGGTTTCCCTCTGTAGGAAACTTTTCAAGACAAAGTGACGCAGAGTTTTGCGCCAAATTTAATTCGCTACGAATTAATGAAATGTTGTACTAAGTTAAAATAAAATCAGAAAAATCAGAAATTTAAACAAAGTTTTAAGGCAGAATAATGTCTCAGCTTGTAGAGCGACAACAGGCGATCGCTAACGGCAACCATGCCCTAGTGATTGGTAGCAGTATGGCTGGGTTGTTAGCAGCCAGAATTTTAGTAGATCATTTTGACAATGTAACTGTAATTGAGCGCGATCGCCTACCACAGCAGCCTGAGGCACGTCACGGAACTCCCCAAGCTAATCATGTTCATGTGCTTCTTAATCAGGGCGAGCGAATTTTAGAGCAGATGTTTCCAGGTTTAGAGGCTGAATTAACAACAGCAGGTGCGCCTAATATCAACTTAACCGCAGACTTTGCTTTTCTTGGTGTGTGGGGTTGGCTACCTCGTTTTCATTCCAACTTATCTATCCATGCTTCTAGTCGATTATTATTAGAGTGGGCGATTCGTCGTCGTTTAACCGCATATAGCAACTTACAATTTTTACCAGGAACTCAGGCAATAGGTCTGCTGACTGACAAGAGCAACTCTCAAGTCAAAGGGATAAAGCTACGCTGTTGTGATATTGCTCAAGAAAACGAATTAACTGCTGACCTAGTTATAGATGCTAGTGGACGCAACTCCTTATTACCAAAGTGGCTAGAGGCACTAGGCTACCCATCCCCCTCAAAGACAGTTGTTAACTCTTTTTTGGGCTACAGTACCCGCTGGTATGAACGTCCAGAAAATTTCCAGGCAGATTGGAAGGCATTACTGGTAGCATATAAACCACCTCATGATAGACATGCAGCAGTACTTTATCCAATAGAGGGCGATCGTTGGGTGGTAACTTTATCTGGTATTGGTCGAGACTATCCACCCACTAATGAAGCTGGCTTTCTCGAATTTGCCCGCAGCCTACGCACTCCAATTGTTTATGAAGCCATCAAAGATGCCCAACCCCTATCTTCAGTCTACGCTTATCGCCGCACAGAGAATTGCTGGCATCATTACGAGAAGCTATCAAGAATGCCAGAGGGTTTAGTGGCAATAGGTGATGCAGTTTGTGCTTTTAATCCCTTTTATGGTCAGGGTATGACTACGGCTGCACTCAGTGCTTTAACCCTTGATCAGTGTTTAAAAGAGCAATTGCGATCTTCTCCAAATAACCTCACAGGTCTAACTCGGAACTTCCAGAAGCAACTAGCTCACATTTTAGAAACTCCCTGGATGATGGCAACAAGTGAAGACTTTCGCTGGGAAACTACTGAGGGAGCGCAACCTGACGGCATGACTCGGCTGATGCAGCGATATGGAGATCAAGTAGCGCTACTGGCGGTCAATCATCCCGACGTGTACCAGACATATCTAGAAGTTATACACATGATTAAACCTCCCACAGCGTTTTTTGCGCCTAGTATTCTGGCACGAGTCCTAGGACAAGTAATTAAGTCGCATCCAGACAAAGCGTTGCCTACTCCAGAGTTAGCTGTCCCAAAACTGCCATAGTCAAAGAAGAGGCAGAGGAGTCAGGGGAGAGGGGATGCAGGGGATGCAGGGGATGCAGGGGATGCAGGGAGCAGAGAGTAGGGGGAAAGAATATTTATCAGGTGTTTCGTGAAATAGTATAAGACTTTTTCCCATGCCCAATGACGGCAGTTGCTACAAGTCGGGGAACCCGCCCAACGCACTGCCTCCCCAATGCCCAATGCCCAATGCCCCTAAGTTTATCTTTCTAATATCAACCTCTCCATCGCCTGCTCTAAATCATTCGTCAAGTCAGCGACAGATTGTCTTGCACCCAAACGATTTTTTTTATACAGTGGGTAACGCTCTGATACAGAGATTGGCTCACCAATAGTAATTTTTACCTGTTGTTTACCTAACTGGGGGCGCTGGGACGTTTGATCGCCTTTGATGCGAGCAATCATCTGCCATATAATCAAAGTTGTCTCCGCAAATCTTTCTACTGTCGGTTTTTCACGGATATAGTTACCGGAAACTGCTACGAAACTTTCTACCAAACGCATGTGCCACATCCGGGCGTTTGCTTCTTCAGCAACCCGATCGCCTAAGGCTTTTTCTACAGGCGATAAGGCTTTAACATCTTTAAAATCTTCTCTAAATATATAATTCCAAGCAGCCTGCTCTACCCGCCGACAGCGATCGCTTAACTTTCCTTTCGGTTGCAAGTCAAAATACTGTTCTGATATTTGCAGTGCTGCGTTCAATAAAGCTTGTAAACGTACTGCTAGAGCTTCATTTCTATCGCTAACTTCCCCTGCTACAGTTTTGGCATCCGGCAAATTTTGATGATAAAACCGTGTATAAAATTGCTCCATCAGGGAAAGTAAATGTTCTGCTAAAGTCAACAATTGGGGATAAAGTGACTCCAGACAAGGAATATTGCCTTGGTTTGCTGAATTTATTGGCAAACCGCTGGCTGCTTCTAATTCACTTAAAAGTTCAGCGATCGCTCTCCAAGGGGTGTCAACATAACTATATTTAATTCCAACTGGTACAATTAAAACCTGCTCGGAACGGTTGTCTTTGTGCAAATCTTCAGCACACCAAAAGCCTAATTGGACAATACCAGGTTCTAGAGGGCTAACCTTCTCCGAAAGACCATTAGTGGCTCCTTCTGGCGCAGCGGCCATCGGAAATTTGCCATTGGCAAACAAGTCACGCGCTGAACGTAACCCCGTCCAGTCAGCTTTACCCCGCTGAATGGGAGTTCCACCCAAACGCGAAGCTACCCAACCAACATAAGAACCAGCCCATAGAGGAATGCCGCGATCGTAGATAAAATGAGCGTGAATTGGAGATTGTAGTACTGCACCCTGCTCTCGTGCTACCCTTGGCACGAGTTGAGAAAATAAATAGGCCAAACAAAAGGGATCGTCTGTTTTGGGATGGCGAAATGCCAGCAAAAAGCGGATTTTACCCTCTTGAAACTGGCGATAAAGATCCACTAAAACCTCTAGGTTGTCTGCTTCAATTTGGGTAATAGCTGTTTGCCAACTAATCCAACTTGGTAGCAACAGATGAACAGCTTGTAGAAATAGGGGATTGAACTTTGGGGGTATAAATTCTAAAGGTGGCTGCGCTTGATAAATTACATCTGACAAGGTAGTTTTCTCCTCAAGTTGCAATTAGAGATTTTAGATTAACCGAATTTGAGAGATTAGCAATTCTGGAAAAGGAATAAACGATGCGACTGTCACAAATGTTATTCGTTACACTCCGGGATGATCCAGCTGATGCTGAGATTCCCAGTCATAAATTATTACTCCGTGCAGGTTATATTCGTCGCATCGGTAGCGGTATTTATGCTTATTTGCCGCTGATGTGGCGAGTATTACAAAAAGTTTCCCAAATTGTCCGGGAAGAGATGAATGCCACAGGCGCACAAGAATGTCTCCTTCCTCAATTACAGCCTGCGGATTTATGGCAGGAATCAGGACGCTGGGATACCTACACAAAAGCCGAGGGCATTATGTTCTCCCTGATTGACCGCCGGGAGCAACAATTAGGATTAGGCCCCACTCATGAGGAAGTCATCACGACAATTGCTCGTGATCTGATTCGCTCTTATCGTCAACTACCGCAGACACTCTACCAAATTCAAACCAAATTCCGCGATGAAATTCGTCCCCGCTTTGGTTTAATGCGTGGACGGGAATTTATCATGAAGGATGCTTATTCTTTCAACATTGATGAAACCAGCCTCAAAAAAACTTACGAGGATATGCACCAAGCTTATAGCAACATTCTACGGCGTTCTGGCTTAGTTTTTCGAGCTGTGGATGCTGATTCTGGGGCAATTGGTGGTTCTGGTTCAACAGAATTTATGGTGTTGGCGGAAGCTGGTGAAGACGAAGTTCTCTACACTGAGGATGGTAAATATGCCGCTAACGTGGAAAAAGCCGTTTCTTTACCAATTGACTCAGAATCTTCACGGTTTACAACTTATGAGAAACACGATACACCTGGAACAGACACGATTGATAAGCTCTGTCAACTCCTTAAATGTTCTCCTACCCAAGTGGTGAAAAACGTCCTTTATCAAACAGTCTACGACAATGGGCTGACAGTTTTGGTTTTGGTGAGCATTCGCGGTGATCAGGAGGTAAATGAGGTCAAATTGCAGAATGAATTGACCAAGCTAGCTGCTGATTATGGTGCTAAAACTATTATTGCCTTAGATGTACCGAATATAGAAACGCAGCAAACATGGACAGCTAAATCTCTGCCTTTAGGATATATCGCTCCTGATATTGCTGATGAGTATATTAAAGGCGATAAACAGATCCATTCTCAGTTTGTCCGCTTGGTAGATCAAACAACTGTTGATTTAAAAAACTTCGTTACAGGTGCAAATGAGACTGGCTATCACGTAGTTGGGGCAAATTGGAATGAGCAATTTAAATTACCAAACAAAATAGTAGATGTACGTAAAGCTAGACTAGGCGATCGCGCCGTCCATAACCCTGAACAAACTCTTGCAAGCGCCCGTGGAATTGAAGTCGGTCATATCTTCCAATTAGGCACTAAATATTCCCAAGCGATGGGAGCAACTTATACTAGTGAACAGGGTGAAGAAAAGCCTCTATTTATGGGTTGTTATGGGGTAGGTGTGTCACGTTTGGCGCAATCGGCTGTAGAGCAATCTTACGATCAAGATGGAATTATTTGGCCAGTAGCGATCGCACCTTATCACGCAATTGTCACAATTCCTAATATTAATGATGCCCAACAAGTTCAAGTTGCTCAACAACTCTACACAGAACTTAATCAAGCTGGCGTTGAAACTCTATTAGATGACCGCGATGAACGAGCAGGAGTAAAATTTAAAGACGCTGATTTAATTGGCATCCCTTATAGAATAGTCACTGGACGAGCGATCGCTAATGGCAAAGTCGAAGTTGTAGAAAGAGCAACTCGTAAATCTCAAGAAATTGTCATCGAAGAAGTGACAACTACACTCCAACAGTGGATTACAGCAGCAATAGAAGCTAAAAATTAAATGCCCTAGACAAATTTATACATATAGCAGGGGACAGGGAACAGGGGACAGGTTTGACCCTTCGACTACGCTCAGGGTCAACGCCGAGCGGAGCCGAAGCGTTGAAAGTCTTTTGGTGTCCGGGTTTTATGATCAGTTTATGTCCTAAACTAACTGGCTATAGCTATAAAAAACGTCCTAGTGCTGAAACTTCTATAGGTTCGCAGAGGGATAAATACTTTGCGTTCCTCTGCTTGATCATGTCAAGAATCTCAAGAAAAGATTAGATTTCTCGATTTACATAATTTGGCAGGTGACGGATTACAAGTGAAAATTCTAAAATAAAAGATGAACTCCCTCAAATATAGCGGTTTTGCATAATCGCAACATTTTCAATTATTGAGCCATCATTTAGGTTTTGGGAAACTCTTCACTTGCCAGCATCGTCCTTAACCAGGCTGCTCTTCACAAAAAAATTATCTCAGTCCTCAATCAGGAAGGTTTTAAAGATGACAGACCAACAAGGATCTAACCGTATTTCTTCAGGTGTAATTGCAGCCGTTTCAGCAGCGGTTGTAGCCGTAAGTGGCGGCGTGGCTTGGTTAACGTGGAATTCCACCAACCCCCCTACACCGTCAAAATCCTCTCAAACAGTAACTAAGCCAGGTCAGTCACAGCCATCAACCACACAACAAGGTAACGAAAAAACTGCAAATATTTATTGGCTAAAACCAAAAGAAAAAAGTGTAGATTTGGTTCCCCAGCCAATTCAAATAGCGGCTACACAGCCTAACCAAGTTTTAGAAAAAGCTTTTCAAAGTTTGTTAGAAGGCCCCACCGAAGGAACAGGTTCTACAACTATCCCCAAGGGAACTAAATTGCTGGGGCTAAAGGTGAACAATAATGAAGTTCATGTCAATCTATCTGAAGATTTTACTAAAGGTGGTGGTAGCACTTCAATGATGGGTCGTGTGGGACAGGTAGTTTACACTGCTACCACATTAAATCCCAACGCCAAGGTTTATATTGACGTGAACGGCAAACAGTTGGATGTTTTAGGTGGCGAAGGTGTGGAATTACAGCAACCACTAACTCGTGAGAAATTTAAAGAAAACTATCCGCTTTAGTTAATAGTTAGTGGTCAGTGATCAGTAGTCAGTCGTGACAACCAACAACAAAGGACAACTACAACAGGGAACAGGTTTGACCCTTCGGCTACGCTCAGGGTCAACGCCGAGGGCAGTCGAGACGTTGAAAGTCCTTTTGTGTCCGGGTTTTATGATCAGCTTATGTCCTCAACCACTTGGCGGTAGCTATAAATCACTAACAACTGACTTAAAGCTTGCTGTTTAACACCCGGAAGCTACGGGCTTGCTGTTCTAGCCTAGTGGCAAGGCGATCGCAAACCCGATTGCACAATTCAAAAATCATTTGGTCTTCCACCCGGTAGTAAGCACAAGTCCCTTCACTGCGGCGGCTAAGGATTCCTGCTTGCCACATTACTTTTAGGTGTTTGGACACATTTGCTTGTGAAGTCTGTGTTGCCTCTACCAATTCTTGCACGCATTTTTCTTCATCCCGTAGTAAGTGTAACAATCGTAGGCGCATCGGCTCACTTAACAGGCTGAAGTATTCGGCCACTTGTTGCACCACTTCCGGCGGTACAGGCAACGCTTGTTTCATCAGGATTGACCCGCAGATCTGACAGTTTTAGCAATGACTCATTGATATTAATGAATCATTTGATATATACATTAATACTTAATCAGGGTTAATTCGCATCAAAGGATGACCATATTCCACTGGTTCGCCATTTTGGACAAGAATCTCCATTACTCGTCCAGATACTTCAACTTCAATTTCATTCATCAGCTTCATAGCTTCAATAATACAGACTGTTTGACCTTTACGGACGCGATCGCCCACTTCTACAAATAATGCCTCACCGGGTGCAGGAGCGCGATAAAAGGTTCCTACCATTGGGGAAGGTACTTCCACCCATTTTTTATCAATTGTTGCGGGAGGATTGGTTAATAACTGCACACTAGACCCAGTTACGGCATTGTCGGAGATGCGATTTGTCTCCACCTCCGACATCGGAGGTGTTGCTGTTTGTGCGCCCATCGGTGAAATCGATGTGGTTCCCGAACTAACCAAACTACTTGACGCTGCTTGACCAACTGACACAATATGATTGCTAACGTTACCAGCTTTACGCACCGTTAATTCAAAGTCTTCACTTTTGAGTGTGACTTCGGCAATATCTGTTTGGGCAATAGTTAGCAGCAGTTGGCGGATTTCATTAAAGTCCAATGGCACAGTTTTTATTACCTCAACCTGTCTGTAAATTAATCATCATTAACTTTCGCAAGAATTTAATCCCTATTCAGGGATTGAAATGAGAATTTGTTTGGGATGAGATGAAACTTATTCCCTGCCTAAGTATTTATCATCACGGGTATCAATTTTAATGCGTTCTCCTTGAGAAATAAACAAGGGAACCATCACAGTTGCTCCAGTTTCTACCACAGCTGGTTTAGTTCCACCTGTAGCAGTGTCACCTTTAACACCTGGATCTGTTTGTACCACTTCCAGGGCTACAGAGTTAGGCAGTTCCACTTCTAGCACTTGTTCGCCCCAACGAACGACGTTGGCTTCCATACCTTCTTTAAGATATTTAACGCGATCGCCAATTTGGGCTGCGCTCAATCTATTTTCTTCGTATGTTTCCATATCCATAAAGACAAACTCATCGCCTTCTTTATAGGTATGCTGCATCGTTCTTTTTTCTAGAGTTGCTTGTGGCACTGTTTCCCCAGCCCGGAATGTTTTTTCTACCACACTCCCTGTTTGGACACTTTTGAGTTTTGTCCGCACAAAGGCAGAGCCTTTACCTGGCTTAACGTGGAGAAATTCAACCACCCGCCATACAGTCCCATCTAAGACAATTGAAACACCGGGTCGAAAGTCGTTACTAGAGATCATGAAGCTTTCAAATTTTGGAAGACAATCGGCATTTATTGTACCCTTCTGGAGTGGTCATTGGTCATTTGTCATCTGTCATTTGTCGTTAGACTCAGCACTAGTACTGTGGGAAGATGATTGATGGGTTACGCCTACTCAACAATTTAATGCTGAATTTAAGCCATCCCATGTTCAACCTATTTAAATCCTGGCTGAAGAACAGCCTAACGATAATATTGTGGGTAACAATATTTTTAGGCATAAATACCGCTGGCTGGACTTTCTCCAGTAACGCTGCCCTGCCAGCAGGGAATGCAATTACCGACGGCAAGGCTTTGTTACGGTATGCACTCCCAATAGAGAATAAACCAGTACGGCAACTGCAAGCCAGTTTAGAAGATATTTCTACCCAACTGCGGGCTAATCGGCGGTGGGGTGCTATATCTAAAGACCTCAAAAAAGCATCCCGTGTTCTCGATCAACCTTCCCAAATCCTAGCAAGCGTTCCCGAAGAACGCCAGCCCCAAGCAGAAGCTTGGATTGCTGAATTGAAATCTGGTGTAGATGCACTACAAGAATCGGTAAAAGTCAGAGACAAGGAACAAATTATCGAAGGCAGAAATAAACTGCTCAATCTCATCACCCAATTAGAAGAATCAATGGTGAGGGGATTTCCCTTTGAAGTACCTGCCGAGTACAGTAATCTACCGCAACTCAAAGGTCGTGCCACTGTTGAAATGAAAACTACCAAAGGCAATCTAACTTTAGTAGTTGATGGTTACAGCGCTCCTGTCACAGCCGGAAACTTTGTAGATTTAGTACAACGAGGTTTTTACAATGGCTTACAATTTACCCGTTCTGAAGAATCTTACGTACTGCAAACCGGAGACCCACCAGGAAAAGAGGTAGGCTTTATTGATCCCAAAACTAACAAATACCGTGCCGTTCCCTTAGAAGTTCTAGTTGAAGGTGACAAAGAACCCACTTATGGCATTACTCTCGAACAAGCTGGCCGTTATCTTGATATGCCTGTGTTGCCTTTTTCTTCCTTTGGTGCATTGGCAATGGCTCGTCCTGAAACCGAAGTCAATGGCGGTTCTTCACAATTTTTCTTCTTCCTATTTGAACCAGAACTTACCCCAGCGGGGCGCAACCTCTTAGATGGTCGCTACGCCGTTTTTGGCTATCTCACCGAGGGCAAAGAGATTTTGGATAAACTCAAAGAGGGCGACAAAATTGAATCGGCAACTGTCGTTCAGGGAATAGAAAATTTAGTTGAACCCCAAGCAGCATAAACAGCACTTACGCACGAATTACGATTTTACGTCATTACGAGCAAAGCGAAGTAATCGCAAAAGCTTAGTTTTCGTCACAAGTGCGTAATTCCTAATAAATAAAGAAGTGTGAAGGATGAAGTATAAAATATCAAAATGTAATTTCTGTCTTCATCCTTCATCTTTTAACCAAGGTTCCCAGCAGTGAACACCTGATCAACTGCAATCGCCAATTCTGGAAAAACCCGTGATATTATTTGCTGACTGGCAGTAAACACGGTTTCTTCGTATAATCCCTCTTCCAGTAATAAAATTGAAATCTTTGCTGCCATCGGGTCTACAATCCAATATTCAGTAACTTCCAACGCCGCATATTCGGAGCGCTTATAGCGATAGTCCCGTTTCACCGATTCTGGACTGACTACCTCTATAATCAATAAGGGGGGTGACTGAAATATTGCTGAAGCATTGATCAATTCTTTTGCTTGCTCCAGCGTTACTACACACAAATCAGTCAACCGAGATTTATTTCTACCCGTTCTCACCCCACTTTCTCGAAAACACAACCAAGGAGAGCTACAACGCTGAATTTCTGCATCTAGCGCTTGCTCAAGGAATTTGGCAATCAAAAAATGTTCAATTGTAGGTGGATTCATTAGCTCTAATTTGCCATCCACCAATTCATAATGAAAATCTGTGCCATCATCATAGGTTAAATACTCTTCAAACGTGATGCTGGTTACTGGTGTTATTACCATCCCAACTGACTCCTAGGCGATACTTTTATCGTAACTTCAAGTAGTACTGTGAGCGTAGTTCGTACTAAGAAAAACAATTTTAAAGTCGGGGGATACCAATTGTGAACAGTGAGTTATCTTCCCTAACAGTACAAGACCTTGGTGAACAGGGTCTTTTAGAAAGAGTGCAGCGGTTCTGCCCGGCTGAAATTATTGGGGATGACGCAGCTATTCTGGTAACGGAACCAGGGCAATCTTTGGTAGTAACAACAGATATGCTGGTTGATGGCGTGCATTTTAGTCATGTCACCACTGACCCTGAAGATGCCGGCTGGCGAGCTGCTGCGGCTAACTTATCAGATTTAGCAGCAATGGGTGCTACTCCTGTGGGCATTACTATTGGGTTGGGGCTACCTGGGGAAGTTAGCGTCAGTTGGGTTGAGCGCTTGTACCAGGGAATGACAGAATGCCTACAAAAATACCATACCCCGATTGTCGGTGGTGATATAGTGCGATCGCCTGTAACTACTTTGGCAATTACTGCTTTTGGTCAAGCTGTCCCCAATCGAATTATTCGCCGTTCTGCCGCTGTTGTGGGAGATGCGATCGTGGTAACAGGTGTTCATGGAGCTGCCCATGCTGGCTTACAATTGCTTTTGCATCCCCAATTAAGGCAAAACCTCAACGATGCGGAACACAAGGCTCTGATTAAAGCACACCAGCGTCCCCAACCGCGACTAGATGTCTTACCGTTTTTGTGGGAAATTTTATCTTCCCAATCCCCCATTCTCATCGCAGGTATGGACAGTAGCGATGGCTTAGCAGATGCTGTTTTACAAATCTGCCGCACCAGTAGAGTTGGTGCAGTCTTAGAACACAGGCAAATACCCTTACCTGTAGCTTTTGACGACTGGCTGACAGAAGATCAAGCACTAAAATACGCCCTATACGGCGGCGAAGACTTTGAATTAGTCTTGTGTTTACCAAAAGAACTAGCAAATACACTCGTGCAACAGCTTGGTCAAGGCGCGGCTATTGTAGGGACTATTACAGCAGGATCAAAAGTACTATTACACGATCAACAAAAAAAATTCCCTGACCAAGTTCTCAGCCTCAGCCAGGGATTTCAACATTTTATTGACATACCTCCTCTTCCTGAAGGATAGAGGATTCCTTAACACTTCACTGAGATGTGCTACCGAAGTAGTCTTACCTTCTCTCCATGTTCGTTTAAAGTCTCCCAATGCCCTATGGCGACTTTTCTAACTATAACAAAAGCCGTCCTAGAAGGACAGGGCTTGTATCCCATTATTTTCGGTCAATAGTCAACTTCATTGAGTAATGAAAAACTCCACCCACAAGGTACTGAGTTCTTGGGCATGAGAAATGGGGAAGAATTACCAATGCCCAAGTTGGCGGGCAAGCTATCCCTCCCAATCAATTAGGAGACGGATTTTCCCGCCAACTTTTGATTAAACCCACTTTTGTGCTACCAGTTCTGCTAAATCCAGTACTCGCTGGCTGTAGCCCCATTCGTTGTCGTACCATGCCATAACTTTCACCATGTCATTGCCCATAACCAAAGTTAGGTTAGCATCGACAATCGAAGAAGCATCACTACCTTGATAATCGGAAGATACTAGTAGTAATTCGCTGTAGTCTAAAATGCCTTTCATTGGGCCTTCAGCAGCATCTTTAAGAGCTTGGTTAACTTCTTCCGTAATAGTACGCTTCTCAACCTGAACTACGAAATCTACCATTGAAACGTTCGGAGTAGGTACACGCAAGGCAACACCATTCAGCTTGCCTTTCAGGTCTGGGATTACCAGCGCCACAGCTTTTGCCGCACCAGTAGAGGTGGGTACGATGTTGATAGCTGCTGCCCTTGCCCGTCGCAAATCCCGGTGGGAAGCGTCTAATAAGCGCTGATCACCGGTGTAGCTGTGGGTGGTGGTCATGGAGCCTTTAATAATTCCGAATTTATCGTTCAACACTTTGGCAATGGGAGCCAAGCAGTTTGTAGTACAGCTAGCGTTACTAATGATGTGGTGTTTGTTGTGGTCGTAGTCGTGATGATTCACGCCCATCACAAAGGTGCCATCTTCGTTTTTACCAGGAGCAGTGATCAGAACCTTCTTGGCTCCAGCATTCACATGCTTCATTGCTCCATCCTTGCTGGTAAAAACACCTGTTGACTCGATAATCAGGTCAATGTCCCACTCTTTCCAGGGCAAGTTTTCTGGATTGCGATCAGATACGCATTTAATGGTCTTACCGTTAACGATGATTGAGTTATCATCAGCAGTAATGTCAACATCCTTTAACTTCCCTAGCATCGAGTCATACTTTAGGAGGTGAGCATTCGTTCTAGGGTCTGATGTGTCATTAACAGCGATCAGGTCAATGTTGCTATTTTCTCTTCCTACCCAGCAGCGCGCAAAGTTACGTCCAATACGCCCAAAACCGTTGATTGCGACTCTAATCACAGTGACTTACCCTCTGTATTTATGCCTATAAATTGATATCTTTGACCCCAATCATATCGCAAAGGGGGGGTGCATTCATAACCGTAAAGTGTCAGATCCATAAAAAAACACATATTTTATTCAGATTTATCTGAGTAGAGGTTGTGGGCTGTGATATACGATCTAACCGTTTCCGGGACTAGATAACGGATTGACAAGCGATCGCCTGGGTTTTTAACAGAGTCATCGTGGCAAAGTTGACGAATTAGACTTGACGAAACTCCCACTAAGGGTATATTCAAGAATTGCCAGTGAATGGTATGTGACTGTTTTTTGAGTTGTTGCTCCACTTGCTTGCAGATAAACTCACTTTGAGTTATATTCTCACCACCTAGCAGTCGGGGTGCGATTAACCAATCACACATTTGTGCTAGTTCATGTCCACGGTACCAATGGGGTAAGGTTTGAAAGGTATCTAAACCCACAATCCAGTGCCAGTGAGTATTTGGGTAAAAAACAGATAAGTCAATCAAAGTGTTTATGGCATAGGAATTACCAGAGCGATTTCCCTCAACTAATGAGATAGTAAACGCTGGGTTTTCTCTTATGGCCAATTTCAGCATTGCCACCCGATGCTCAAACAAAACCGCTTTTTTATGAGGAGGATTTAACGACGGTACCCAAATTACCTTTTCTAGGGGTACTTGATACAAAGCTGTTTGAGCTACGAGTAAGTGTCCCCAATGAATAGGATCAAATGTGCCACCAAAAATTGCTAATTGCTGCATCCAGTTATGCCCTGGTTCTATGCAATTGAGAAATGCCCTGGTTCTATGCAATTGAGAAATAGTTTCACTACCAAAGTACTATTGTACTCAATTCATGCCTGAGCTTGATGCAATTCAACAACAGTTTCGCTAAGCTTGATGCAGTTTAAAAGCTGTTTTGCTAAGAGTTTCCTATTGTAGCCGATACCAGTAAGGAATCCAAAAAGATGTATTTGACATTACAAGAATTTCTTTCCCGATGTGGCACAAATTTTCAGAATAATCTTAAAAACAGTTCAGAAATAGCAAAAACCTCCAACCAAGGTAAAATCATTCTCAATCAGCAAAACAACAGTATAAATCAAGCGAACATTCGGTATAAACATGATGCAGGGGCAGTTACGGTAAAAAACAAATTCCTGTTATGATACGCGTGTCATTTGTGATTATGGTGTGGTGTAAGAGGAGCAATCAATGAGTAATTCTGTAGATTTTAGCGGTAGACCATTTCATTTTATTGGTATTGGCGGTATAGGTATGTCTGCTCTGGCATACGTTCTCGCAAAGCGTCAATTACCAGTATCAGGTTCCGATCTTCGTTCAAATCATATTACGCGCAAGTTGGAATCTATCGGAGCTTATATTTTTGGGAGACAAGAGGGAAGTAATCTCGAATTCTTTCGTCCTAAAGTATCGCCTAACGGAGTATTATTAAATTCACAAGAACCATTATCTACTGCTACCAAGTCCGCACTGCCCCAAGTCATTTGTTCAACAGCAATTAATACAAACAATTTGGAATATAAAGCAGCATTGGAATTAGGTTGTCCAATTTTACATCGTTCAGATGTACTAGCTGCTTTGATTGCAGATTACTATAGCATTGGGGTGGCAGGAACCCACGGTAAAACTACAACTAGTAGCATGATTGGCTACATGCTATTAGAAGCCGGTTTAGATCCAACAATTCTTGTCGGCGGTGAAGTAAACGCTTGGGAAGGTAATGCCCGATTAGGGCAAAGCCGATATCTAGTAGCTGAGGCAGATGAATCAGATGGTTCTTTGGTGAAACATGCTCCTGAGATTGGCATTATTACTAATATTGAGCTAGATCATCCCGACCACTACGACACATTAGAAGAAGTAGTTGATACCTTCCAAAAATTCGCTGCTGGTTGTAAAACCTTAGTAGGTAGTATTGATTGTGCAACGGTACGCGAGTTGCTACGCAACGCCTCCGGCGAACGCCTCAAACCGGCAATCAGCTACAGTCTCCACTCAGAAACCGAAGCTGATTACACTGTCACTAATATTGACTATCGCTCGGATGGAACTACAGCTCTTGTTTGGGAGAAAGGCAAAGCTTTAGGAGTTTTGAAATTGCGACTGCTCAGTCGGCATAACCTCAGTAACGCCTTAGCAGCAGTAGCTGTTGGTCGCGCTGTAGGCTTAGAATTTGGAGAAATTGCCAAAGGCATTGCTACTTTTGAAGGGGCAAGACGCCGCTTTGAGTTTCGGGGTGAAGTTAATGGTATTACTTTCATCGATGACTATGCCCACCACCCTAGCGAAATTCGCGCTACTCTCGCTGCTGCACGCCTCCAAGCCAGACCAGGGCAACGAGTGGTTGCCATCTTCCAACCCCATCGTTATAGCCGCACACTGACCTTTTTAGAAGAATTTGCCCAGTCCTTTGCCCATGCTGATTTAGTTGTGTTGAGCGATATATACAGTGCTGGCGAACTTGATTTAGGGCAAATTAGCGGTGAACAATTGGCAGTAGAAATTGCCAAACAACACCCGCAAGTGGTTTATCAGCCTACTTTACCTTTAGTGTCTAAATTATTGCTACAAGCGCTGCGCTCTGGGGATTTAGCGCTGTTTCTGGGTGCTGGAAATCTCAATCAAGTAATTCCAGAAATAATTACAACACTTTGTGAGCCTGCTAAAGCCACATCTTAATTGAAGGCACTGAAGAGGTTTATTCTCTCAGCCAAGATTCTATCGATTCGCACTATTGCTGTATTTCCTACGGCAGATAAATGTAAAAATTTCACAAATTGACGTAAGATGAAAATCTCCCAGGCAGCCGGAAACGTCTGCACAATTTCGACTACACAAAAGCAAGAAAAAGATAATTCAGGCGAAAGTAAGATAATTCACTTACAGGGTACTGATTGTGTGATTAAGTCTCAAGCTGCTTTATCCGCATTTACTTCATATAGAGTTGGGGGAGCAGCTGAATGGTACGCTGCTCCCCGCGATTTAGAAGCGCTACAAGCAAGTATAGAGTATGCAAAAGAACATAATTTAGCAGTAACAACACTGGGAGCAGGTTCTAACCTATTGGTTAGCGATCGCGGTCTACCAGGCTTAGTCATTTCTACTCGTCATCTTCGCTATAGCTATTTTGACCCCCAGACAGGGCAATTAACTGTCGCTGCAGGAGAATCAATTCCCAGCTTGGCATGGGAAGCAGCACAACTAGGATGGCAAGGATTAGAGTGGGCTGTAGGTATCCCTGGAACAGTTGGGGGTGCGGTCGTGATGAATGCAGGGGCACACAATAGTTGTATCGCAGATATGTTAGTTAGCACCCAGGTACTTTTACCCAACGGTACACTAGAAAATCTTACTCCCGCCGAGATCGGTTACACCTACCGCACTTCATCACTGCAAGGCAGCGATCGCATTGTCACCCAAGCTACCTTTCAACTCCAACCAGGTGCTGACCCCGCAGAAGTTTTGGCAATTACCAAGGAACATAGACGGCATCGGTTAACTACCCAACCCTACAATTTTCCCAGTTGTGGCAGTGTTTTCCGCAATCCCAAACCTTATGCTGCTGGGTGGTTAATTGAACAGACAGGTCTAAAAGGCTACCAGATTGGTGGAGCCCAAGTGGCACTACTTCATGCTAATTTTATCGTCAACCGTGGTGGAGCAAAGGCCAGCGATATATTTTGCCTGATTAATCATATTCAGCAACAAGTACAAGAAAATTGGTCGATTTTATTAGAACCAGAAGTCAAAATGATTGGAGAATTTCAAGCAGTGTGTTGAGGAACCGGGGATTGGGGACTAGTGGTCTGTCAAGCCGGAAATGACGGGTGAAGGCAGGCAGGGGGGAGCAACTGCCGTGAAGCAGGGGAAGCAGAGGAGCAGGGGGAGAAAAGAACTGGATTTTCATGAACTCAGCAAAGTCGCCTTGACACCCTACTAGGAATTGAGAAGGAATTTCTTCAATGCCCCATATCTAGCATTAATTATTAGTAACAAAAGAGGCAAATTGCCTACCGCATCTATAATTGAATTTGACTTGTTAATCAACGCACACGCGCACAATTAATTATGACCGGAAAAGGACAAGGACAAGGATTTGGTTTTGGTTTGGGAAAAATGAAAGAACTAGCTGAAGCTTTCAAAAAAGCTCAGCAAGTTCAAGAAGGCGCAAAGCGACTCCAAGAAGAATTGGAGCAAATGGAAATTCAAGGAGAGGCTGGTGGTGGTCTAGTCAAGGTGATTGTTAGTGGCAACCAAGAACCTAAGCGGGTAGAAATTGCTCCAGATGCCTTAGCACAAGGAGCAGAACTACTTTCTGATCTTGTGACAGTGGCAATGAAAGATGCCTATAACAAATCCACAGCAACAATGCGGGAACGTATGGAAGATTTGACTAGTGGGCTGGAACTACCTGGATTTTAGTCAGTAGTCAATAGTCAATAGTCAAAAACCATGAGACTATGGACTGTGGACTATTGACTTTTGACAGATACTAAACAAAATATTTATGCCTTACAAGCTGCTGTTTGTCTGCCTGGGTAACATCTGTCGTTCTCCATCGGCAGAAAATATTATGACTTATTTAATCGACCAGGCTGACTTGAGCGAAAATATCCTTTGCGATTCTGCTGGTACATCTAGCTATCACATTGGTAGCTCACCTGACCGACGTATGAGTACAGCAGCTGCTACAAAGTTGGGAATTAAACTACGTGGTCATGCCCGCCAGTTTCAAAAGTCTGATTTTCAGCACTTTGATCTGATTTTGGCAATGGATCGAGAAAATTATGAGGATATTCTGACTCTTGATCCCATAGGGCAATATCATAACAAAGTATATTTAATGTGTGAATTTTGCTCTCAGCACACCCTTAAGGAAGTTCCAGATCCCTACTACGGTGGAGCAGAGGGTTTTAATCAAGTAATTGATTTGCTTGTTGATGCTTGTGAAGGTCTACTTAAATATATTACTAACCAGCAACCAAAAACTTGAGGTAGAAAGTGATGAGTTACCCCTTCTTACCTAAGGAATCGCGCAGAAATAACTTACCTATTTGCTGAAACAGTGAGAACTTCCTATCAGTACCGATTAAAACCTACAAAAGAACAAGCTAAAATTATTGACAACACACTAGACATGTTGAGGTGTCAGTACAATTATCAACTTGGTCAAAGGTTTGAGTGGTTGGAACAGAATCGTTGTTCTATTGATAGATGTTCTCTGACTGTTTGCCATATTCCAGAGTTAAAAGACAAGCTTAATCGCTATTCTATTCTATACTGTAATGTTACAGAATATGTTTAGGTGTTTGGCATAAAGTTTTATTTTCTAGACACCTTTTGACGACGCCAATCAAAATCAATGATTGAACTTCTCTTCTGTGTTTTAAGTAGCTGATAAGTCAGATTGTTGCAAGCTTAAAACTAACATCTATTGCGTTAACTGTACCCGCTACTAATTTCTCAAATACGGTTTTTTTTCCGGTTACCGGGTTGTCACTTGCAACTAGAACAGATGTTGCCTTAATGCCAACCAACCTTGCAACCGTAAATAACACACTCGATTCCATGTCAACTCCAATAATGTTACGATTCGACCACTTTTGAACCAAAGCAGATGTTTCTAGCAAGATTGCATCAGTACTCCAAACTAACCCAGAATGATACGGGAACCCCGCTGCGTGAACAATGTTCCGTAAATTGTTGTAATTTTCAATATCTGCGACTGCTGGATAAGCCTCGCTAACGTAGCGAA
The DNA here is from genome assembly GCA_034931985.1 of Halotia wernerae UHCC 0503. Classification (GTDB taxonomy): domain Bacteria; phylum Cyanobacteriota; class Cyanobacteriia; order Cyanobacteriales; family Nostocaceae; genus Halotia; species Halotia wernerae. The sequence goes on from JAYGHB010000100.1 coordinate 83,210, forward strand.
CACTCGTTCCTTCGTCTCGGACGCAAGCGATTGGGAGAACTAAATCTCCACAGTATATGTCTGCTTGGAGACCTCCACAGTAGCCTACACCAATAACATTCGTCGTGTTCATCGTTGACAGAACGTGAACAGCCATTGCTACAGCAGGTGCACCAAACTTGCTTTTCATCACACCGACTGGTTGATTGTTATATGTGCCGAGCGATATAGATTTGTAGTGTTCTACATTCTCCATCTTGGATGTGAAGGACGAGTGATCATAGAGATCGGGATTTTCTAGCGGTAGGATAAGGCTTTTGGGAAATTGCCCTAGAGGCACATCAGAAAACAGCCAACCTCTCGCAATTTCCCGCATTTGTTCCGACCACTCGTATATATGACTATGCTCTTGCATTCTGCTGTTCACCGAAAATTTTCCCTACTTGATGCTCCACAAATCTATTGAACCAATATTTTCGGGATTCGCAAAACAAGTCCTTTTTGTTCATATGCCCATACTCCGCATAAGTATGCCCTGAGGAACCATTTTACAGAGAGCTTGCCATTCACAATTCTGACATTCTTCGATATTTTCTGTTCTTTGACGCATTTGCTCTAATGGCGATTTGCTTATCTGAAAAAGGTGGAAGCATATCAATAGTTTTATAAATTTCCTCTAAAGTTAACTCATTAGGAAGTTTTTTTCCAGCGGAGACATAACAATGAGCGCACTTCAAATTACAAGTATTCGTTATTTCGAGATGAATGCCAATCGGTTCACATTTGTTATAAACTGGAAATCTTTTTGATAGCTTAAAAACCGATTCTGGGATTTTTTTTGAGGAAGTACTTTTGCTACCCGTTTGAGCCGATACCCTAAATAATTCAATTTAACGCGAATTGTCTCTTCGGTCGGTAACTGTTCATTACAAAGTCCAAAAACTTTATCGGGAGAGGATGTTTTACCAGGATTTATTTTAAATTTGGTGGAAATCTGGTAACTGAGCATTGAGAAGCCGATTAAGATCAAGAATATCTTTAAACGCAAAATGGCATAAATCTATGGCAGCTTTAGCAGAAAAAGTGGCAATTGTCACTGGTGCATCACGGGGAATTGGACGAGCGATCGCCCTCAAATTAGCTGGTAACGGTGCGTCGGTTGTTGTTAACTATGTAGGTAGTACAGACAAAGCCCAAGAAGTTGTTGCATATATTACCAAACTAGGAGTACAGGCAATTGCTGTCCAAGCTGATGATGTCAGCAAAGTGGCTGATATTCAACGACTGTTTGAGCAGACAATTTCTCACTTTGGTAAAGTCGATATTTTAGTCAACAATGCCGATACCGTTGTCTATAAACTCATGACTGAAATTACAGAGGAAGAGTTTGACAAGATTTTTGCTATTAATGTCAAAGGCACTTATTTTGCTTGCCAACAAGCTGCTAAACACATGGCAGCAGGAGGACGTATTATCAATTTTTCCTCATCTACCACGGCGATGATGTTGCCAACTTAATTAAATCCCCTGTCTTGAAAAGTTTTACGCTCCTGTTACCCGGACGCGCAAACTTTTCGCTCAATTTATTTATGGGGATTATCTTTTTACTTTTTACTTTTTACTTTTCACTTTTTAAAGCGTTTTCGTTGCAGTGGGTTTAAAGTGACCAGCCTGAAAAAATGGCATCGCCTCACCTCTAAAATTCCTGGTCAAATTTATCTTTGGCTAGCAATTGTAATCTTTGGAGCGTCTAGTGCAGTTACCCGTAAACTGACGGAAATCGGCGCTCAACATTTCATGGATGGACGGAATCCAATTTCTTTGTGCAATGTTTTGTTTGTGGGAAACCTATGCGCCTTGATGGTTCTGGTAATCATCTATGGGCGACAATGGAACAAAGCAGTTTTAAAACAAATCTCCCGTCAAAATTGGTGTATTTTGACAATAGTAGCCATTCTCTCAGGAGCGCTGGCTCCTGGTTTAATTTTTCAGGCGCTGGCACTTACCAATGTCAACAACGTTATTTTAGTCGGTAGATTGGAACCGCCTTTGACTTTGGCCTTGTCCATTTGGTTGTTGCGGGAACGGGTAAATTTTTGGGAAATTGTCGGGGCGATCGCTGCATTCATTGGAGTTACTCTCACGATCTTTTTGCAACCGCCAGATCCAGCCATGATGAATATGGGAGGTTTGCATTTAGGCTTAGGAGAACTTTTGGCCGGAGCTGGATCTGTGGCTGTAACAATAGCCACAGTTATTAGCAAAAAATATCTCTCTGTTATTCCTTTAGGAATCTACACTATTTTTCGCACTGCCTTGGGAACTGTGATCTTTTTCTTTCTGGCTTTAATGCTTTATGGCAGCGATCATTTTATGGATGTATTCTCACCTTTTCTATGGCAATGGATGTTGGTGTATGGTGTCGTAATTGTAGTTTTAGGTCAGTCGTTTTGGCTCAAGGGTTTGAGAGATTCTACTGTGTCTGTAGCTTCTTTGGTTGGCTCTTTTACCCCAATTGTAGGTATTCTAGCAGCTTATTTGATACTGAATGAAGCTCCGACACTGGCTCAATATCTGGGAGGTAGTTTAATTTTCGTGGGCATATTTCTCAGCCAATTGGGTATTTGGCATCAGACTCACCGCAGAGTTGCTTTAGATCAAGTAAGTTCTATGCAAGCACAGCAAGAAGTAGAAACTGACGTGGGATTTAAGGGAATCTAAATATTTGGTTTTTGCAGATACAGCGATCGCTAGTTAGTTTAGGACATAAACTGATCATAAAACCCGGACACCTTATGATTTTTAAACCTGTCCCCCGTTCGCGTAGCGTCTCCCCTTGGGAGAAGACCGCACTTCTCTCCTGTCCCCTATCACCTGTCCCCTGCTATACATTCATCCTTAAGGCTGAACTAAGTTAGAAAACCGTAATGTAGCCTGGGTCTTGAGACAGGTTGTCTTTTAGCCACTCGTTACATACAATGCTGATTCGTAGTTCAATTCTGGCACTGCTATTGATTTATGCTACTGGCTGCTCAACTTTTACTCAATGCTTAGATCGGGGGTCAGGTAGGCTGAATCTAAGATGTTGATTCTTTGGTTAACATCTCTGGTGCTTCTTTGCTCTCAACAGTTTTACTAGAATAACCAGATGGAGAAAAATTATCTAAACCATCGGCTACATCTTTAATAAACCCAGCCACAGGTACGGCAATTACTAACCCCAACAACCCGCCGAGATAAGTTCCTACTAGTAAAGCAGTTAACACCCATATAGGTCTAAGTCCTGTCAAATTTCCTAAAAGACGAGGTGCGATCGCTTGGTCAATTAATTGATCGATAATAATAGCTATCACTAAAATCTTCAGTGCTAACCAGAAGTTATGTGACGCTATTATTAAATTTATTACAATAATGCTAACAACATCACCGAAGGGAATTAAGCTAAAAATCCCAATTCCCAAACCAAATATTAAAGCAAACTGAATTTTAAAAAGTAAGAAAATAAGTATTAGTGAAAATCCCATTAATGAAGCCAAAGTTACCTGACCAATCAAGTAATTTTGGAAGTTTTCTTGAATAGACTGGCTAACTTGTTGGGCAAAACTCCAAGGTAACTTTTTAAATATCCCTTCCCAAAGCCTAGGGCCATCTAACAAAAGATAAAAAGTGAATACTATTGTGATTAATGCATCAGATACGCTATCAATAGCTTCTATAATAATGCCGACAAGATTATCAGCCCAATTCTGCAATTCATCAGTTAGGCGGTCTGTAATTTGATTAATTACATGACTGAAGTTAACTTTTACTCTGTGGCTAATAGCCCAATCATCCAGAATTTGGATTTTTTGATTGCTAGAATCAATCCACTGGGGAAGTATTTTAGCTATCTCATTAAGTTGCTCTAATACAATGGGTAGCAAGGTGATACCCAAAGCGACTAAAGTCGTTAAAGCTAAAATAAAAACTAATGCTACTGCATAGCCTCGTTTAACTCCCCTGTGCTGGAGAACTTTAACAGGGTAATTTAAAATGAATGCTAGCAAAGTTGCTAACACAAAGATTGTCACTATTGGTTTAAAATATGCAAAAAAACGAAATGCTAGCCAACCATTGAGAAATATTAGAGGAAATAGTAGCGTCAATATTAACCATTTAAGTAATTGACTAAGGGATAAATTCATAATTAATTAAAAAAGTATTTTTTTGTTGAGTATTAAACCTCTGCGAAAACTGAAAACTGCTCCTCATTTATCCGTCCTGCTTCATACAAAGTATTAATGATTTCCGAAATAGTCAAAACAGCATGACCCCGATAACCTTTTTCTAATAATCTCTGATTTACTCCTTGTTCATGATCAATAAACACCACAATATCCTGAATATTTAATCCTGCTGACTGTAACTTTTCTGCACCTTCTATGACACTTTTACCACTGATGAGAATATCATCAACAACAACTACCGTTTCACCAGGATAAAAATCTCCCTCAATTACTCTCCGAGTTCCATGTGCTTTTACCTCTTTTCGAGGAAAAATCATCGGACAATGAAGACGCAAAGCTAAACCAGTAGCAGTTGGTAAAGAACCATAAGGAATGCCTGCTAATCGGTCAAAGTTCAGATCTTGTAAAATCTTTTCATAAGCGCTGAGAACTTGATTAAAAATTTGGGGATTGGAAATGATTTTGCGTAAGTCAATATAATAGGGAAATATAGCTCCTGATGCTTGCACAAACTCACCAAACATAATGCAACCAAGGTCATAAAGTTGCAAAATCAAATCATGTTGGGGGTGCTGATTTAATAAACAAACATCAGGCAACCACACAGAACAAGTAGAAGCATCACGGATAATTTTGGTTCTCGCTTGATTAATTTCTGCATGTAAAGATTGAATTTCATCAGACAATTGGGGATTTGCCAACATATCTTGAGGAACAGGAATCAGCAAACCATCACCATTATTATTCAAGCCTGCTTCTAAAATTTGGTTTAAGTTACCGCCTTCAGCCCAAATGCTACGCGCTAAGATAATTCGTTCAGGTGCGATCGCCCGTATAAGTGCCAAAATCTCAGGATTTGTAGTCCCAACTTCCAAACCTACTTGTTCTGGGGTTCCCCAGTTTTTTGATTCTTTTACTACCTGCAAATAAAGAGGAGATTCATTTATAGGATATTGTTGTAAAGCTTCTGCTCCTGGATTAGAAGTACAACATAAAATAAATATCGCTTTATCGGGATAAACTAAAAATGGTGCAACATGATCCTGTCCTGTATAAGGACTAAGAGTAATTGCGTCTACATGCCATTGGGTAAACACAGTCCGAGCGAAGACAGTACTAGTATTTAAATCACCGTGTTTCGCGTCTAAAATAATCGGAATATGACTTGGGATAGCTGCTAAAGTTTTTTGTAGTAGTTCTAACCCTGGAATCCCTAATGCTTCGTAAAAACCAAGTGTTGGTTTATAAGCACAAACAAAATCAGCGGTTTCAGTAATAATGAATTGCAACCACTTTTCTAAACTAGAGATGACGTCTTGAGATTTATAGCGAGTTGGCATCATCTCTGGATTTGGATCAAGTCCCACAAAAAGTAGGCTTTCATTTTGTAAAATATTATCGTATAACTTATCAAAAAAACTCATACTTTTTAGATATTATAAATTTGGAATTAATTAATTCTTACCATCATGATTCATTTCCCAAAACATTGATTCTGTAAGTTGAGAACCTCCAGCTTTACGTCCTAATAAAGAATGAATAATTACAAATGAAATAATCATTGGTACTGAGGCAAAGTGTACAATCCGCAGAGCTTGCCAACTGCCAAACATCTCCACAATCCAGGGAAATTGAGCAGGTTTATACATGCCTATACCTGTAAGTAATGCTAAGAGCAAGATAGGAATAATAGCTGTATAGACGATACGATGCCAAGCATAGATTAGTCGTTGGGAATTTTGACTTTTTTGTAATGCTTTGATGTCATTGACACCTACAAATCGATGTCGCCAACGTCGAGTCATTAAAACGTAAATTCCATACCACAAAAGATTTAGCGAGAAGATCCACATTGCTGCAAAATGCCAATGTCTGCCTCCCGCCAACCAACCTCCTAATGTAAATATGGGAGGAATGTGTAAACCTGCCCGTCCACCAAAAACAGGGTTGGCATTGTAAATTTGTAGCCCGCTAGTGAGCATAATAAACAAGCTTATAATGTTAACCAAATGGAAAATTTTTGCTCCTATTGCTTGATTTGGTAACTTTGGAGTTTTTGAGGAGGCGGTTGAAGTCATAATAAGTTTTGCTGTTTGTTTTGAGCAAATAGTCCAGCAATAGCTGGATTTGGTGAGAAGCCTACACTGACTGAGTACAGTACAGTGTAGGAGTATGTCACAGAAAAGTCTGTACCCCATGCTCTTTTTTAGAAAGAGCGTAACAGCCCTAACATATTCTGAGTATTCATTTGGATATTGCATGAGGTTGGACTTGTATTGAAGTTACAAGTGTAGGTCGCCAACATATCTTGCTGATAATTGAAAACTCGAACGTTGTAACCTTCCTTCCGTACTTGGCTACCCAAGCGATTGACAAAACTGTAGCGCTCCAAATAGTTTAATAAACTCCAAATTTGCTGATTCACTATCAGGTCTACTCGGCCAGGTTCTTGCTCAGAAGCTGGATATGCTATCCAATTATCCAACAACTTGTTCTCGGAGTTTTCTTGTGCCCACCATAAACTAGGAGTAGTCAATCCTTTGAGGCTAATAGTGTTGGCCGTAGTTACAGCACCATTTGGCTGATTCAATAAGTCTAGTTGTAGTGGACCCTTTGAAGGCTGCGGAACCGAGGACGTTTCTGCTAATGATGACGGAATTGGTAAAAGAGAAGTTGTAGTCAAACTAATAGTTATTAATAGTAAAAGTGATGTTTTACGACCAGACAGTTTAAGCATAAGCGATAAGAATATTATTATTGGCTCAGATCCCCTGCTTCTTTGAGAAGTCGGGGATCTTGTTGTTAACGAAATAAAAGGCAGATTTAAGTATATTGAGCTAATTAAATTGTAGAATATGACAGTTGTATTCAGCAGCGAACGTTGATTGAGCGTTATACTTTGCCCGAAATGGGCGACCTGTGGACGGAATCTTACAAATTAAAAACCTGGCTACAGGTAGAGATTGCAGTCTGTGAAGCCCAAGCTGAACTGGGTTATATCCCATCTGGTGCAGTTGAGGAAATTAAGACCAAGGCAAATTTTGACACAAAGCGGGTACTAGAAATTGAGGCAGAAGTCCGTCATGATGTGATCGCATTCCTAACAAATGTTAATGAATATGTTGGTGATGCTGGGCGCTATATTCATCTGGGTTTAACCAGTTCAGACGTGCTAGATACGGCTTTAGCGCTGCAATTGGTCACTAGTCTAAATGTGTTGTCACAGCGCCTAGAAGATTTGATTCAGGCAATTCGCCAAAAGGCACACGAACATCGGTATACAGTCATGGCTGGCCGATCGCATGGTATCCACGCCGAACCGATCACCTTTGGTTTTAAGCTGGCTGGGTGGTTAGCAGAAGTGTTACGACATCAAGAACGCCTGAAAATTCTTCGCGAAACGATCGCCGTTGGTAAAATTTCTGGGGCGGTGGGAACCTACGCCAATATTGAACCTCGTGTAGAAGCGATCGCCTGCCAAAAACTCGGACTCCAACCCGATACAGCCTCAACTCAAGTAATTTCCCGCGATCGCCATGCTGACTATGTGCAGCAATTAGCCTTAATCGCCGCATCTATTGAGCGTTTTGCTGTAGAAATTCGCAATCTGCAAAAAACAGACGTTCTAGAAGTCGAAGAATTTTTTGCTAAAGGCCAAAAAGGCTCCTCAGCAATGCCACATAAGCGTAATCCTATCCGTTCAGAACGGTTAACAGGAATGGCGCGGCTGGTAAGAAGTCATGCAGGTGCAGCTTTAGAAAACGTTGCTCTTTGGCACGAACGCGATATTTCCCATAGTTCTGTAGAAAGGGTAATTTTGCCAGATGCCTGCATTTTGACCCATTTTATGTTAGTGGAAATAACTGAATTGGTGAAAAACCTATTGGTTTATCCTGAGAACATGGCCAGAAATCTCAGTTGCTATGGCGGTGTAGTATTCAGCCAAAAAGTGCTACTCGCTTTAGTAGAAAAGGGAAGCAGCCGAGAAGAAGCTTATGCGATCGTCCAAGAAAACGCCCACGCCGCTTGGAACAAACCGGAAGGTGATTTCCACAACTTGATCGCTAAAGACCCGCGTGTTACCCAAAGGTTGTCGTCAGCAGACATTGAGGCATGTTTTGATCCCCAGCAACATCTCCAGCATTTAGAAGATGTTTATCAAAGGTTGGGTATTTAAATTAATTGGGCATGGGGCATTGGGCATTGGTTATTCTCCTTGTCCCACATTAACCGTATTGTTTGTCAAAAAAAAATATAAAGATACTAAAAAGATTTGCTGATGAAATTACCTAACAGCTAAAGTTCATCATCTAATTACCATGTCAAAAATACAAAGCTTAGGTGTTATTTACACATACAAACCTGAATTTAAGCTGAGAAAGTACTGAGAAAAGCCTGGGAAATCGTCGTTTGAAAAGATATCTATTAATTAAGTTGCTAGAATTTTTTGATACGCTTGAATTATTTGCCGAGCGATCGCATCCCAACTAAAATGCTGCAATGCATAGTTTTGGGCATTTAATCCCCGCTGCTGGCATTCTTGAGGATTTTGCAAAGCTTCTTTGATTAACTCTACAAGTGCTTGTATATCTGTTGCACCTACCCACCCGGAATTACTATCGATTACCTGTTGATAAATATGCACTTGGTCGGAGATGACTACAGGTACTCCTGCTACCATAGCCTCGGCTACAGCAATACCAAAATTTTCATAGTATGAAGGCAAGACAAATAAGTCAGCAGCTTGCAGTAAACTAGCTTTTAAGTCGCCGCTAATAAAACCAGTAATTGTAGTATGCGATCGCAGAGGTGAATTATCAATTTGAAATTTTATCTTTTGTTCATAATCCGGGTCTTGGGGATTCGTCCCAGCCAAGACAAAATGAAAATTACAACCGACTGCTAGCAGCTTTTCTAAGGCTGGAATCAGCAAATTTAAACCTTTTTTTGGGTCAATTCGGGACATAAACAGCACCAAAGGCACATCTTCAGGTATTGCCAACTGATTACGTATTACGCTCCCCATATTTCTATCACCCAAAGAGGGTATTACACCCAAAGGAATTACCAAATCTTGTGTAGCTACTCCAAATCGTTCTGAGATTTTCGCTTCTTGTTCACTAGTAAAATGAATTGCTGCTGCACCAGCTAAATTGTGACGTTCTAAAATTGCCACATAAAACTCTTTTAATTGTTTTTTCTTGCGTAAATCAGCCGGATCAAGAGTACCCAAAGGACGCAAAATATAAGGTAGCTTTTGCTGACGACACACAGTAGCAGCAGCACTACTTATAGGAGAAAAAAGAGCATGAATATGTGCTAAATCAAACTCCCGTCCATGAATTTTGAGCCATTGTAATAAATCAAGCGAAAATTTATAACGACGAAATGGCGCGCAACGGAAATAAATTATTTCATAGCCATCTTGTTTAATCGATCGATTTAAAGGAACATCCAGAGGTTTTTGACCACTATCCCCATTACTATCAGTCGTCAGAATTGTAACTTTTACTTTCTCCTTTGCTAATGCGGAAGCTAATCCTAATACCATTTGACTAGGGCCGCCGTAAATTAGGGAAATTGAAGGAACAATTTGTAAAATTTTCATGGTTTTGTTAGTTGTTATAGCGGTTCTCGTTCTGCTCAGGTACAGATTTATCTGCGTCCATCTGCGTTCATCTGCGGTTAATTATTTCTTCCTACACCTCAACCAGGTGGGAAACGCTATAGTTGTTAGTTTTCATTTATGACTAACCACTAACTATTTATTAATTCTTGATAAAATTCAAATTGCTGTTTTGCCAAAGCTTTATTTGTATATTTAACCATTGCTTTTTGATAACCCATTTCACCGAGAGATTGGGCAAAATCTGGTTTTTCTATTAACTGCATTAAGCAATTAGCCAATGCAATAGCATCACCTTCAGGAAAAACTAAACCAGCATTACCAATTACATGGGGAATTTCACCAGAATCGGAACCAATCACAGGTACTTGACAAGCCATTGCTTCAATGATTACATGGCCAAATTGTTCTTTCCAGCCAACGGAAGTTAAGGTTTTAAAATTGTAAGTTGTTTCTGAAGGCAGCACCAAAGTACTCATCAAATTTATATAATTAGTAACTTCGTGATGCGGGACGCTTTCTATTATAAGCAACCGTTCTCTAATATTATTTTCTGTTGCTATTTTAATTAATTCTTCTTGTATGATTCCACGTCCTAATAGTAACAACTTCCAAGGTTGAGCTTGTAAAGTAGTTAAGGCTTTTAATAAAGTTAACAAACCCTTTTCCTGAACAAATCTTCCTACAAAACCTACCACAAAATCATTTGAGGTAATACCTAACTTAGTTGCTAACTTCGGTTGGCGTTTAGGCGTAAATAAACTTTCATCTACACCAAGTTGTGGCATAACTTTAATTGCACCTTCATATCCTCGTTGTCGTAAAACTTCTGCCCCATCTTGATTGCCAGAAATGATGCCGTGGCTATGGTTAAGGTTATATTTTTCTAATAAAGCAATTGGTAACTTTAATTCGTATGGGAGATTCCACCAAGTAAAAAATACATTTTTGGCTTTCAGTCTTAATAGCTGATTTAAAGCAATCATCTGAGTGTATGCCAGACTCCTAGAACCCTGTTCTACCTGAATGATTTGGGGGTGAAATTGCCGCAATAAAGATATTAAATCAGTACCAAAGGTTAGAAGTCCTTGGTGATTTTGACTAAAGTTAGTAACTGGAACTATTCTAAATGTGCCTTCATCTTGATATTGAGCTTCAATGGTTTTATTTTGTACACCTCCAGGTTTCCAGCTTTTAGGAACTACAACCGTCACTTCAATGCCAGGTTCTAGTTGAGATAAGGCACGTAATTTTTCACAATTAAGGTCTACAATATAAGTATGACTGGCAACTAGAATTTTCATTGATATTTAGTGGTTACTAATATTAAATAGGAGAATAAACATTGTTCATCCTTCTTTAACTTTTTGATTCAAACACTCTCAATTTTTTGATCAAGACGACTATAAATTTGACCATCGTTCCATGATGATTGCATGACTGTACCCAAGGCTTTGAGAAAACCTAAAGTGTAGAAAAGGGCGCGAGTCAAAACTTTAATCGGGGAACCGCTTTTATGACACGGAGGTCTTCCTAGGACGTGACAGTCAAATAAACGGGCGTATAAGCGTAAAGCTTGGGTGACGGTGAGGTTTTTCAGCCCCAGCAAGAAATGATTGTGGTAGAAAGTGAGTTGATATTTGAGCGATCGCATACTAATATCATGACAACCCCCCGTTTCTTCCCCTAAGTGGATTAAATAAGCCTCTGGGTCATACCAAATCTTATATCCCGTCTGCCGCAACCGCAAACAAAAATCTGATTCCTCGCGGACTGCACTACCGCGAAACCTTTCATCAAACTTCAGTCCGTGGTTAGTAAAAATTTCGCGCCGAAAAGACATGTTGCAACCCCTCGCCGTCAGAACTTGCTGGGGTTTGATTGTATGTACTAAGTCAATATGATACCAAGCAATTCCAGGGTCCATAGCTTGGGGAGGCAGATATTCAATTTGCAATTCCCCACCAGAATCATCCAATTTCATTCTGTCAAAAACTCGTCCAGCAACAGCCCCCACTTCTGGATTTTGCTGATAGTTTTTCGCATGTGCTGCGAGAAATTCTGGGGTTAATTTAACATCATCATCAATAAATAAAATTATTTCACCATTTGAGCGCCGTACACCATAATTACGCGCCCCTGGTAAACTTGCCCAATCGAGATGAAACCATTTAATTTTACCTAATGCCGCTATTTCTTCTAGGTAAGCTTGAACTTCTGGCTTGTGTTTGGGAGATTGGTCTACTACTAAAACCTCAAAATTTGGATAGTCCTGATTGAGAACATCCGCGATACTATCCCGTAGCGTTTCTTCTCGCCCATAGGTTGGAATGATTACAGAAATTAAAGGCAAATCAATCATGTGCTTTTATCTCACTACCAATCTGGAATCATTTACGCAGTACTACTTAGAGGGTTTTTCTGTGTTGCTTGTTGATAAATGGTATTTTGCTTCTCTTGTTTATCTAGGACTGGTAATTTAAATAACACTCCTGCAAAAAACCAATAATAGACAGCTACCGGATCAACATCTAGAGGGTAGTAGTAGGTGTTGTAACTAATAAACAATATAAACACCCATAAAGCAGCTCCGTAACTGCGGAAATTACGGTTTTTTATAGACCGATATGTCTTAAAGGCAGTGATTGTCAGGGTAGTAACTAAACCGACAAAACCCAGCAATCCCAAAATACCTATTTCGTATAGTACTTTTGGGTAGTAGGTTTCGACAAGTTTTGTTACACCCAATGCACGGGCAGAATTAGTCGCTCGCCCTAAGCCACTTCCTATAGGGCTATCTACACTTTTCCAATTTTCTTCAAATTGCTGGACGATAAATTCTTGGGGCGGTGAAGCTTCCCAGCGGCTGCTAAAACTATCTAGTCTTTCTTGGACGACGACAGGGTTAGCGGCCATGGCAATTCCCAGCACTAAAGCGAGACCCACCCCTATGGGAATAAAACGTTTCAGGTTCTTAATTTGACCAGTGAGCAATAGTAAAATGACAAAGCAGGTGGGTACTAAACCTAAAGCAATTCTCTGTCCAGAAACTACTGCATTGATAAAGACCAAGGCTAAAGAACCTAAACCTGTCAGTCGCCAAAATATTGAAGGGTCGGTGAAACCTGTAGCAAAGGCAAAAAAGGTACTGGAAATTAAAAACCATGCCCATTGCCAAGGTGCGACAAAGGTTCCTGGTAAACGAATTACTCCCTGGCTAGGACTATAGACTAGGGAACCACCAAAATAACACCTAGCTTCTAATGTTGCTTTAAATAAAGCACTACCTTCGGCATTTCTAGTGCCTTCACATACCCCAGTTAGTAGTAACAGATATTGCAGAAATCCTAGCACACAGCAAATAAATATCAGAGAAACCTGTAGGCGCGATAAAAACAAAAAATCCCGCTTATTGCGGATGAGATAGTAAGCACAACCAATCAGAGGAACATAACCCAAAAATACTTTCAATCCCAAAATTCCCATACCTATGGGTATTTCATTAGGTGGTTTTTCTAAAAGTCCAACGGTCGGTGGATTTAGTTGTTGTCCACCATTAATAAATAGCAATGTTAATAGACATAAGCCTAATAAAATAAATAATGGAGTTCTAATCGCTTTGGGAAGAATTAGAGGTAGCCCTTGCTTGCGACAACTTTGCCAAATTGCAATCAAAGCTGGAATGTAAAAAGCATCTTTGGTCAATTGCAGAATAGGACTGTTGCCAATGTAATAAGTAATAGTACCTCCAAAAGGCACATAAATCAGAAAGGCAAAAAGAGCTTGGCGGGGATATTTGTAAGAAAGAGATAAGACAAATATTGACAAGACAGCTGGAACTGCTGCCTTAATTCCACCTACTAAAGCAATTAAAATACCAAAGAAGACACCGCCAAAGCCGGCGGTGGTGAGCAAACTAGTGAGTTCTTTGCGTGCTTGAGTTGCTTTGCGTTTCTGGGCTAACCTTTCTTTGAGGCTAAGGGTGGGAACTTCCTTTGTAGCCTGTTTTTTTAATTTTTTAGATTTCTGGAATTTGGATTTTAATTTTTGCATAGCAGCGCCTTCAAGGATATTTAAAAAGTCGTTAATACAGAATTTGATAAGTTATACAATCCAAATTCATTTCTAATTGATTCCTTTAATAACCTCCGGTTAAAAATATTAAATTTAAGTCGACTTGAATCATAAAATAGGTGTTCTCCTGTTTCTAATACATAAACTGCACCTGCAAATGGTAATGGTTTAATAGCTTGAGAATTATTTTTTAAAATGTCTCTAACTTGTTCATGATTTATATAATATTTATAGTACCCATAACCACGGTTATATTCTGCTTGTTCGGGAATATTATTCAAATTGTATCGAATAATATTACAAGTACCGCACATTTTATAAAAATTGCTTCTTTTGAGATAAATATATTTACTACCTTCTTGATATTTATAACCTCTATTGATAAACCATCCATTACTATTAGGATTTTGGTTAACAAACTCAGCTAATTTTTTACTGATACAATCATCAGCATCAACTGCCATCGTATGTGTAGGGAAAAATTGCTGGGCATAGATTAATCCTTTCAATATTTTCCTTCCCTTGTCTGTATTGCCTTGAGCTACAGAGTTTGTTTCGTTTGCAGGTGGAAAATCAACTTTCAAGTATGTGATGTGAGGATGAGCGAAATCTATTCTTGGCTTTTCATGACAAACAACAATAACGCGAAAATCAGGTGAAGTTTGATTACAAACTGATTTGATGCATCTTTCAAATAATTTTGTCACGCGCTCCCAAGATTTGGAGACTTGTGGGCTTTTGAGTGGGATAACAAAAACAAGCATCCTAAATTAGTTGATGTAAAGTAACTAAAAAAAACTAAAGTTAAATCATAACTTATAGCAGGGGACAGGAGAGAAGTGCGGTCTTCTCCCAAGGGGAGAAGGAGAGACGCTACGCGAACGGGGGAAAGGTTTGAAAGTCTATTGGTGTCCGGGTTTTATGATCAGTTTATGTCCTAAACTAACTGGCTATCGCTATATATCTATAGCAATCTGGTTTTTTTTCTGAATTTACTCCTAGGGCTAGGGAACAGGAAACAGTAAATAAGGGCATACAGATGTACACCCTTAAAATCGATTTATTGATGGTAAAGATGTTTGAAAATGGTATTGTTCTAGTTAATATGCAGCAAGTGCTATGAAAAATTAGCTTTGATTAAAAACTTAGATATTAACTAACTCAAATTGCCAAGTGTTGTTGGACTTTGGATACCAATTCATTTGTCCAGTGGTTAGCAAGTTCAGCATCAGCGGCTTCCACCATCACTCTGATCAGTGGTTCTGTGCCGGAAGCTCTGACTAAAATTCTACCAGCATCACCCATTGCTGCTTCAGCAAGGGCGATCGCTTGTTGTAAAGGTTGACAATCTTGCCATCCTAAACGGCGATCGCGGTCTACTACCCGTACATTCTTCAATAATTGGGGATAAGTCTGAAAGCTTTGATCTACCATTTCACCCAGAGAAACACCCGCTTGTTTGACCAAAGCTGCTACATGTAATGCTGTTAACAAGCCATCTCCGGTAATCGCATAATGACGGCAAAGAATATGCCCAGATTGTTCGCCGCCTAACATTCCCCCAGTCCGTAGCATTTCTGCTTGCACGTATTGATCGCCGACTGCGGTACGAATCAAATTACCGCCCTGTTCTTGCCAAGCCCTCTCAAAACCTAAGTTAGCCATGACAGTGGAAACAATCAGGTTATCTGGCAGTTGTTGCTGTTGTTGAAGATAGCGTCCCCACAAATAGAGAATGTAATCGCCATTGACTTGTCGTCCGGTATTGTCAACAGCTAACACGCGATCGGCATCGCCATCAAAGGCAAAGCCCAAATCGGCGTTGTGTTCTTTGACTGTTGCTTGCAAAATATCCAGGTGAGTAGAACCGCAGTTGACGTTGATGCGATCGCCATCTGCTTCATTATGTAAGCAAATTACCTCTGCTCCCATTTTTGTAAATACTGTAGGTGCTAACCCAACTGCTGCACCCCATGCTAAGTCCAAAACTATCTTCAATCCCTGAAGATTAACTTGATTCTGGAAGGGTTGTTGCAACGCCTCGCCGTAATCTTTTATTAACTCCAAACGCGAGTAATGCCGTCCGCAATTACTCATCCCGCCTGCATCTAATATCTGGCCACGCAATCCCGCTTCAATTTCTGCCTGCAATACTTGAGGTAACTTAGCACCATTCCCACCAAAAATTTTAATCCCGTTGTCTTCTGGCGGATTATGACTGGCAGAAATCATCACTCCGCCTATAGCTTCACTAAAACTTGTGAGATGAGCAACGCAAGGAGTAGGACATAATCCTAAATGCCAAACTTCTAGACCCGCTGCTGTTAAGCCTGCACTCAAGGCCATTGCCAACATATCGCCGGAGTTTCTAGAATCTTGTCCCAGAATGACTGGCCCTAATTTATCAGCATGGGTACGCAAAACAACACCTGTCCAAAAACCCACTTGCAATGCCAAGGGCGCATTCAGTAATTCTCCGACTTTGCCGCGAATACCATCTGTGCCAAACAAAGAAGTTGCTGGTAAAGATATTAAATTAAGCCCAAAATTGCTTGTTAGACCTTTTTCAGATCCATCATATCTGGAAGTAGAATGCCCTTGAGTTCGAGCTATAGATGAAATCATAAGTTTAAATGCTCCACACACTCACACCGGAAAATAACACTTTACACTCTAATTCAACAGTTCCAACTGAAATTCCAACTGAAATTCCGACTGAGACAACTGTTTATCTGTACTATATACTCATTTTTCTAATGAGCATCGGTTACTCAATGGAATATTTCAGTGAAAATACTGAAGTTTCTCACTAATTTATTGTTAATATTTTCTATATAAAATATTTTTTCCTCTTTGATATTCCTGACCAAACAAGGCAAAAGTAAAAAGTAAAAAGGCACTCATAAAGAAAAAGAGC
>JAYGHB010000101.1:0-99512 GCA_034931985.1 Halotia wernerae UHCC 0503
CCAAGAAGTGATTCTTTGGAATCCCCATCCCTCTTTAGGGTGGGGAGGATGTCAATTGCTGTCATAATCTGAGGGCGGATCTTGAGTAACAGTGACTACTGATACAAAATTATCCGTCTTACCATTCTTAATAGCATCGAAAGTGCCTTTGATTGTACCAGCAATCGGCACAGCAACAAGTGTGCCTAACAATCCAGCAATCTCAAATCCCATCAAAATCGCTACGAAAATCCAGATGGGGTTAAGTCCGATAAAGTCGCCGAGTAACTTGGGAGCCAACAAATTATCTTTAATTTGTTGCATAAGAATAGCCGCTATCGCCACTGGAACTGCCAGCCACCAATTTTGCAGCAACACTAAAATTGTCACCAAACCAATGCCCAAAGTTGCCCCAATAAAGGGAATCAGTTCTGAAAGTCCAATAAGTATGGCAAACAATAAAGCAAAAGGCACTTTCAAAAATAAAAAAATTGGGGTAAGGGTTACAACCATGAACAGTCCCAGCAGCAGCTGACTAAGAAAAAAATTCTGGAAATTTAGCTGCAAGGATACAGTCAAAGGAACTCCGATATGAGATGGCAAGAGATTGACTAGACCAGACCAGACGCGATCGCCATACAAAAGCATGTAAAATGCTAGTACAACCACTAGCACTATATTAAGCAACCCTGAGATCAACGTTCCGGCAAATCCCACAGCCCCAGAAGCTATTTGTTGTACTAAGTTTTGAATGTTGGCATTGACTTGATTGCTCACAACTTTAAGATCAACAGGTAAGCGTCGCTGCTTCGCAAATACCTCAAATCTCTCTAGGTTTGCTTGACTGACACTCAACCAATCAGGAATCTTATTCAGAAGTTGAATCGTTTGGTCAATTACCATTGGTACTAGGGTAACGCCCAGAATTACCAACAGAGTTAAAGTCACAAGCAAAACGATGATAACCGCTTGAGTGCGAGTAATTCGAGCGCGTTCAAAGAACTTAACTGGATAATTTAGTAAAAAAGCCAGAATCGCTGCAACACTCAAAATAGTAATAGGATGCTGGAAATATCGAAAAAGCACCGACAGCAGCCAGACGTTAAGAGCAATAATCGGGCCGCTCAGACCATAAATCAATAGACGTTGAAGGGAGGCCAAACGGCGCATCTGAGGCAATCGATTTTCAAGACTCCTAGATAAAATTTCTATAACTACTGTTGGCGCTGATCATCATCATAGATATTTTTGTCAAAAACGTGTATAAGCGTATCTGATCAAAAAAACAAATCACGATGGAAAAAACTATAGCTGACCTCCGAAAAGATTACACCTTAGAAGGTTTGAGTGAAACTGAAATTGACCCCAATCCATTTATACAATTTCAAAAATGGTTTGATCAGACACTATCTGCCCAACTTATTGAACCCAACGCCATGACTCTTGCCACTGCTACACCAGATGGTAAGCCCTCGGCAAGAATGGTGTTGCTTAAAGATTTTGATGAACAGGGTTTTGTTTTTTTCTCCAACTACAATAGTCGCAAAGGACAAGAACTGGCAGAAAATCCCCAAGCATCTCTGGTTTTTTGGTGGGCAGAACTAGAGCGTCAAGTCCGAATTTCTGGACACGTAGAGAAAGTTTCCGAAACTGAATCAGATAAGTATTTTGAGATCCGTCCTGCAAAAAGTCGCTTGGGTGCGTGGGTATCTAATCAAAGCGAGGTAATTGCCAACCGAGAATACCTAGAGCAACGGATGCAAGAATTTCAGCGCAAGTATGAAAATCAGGAGATTCCCCGCCCACCTAACTGGGGAGGCTTGCGAGTAATTCCTTCAGAAATCGAGTTTTGGCAAGGACGCTCTAGTCGGCTACACGATCGCTTGCTTTATACTCACTTAAAAGATGGTAGTTGGAAAATTGAACGGTTGTCACCTTGAGGGTAGGGTGTTGACTTTGTGGGAAAATCCCTCAAAAAAGTTCATGCAAATTCTGTGTCGTCATCTGAAGTTGAAAATACAATTTTTCTTTTTGAGAGCATCGACTGACCAAAAGCTTCAGATGCCCAATCCTTAAGGTCAATATAGCGAATACTTTCTAACGCCTGCTTGACTACAGAAGTTGTCAAATTCATCGTACATAAAAAAATACTTAAAATCATCGCTTAATGAAAAGACACTTAATTTTCCAATTAATTAAAATCATGAAAACCTCCGCTAACGTTCCGCTTCACCCGCCGCTAGTCAACTTCCGGTCTCAACCAACCAACTCAATACGGTCGGCGTGCAAGCGGGTTGTTATCCTGCGATCGCTGATTCGCATGGTTTCTTTACCGCGCTCTTCGCCAAACCCAGACTTCACCATCCTCTGGATCAATTTTACTCCCGTCTCTCATAAATTGATTCTTCTCCAAAACTCTCCCGGATGCTGAATCTATCGGCACCGTATAAGCCACAATCGTTTGAATTTCAGCCTTTGAAAATCCCTCTCTAACCAACAAATCCACAGCTTGAGTCGCAAATCCGTGTCCTTGTTGAGAAGGCACAATTCCATATCCAATTTCAACTGATCCATTACTGTCTGGAGGACTTTTAAATCCGATCATCCCAACTATTAACCGATCGACTACGATCGACCGAGGAGACCACCAAAAACTGTTTCTAGGGTCTTGACTTAATCGATCGTTGACAAACTCGACCCAAAACCTGGGGGCAATCTCTTCACTCTTAGGAAGCAGCAATCCATCTATGTCAGAGCGTTCGGGTTGCTCAAGGAGTGCAGATAACTGACGGCTTGTGGCTTGATGAAGAATCAACATATATCAAACATTGTGTGATCACTGGGACTTAATGGTGAATGCTAACAGATTAATTCGCAGCACCCAACCGATGACTTTAATATTGCTCTGATTTTGATACCAACCGACACACTTCAAATTTCTGCCGCAACCCCTAACCCAAGCAGGATAACGTTCCCAATCAGCGGCGGCAGATCATCTCAGCAAGAATACAGGCGACTTTCGTCTGTCCGCTGCATTGGGGTTGTTATGCAGCCGTCGCCAACGCTGCAAGAAAACTCTCAAAATCATCGTAGCTTGAAAAAACATGAATGGCCCCCGCAAAAAACAACTTCTCTGCTTGATCGCCAGATGCAATACCAATAAAGGCATAGCCTGACTTTCGGGCTGAGCGGATATCCCAAATCGCATCGCCTACATAAACAATATTTTGGAATGACCGACCGTAATGCTTTTCGGCTCTAGCTAATGCAACTGCTGTAATCCCTTCACGAGACTCATCATCATCAGAAAAGGCGTATGGAATATTTTGGATAGGAAGATGCGCGGACTGAATTTTGAAGAGCGCAGATGCTGTCCAACCTCCTCCAGCATAAGCTACCTCATGATTGGAAGATTCAAGCAACCAGGACAACATCTTGAGTGCGCCCGGTATGGAGTTGATACCATTTACTGCTGCACCTTCTGTCAGCAACTTCAGAAAACGCTTCTGAAATGCCTCAACCTCAACAAAAGAAGGAACTCGACCAAGTTCACGCTGGCACACTTCTCTGAGAATACAAGCATCTGTCGCATGACTGTATGATGTCCAGTCACTTGATACTTCAGAGAACCCAAATACTTCAGACAATGCCTGTAAATATGACTCATTGTCCAGAGCATTTGACTCTGTGAGAGTACCATCGATATCAAACATTACCAGTTGCATCTTCACTCTATGATCGTGTACAAAACACCATTCATTTTAGGCTGAGGGTAGGGCGATCAGCTTAAAACTCCTGCTACCAGTTAATAGACGATTTTCAAACCACTGCTCACACCGAGAATTAAGGCTGCATAACGACCAAGCTCACCGGACGTAAGCAACCTCGCAGACTCAGCCGACCATATTGCTACGTTCCGGTGCAGCGACTTGTTAGACCGTCGCAACCCGACTATTTAGCCATCGTTGAAACGATTTTTGACTTTCTCCCGATGGTTGCCCAAGAATAAGATTTTTAGCACTAATGTCTTCATCAAGCTGATTCCAATGAATTCCGCTACCATCAGCAATGAAGCGATAGTCATTGCGTTCTTCAATTGAGCCATGCAAGAGGCGAGGATACCATGCTAGTGGAACAGATATAGTGCGCCCATCAGATAAATCCGCAGAAAGCGTATCATCCGTGACTGTCACTTGCTGAATTGTAGGTATCTCAAGCAGTTCAATCGTTGAAGAATTCATTCCAACCTACTAGCAATTGCTCTTGATGTTCTTCGACTAGTTTTTGAATGCGGTTAATCTCTGCGCGGCTAAACCCTCTGTTACTTTGAAGACGGATGGGTTCAAGCCAAAATTTGGCTTCGTCTTTATCACGCTCAACATGTACATGAGGTGGCTCATCACGATCGCCTGCATAGCAGAAGAAGCGATATGGACCGACTATTAAGAGAGTTGGCATTCAGAACAAGTAACCCAAATGTCTTAAACATAGCTGACACACAACTAACAGTCAACTGTCAAGTACTGACGGCTAAAACTTTAAAGTATTTGCAAATGCCTTGAGTTGACCAGGGCTTTGTCCATAAGGGCGATTTCTCTCTTTAGCGGCTCTTGATCGTGCATTATAAACATGACAGCACGTGCATGTGCGCGTCGTCGAGAAAGTAAATAAAGAAAATGAGTGCTAGTTTCTTCGGAAACTACGCCATCTAAAACTTCAGGTAGAAGGCGCACGTATTCGTCTAGTTCTCCACAGCTTTTGTGCGGTTCTTTGCCTTCACGAAAAGAATCTGCAATGCTTTCGAGGCAAGTCGAGATACTCTCAATAAGCTGTGCTAATCGAAGCCGCTTCTCAAGCTCTGCTTTTTGTAAAGACGAACCAAGCCCAACTAATTCTTTTGCAAACTCAAGAAAATATTTCGCAATCTCGTACATGGGCAACCTTCCAAATACAACATGAAGATCGATTCCTCAGGCAAACAACCTTCTGATTACGCCCCCACCAGAAGATTGAGGTCTAACGTTGCCCATCACCCGCCGCAGATAACCTTTGCATCATAACCGATCAACTCTCGGCGGTCGGTGTGCATGGGCGTTGTTAGCTGGCGACACTTATGATCGCTCCTATGCTTAACCTAACTCTTTCACTGACTCTTGGAATCTGTATCGAATGCTGCTTTGACTTTGGCATCCCAACCCAATGCTTGCATCCAACCAGGGTAGAGCGATGGTGGGGCAGTGAGGGTATCCAGTTGGTGAATCTCGGCGGTAGAGAGCGTGAGATCTGCCGCTTTCAAGTTATCTTCAAGCTGGTGCATTTTATTTGCCCCAACGATGACTGAAGAAATAAAAGGTTTAGTGAGAATCCAAGCGATCGCCACCTGAGCCGAAGATGCATCATGGGCTTCAGCAACTGGCTTAATGGCATCCACTAAGTCATAGCCCTGCTCCACATCAATTGGCGGCAGCTTGAACTCGTTCAGTCTTGCTCCTTCTGGCGTTGGGGTTTCGCGGGTATATTTGCCGCTCAAAAAGCCACCGGCTAAAGGACTCCATACCAATACCCCAATGCCTGCATCTTCGATAAACGGAACGACTTCATGTTCCAAATCTCGCCCCAGCAAAGAGTAATACATTTGAGCCGCAATAAACTGAGCATAGTTGTGGTGTTTTTGAATACCCACCATCTTTGCTGCTTTCCAGACTGGAAAATTGGAATAGCCGATGTACCGCACTTTGCCCTGCCGCACCAGATCATCTAAAGCGCGTAGCGTTTCTTCTAATGGCGTGATCGGATCAGGGATATGAAGCTGATAAAGATCGATATAGTCAGTATTGAGCCGTTTCAGACTGGCTTCTGCCGCCATCATGATGTGTCGATAAGACGACCCTACATCGGTAATGGCGTTACCGGATCGAAAGCCTGACTTTGTGGCAATGATGACCTCATCTCGACGATTAGCAAGGGCTTTGCCCAGCATAATTTCCGATTGTCCATTGGTGTAGGCATCGGCTGTATCAAACAGGTTAATTCCAGCATCCATCACGCGACCGACCATTTGATCGGCGATTGACTGATCAATACTGTTGGTGACTCCAGGGACAAGCTGACCTTCACCAAAGGTCATTGCCCCAAAGGAGAGACGTGAAACCACTAAGCCAGTCTTGCCGAGGGTTGTGTATTGCATAATAGAAGCCTTTCCATAGCTAATTATAAGGAGTTGAATTGTCTGGGTGGTCGATAGAACCTAACCAGCCAACTGACCGCCTGTAACATCTAAATCCATGCCTGTCATTGATGTGGCTTGATTAGACGCTAAAAACATGACGGCTTCTGCGATTTCATGGGGGATCATAATCCGCTTTGTCACAAAGCCTTGAGCCGCTTGCTCATAGGTGATGCCTTGAAATGCAAAGGACGCCTGTAACTGAGGCGTATCAACTGCTAAGGGTGAAATTGAGTTGATGCGAATATTATGGTCAGCATTTTCTTGGGCAGCCGCTTTTGTTAATCCAATAATTCCATGCTTACTAGCGTTGTAGTGGGCAGTTGTACGAAAACCGACATGTCCAGCTACCGATGCCATGTTAATGATGTTGCCGCCGCCTTGCCGTCGCATCTGCGGAATTTCATACTTCATGCAGAGAAACTCACCCACCGTGTTCGTCGTCATGATGTCCATGAAATTATCCAATGGGATGTCTTGAATCTCAGCAGGAGTCATAAAGATTCCAGCATTGTTGAAGGCAATGTCGATGCGCCCATACCGCTCCACACAACCATTAACAAACGCTTTGACATCATTTTCAATTCGGACATCGGCTCGTTGATACGTGGCTTTGCCGCCTGCATCACGAATACTTTGAGCCACTTGCTCTCCCAAAGCTTCCCGCCGACCACAAAAGTGAACAGTAGCTCCCTCAGCAGCAAAGGCTCGCGCAGTGGCTTCCCCGATGCCGGATGTGGCTCCAGCAATCAACACTACTTTACCTGCAAATCGACCGTTGGGATTGACGCTTGCTTGAGGTGCGAGTGGATTTTGAGTGTTTGCTTGAGCCGTTTGAGTTGCAATTGCTGTGGTAAACCCAGCAACTCCGATCGCTCCAGTCGCAAGCATTTGACGACGACTGATCTCTGACATAATTTCTTACCTGATTTCCTCAAAAATTGATAAACAGTAAGAGAATACGCCCAATTTTTTTGATAAGTCTAGGAAATTATTGCTGTTTTGCTGACATAAGCTCCCGGTGTCACCCCAATCTGACGTTTGAAGTGCCAGCCAAAATGACTTTGATCGTAGAAGCCCGTTGCGGCAGCAACCTTCGTAATCGAGAAGCCTTGAACCAACAGCTTCTTTGCTTGAGCAATTCGGAGTTGAGTTTGGTAGGCACTGGAAGACACACCGATTTCTTTGCGAAAAATACGGCAGAAATGAAACCGACTTAATCCGGCGATCGCTGCCAATGTGTCTAAAGAAATGTCACTGGCGTAGTGAGCATGAAGATAGTCACAAGCAAGCATAACAGCCGCATGAGGTGACTTCAAAGAACGAACAGAAGGACTATTTGAGGCATAGCGCCGAATTAGGTAGGAGAGAAAATCCCATAGGGCTACATCTTGCTCCAATTTAGAAGTCTTCTGATTCACTACTGCCTGCAATGCTAAAAACAAATGATTCAATTTTGCATCGGTAAGACATGCTGTGGAGAAGAAGAGCAGATTGGCAGGCTTCTCAGCCATTTCAGCCGCAATCATATGCAACCACGTTGGTCTGATGTGCATCATTGCAAAATGAGCAGGTGCGGTCAGAAAGGTGTGATCGCTTGGCGCATGTGCTTCGCCTGAATGGATCACGCTCAAACTTCCAGGAGGGATAGAATAGTATGCGCCGCGATAGTGATACTCACCTTGGCAGTTGAAACTCAAACCAAACTGATACTCTTCGTGGGAATGTCTGGGCAGCGGCTCTACGGAACCTGATGTGTAAGCATATTGCTCTAGTAAAATGCCATTCGATTCCCACGCATGAACGGAGATTTCTGCTGCTTTGTTGTTCATAAAAACAATCTAATGTTGTGTCTCACAGATCACCTCTCGGTCACGTTCCTACCGATAACTTAGCCAGCTAACGACAAGCTCACCCGCCGCCGCCGGAAGCGGAATGAGTGAAGTGAGGAGGAACGACGAACGAAACGAATGGAGCTGTAGGCGGTCGGGTGCAGCGCCTTGTTAGCCCGCTGTTGGTGACTTTCAGGCTGGCTTTTGGCCGGAGTAAACGGCGAACCGATAATTTTTATACCAGCAATCAACCTGAACAAAACCTACTTCATGCATCCAGTTGAGTTGGTCTTGCAACGTAGCTGTTTTATCTGCCATCATGCGTTCAATCGCAATTTCTATATCGCGGTCAGTACAGCCTTTAGCTTTAGCGCCATTGAGCCAAGCCTGAGCATATTTTTCTTCGTTCTCCGGCGTAGTGCCTAAAGTTTGGTCGGCATTGATGAAGTGTCCGCCATCTTCGAGCGCCTCAAAAATCTTTTGAAATACGCCTTTCAGTTTTTCTTGTGGCGTGTGATGTAATGCCAAAGCCGAAACCACAACATCATATTTCCCGATGATTGCAGCATTGATAAAATCCAGAGGCGAGTACTCAATGTTTGGGTTTGAGTTGAAACGCTCTCGTGCCTTGTTCAACATTTCGGACGAAATATCGGCCAAAGTGATGGTGGCATTTGGAAAGGCCGCTGCGACCAAACCGGACAACAAACCTGTGCCAGCGCCGATGTCAAGTACTTTAATGGTGGCTTGGCCGTCGTGAGGAATGAGTTCGAGAGCAGTGCTATAAAACTCATCAAAACACGGAATGTATTGAGGGCGGGTGCGGTCGTAATCTTGTGCGGCAGTATCGAAAAGGGCTTTGATATTCACGACTGTTATTTTACCGCTTCCCGCAAAGTTTCGCGCGGCGGGCTAACTATTTATTATACGGAAAGTTTCCGTATAATCTTTTTATAAATCCTAATATATCAAGCATTACAGCTACCTTCTTTCTGGATATACGGAAAACTTCTTTTTTAAACCCCTATTTTGGATATCATACAGAATTTTTCCGTATATCCACCCTTTACGGGATGATTATATGGAATTTTTCCGTGTATCCCTTGGTGTTATGTAGAATTTTTCCGTCTAACATCCCTATTTAGGATATTACACGGAATTTTCTGCACAACTTCCAATGGAACAACGTCCAAAGAAACTCCTCGAACAGGTGCAAGATGTTATCAGGCTTAAGCACTATTCTTATCAAACAGAGAAAACCTATATTTACTGGATTAGACGCTATATCCTTTTTCATAATAAGCGCCATCCTAAAGATATGGGGAGTAAGGAAATTGAAGAATTTTTAACACATCTTGCTGTAAATGAAAATGTGGCTGCATCAACGCAGAACCAAGCACTTCATGCTGTTCTTTTTCTCTACAAAGAGGTATTAAAACAAGATTTAGATTTGAAAGTCGATGCGATTCGTGCAAAGAAATCTAAATATTTACCAACCGTTTTGACAAAAGATGAAGTTTTAGCAATTATTCAAAAATTATCCGGCGTACATCAACTTTTAATTAAGTTACTTTATGGCACAGGATTACGCTTAACTGAAGGACTGAGTTTAAGAGTTAAAGATGTTGATTTTGCCCAAAATCAAATTATTGCCCGCGACACAAAGGGAAATGAAAGTCGGGTAACGATGTTACCTGAAAGTATTGCTGAAGAATTAAAAATTCATTTACAAAGCGCAAAGTTGGCGGTGTCGGTTTCCGTCCCGCCAAACTTTGTAATAAGTGTAAAAATTATACATCAACAAGATTTACAAAAAGGTTATGGTTCGGTTTATTTACCTTTTGCATTAGAGAGAAAATATCCCAGAGCCAAGTATGATTGGATTTGGCAGTTTGTTTTTCCTTCTGGAAGCATCTCTAAAGATCCCCGCAGTGGAGAAGTACTCTTCGAGAAGCCGTGCTACGCACGTCTACGTCGCCATCATTTGCACGAAAGCAGTTTACAAAAAGCTTTAAAACAAGCGGTTCATCAAGCTGGTATTCAAAAAAAGGTCAGTTGTCATACCTTTCGCCATAGTTTTGCTACCCATTTGCTACAAAACGGCTATGATATCCGCACGGTGCAGGAATTATTGGGACACAAGGATGTCAAAACCACCATGATTTATACTCACGTTCTCAACTGTAGTGGAAAAGCTGTCCGTAGTCCCCTAGATTAGAAATACTGGCATATATTTTGTATGAATTTTGAAGACCTAAAATGGTACAAAGTTAACACCATACCTTGAAGGCATCCCTTTGGGAATTAAAAATGAAAAATGAATGAGTGAAGCATGGGGGATTGAGAAGAGGAATTGGGGACAAGGAGAATTGGAGAATGGGGGAAAGAACTGTCCCCTTGTCTCTCCCTGTTCCCTGCTCCCCTACTTCTTCTACTCTGTAACCGCTACTTTGGGAGCAAACTGAACCCTGGGGTCTGGCATGAAAGTATATCTGAGATAAAAGCCTCCCCAAACAAACAGCAGAATCAACAGACTACCAATACCAAGAGGACTGGGAAGCCAGAAAACTACTTCTATGTGGTTGAGTTCACCAGTTTTTAACTGCCAGACTAGCCGCTTGCCTCTCTTTTCTGGCTCAATCGCATTTTCAGCTATGGGTATGTTCTTAGCTCCCCAAGGGGTCTTTAAGCTAAAGTCTAAATCGAGAATAGAACCAGTATCAGATAAAACATTACCTTTACTGGCAATTATAGAGAGCGATCGCAAGTCTAAATCATAAATCAATCGATTCTTCACTAAAAGCAAGAAGTTTTTCTGCTCTAACAGTAAGTTAGATTCTATTTTTGGTAGTTCTGAATCAGCTTCACTTGGCGCAGCCTCAGCTTTTTGATTGGCACGGGAGTTAAAAAATTTGTTGAACTTTGTTTGTAACTCTTGACCATTAGTGAAGGGAATTGTCACAATCAATTCTTCTTTAGAAACTCGTCGCACTTTACCTTCCAGGTTGCGGACACGGCTTTCTATGCTATTTAACCAAGCATATACATAGTCGCCGCTAAAACTGGTAAGCCGTTCTCCCAACTTGATATGCTGCACCAGTTCGCCGCTATTTGAGTTGTCAAAGTTCACTCCCACATCGTACTGAACACAACCGGACAAAAAGAGCGATGTTAACAGTACCAGCCACAAAATAGATTTGGGGATTTTGGCTTTCCTCTTTTTTAGCGGTATTTGGGAGAGTGAATTTCGATTAGTTGGTGACGTGATTAATGCTATTTTTGCCATCACAAAACCAAATGGTTTGATTAACCACATTAAAATCTTGCCGGAAGTAAAAGAAGTCATTACTGTATATCTCCCAAAAAGTCAACTAAATTATGAAGTATGAAGGATGTACTTCAAAAACTTGACCAAATCAAGTACGAAATGGTTAAACCAATGGCAATTAACGCTACCCAGATAAAGCGATTATCTCTGGTATTGACCTGACTTAGGTCAACTAATTCTGGTTCAGCCGTTTTTTGACCAGAAGATTTGCGAGGATTGACTGTGACGCGAACTTTGGATTCATTATCAGGCAGTGTACCCAAATCTGGAATTTCAGTCATCCATTCACTTGGTCTTTGCAGCTTTGGTGCTTGTAAAATGTAGAGCAACCGCTTTGCCTGTTTATTAGTTTCTGCGAAAGGATGGCGTTTAAGTTCTCGGCAAAGGGCGATCGCCTCTTCTGTGCGGCCAGCTGCTTCATAGGCTGTCACCAGCCAAAGTTCTACTTCACCCCCAAGGCGAGAATTACGAGCCAACAGGGCGCTTGCTTTTTCTAAATTTTCCACAGCTTCTCTGTATTGCCCACTTTCAAAGGCAAGTCTTCCAGTTTGGTATCTAGCTGTGGCTTGTTCTAAACTTTCTGCACTCACGTTTTATACACAAATCAGCACTACTTTAATTTTGCCAATACCAGCAATCTTTTTAGTAAAATCAGCTAACCTAGCTACATTAAACAGAAATTGCATCTCGCCAACTACTCGGAGCCAGCCTGTGAACCTCGGTCAATGGATCGGCTTAATCGCCTTACTTCTGTCTTTATACATCTTGTGGCAAATCAAAGAAGTACTTTTGTTGATGTTTGCCGCAGTTGTGTTAGCTACTACCTTAAATCGTTTAGCACAACGCTTTCAACGTTCAGGAATGAAGCGTGGATTTGGCGTTTTACTATCAGTAGCAATCTTTTTTGCAGGCGTTGTGGGTTTTTTCTGGCTGATTGTACCGCCTTTTGTGCAGCAGTTTCAGGAACTCACCTATCGAGTTCCCCAAGGAATAGAACGCTTTAATGGTTGGCTACTTCAACTAAAAACTCTGGTTCCTACCCAATTGGTTCCTTATGTACCTGATCTCAACAGCCTCATTCAACAAGCACAGCCCTTAATCAATCGGGTACTGGGGAATTCTTTCGCCTTTGTATCTGGCTCTTTGGAAGTTGTACTTAAAGTTTTGCTGGTGTTAGTTTTGACAGGAATGTTGTTAGCTAATCCCTTAGCTTATCGCAAAGTATTTGTAAGGTTATTTCCCTCGTTTTATCGGCGACGAGTAGATGGGATTTTGGATAAATGTGAAGTCTCTTTAGGGGGATGGATTACAGGTGCTTTCATTGCCATGTGTGTAGTTGGGCTAATGAGTGTTACTGGTTTATCCATTTTGGGTATAAAGGCGGCACTAGCTTTAGGGGTTTTGGCTGGATTTTTGAACTTAATTCCCAATCTAGGCCCAACACTTAGTGTAGTTCCAGCAATGGCGATCGCTTTGTTGGATGCTCCCTGGAAATGTCTTGCTGTTTTGATTTTATATTTTATTATTCAGCAGGCTGAAAGCAATTTCATCACGCCCGTTGTCATGGCGCATCAAGTCTCATTATTGCCAGCGGTGACATTAATTTCCCAGCTATTTTTCGTTACTTTCTTTGGCTTTCTAGGATTATTTCTCGCTTTACCTCTAACTGTTGTCGCCAAGATTTGGTTGCAAGAAGTGCTAATTCATGATGTTTTAGATCAATGGGGAAATCATCATCCAAACGAGACTGAGTTGGTGATTGTACCTGAATCTGTGCCATCAGATGAGAATTGGACAACAGAAACTTCAGTGCAGAATCAAGAGCGGTTAAATAATGATACTTGGCATCAAGAAGATTCCTAACGCATTCCCCACAACTAAAATCTGGGGCTTTTAGCGTCTCCCCTTCTCCCAAGGGGAGCAAGTGGCGTGAAAGGCTAGCGCCAAGGGAGAAGACCAGACTACCTCACGAATTACGAATTACGCGCAACCAAAGTAAACACCGTAATTTCAGGACGGGCAAAAAAGCGCAGATGCAATCCTGTCATACCTAAGCCTCGATTGGTATATAAGAGCATCTCTTTTACTTGATAACGTCCTAAGTAATACTCTCTACCCCAAGGCGGTAGAATCGGCGGCTTGAGAAAAGGCAAACGCACCTGTCCACCGTGGGAATGCCCTGATAGCTGCAAGTCAAACCGCCCTGTAGTAGCACTGGTATTAGCAAAATCTGGTTCGTGGGCTAATAAAATTGCTGCACCCTTATTTGGCAACTGCTGCATGACTAAATCCAAACGATCTTTACCCATGCCAACATCATCTACCCCAGCGATATGCAACATCGCATTACCACGCTGTAGTGTGTAAACACGATTACCAAGGTGTAATATACCGCTTTGTTTCAGTACGTGTATAATTTTCTTGGTGTTGTTCTCGTGGTCATGATTACCCAATACAGCCACGATCTGATCTTTGGGTCTGAGTTGAGCTAAGGGAACCCTAAGAGTGGGGATTAATTGCGGTAAATGACGAGTAACTAAATCACCTGTAATTGCCACTAAGTCTGGTTTTTGTTGATTAACTAAGCGAACGATACGCCTTAAACGTCGTGGAGTCATCCACCTATCTCGATGAAGATCGCTGATTTGCACAATGCGATAACCATTAAATTCCGACGAAAGATGAGGTAGAGTCAGTTGTAAAGAATTAATCTCGATCCAATTCGGTTCAATTAACTTGGCGTATAGTAAAGTACAGCATCCTACTATAATGCACCATCTTAAACATCGCCAAGCGAAACCACTGGCTTGTCTGAGCCACTTACCAATTTTCAAGGCGCGATCTCCTTCGATGTGACTGCCAGGTTTTCCGTTATGCTATTTCTTTAAATTTGGCGGTAAATCATCATGGAGGTTGAGGAATTAAATAAAGATTTAAAGTAGCTAAAATATAGAGACGTGATATACTAGCTCTCTTATCTCACCCTGGTTTTATGGGACTGCCAATCGTTGCAATTATCGGTCGCCCAAATGTGGGCAAATCTACCCTGGTTAATCGTCTCGCCGGGGAACAAACGGCGATTGTCCACGATGAACCAGGTGTGACACGCGATCGCACTTATATGCCAGCTTACTGGGGCGATCGCGAATTTTTAGTAGTGGATACTGGTGGCTTAGTATTTAACGATGACACCGAATTTCTGCCACTGATTCGCCAACAAGCATTAACAGCCCTGGCAGAAGCAAGTGCCGCTATTTTTGTCGTAGATGGTCAAACTGGCCCCAACTCGTCTGATGAAGAAATCGCCTCATGGTTGCGTCAACAACCAGTACCTGTATTACTGGCTGTGAATAAATGTGAGTCTGTAGAACAAGGCTTAATGCAAGCCGCCGAATTTTGGGAACTGGGATTAGGCGAACCTTTTCCAATTTCCGCAATTCATGGTAACGGTACGGGAGAAATACTTGACGAGTTAATTAGTCACATTCCCAGCGCTGATAAACTACCGGAAACTAATGAAATCAAAGTCGCAATCATTGGGCGACCCAATGTCGGTAAATCCAGTTTGTTAAACGCTTTTGTTGGGGAAGAAAGGGCGATCGTCAGTCCGGTTTCTGGTACTACCCGCGATGCTATTGATACAGTCGTGGAACGAAATGGGCAAACCTACCGCTTAATTGATACTGCTGGTATTCGCAGAAAGAAACACATAGAATACGGCACAGAATTTTTTAGCATTAACCGGGCTTTCAAAGCAATTCGCCGTGCCGATGTGGTTTTATTGATCATAGATGCCCTTGATGGAGTCACCGATCAAGACCAAAAATTAGCCGGTCGGATTATCGAAGAAGGCCGAGCTTGTATCATCGTCGTGAATAAATGGGATGCAGTCGAAAAAGACTCTTACACCATCTACGACTATGAAAAAACTATGCAATCCCGGCTAGATTTTACCGACTGGGCAGAAACTATCTTTGTGAGTGCCTTAACCGGACAACGGGTAGAAAAGATTTTAGAATTTGTGAATATAGCAGCCGAGGCACATAAACGCCGTGTCAGTACATCTGTTATTAACGAAGTACTAGAAGATGCTGTCAGTTGGCATTCGCCGCCAGCCTCACGCGGAGGTCGTCAGGGCAAGATTTATTATGGTACGCAAGTAACTACGCAACCACCAACGATCGCTCTGTTCGTCAACGAAGCCAAACGCTTCAACGACAACTATCGTCGCTACATTGAAAGACAATTCCGGCAACAATTAGGGTTTAAAGGTACTCCGATTCGTTTACTATGGCGGAGTAAGAAAGTCCGGGAGATGGAAGTTGGTAGCGTCAACAAAGCAACTCGCGTTAAATAAGTGATGATTCAGATCCCCGATTTTTTGAAAAAGCCGGGGATTTTGGTATTTTGCTGCAACTTTATACAACCAAATTAGTCTTACTTGCTGTTAGCTAGCTTGTATTATACTTTTTAAGTAAATAGTTCACAGTAAAAATACATAGAAAAACTCATGGCTAAAATTAATCTAGATGCTCTGATTTCAAGAGAAGATTTTGAAGTAGAAGACAATATCAATTCAGGTACGAAAAAAGACAGAATTGCTATTGAAGATATCAAAGCTGATTCATTTTTCTTTACAAATATCCGAAAACCAGATTTCCAAAGAGAAACTAACGAATGGGATAAATACAAAGTTTGCGAATTTATAAAAAGTTTTATTGAGGGTGATTTAATACCAGCTATTATTTTGTGGCGAAGTACAGGTGGCTATTTATTCGTAATTGACGGTAGCCATAGATTAAGTGCGTTGTCTGCTTGGGTAAATGACGATTATGGTGATGGTAAGATATCAAAGCTTTTCTATGATGGCGTAATTCCTGATGAACAAATAAAAGTTGCTGAAGAAACACGAAAATTAGTTAACAAAACAATCGGCTCATACGAAGATTCTCGGTTAGCTCTCACACACCCTGATAAAGTTAAACTGGAAGTTGCCAAATATGCAAAAAATCTAGCAGCAGTAGCAATTCAACTTCAATGGGTTGAAGGTGATGCAAGTAAAGCAGAAAGCTCATTCTTTAAAATTAATCAGCAAGCAGCCCCAATTGATAAAACTGAGCTAAAACTTTTAGAATCTAGAAAAAAACCTAATAGCATTGCAGCACGCGCAATCATAAGAAGTGGTAGAGGTCACAAATATTGGTCATCCTTTTCAGATGAAATCCAAAATCAAATACAAAGCATAGCTAAAGAAATTAATGAAATACTTTTTGAACCCAAGTTGCAGAATACTATAAAAACTTTGGATATACCAATGGGAGGAAAATTATATTCTCCTCAAACACTACCACTAATTTTAGATTTTGTTAATATCGTTAATAATATAGATTTTAATAATAAGGGAGTTAATGATGACACAACAGGTGAAGCAACAATACAATTTTTAAAGAATGTCAAAAAAATCGCATATAAATTAAATGGGAATCATCCCTCATCTCTAGGTTTGCACCCAATTGTATATTTTTATTCAAAAGAAGGAAGGCATAGAACCGTATCTTTCCTAGCCATTGTTGATTTTGTTATGGAACTAAATAAACGTAATAAAACTAATGATTTCATAGAAGTTAGGGAAAAATTTGAGGAATTTCTCCTTAATAATGATTATTTAATTCAGCAGATTTACCTCAAGTATAGGTCTGTACAGAAGAGTTATAAATATCTATCAATTTTCTTTCAAGAAATGATTAATAATTTGAAAGCAGAAAAAACAATAAATGATGCGATATATTATATTATATCCAAAAATGATTTTAATTATTTAAATCTTCGTCAAATCAGTCAAGAAAATAATTCATCTGCAAAAGACTTCGATGCAAATAAAAAGAGTGAAATTTATATAAGAAGTACATTACCAAACGCACCTAAATGTCATATCTGTCGTGGTTTTATCCATAGAAATTCAATTTCAATTGATCATATACAGCGCAAAGAAGATGGTGGCTTGGCGACTATAGATAATGGACAGCTAACACATCCGTACTGTAATACAGGATATAAAAATTAGGCAATAGAGGTATCAAAATGAAAACTGACAGTGAGAGAGAAAAGTTAATTCAAGATATTATCGTACTGCTTTACCAAGCTTACGACAGCACTTTAGATGAAATTTATGGTTTATTAAAAAAAATTGATGATGTAGAGGATGAAGAAGATTTAAAAGCCATGAAAGAAGCTAGAGAAGATATACGTATTAATGGTACTGTACCTTGGGAAGAGATACAAAATGAAATTAAAAAGGACGTTGCGTGACTTACCGCGTAGAGTTTTCCAAAGGTGCAAGAAAACAATTTAGAAAATTATCCCTAAATATACAGGAGCGTATACAAATTCAAATTAATCAATTAGTAATAGAGCCTCGTCCAAGCGGGGTGATAAAATTACAAAATGAAGAAAATCTATATCGTATTCGAGTGGGTGACTATCGTGTAGTATACGAAATTTTTGATGATATTTTATTGGTAACTGTAATCAAAGTAAAACACCGAAGTCAAGTTTATAAAGAAAACAGTTGATAAATAAAAATAGTAATTTCCTACAGTATTTAAACTAATAAAATAAAAAGTCGGGGATCTTTTCGGGGTTATTTTTGTTCGTAGAATAGTGAATGCAAAGCCCTGGCTTTCTACTACCCAGCACTCAAACATGGACTTACTGCGATCGCTTCCACTTGGACTCTACCTAGAACAACCGCAAACTTGGTTACATAAACTCGATCCACGAGTCAAGATTTTTTGGTTAATGAGCTTTTTAACAAGCTACAGTTTTGCCAATAACCAGTGGCGCATACTGCTGGTAGCATTATTAATTATTTTTACCTTAGTTGCCAAAATTCCCCGCAGAGTATGGCAACAGCAGATGGGTTGGCTATTAACACTTTCGTTTTTAGTCTTATTTATTGCAGCCGTGAGTCCCGATGGACTAGGTATAGATTATCAACCGCGTCTGCCAGCTAATGAACAAGTTTTGCTCCAGCAACCAAATACAAATAATACCAAAGTTGCTACAGAGCAAGTCATTAATACTAAAAAGTACAGCTATGTATTATTTCATAAAGGGCCAGTCAAAGTTACTCGCCGTTCTTTAGATTTGGCAGTGCGCCTCAGTACAATTTTATTTACCGTGATTTACAGCACCAACCTATATCTACTCACAACCGCACCAGAAGAAATCACGACTGCCATAGAAACTTTAATGCAGCCTCTACGACGGTTCAAGATACCTGTAACTGAAATTACTTTGACTTTAACTTTGTCTTTGCGATTTATTCCCCTAGTTTTAGAAGAAGTGCAAAACTTAGCTCGTTCTGTAATGACAAGGGCAATTAATTGGAAAAAGCTGGGATTAAAAGGAGCGTTTAAAGTTTGGATGATAGTCGCAGAAAGATTGTTAGAAAACTTGTTACTCCGGGCAGAGCAAATGGCTAGTGCAATGATGGTGCGCGGTTTTACCAGTCCGAACGAACACCGTGTCAAGTGGCATGAATTAAGGCTCAAAGCGCGAGACTGGCTAGCAATTGCAATGTTGACTTTGTTTTGGGGAGTGCGGGTAGTTTTAGGAAATCAGTTTTGAAAAGGGGTATGCCTTTGGGAATTAAAAATTAAAAATTAAAAATTAAAAATGAAATCAATTCAATTCTTAATTGAGCGAAGCATGAGGCATGGGAGAGTAACTAATGATTATTGACTATTGACTAAATTATGACCAAACCTTGGTATTGGCGATCGCTTCCGTTAGAAAATCGTACTGGTTCTGAAGTTTTCGCGGCTCTGTTTCGCTCTAATACTGCATCTAAAATTGCCACCCTCCTAGAAAGTCCCTACCCAACGCCAACCAACCAACCCCAA
This sequence comes from Halotia wernerae UHCC 0503, assembly GCA_034931985.1. Taxonomy (GTDB): domain Bacteria; phylum Cyanobacteriota; class Cyanobacteriia; order Cyanobacteriales; family Nostocaceae; genus Halotia; species Halotia wernerae. The sequence goes on from JAYGHB010000101.1 coordinate 19,270, forward strand.
CTCAGTCGATATTCTATCTGTGCAGGCGCTCCTCGGATAGTAAATCAAGTTCCGCAGATGTGGACACCACCACTAGGAACAGTTTTCCCCTTCCTAGAAAACTTGCTACAAAGTAGAAACTCTCCCCTTGCTTCCCCTGTCTCCCCACCTCCCCACCTCCCCTTCACAGGTGGTTGGCTAGGATGGCTAGGCTATGACATTGCTTGGGAAATTGAACAGCTACCCTATGGAAAGTCTGATAATCTGCCGTTTCCGGTAGCTTTTTGGTACGAACCAGATGCTTTTGCCATTTTGGATCACGCGCAACAAATTTTGTGGCTAGCAGCTAGTGAAATTGGCAATATCGATGGCTTAGAAACTCGGTTAGCAAGAAAAGATAGGGACGATTCCCCTAATTCTCTCACCTTTGCACCTGAGTTATTGACATCTCAACCAGATTATGAAACAGCTGTTAAACGTGCCAAAAAATACATTCAGGCTGGAGAAATATTTCAGGCGAATCTTTCTTTAAGATTTGTCGCCACCACATCGGCTTCTGGCTGGTCAATTTACCAAGCTTTGCAAAAAATTAATCCTTCACCCTTTGCTAGCTATTGGCAAACGCCTTGGGGAGAAGTGATTAGCTGTTCACCAGAACGTCTGGTACTATTACAAAATCGGCAAGCGCAAACCAGACCAATCGCCGGGACGCGATCGCGTGGTGTTACCCCAGAACAAGATGATCAATTGGCACAAGAACTACTCAGCAATACCAAAGAACGTGCAGAACACATCATGCTGGTAGATCTAGAACGCAACGATTTAGGGCGTGTTTGCGAATATGGAACAGTAAATGTCGATGAATTGCTGACAATCGAGCGATATAGCCACGTTATGCACCTTGTCAGCAACATCCAAGGTACTTTAAGATGCGAATGCACTGCCATTGATTTGATTCGTGCCTTGTTCCCCGGTGGCACAATCACAGGATGTCCTAAAGTTCGCTGCATGGAAATCATTGAAGAACTAGAACCCATGCGACGTAGTTTATTCTACGGTTCTTGTGGCTATTTAGATTGGCGAGGCAACTTAGACTTAAATATCTTGATCCGCACCCTGCTACTAACCCCCTCATCTACCCACTTCCCACTCAACACCGTCTGGGGACAAGTGGGAGCTGGAATTGTCGCAGACAGCAATCCCGAAAGAGAATGGTATGAATCTCTGCACAAAGCACAGGCACAACTAGCAGCCCTTAAAATGCTCAATCCCAAGTGTTAATGAAGAGGAGCATGGGGAGCAGAGGAGCAGAGGAGATGAAGAAAAAATAACCAATTAATTCCCCAATGCCCAATACCCAATGCCTTATTCCCTATTCCTGAGCTATTTTGCGCCACAAAGCAATAATTATGGCAACATTGAAAGAAGCTAGAGCAAATAGAAGCTATGTAGATGCTTCTGCGGCAGCTAAAAGCAGGGTGGGTTGACTTTTGCCCTTGGGCGCGCTTAAAGAGGTGTATCTTGTTGCCACAGGGAAAATCAAGCAAAATGGTCAAGACTTTCTGGTTTAGCAATTGCAGCTGAGTATGATTCGTCAATGACAAACTGCGATCTCTTTGCGGGTTCTGTTGCCCAACCTACCTCAAAGGCTTGGCAACACCAGACTATCGCCTCTGTTGTACTATTTTGCTTGCCTATGGCTAACTTTGTCTGCCCATGAAGAATTAGATCAAGGTCTTCATAACCGTTATTCAACGGCAAAAATTGCTGAGTTTCACGTAACTCTGCCCAAATATTCTGACGAAAGAGAGTTATTATCGTCTGGATGTTTGTACTTATCTGCAAAAAGATACAGCTGTTGCCAAGTAGCTTAGGACATAAGCTGATCATAAAACCTTGACACCAAGAGACTTTTAAGTCTATCCCCCTTCGGGTGACCCCAAGACCGCAGTGGCTCCCTTTGGGAGAAGACCGCACTGCTTCACCTGTACCCTGTACCCTGTACCCTGCTATACATACTCCTACCTTGACTACTAAATGAATCCAGAAAACTCAGAAACTTACATAAATCATCCAACTTGGGGTTTGCTTTATCGGATCTGCATGGTTGACGAAAACCAAGATCTGTTCACTACACTTTATGCCCAAAGGTTGTTTTTTTTAGTTGCAAATGACGTTAAAGGTATTAAATTTCAGCCTATAGGACGTACAGAGGCTAGAATGTTGTTGGAAAATCGCTTGCGTACTTTGCGTCGCAGTGGTCAATCTCAGGAGTACGATCAGCTTCAGAGTGTTTTCCAACGCACCTTCCAATGACCAGTTCGATTAGCGAACGTATTACCACAATTCGCGCCTCACTTCCACCTTCAGTACGATTGATTGCTATCAGTAAGCAAGTTCCGACTGAGGTCATTCGATCTGCATATAACGCCGGAATCCGCGATTTCGGCGAAAATCGTATCCAAGAAGCTGCCAGGAAACAAGCCGAATTGCAAGACTTATCGGATATTACCTGGCACTTTATTGGACATTTGCAAAGCAATAAAGCCAAAAAAGCTATTGAACTATTTCCTTGGATTCATTCTGTGGATAACTTGAAGTTGGCACAGCGCTTAAATCAATTAGCGCAAGAGCTAGGAGTTAGTCCTCAAGCTTGCCTACAAGTGAAAATTCTCCCCGACCCCAATAAGTCAGGTTGGAGTGTGTCAGAACTATTAGCTGACTTACCTGCACTTAATCAGTGTAAATTTTTACAAATTCAAGGTTTGATGACAATTCCGCCTCAAGGATTAAATAATGCGGAGATATTTAATGTGTTTAATATTACTCGCCAGTTAGCCAAAGAAATCCAAGAACAAAATTGGTCTCACATTAAAATGGAGCAGCTATCGATGGGAATGTCAGGCGACTACCAACTAGCAGTGCAAGCTGGAGCAACGATGGTAAGATTAGGAACCATCTTGTTTGGCGATCGCACTTAGCGTTTGGGTTCCTGTATTTTAGGTTCAGTATCAATAGCAATAGGCATAACATACAGACGTTTGTTATACAATACTAGTGCATAATTATACAGAAAAATTAGTTTAAAAAAACGTGACTGTTAAGAAAAAAGGAGCTAAACTCAGTTTTATTTCGGACAATCATTAGGATATAATCTTGACTCATTATTGTATCTAGGTTAATCTACAGGCGTTGCCAACAGCGCCAGTTCATCACCTATAGCTGTGATAGAGGCTACAAGCAGCGATAAAATTATGAGGTTGTCCATTTTTTGTAGCAATCAAAGTTGGCTACATTAATTCATAGCCACCCCCATAAGGGTAATTCTTACCAGGAGCGAAACAATGAACAATATATTTTCCAAACTTCGAGACTTTGTAGGTCTCAATGAACAGGTGGAATACGAGTATTACGAAGAAGAGGCAGATACAGATAATTATCAAAATCTGTATCAGCAAGAAAATCCCCAGCCAGTAGCAGCAGAAGCCACCGCCCAAAATCGACGTTGGCGAGAACCCGTGACTACAATGGGTGATGATGTAGCAGCAGCAGGATCAAAGTCTACAATGGGGAATGTGATTGGTATGCCAGGAGCAATTAACGGAATTTCAGAAGTATTAGTGCTTGAACCTCGTACATTTGAAGAAATGCCTCAAGCAATTCAAGCTTTAAGAGAGCGCAAGTCAGTAGTGTTAAACTTAACGATCATGGACCCTGATCAAGCACAACGGGCAGTAGATTTTGTTGCAGGTGGGACTTACGCACTCGATGGACATCAAGAACGTATTGGAGAAAGTATCTTTTTGTTTACACCTAGCTGTGTGCAAGTTAGCACCCAAGGTGGAGTTATTCATGAAGTGCCACAACCACCAGCCCGCCCTGCACGTCCCGCCGCAACTAATGCAACTCCGGCTTGGGGCAACGAAACCAACCGGATGGCACAGTAAAGTTAAACTAGTCAATAGTCCAGAGTCAAGAGTTTTTGATTCTTGTGCGGGCGAGTTTAACTGTATATAGTATTATACCATATATTGATGGATTAAATTCGCCCATACCTAACTATTAACTAATGACTATTGACTATTAAGTAATGACTATTAAATTTGGTTTAATTGGTGGCGGGGTAATGGGAGAAGCGCTATTATCTCGCCTTATTGCGCGTGGGATTTATCAACCTTCAGAAGTCATAGTTAGTGAACCCTTATCGACACGCCAAGTTTTCTTGCAGCAGAAATATGATGTGGCTGTAACTACAGATAATGGCTTGGTATTTACTCAAGCAACCGAAGTAATACTCCTGGCAGTAAAGCCGCAAGTATTCAGTGCGATCGCTCAAGAATTAGTAGATATTATTACTATAGAAATCTCACCCCTAGTCATTTCTATTTTGGCAGGGGTATCTTTAAATCAGTTAGAAGCTGCGTTTCCACAATTACCTGTAATTAGAGCCATGCCCAATACACCAGCAACAGTAGGGGCAGGAATTACCGCTATATGTTTAGGTGCATACACCCACGCCAAGCACCAGCAAATAGCACAGCAAATTTTTTCGGCGGTAGGAGAAGTTGTAGAAGTTTCTGAAACGTTGATGGATGCAGTCACAGGATTATCTGGTAGTGGCCCTGCTTACGTAGCTTTAATGACAGAAGCACTTGCTGACGGAGGAGTAGCAGCAGGTTTACCCAGAGGCATCGCCAATCAGCTAGCCTTGCAAACTGTACTAGGAACAGCGAAACTATTAGAAGAAAGCAAAATGCACCCAGCACAACTTAAAGACCGCGTTACCAGTCCCGGCGGTACTACCATTGCTGGCATTGCCCAACTAGAACGCTCAGGTTTTCGCTCAGCTTTAATTGAAGCTGTGAAAGTGGCTGCACAACGCTCTCAAGAACTGGGAAAATAGTCAGTGGTGAGGCAGCGCTGCGTTCGCGTAGCGTCTCGTAGAGAAGAGAAGTGCCTTGCGCGGGTTCCCAAGGCAGCTTTTGGGGAGAAACTTCCTCCCAAAACGTGCCGCCGCGTTGTGGCAACTTCGGGGAGGGTTAGCCCGACCCAGGCGACTGCATTCCCGAAGGGTCAGTTGTAAACGACTGACAACTTACATCTAACGAAGTTGACAAAAGACTCGTTAATATAGTAAACAATCTGGTTGCAAATGTGATTGAGTGAATTATCCCGCGCCGTCTCCAGAACTTGACCTAGGGTTGATATTTCCCTTTGATCTGGATCAATTCCAGAAAGATGCGATCGCGTCCCTGAATGGCGATCGCTCTGTAGTCGTATGTGCGCCTACAGGTTCGGGCAAAACATTAGTAGGCGAATACGCCATTTATCGCGCCCTATCACGCGGGAAACGCGTGTTTTACACCACTCCCCTCAAGGCGTTGTCGAATCAAAAATTACGTGACTTTCGAGAAAAATTCGGCTTTGACCAAGTAGGACTGTTAACTGGAGATGCTTCTATTAACAGAGAAGCACCAATTTTGGTGATGACCACGGAAATTTTCCGCAACATGCTCTATGGTACACCTATTGGACAAATCGGCATTTCATTAGTAGATGTTGAGGCGGTGATACTAGATGAATGCCACTACATGAACGATCGCCAACGGGGAACAGTTTGGGAAGAATCAATCATCTATTGTCCTCGTGAAGTTCAACTAGCAGCCCTTTCAGCCACAGTTGCCAACAGCGATCAACTCACCGACTGGCTGAATCGCGTTCACGGCCCAACAGACCTGATTTACTCCGATTTTCGCCCAGTCCCCTTGGAATTTCACTATTGCAATCCCAAAGGGTTATTTCCCCTACTGAATGATAGCAAAACCAAAATTAATCCCCGCTTGGCAAATAGGGGGAAAAGAAGACAAGGAGATAGGGGCAAAGGTGGAAGACCAGAAGCACCTGGGATTATTTACACTCTCAGCCAGCTACAGCAACGAGATATGTTGCCAGCAATATACTTTATCTTCAGTCGCCGGGGATGTGATAAAGCGGTGGCTGAAGTAGGTGATTTATGGCTGGTAAATAATGACGAGTCGCAAATATTGCGACGACAAATTGATGATTTTTTAAATCGCAACCCCGAAGCCGGGCGTTCTGGACAAATTGCTCCCCTCTACCGGGGAGTTGCTGCCCACCACGCCGGGATTTTGCCTGCGTGGAAAGTGTTGGTCGAAGAACTGTTTCAACAAGGGCTGATTAAAGTAGTCTTCGCCACAGAAACATTAGCTGCGGGTATTAATATGCCTGCCCGGACAACCGTAATTTCTACCCTTTCCAAGCGTACCGACAACGGACACCGCTTATTGAACGCTTCCGAATTTCTGCAAATGGCAGGGCGGGCTGGCCGTCGAGGCATGGATAAACAAGGTCATGTGGTGACAGTACAAACTCCCTTTGAAGGATCGAAAGAAGCGGCATATTTAGCCACATCTAAACCAGATCCTTTGGTCAGCCAGTTTACCCCTAGCTACGGCATGGTGCTGAACTTACTGCAAACCCACACATTGGAACAAACCAGAGAACTGATAGAACGCAGCTTTGGACAGTACATGGCGACCTTGCATCTCCGACCAGATTATGATGAAATTGCCGATATCCAAGCACAATTAGCCCAATTGCAAGAACAAATTGACGCTGTTGATGAAAATGAATTAGCGGTTTATGAAAAATTGCGGCAACGTTTGAAAGTAGAACGCCAGTTGTTAAAAACCCTGCAAGAACAAGCACAACAAGACCGACAAGAACAATTGGGAATGATGTTGAGCTTTGCAGTGTCAGGAACTCTGTTGAGTCTCAAGGGTAAACACATCACAGTACCTTCACCCATAACAGCAGTTTTAGTAGGGAAAACCCCTGATTCTGTGGAACTTCCTTATTTAGTGTGTTTGGGATGCGATAACCGTTGGTATGTGGCAACAACTGAGGATGTAGTTGATTTGTATGCCGAATTACCACGAGTTGAAGTGCCGCCAGAGGTATTACCACCACCAGAAATGCCCTTTCAACCAGGGCAATCGCGCCGTGGTGACGAAATAACATGGGCGATCGCCCAACTCATTCCCGATCCCGGAGAGTCTTTGTATACACCCCCAGAAGTTGCAGAACAACTCAGTCGGGTGACTGCTGTCCAAGAGCAATTAGAGAATCACCCCATACATCAATCAGGCAATGTAGGCACGATTTACAAACGCAGGGCCCGCTATGTCGAACTTGAAGCTGAACTTGAAGAATTGCAAACTCAGGTAGAGCAACAATCACAACGTCATTGGGAAGAATTTCTCAACTTAATCACCATTCTGCAACAATTTGGCTGTTTGGATCACTTAGTACCCACGCAATTAGGACAAGTTGCGGCTGCAATTCGAGGGGAAAATGAATTGTGGCTGGGTTTAGCACTTGCCAGTGGTGAATTAGACCACATAGATCCGCACCATTTAGCAGCAGTCGCAGCCGCCTTGGTGACAGAAACCCCGCGTCCCGATACCAAAGTTAACTTTGAACTTTCCTCAGAAGCAGACAATGCTTGGTCTAGATTACAACCAATCCGCCGTTCAGTTTTAAAGATTCAATACCGACATGGTGTAGCCCTACCTGTAGGCTTAGAGCATCGATTTATTAACTTAATTGCCATTGTGGAACAATGGGCATTAGGAAAAGAGTGGACAGAACTCTGCGATAATACTACCTTAGATGAAGGTGATGTGGTGAGAATTTTACGCCGAACTTTGGATTTATTATCCCAGATTCCCCACGTTCCTAACTTGCCAGAATCTCTACGGCGCAATGCCCATCGAGCTATACAATTAATTGATCGATTCCCAGTTAATGAAGTAGTAGAGTGATATCGGTGGAAATGATTTAAATTGGCAATTAGAAATTGCTAGAAAATAACATTAAGCTCATCCTCCGTGTTTCAACATGGGGATTTTTCGGGTATGAGGAATAGAGCGTAGGCATTGGTTTTTTCCTATAATGCCACTTGCTTTAAAATTAAACGCTACAAATATACAGTTAATGTAAATTCACTTTCAAAACTCTTCATCTAGATTATAAGTATTCTTGCGGTGGTGAATTATTAATGTAATTGTTAGCTATTTTAGCTATATATATCAGGATAGTATTGGTTATAATTAACAGTTACAAATTTATTTTTTACTTGCTATAAATGATTGGATACTAAATTTTTGCACCAATCCTAAATTCACCAATAAATATTTTTTGCTGAACTATTAAGTAAGCTTTAGCTGAATATGCAATGGTTTTAGTCTATGCTAATGGACTAAACTTTTTAGCTGCAATCTAAGTTTACGGTGAGGTGTAAGATGTAAAAATTGTCAAAACAAAGGACTCCTTTTATGGAAAAAAGAAGAGAAAACAGGCGAGTATTTTCAAAGGTTATCTCGTTTCTATTACATCGTGTAACCTTAATTTTGCTTACAGCTATTCTGATGTTATTGCTTGGAAGTAGATTTGAACTAGCAAGCGCTATTCAACCTAATTTTGAGCCAGCAAGCATAACCCAACCTAACGCAGAATTAGAAATTCCAAAATTAACAACCTGTTATGCACTTGGAACTGACGCTATTGGTAGAGGAAACCTCCAAGAAGGGAAAAATATTTATCGGGATTGTTTTACTCAAGATGCACGTATCACTGCCATTTTCCCTGATGGCGCAAGTGAAACAAGGATTGGTACAGATGCTTGGGCGGATTTTGTTTATTCTGTGTTCCAAGGAAATGGATATCAGGCTACTCAACACCTGATAGGTACGATCAACGTCTCAGTTCGATCTAACCGTGCAAAGATGTCCTCTTACCTCCATGCAACTCACAAACGTTCGGAAACTAGTATTGATATTGCCAATGGTACTTATGAAGATGATGTCATTCTCAACAGAAATGGGCGCTGGAAAATTAGTAATCGAACCCTCACGCTCATCGATTTCTTGAACCTGAGTTCCCCAACTACCCCAACCGCCAGAACTACGCCAGTAGAACTACGCATACCACACATGAAGCACTAATTGCTTAGAAGTGCGGATTTAAAAAGAGCTACTTTCATAGGGTGCGTTAGTTTGTCGCTAACGCACCCTAACACATATCTAAATTAATTAAATATGAATAGTTAACAAAAAATATTGTAATTACGGTTGACAAACTATAAAAATTAGAATATTCACAATTTAAGTACAACTAAATAATTTATTGTAAAGCGATCACAGTCAAATTCCTACGACAAGAGACAGCAGGTTAATATACTGGAGATATCAATAGCAAGAAAATGGGCAGAATAATGCCAGAGATTTACACCACACTTTCTCAGCAGCCCAGAACTTAAAACTATGAAGCATGGTGCCAACAATTCCCAAAAGATGCCCTTGCGCCTCATCCTCATCGTCCCCTTTGTCATCCAAATCTTCGCCGCAGTCGGATTGGTAGGTTATTTCTCTTTTAGAAATGGGCAAGAGTCAGTTAATGACCTTGCTCAACAACTGATGAGTAAGGTCAACATACTCGTTGATCAGCACCTTAATACTTACCTAGCAGTTCCTCATCAAATTAATCAAATCAATGTAGATGCTAGAGAACTAAAAATGCTGAATTTACAAGATTTTCAGCAAGCTGGGCGTTACTTCTGGAAACAAATGCGGGTATTTAATATTGGCTACAATAGCTTTGCCAACCCTCAAGGAGAATTTATTGGAGTTGAACGCTTAGATAATGGCAACCTTTTGATTAACGAAGTTTCTGCACAAAAAGGCATCGGTGAACTTTATGTTTATACTACAGACAACCAAGGAAATCGCCGCGAGCTAACAGCAGTTAAAAGTTATGACCCCCGCTTGGAAGCTTGGTATACAGATGCAGTCAAGGCAGGTAAACCTGTGTGGAGTCAAATTTATCAATGGGAAGATAAACCAGAAATATTTTCGATATCTTCCAGCTATCCTATTTATGATGATGCTAATAACAAGTTAGTTGGTGTAATTAGTGTCGATTTAATTTTGTCACAAATTAGTAATTTTTTAGCAAGTTTGAAACTTGGTAAGTCAGGTCAAATATTTATTTTAGAGCGTTCTGGGCTAATAGTAGCTTCTTCAACTAGCGAGTTCCCATACAAGGTGATTGCTGGTGAAGCACAACGATTATCAGCATTAAATAGCCAAGATGCTTTAATTCAAAGTACAGCACAATATTTGCAGCAAAAATTTGGCAACTTTCAAGAAATTAAGAATACCCAACAAGTTGCCTTAAAATTTTACGGCGAACGCCAGTTTATACAAGTAACCCCTTGGTATGACAAACTTGGTTTGGATTGGCTAGTGATTGTCATTGTTCCTGAAACCGACTTTATGGCTCAAATCAACGCTAATAACCAGACTACTATTTGGCTTTGTCTGGGGGCGCTTCTGTTGGCCACAGTTCTAGGAATATATACATCTCGTTGGATTTCTCAGCCTATTTTACGCTTAACTAAAGCCAGTAGTGCGATCGCATCTGGTAATCTTGACCAAACAGTAGAAGTTTCTGGTGTTAGAGAACTCAGTATTCTTGCTCAAGCTTTTAACCAAATGGCAGGACAACTACGGGAATCTTTTACAGCCTTAGAAAATCGGGTTGAAGAACGAACTATAGAACTAAAAACAGCAAAAGAAGTAGCCGATGCTGCCAACCAAGCAAAAAGCGAATTTCTGGCCAATATGAGTCATGAACTTCGTACTCCCCTTAATGGTATTCTTGGCTATGCCCAAATTTTGCAGCGCGATCAAACTGCCAGTCACCAACAACAGGATGCTATTAGTATTATTTATCAGTGCGGTTCTCATCTTTTGACGCTGATTAATGATATTTTAGATATTTCAAAAATTGAAGCTAAAAAACTCGAACTTTACCCAAATAACTTTAATCTAAAAAACTTTTTGATAGGAGTTAGTGATATTTGCCGCGTGAAAGCAGAACAAAAAGAAGTTGGTTTTACTTTTCAAATATACGATTATATACCAACTGCTATTTATGCTGATGAAAAACGTTTAAGACAAGTATTGATTAATCTTTTAAGTAATGCTATTAAATTTACAGAACATGGAAAAGTAACATTCACTGTAGGAGTAATTAATCAAAGAATATCATCAGTAGACATTAGTCAAAATCAGCAATTACCAATTACTACAATCAGATTTCAAGTTGAAGACACAGGAGTTGGTATGACTTCAGAGCAATTGGAGAAAATATTTCTACCTTTTGAACAGGTTGGAGAGATGTCTTCCAAGATTGAAGGTACAGGTTTAGGACTAGCTATAAGTCGTCAAATTGTGGAAATGATGGATGGTGAAATTCAAGTTGAAAGTATTTATGGTCAAGGTAGCAAGTTTTGGTTTGATTTAGATTTACCAGAAGTTACAAGCTGCATCCCGTTAGAGTTATCACGATTAGATAAAAATCCCGTTAATATCATTAAATATGAAGGTGAACAAATAACTATCTTAGTTGTTGATGATCTTTGGGAAAATCGTGCTGTTCTCGTCAATTTACTGCAACCATTAGGGTTTAAATTAATCGAGGCTATCAATGGTCAAGAGGGTTTAGATAAAGCAAAAGCATACCAACCAAATTTAATTATTACTGATTTGGCAATGCCTGTAATGGATGGCTTTAAAATGACACAACTTTTGCGTTCTCAACCAGAATATAAAGAGACGGTAATTATCGCTTCTGCCGCTAGTGTATTTACCTTGAACCGCCAACAAAGCCAAGAGGCTGGCTGTAATGGCTTTTTGCCTAAACCTGTACAAGCTGATGAGTTGCTTGAGAAATTACAACATTACTTGCAATTAATCTGGATTGATCAGTCCAATCAATCTTCCGTAACTGTTGATGGTGATTTTCAGGAAATAACATTTCCACCATCAGTCGAATTAGTTGATTTATATCAAGCTGCTAAATCTGGTTATATTTTGGAAATTCAAGAAGAAGCAAACCGCATTCAAAAGTTAGATTCTGAGTACACACCTTTTACTAATAAAATTTTAGAGCTACTTGAGGAATTTGAAGATGAAGCTATTGTTGAGTTTATTAAACCAAACTTATCGTAATTATAAACTTATTGATTTACAACAATTTTAGTCTTATAAGACACGTGAGCATGTTTGTTATGAAAAATATCCCCAATAATTCTATTTTAATCGTTGATGATATACCAACTAACATTAAAGTTTTATTTGAAATATTAAATCAGGCTGGTTTTAGAGTTTCTGTTGCCAAAAATGGGAAAAGTGCCTTAGAAAAAGTGCAAGAAACTTTACCTAATTTAATTTTATTGGATGTGATGATGCCAGGAATTGATGGGTTTGAGACGTGTCGTCGCCTCAAAAATAATCCCAAAACTAAAGATATTCCAGTAATTTTTATGACGGCTCTTTCCGAAACAGTTGATAAGGTAAAGGGATTACAAATAGGAGCAGTAGACTATATTACCAAGCCTATTGAATATGAAGAGGTATTAGCTCGGATCAATGTCCACCTAGAATTGCGTAGAACTCAATTAAAATTAGTGCAGGAAGAAAAAATGTCTTCCTTAGGGCAATTAGTGGCAGGAATTGCTCATGAAATTAATAACCCGGTAAATTTTATTTCTGGTAACTTAATCCATGCTCAAAAATATATCGAAGACTTATTGAAATTGTTAAATTTATATGAAATTCATACACCTGATCCTATTCCTGAGATTCAAGCTTACTCAACCAAAATCGAACTCGAATTTCTCAAGCAAGATTTACCGCAGCTTTTATCCTCAATGACGATGGGAACTGAGCGAGTTGAAAACATTGCGCGATCGCTGCGATTATTTTCCCGTTTAGATGAAACTGCATTACAGTTAGTGCAGTTGCACGATGGTATTGACAGTACTTTGATAATTTTGGGTAGTCGTATCAAAGCCACATCAATACGACCAAATATCAATGTCGTGAAAGAATATGGTGACTTGCCTTTGGTAGAGTGTTACGCCGGAAAACTCAACCAAGTTTTTATGAATCTTTTATCTAATGCTATTGATGCTATTGATGAATTAATAGATCAAGTCGGAACAAATACTAATAAGCAATCTCCGACAATTTGGATTCACACAGCAGTTATGAGTGATGAAAAATCTATCTTGATTGAGATTGCTGACAATGGTATGGGAATGTCCGAAGAGGTTCAACAGAGGATGTTTGAGCAGTTCTTCACTACTAAGCCTCTAGGTAAGGGAACTGGTTTAGGGCTAGCGATCGCCTATGAAATTATTGTAGAAAAACATGGCGGGACTCTAGAAGTAAATTCCTCGCCAGGAGAAGGCGCTCAATTTGTGATTACCATACCTATTCAGCAGGCGATCGCTTTTACACCTATATGATCATTAAATTACAATACCTCACGCCCTAAGTAAGATTGCAACGCTTCTGGTATCCGCACAGTTCCATCTGGTTGTTGATAATTCTCTAAAATTGCTGCCATAGTCCGTCCTACCGCCAAACCAGAACCATTCAGAGTATGCACGAACTGAGTGCCTTTCTTCCCCGCTTCTTTAAAACGAATATCGCCCCGTCGTGCTTGAAAATCTATAAAATTAGAACAGCTGGAAATTTCCCGATATTTACCAGAAGAAGGCAACCAAACTTCCAAATCATAAGTTTTCGTAGAGGAAAAGCCTAAATCCCCGCTGCATAAATTTAGGACTCGATAAGGTAGTTGCAGTGCTTGTAAAATCGCTTCTGCATTCCCCACTAGTTTTTCCAATTCATCAAAGGAAGTACTGGGATTGACAAATTTAACCAATTCTACCTTATTGAATTGATGCAGACGAATTAATCCTCGCATGTCGCGCCCATAACTACCAGCTTCGCGGCGAAAACAGGGAGTATAAGCACAATGGTAGATAGGCAAATCTTCAGCAGCAAGAATTTCACCACGGTAGAGATTAGTAACTGGAACTTCCGCCGTAGGAATTAGCCACAAGTCATCATCAGCGCATTTAAAGCTTTCTTCAGCAAACTTGGGTAATTGGCCAGTCGCTGTCAAAGATGCGGTATTAACCAAAAGTGGTGGACTGACTTCTAAATACCCAGCTTGAGTCTGACGATCAAGCATAAATTGAATTAATGCCCTCTCCAGCGCTGCACCAGCACCTATAAGGGTAATAAAGCGACTTTGAGCCACTTTCACAGCCCTTTCAACATTGAGAATACCCAGCTTTTCGCCAATTTCCCAATGAGGAAGAATATTCGGGTTCTGGGGAATGTACTCATCACCCCAGCGACGCACTTCTACATTATCTTCTTCACTCGTACCAACAGGTGTAGAGTCGCTGGGCAAGTTAGGGAGTGCTAATATTAATTGCTCAATTTCAGTTTTGAGATTTTTTTCTTGGGGTTCTAGTTCACTCAATGTAGCTTTGATGGAGTTACCTTCGTCCCGCAAGGATTGAATTTCTGGGTCTTGAGGAGTAATGCCAGATTTAATCTTCTGCCCAACAAGTTTACCAATTTCGTTACTACGAGCTTGGAGTTGGCTGCGTGTCACCTCCAGTTCCCGTTGTTGCCGATCTAAATGTAATATCGGGTCGATATCGTACTTACCATTACGACTGTTCAACCGTTCTTGAATTAGTTGTGGATTTTCCCGTATTTGCTTAATATCCAGCACAGATTTTTCTCAGTCTTTCGCCTGCCAAAACATCAGCATATACTGATTTTGACTTGCTATAACACAAAAGCAAAATAAAAATTTTGCCCTGCCAACCTTGTCAGGACTAAAAAATCGCACACTAATTTTACTGAAAGATAAATTGCTAATGAACTTTGAGGAAAAAGAAGGCAAGAAAAGACATCGATACTATATTCTTCAGAAGACTTTTACCTTTAGGACTTACGCGATAACTCCCTAAAACTCCTATCTCTCCCTTCGGGTGACGTTCGCAAGCTCACTAACGCTGAGCTGTCTCACCGTGTCCTCTGCGTCCTCTGCGGTTAGATTTTCCGTTACCTGTGCGTAAGTCCTGACTCTTCTGCCGACTTCTCCTTTTAAGGTCGGTTGACGCGATTAAGTAGCCAAAGCGACGCTAAAAGTCCAGCAAAATGCGCTGATACAGTGTTGGTATTTGCCTGTACTACAAGCATGTCTAAACCGCTAATAATCCTGGTGGGATCAAAAAATTGGGTAGTTATGGCCTGGGGGGATATAGACCTTGCTACCAGCGTACCAACGATCGCCTGTGCGCCCAAAAGAGTCACCAGTGTTCCTCCTAAGTTCACCCACAGTCCCAAGCGTAATACTTGCACAGTCTCACTCTTACGAGGACGGTTGCTAGGATTGGAAGATTGCAGTCGATTGCCAATTCTGGTGTAACGGTAAGCTAAATAAATGCCCCCACCCAAAATAATTAATCCACAAACTGCTAAGAAGACACCAAAGCCAGTTCCAGGATTATTACTGGGGCTGCCAGATCTTTGACTAAATATGGCGAACAGTAGCACAATTATGCCAGAAACTACGCCTAGTACTAACTGAATCCAGAAGCTAATCCAACCTATCAGGCGAAAGGTTTGGGCTATTGCCCGAAGATTAGACGAAGACGATGGAGTGTCCGGGGTTTGCGACATACTGAATCACCAATGCGCTAGGCGCTTGCTAAATTTACTATCACACTTACCAGATACGATATGAATATCTCAAGTTTAGACAATCAGTACTAAATGCTTGCTTTAATGTGTCTATACGCATGAAAACTGACAACATAATATCTGACTTGGCTTAATGTTTGAGGATCTGCACCGGGATAATCACTGTAAAACAAAGTGTTTATTAACTTTTACAGACAAAAAGGCATTTTACCTGTAAAATGCCTTCGATGGCATCTTATGCTTAAGCAGTTCTAACCAGCTCGGCATCACTTAACACCAAGTCAATGGCTGTACCATTGTCTCAATTGCTCCTCACCACACCGCCTAGAGCTTGGATAGGGGCGTAGATGTTGCGCTCCTAAGATTTTCACCATCTTCCCGCGAATTCAGCGTCGTGGGTCGCTGCCTAATGTTTACGTTTTGCAAGTCCTGCCTCAGTCGCACTATCATAATGCTTACTTCTTTAGAGTAGCGTTATATACTTACTGCCAGGATTATACATTCTACCCTAGGGCATTTTTTTAGCCATTCACCAACCATGAAACTTGAGGATATATATCAATTCTTTGAGAATCCTCCGCCAACTTACCTCTGTCAGGAACTAGCAGTTTGTTATATTTTGTATATTTTGCTACGAGGTGAATCCTACGGAACCGAGTTAATCCAACAATTGGAAACTGAATATCCAACCTATAGGCTTTCGGATACCGTACTTTATAGTGCGATTAAGTTTCTCGAAGACCAAAGGGCAATCACTGGGTATTGGAAGAAACTCGAAGGGCGGGGACGCCCCAGGCGGATGTACCAAGTTTCTCCAGAATGGCAAGTTCAAGCACAGGATTTAGCCCAGCTTTGGCAGCAGTACATCAATCGGAGGACAAATTAACGAATAAAAAGGTGGGTACATACGTTGGTAAAGTGGCTATTCGGTCATCTGGTAGCTTCAATATCTCGACCAGGAACCGATTAATACAGGGAATTTCCCACAGGTTTTGTAAACGAGTTCATGCAAAGGACGGTTACTCGTATGCATTCTAAGATATTAGAAATTGCTCGGTTGTCCCTGTCATTGTTTGTGCTTCCGCACAAAAACATTCAAGGAACACCTCACAATTTCTCCTCCTTTCCTCTCACCACTGTACCTGTACTCAGGTCAGTGGGAGTCTCCAGGAGGGAAGACAGATGAATAAATTTCCTCCATTCAAACACTAACAATTAGTTATGGATACTGCTATTCTGCCATCCACGTTGCTGCTAACTTTGTTGTTAGCGGTTGGGCTAATTTTCTTTATTCGTGCCTCGACCAAAGACCGCATAGAAATAGCGCAACTGGTATCTGAGCAAGACGAAGCTACGTTAATGCCGCAATTACAGGAGTATTTTAGCTCTCGGTCTTATCGAGTGGCAGCGGTAGATCGGGAAAAAAACCAAGTGACTTTTGAAGGGTTTGTGAAACCAAGCTGGTTTTTAGCCGTGTTTTTAACACTGCTGGCATCGGCTGGTCTTGCTTGTCTAGCATTGGTCTTGTCTATGCTGATTCCTAGCATCGGTACTCTTTTTCTAGGAATGGTACTGCTATCGCCTTTGAGTGGTATTTTTTATTGGAAAAAAGCTGGAAGACTTGAGAAAGTGTCGCTAAAACTGGAAGCAAATCCAAATCAGCAACACTCCTCAAGTAAGCTGACTGTAATTGCTCATCGAGACGAACTCAGTGAGTTACAAAAGACACTACAGTTTAAGCTTGGTGAGTAAATTTGGTTTTCTGTTACCGCCGCTTTAATGTGAAATGCAGACTTCTGGACAATTCTTGAGGAAATGGACATTACAGCAGTTTTCGACCAAACCCGCTACAAAATAAATCGCAGAATGAATTAATTACTGGCTTTGATTATTTCCGTCTGTGGCACGATTGATTGCAATTTGCTGTAGGGAGGAGGAAAGACGATTGGTGGGATGTAGGTTTTCCCTACGGCAAAATGCCGTAGGGAAAAAGCTGTAGTTTGTTGACAGAGCTTTCTTCCTGGGCAATCCCTTAAATGAGAGCGCAACTCAACTCTCGCTTTTGGATGCATTTCGCTCTATCCTGACTCCCTTCTGCATCATTAGACTTAAAAATCAATACTATACAAACCGGAGTGGTTTGATCAGAGTTGATCGTCCAATTACTTGGACATAAGTCTACTGGCAAATCAGCTACAAACTTAAAAAAAACCAAAATATTGCATAAACTGAGCAACTTTGCCAGTTAAATGATTGTCAGAAGACACATTCAACACATTAAAATAACCATTTCTGGTTAGCGACTAGCTACAGCCACAGCCAAAGGTTCAGTACCTACAGGAGTTTCTAATACCCGTAGACTGGGAAACAAGAAATGGTTCTCTTCTACGTATTGAGCACCAAACAGTCCCTTTTCTGCCCAGAAATAACGGTCTGTGGTGTGTTCATTTCGCTTTACCAGTAGCAAAGCAGGTGGCGCGATCCTCTCAGCTTGAATAAATTTTCTCGCTGCTGTCACAGGTTTTTCTTCGCCGCTTTCGATGCTATATTGAGGCACATGTTCTAGAATTCGTCGTCCTTCTTGGCGACGACGACTTTTGCGTTTCCGTCTCCTTGCCAACCTATTGTCCTCCTCTTTCAAGCTGATAGATTGTAGTTATAGCTACAAAATCCGTCGCAATTATATAAGTTCTAGTTCAAAAGATCAATAGTTTTTTAACTTTTGATACGGGAAAAATAATATTTTTGTATATAGATAAATCAATAGTGGTAGAGGATATAATCCCCAGGAACAAGCTATTACTGAGAAGTTTTAGTTAAGCTTTATTAAATGAGTTAGGGAAAACTAAGTGTCTTCTTTAATCTTCCCTTAAATTCCGTGATCCTGAGCAAGAGCTGAAAAATGTTAATGTCTGCCAGTTCGGATTTTGTTGCTCTATGTCGAGAGCAAATAGCACTGCTAACCCAAGGGCTGGGAGCAACTTTAAGTGTTGTTTATCTCACACAAGAATTGGTAGAGGCTCCAACAGGTGAGGCAAAACTGATTCCTGTGGTAGTTTACCCAGAGACAGCAGTATTGCAGCCAGGGCAAGAAATTAGTCAAGCAACAGCACGCAAGCAACTCCAAATAGGCAATGTTTTGCTACTGCCCCAGCAAAAAGGAAAATTATTGACAGCAGGCTCTGAATCTCCTAGCTCTTCACGGGAGACAAAAATACCAGATACTGAGCAACCTTATTTTAAAGATGAATACCTGTTCAGTGGAAACCAAATCGTCTTACCTCTAATCCATGAGGGCGTAATGATGGGCTTACTGGTGACAGGTAGGGAAGATCGGCCTTGGAACGAACAGGAGCAAAGCGAAATACAAAGGATAGTTCAAACGCTGGCGATCGCTTGTATTTTGGATCAACGTCGAGCCTGGTTGCAACATCAGCTGCATCAACAACAAATCCTCCAAGAACAGCAACGGGATTTGTTAGATAACCTCTTGCACCAGTTTCGCAACCCATTAACAGCATTACGAACCTTTGGCAAACTGCTATTAAAGCGACTGCGCCCAGGTGATCCTAACCGAGATGTGGGAGCCAATATTGTCAGAGAAAGCGATCGCCTGCAAGAATTACTCCAAGAGTTTGGTAAAGTCATTGACTGGACAGAGTTAGATTTAGCGCCACTATCACTGCCCGAAAACGAAGTATTTGTGGAAGCAACTGTGCAGCAAGAATCCAAACCAGCATTATTATTGCCAGGAACGGGAGATCAAGTAACTGATTGCTCTTTAGCAGATTTATTAGCACCATTGTTAGTTTCAGCTCAAGCCATAGCACAAGAGCGTAATCTCCAATTAAAAACAGAAATTCCTCGCAATTTGCCATTAGTAAGAGCCAACATCAAAGCATTGCGAGAAGTGTTGAGCAATATTATTGATAATGCACTCAAATATACTCCCACAGGTGGCAAAATTTCCATTCAGGCAGGGCAAGAAAAAGCTCATTTCCAAGGAATTGCCGTTAGTGATACTGGCCCTGGTATTCCACCACAAGATTTAGAACATCTTGGAGAACGACACTATCGGGGCGTGCAAGCTCAAACTCAAATTCCTGGTACGGGTTTAGGGATAGCGATCGCTAAACAATTAATCGAACAAATGCAGGGCGAAATTGAAGTTTTCAGCCCTGCAATCAATTCAGATATCACTTCACCCGATACTCCGGGAGCCACGTTTATTATTTGGTTACCGGAAGTTGAGAAATAGTCATTAGTAATGACTATTTAAGTGAAACCAACAAATTTTGATTAATTGTCATTTGTAGATCAGTGTCTGGATTAATGGCGATTAAGTCAACACTATTTTTGCCAAAGAATAAACCTATCAATGCACCGATACCAGCACCACCTAAGACTTCTTCTGTGGCAATAGCGCGATCGCCTGTGACGGCAGAGACTGCGGCTGCGGCTCCTGCACCTAGAACAGTATTCTTGAGGATTGTAGTAGTACTAGTACCTTTGTTCACAGTTTCTTTTTTGGTAATGACTTCAGAAGTAGCGTTAATCTGGTACTCCTGACCTGTGGTCAAAACTAGTTTCTCAGCAACGAATTGAGAACCGCCCGTAGCAGGTTTGAGTTGACCAATAACTTGACTACCAGCAGGAATCACTACAGCTCCTTCTTGCGTAACCACACTCTGCGATACTGTTAGTGTCAAAGGTGCTGTTTCATCTTTAGTCACAAGAATTTTTTCTGCTTTGTCATACTTGACAGGGATAGCAGTCCCCTTGGGAATGGTTACAGCTACGGGTGTTGGCGTAGTTTGTCCAACAGCTACAATATAAGGCGAGTTAATTGCTGAGGCTTGATTAGAACTGACTAACGCTTGGTAGATAAAAGCTGCTACTTGGGCGCGTGTAGCGGTTGTAGTGGGATTTAAGAACTTAACATTAGGATAGTTCACTACAATTTGCTTCTCAGTTGCCGCTGCGATGGGACTACGGGCATAGTCAGCAATGTTAGAGGCATCATTGAAGTATTGTAAAGTGCTGCTAACGTTACCACTGGGAGAATATTCCAGACCGTTGGCGAGGGAAACTAAAACTTGTTGGCGGGGAATAGCCTGATTAGGTTCAAAGCGATTGCCAGGGTATCCCGATAAGAAACCAATGGTATAAGCTTGCTGAATGGCGCTTGATGCCCAGTAATTGCTAGGTACATCCACAAATCTGATTGGCTGACGCTGCTGGGCTTTTTGAAAAGCTTTGTTGACCATTGCCGCAAATTGAGCGCGTGTCACAGGTTCTTCTGGGCGGAAGCTACCATCAGGGAACCCAGCAATTACACCTCGCTGTGATAATTGTTGAATAAACTGTGATGCCCAGTAATTAGATGAAACATCAGAAAAGGTAGTTTGAGCTAAAGATGGTGCTGCTGCAACAAAGGGAGCTATAGCACCTACTGTGAGGCTCAAAGCCATAAGAGCAGATGTTCTAGATTGCCAACGATTTAAAGTAAACATTGTTTTTTACTCCACTAAAATTATTTTTTCTTCTGTTAATTATTTAGACAATTTTTGAAATACAAAGTTCCTATTTTCTCAGCTTTTATGTAATTAATTTTACTCTAAATAGGGCTTGCTGAATAGAAGTGCAATATAGACCAGATAAGGGTTTTAAGCCTTTTTCCAACAAACGAGTGCAAGGTTATAACATCTAGAGTCTCAAAACCCTTGCACAATCGTTAGCGATCGCTGGGTAAATTTGTCAACTGAGCGATGAAACAACTATTTCGTATGCTGTGTGGCTTCTAGATTTGCTTAAGAGACTTATTCAGCAACCCCTAATTAGAGGCTAACCAAAAAACATTTATATCCTAAAAAAGAGGTATTAGATAATAGTGTAATTACCTAATACCAATAACATATTACTTGCTATTAAACCAATATGGATATTAATAAAGACGATATTAGAGGCAGGATAGTTGCTTAAAAATGAAATATTTTTACTATTAAAAATTAAGCGATCGCACACTATATTTAAAGCGGCGATCACTAATTGGTAATGATTAAGTTCACGACTAAAAATGAACAAATCTTAATAGCGGTACAGTGTCAAGTTAGAGTTCAGCGTCAGCCTCAAATCTTGCTCAGGTCTAATGACGAAGGCTTCAGTTTCTTGTTTGCGTAATAACACACTTGCTCCCGCACCCGCAGCTGCACCAATAACAGGTTTTAAATCATCGATTCTCCGATTCCCTGTAACTAGTGAACCTAAAAGACCAGCACCTGCACCAATAGCTGCATCAGTTAAAACTTGACCAGTATTAGGCCCTTGGGAAATTTTTTCAGTTGTGGTATATGTCTGAGAAGTAGCATTAATCTGCTGACGTTCACCGTTGGAGAATACTAATTCTTGAGCTACAAACCGCACACCTTGTCTGTTATCTCTATCTCTAGAATAAGTATCTAGATTTACAGGTTCTAGCTGTCCAACAATTTCAGTATTTCTAGGAATCAATACATTTCTGTTCCTGTCAATAATGTCATTTGCTATTCTCAACTTCAGAGATTTAGTTTCCCCAGGCTTAACAGTAATTTTTTCGCTGTTGGCTTTTACAGGAAAACTTACTCCCGAAGGAATGGTTACGTTTCTGGATTGCCCAACGTTGTATTGTGCATTAGCAGGAGCTAATGTAATCAGTGGAGTAATGGCAACTGTAGTAATTGCCATTGTCATAAGTGCAGCAGTTCCAGATTTCCAACGATAAAGGCGTGTCATAGTAAGGCTTCCATTTATGTCTGTAATGTATGTAATGACGAGGATTTACTGAGTTTGTTTCTGGCTGTTTTTAAACGTGACTATAGTCATATTCCGCAAGATAGGGTGATCATGACATGGGTCGTATGTGCAGTTGTTCCTCAATTTTTCTTTATCGCCTATGTCCACAGAAAATTTATGCTGTTAAGTAAAGACAAACGGATTAACAGCGGACTCATATCTTCTATTTTAGGTTTTTTGGCAAGAATTAAAGAATTGAAACGTCAGTTCGATGAATCTCTCTTACAAGGTTATGGACATTAGTCCTAAGTTAAGTGAGCAGAATTAACTGTAAAACGTCATTGCGAGCGAAATGAAATGGAGTGAAGCAATCGCAGGGTCTGGGATTGCTACCCTTACTCCTAACAAAGAAGCTACGCGTAGCTTGCTTCCCGTAGGGGTACGGGAACGCTAAGGGCGAACATTCCACTTTGCTCCATAAAGCCCTTTGGGCATGGCAACTCTTGGAGACGCTAGGCGATCGCTTAGCGCAATGACAAATTATCTTAATATTTATTTAAACCTACCTACTTAACGCAGCGAAAATCAAGGATGGTGCGTTAGCCTACTAGACTGACACAGCTAAAATGATGGATGCATCAACAAAAATCCATCTTATCGGCGTTTATCGGCGGTTTATTTCATCTCATCTAAAGCACTAAATTAGCCTTGTCCCGCCATTCCTCAACAGCGATCGCTAACTATAAACAAAGTGATGTGAGAGAATTTCGTTCAAACCCCTTTTGATAAAAACTCTGACCCAGCAATTCGCTCAATTTCATGGTCTTAGTATATAATTATAGATTGTGTCGATTCAAAGCTAGACCATGCCTAAATTAAAGACCCGTAAAGCAGCAGCAAAGCGATTCCGTGCCACTGGCACAGGTAAAATCGTGCGTCGGAAAGCTTTCAAAAACCACCTTTTAGAACACAAGTCTTCTAACAAAAAGCGTAACATGTCCAAGACTGCACTTGTAAACGAACGCGATGCAGACAACGTACGCTTGATGCTCCCTTATTTGTAAGTATAAATTTTTCAGGAAATAAATTATGACTAGGGTAAAACGCGGTAATGTAGCTCGTAAACGCCGCAATAAAATTCTCAAACTAGCTAAAGGTTTTCGTGGTTCTCACTCAACTTTATTTAGAACCGCCAACCAACAGGTAATGAAGGCATTACGCAGTTCTTACCGCGATCGCAAAAATAAAAAGCGCGATTTTCGTCGCCTTTGGATTACCCGTATTAACGCAGCTTCTAGACAACATGGCTTGAGCTATAGCCAGCTGATCGGCAACTTGAAAAAAGCCGATGTCCAACTCAATCGTAAGATGTTAGCTCAATTGGCAGTCCTCGATCCAGCTAGCTTCAGCAAAGTCGCTGAATTGGCAAGCCAGGCAAAAGGGTAAAGTGTAAAGAATGAAGGCTGAAGTATACCCTACAGATAAATCTGGAGAGAAGTTGCCAAGAAAAGCTAGTTGCTTGGAAAGAAAGAATACCTATGTTAGGCAAAAATTCTTTTTTTCATCCTTCATTCTTTACCCCAGTCTGCGGCAAGTTGCCCCCAGAGCTTGTGTATACTTAGCTCTAGTGTTATCGGTTACTATTTTTTGCTATTCGTTTTTAGGGATAGGATTGACTGCATCTGCTGCTACCATGCCAGAAATTCAGCAGCGGGGCTATTTAAAAATTGCTGTTAAAGATAACTTGCGTCCCTTGGGTTTTAGAGATGCTAATGGTAATTTGCAAGGCTTAGAGATTGACTTAGCAAAGCGCTTGACAGAAGAATTGCTAGGCAAAAATGATGCTGTTAAGTTGCAACCAGTGGTAAATCGCGATCGCCTGTCTGTGGTCTTAAAAGATCAGGTTGATTTTGCGATCGCCAGAGTAACGGCAACTGGGTCACGCGCTCGTTTGGTAAGTTTCAGTGTACCTTATTACTTCGATGGTACTGTCTTAGTTACAAAAGATGCCTCTGTGCAGCAGTTGAGTGATTTGGCAAAACGGAAAATTGCCGTACTCAATCACTCTAGTACCATTGCCGAAGTCCGATATTATGTACCTAACGCTGAGTTAATCGGTGTAAATTCTTATGAAGAAGCGCGAGAGCAAATAGAAAGTAATGCAGTGGTAGCCTTCGCCGCAGATGCTAGTGTCCTCAGTGGTTGGGTGCAACAATATCCCCAATATCGACTTTTGCCAACTAAACTATCAACTGCACCGTTATCTGTAGTCATGCCCAAGGGATTGCAGTACGATGATTTAAGACGACAGATTAATGAAGTGATCGCGCTTTACACAGCAAAAGGCTGGCTAAAAGAACGTGCTGAATATTGGGGTTTGCCTTAAGCAACTTTCAGTGTAAGCCAGAAATCAGAGAGCAATAGAAGTAACTTTTAGTATTTATATTTCAAAATAATGGATAATAATCTAGCCGTTGTTTACCTCTCAATTTTTGTAGGTCTACTTGCATTTGCAGTTGTAAGTGTTTTTCGCCAGATTTTCAAAACTCGCAAGCGTGAAAATGCTATGTCGCGGTTGCGGAAAAAATTGGAAAAAGAAAAAGGTACGGCTCAAGAATATTACGAATTAGCGAGTATTTACTCAGAAAAAAAGGTATTTTCTCAGGCGATCGCCCTGTTTCAAAAAGCTATTAAAGCCGCCGAAGAAGAGGAAGAAAAAGATAGCGCCCCTATTTTCAATGGACTAGGCTATGTTTACTTTGCTCAAGAGCAATATGATTTAGCAATTCGTCAATACAAAGAAGCCCTAAAACGTAAACCCGATTATGTGACAGCATTAAATAATTTGGCACATGCCTATGAACGGAAAAAATTAACCACTCAAGCACTACAAACTTACGAAGAAGCACTCAAATTTGCTCCTAATAACCCTACCGCTAAACGCCGTGCTGAATCTTTGCGCCGTTTGGTTTCTGCATAATTTATCAAAGGTAACTAGATTAATTTCCCAATCTAAAGTAATCGACCCTGACTAAATCAGGTATAGAGGTAATTTTTTGCCCAGAACCTAAAACTAAAGTAAATCCTTGATTTTGAACTCGATAGCGATCGCCACGTTTTAAAGAATATTCTCCTAGTAGATAGCTAGAGTCAATGGCAGGGTCAAATGCATCATACTCAAGCAAAAACTGATCTGTAAAATTCCAAATATTGCCAATTTCTTTAGCTGTTAATTGACGGCGAAGTGACCAAAAATATGCTGTTTGTTGGGTTTCGGGTTCATCATCTGGGTATGGAAATAATAGATATCGTTGCGGCTTAATTCCATGTTCGTTAGAATCATCAGCTAACTCACCTTCTTCTCCTTGAAAGTACTCAACAAGTCTTCCACCTTCAAACAAATTGTAGCCAATTATACCGCTAGTATCACTTACAATCAGCCTGATAACTGGTTTTTCTAACTGTTTTGAAAGCTGGGCTAACTCAGTCGATTGCAAATGCAGTGTGTCAGAAACCACAATCGACCAAGGGTGTCCAACTAATTGATATGCGAATACGAAAGTACCTGACACTTCGATTTCTGTTCCTATCACATTGTGTCGGGATTCTATAGCTTTTTCAGCAAGAGTGTTAGATAGCTGATCTAACGGTACTTTCACAAGTACAACTTCAGCATTGCGATCAATCGATTCAATACCTCGCCTTTCAGACCAAGGACGCATAAACTGCTTTGTTGCTTCGTTTCTAAATTGCTCATCCATACCGTTATCCTTGACTGAGATTGGTTTAGCTGCTTTTACCTGAGAAACTATATAACCGAAACATAAAAAGAGTGTCAAAGCTATTGACCAGATTTTTAATCTCATATTGCTTCTTGCTACACAACTATGCAAAAATTTCCATTGAAAGTAGCCCTTCAGTTACTTTAGTGACAGCACCCGTCATTGTGATCAAAAAATCATCGCTAATTTCTATTGTGATTTGTCCTCCCGGCGTATGAACTGCAATTGATGAATCACATAAACCCAAGCGATGAGCCACAGCCGCCGCTGCACTGCTACTACTACCGGATGCCAAAGTGTAGCCGGCTCCCCTTTCCCAGATTTCAATCTGGATATTTCCTCGATTAAGAACTTTCATAAACTGAACATTTGTACGGTTGGGAAAGTAAGGATGAACTTCTAAGCGAGAGCCATACTTTTTTACCAGTTCTGGTGTAACTTCAGGCATCTGGATGACACAATGTGGATTACCAATTGTAGCCGCACAAAAAGTAAAGGTTTTATGATCAATTGTGATACTTTCTTCGAGAACTTCTCTGGAATGTCCCGCAATAGGGATATTGTCACTTTGGAAACTGACATAACCCATTTCTACGCGAACGTTTTGACCTGATTTGGCGACACAGGCTTTAACTCGTCCGCCTAGTGTGTCGATATTAAACTCTTCCTCTCCAACAAGTTTTCTATCCCATAAGTAGCGAGAAAATATTCTCAGTCCATTGCCGCTTTTTTCTGCCTCGCTGCCATCTGGATTAAAAATACGTAATCCAAATTTCGCATCTTTGGATGGTAGCGGCCCGAACAAAATTCCATCTGAGCCAATTCCAAAATTTCGGTGACAAATCCGCTTAATTCTTTCTGGGCTTAATTCAAAAGCTAAGTCTTCAGGAGCAATGACTAAATAATCGTTTCCGAGAGCATGATATTTGGAATATTTCATTTGGGCTAGTATCACAAGTTGCAGAAATTTATATCATACAAAGTTGAGAAACCATTACAGATAATTAATACTGGCAAATTAATTTAGCATTATCCTCGAAATCTATCGGTTTCTTGGTTGATGTTGGGAAATAGATAACTATACATTGTCCTCAACATATAAAAAATGATTAAAAGGCTACAGTTTTTTGGTTTAGCGATCGCCATCGTTATTTACATTTCTTTCTGTGTAGGTTTGACGGTAAGACTGTCGGCTCAACAGCCTGTGATTTCCCATCCTCTAACTTCTTTAACAAAGGCAGAAATTAAAACAGCTGTTTCGGTACTCAAAAAAGCAAAAACTTTGAGCGAAATGGCAGTATTTCCAGTTATTGCCTTACAAGAACCAGATAAAAATGCAGTCATTAATTTTACATCTGGCAAACCATTTCAGCGACAGGCTTTTTTAGTAGTCTATGAACGATCGCAAAACAAAACTTATGAAGGTGTAGTTGATCTGCAAACCCAGAAATTAAGTTCTTGGCAAGAAATAGCTGGTGTTCAGCCTGCGATCGTTAACCCAGAATATGAATTAGCAAACCATGTAGTCAAAGCTGATCCCCGATGGCGAACCGCAATGCAAAAGCGGGGAATTACAGATTTTGATCAAGTCCAAATTAGTTGTTGGGCGGCGGGAGTTCTCAGCAAACAAGAAGAAACGGCGGGTAGTCGTCTGTGTCGAGCTATATCTTACTACAAAGGCGATCGCTGGAATTATTACGGCAGTCCCATTGAGGGAGTATTGGCAACTGTCAACTTAAATACTGGTAAAATCTCCAGTTTTGTAGATCAGGGAATTGTTCCCTTCTCGAAAGCAAACTGGGACTATGATCTGAAGTCTTTAGGAAAATTACTTTCACCACTCAAAGCATTAAAAATTTTGCAACCTCAAGATGCAAGTTTCCGGATCAATGGTAATGAGATTAGTTGGCAAGGTTGGAAGTTTCGCTATTTAATGCATCCCCGTGAAGGGTTAATCCTGTACTTGGTGAATTACAACGACGGGGAAAAAATTCGACCAGTATTATACCGTGCCAGTTTATCGGAGATGGTTGTACCTTATGGTGATCCCGATCCTACTTGGTCGTTCCGCAATGCTTTTGATGTTGGAGAATACAATTTAGGTTCTTTAGCAAACAGAATAGAATTAGGCAAAGAAATTCCTGAAAATGGCCTGTTGTTAGATACTGTATTGGCTAATGAGCAGGGAGAACCGTTTGTGATGCCGGGGATTATTGGTATTTACGAACGCGATCGCGGAATGCTCTGGAAGCACTATGAATATAATACCCAACGTAATGATGTCCGCCGTAGCCGTGAACTAGTCATGACTACGACTGTAGCAGTTGACAACTATGATTACAGCCTCAATTGGATTTTTCACCAGGATGGTACGTTGGAGGTAGAAAACGAATTAACGGGTATTGTGCTGGCAAAAGCAACAACTGCTCAAAAACAGTCAAAGGTAGATTATGGTCAGTTGATAGCCAAGAACATCATTGGAGTTAATCATCAGCACTTTTTCAATTACCGTTTAGATATGGATGTAGATGGTCAGGCTAATTCCGTCATGGAAATGAACGTCCAAGCCTTACCAATGAATGACAAAAATCCTTTAGGAAATGCGATCGCAGTAGCAGAAACTACACTAACCAAAGAAACAACTGCTGTGCGCGATCTGGATTTAAAATACAGTCGAGAATGGATGATTGTCAGCGCAGACCAGAAAAATACTCTAGAGGCTGCACCAGGATATATGCTAATGCCGGGAGGAAATGCTGTATTTTTGCCTGTGGAAGGCTCAAAAATTCGCCAGAAGGCAGAATTTGCCACTCATCATGTTTGGGTAACGAAATATAAACAAGATGAACTTTATGCTGGTGGCAATTATCCCAATCAAACTCAACCCGGACAAGGTTTGCCAAAATATATTTCAAATGATGAATCTTTGATGGGTGAAGATATCGTTTTGTGGTACACAATGGGCGTAACTCATATCCCGCGATCAGAAGATTGGCCTGTAATGCCTGTTCATCGAGTTGGGTTTAAGCTCGTTCCTAGAGGCTTCTTTCCTCGCAATCCAGCCATTAATCTGCCTGAGCCAGCGTCTGTGAACAAACCCAGTAAAAGCTAAAATAAAGTCATTGAGTTTCTAGTTTTGATGCCGATCATGCGGTATCTGAGACTACAAGCCGATGCCTAAGGGAACCGCATGACCGAGGGAAATCAACCAAACGACTTTGAAAAGTCGGAAAATAAAAACTGGGATTGGCAAACAGAAACAAGAGAGTGGTCAGCCGCAGCAACAGAACTTGCTTGCTTTGCGATCGCAAGGATGAAAAACAAAGACTTAGTGGAAATAATTGATACCAAGCGCGGAACTCTAAGATTTGTTTGCATTTTTAGGGATAAAGCACAATGACAGAAGCACAACTAACAGCAACTCAAATACCTGTTAACGAGTTGATAGGTATGCTTGCTGCTATAGGCGACCAAGACTATTTAAGGTTCCAGGAATTAGAAACCGCTTTTGTCTCTCAACATGGTGAAGAAGTTTGGCAAGAAGTCTTTAATTTTCGTGTTTTGCCTGCATTGGACAAGCCTGCTAGTCAATGGTTACTAAATCAATGGTTAGGCGCGGGTATCAACAACATCAGGAAAATAGAGTAATCATTGTCAGAAGTGAACTAAAAAATTAAGATTTGTTTTACTTAAACAACAACAATATTGTTTAATCAACAAGCTACATCCTAATGTCTATGGAGGTTTGGGCGATCGCACCAGACTAAAAACTTAATAATTTCCCCATTTCATCAGGGTTACAAGTTTTGAGACAATTCAGAAGCGATTTAATTAATAATCAAGCACTCATAGTCCATCGTTTATCGGACTCCATCTGATTTAAGTTGAAAAGGGAGAACACATAATGAAATTGGCTTACTGGATGTATGCCGGCCCCGCTCACATCGGCACTCTGCGGATCGCCAGTTCGTTTAAAAACGTTCATGCCATCATGCACGCCCCACTAGGTGATGACTACTTCAACGTTATGCGCTCCATGTTATCGCGGGAGCGTAACTTTACCCCAGTAACAACCAGTGTCGTTGATCGCAACGTTTTGGCACGCGGTTCTCAAGAGAAGGTGGTAGACAACATCACCCGCAAAGATGCTGAAGAACACCCGGATTTGATTGTGTTAACTCCCACCTGCACCTCCAGCATTCTGCAAGAAGATTTGCACAACTTTGTAGAACGGGCGCAACTAGAAGCCAAAGGGGACGTGATGCTAGCGGATGTGAACCATTACCGCTACAACGAACTGCAAGCAGCCGATCGCACTTTGGATCAAATTGTCCAATACTACATTGAAAAAGCCCGCAAAAAAGGGGAACTACTAGAAGGCAAAACCGAAAAGCCCTCCGTCAATATCATCGGTACTTCCACCCTTGGTTTCCACAACAATCACGACTGCACCGAACTCAAGCGGTTGATGGCTGACTTGGGAATTGAGGTAAATACCTTAATTCCTGAAGGTGCTTCGGTGAGCGACTTGAAGAAAATGCCCAAAGCCTGGTTTAACCTGGTACCTTACCGTGAACTCGGTTTGACTACAGCTCGTTACCTGGAAGAACAATTCGGTACACCTTATATAGACATTACACCGATGGGTGTAGTGGAAACTGCCCGTTGTATTCGCAAGATTCAGCAGGTAATCAATGCTCATAGTTCGACTTCGCTCACTATAAAAGGTGCAGAAGTTGACTACGAAGACTTCATCAACGAGCAAACCCTGCACGTATCTCAGGCTGCTTGGTTCTCCCGTTCTATTGACTGTCAGAACTTGACGGGCAAAAAAGCTGTGGTATTTGGTGACAACACCCACGCCGCCGCCATCACCAAAATTTTGACGCGAGAAATGGGGATTCATGTTGTCTGGGCTGGCACTTATTGCAAGTATGATGCCGACTGGTTCCGCGAACAGGTGAGCGAGTATTGCGATGAAGTGTTAATCTCCGAAGATCATGGCGAAATTGGAGATGCGATCGCCCGCGTTGAACCCTCCGCCATTTTTGGTACTCAAATGGAACGCCACGTTGGTAAGCGCTTGGATATCCCTTGCGGCGTAATTGCTGCACCAATCCACGTGCAAAACTTTCCCATTGGTTACAAACCATTTATGGGTTATGAAGGTACCAATCAAATCACAGATTTAATCTACAATTCCTTCACTTTGGGAATGGAAGATCACCTGTTAGAAATCTTTGGTGGTCATGATACCAAAGAAGTAATTACTAGAGGAATTTCTGCTGATTCTGATTTGAATTGGACAAAAGATGGTCAAGCAGAATTGAATAAAATTCCGGGATTTGTGCGCGGTAAAGTGAAGCGGAATACTGAGAAATTCGCCCGTGATCGCGGTTTCAAAGAAATCAATGCTGAGGTGTTGTACGCTGCGAAAGAAGCTGTAGGCGCTTAGTTTAGCAATTAGTTCAAAGTATTGAGGGGTGAGGAGTCATTATGCTATGCTCTTTACCCCCATTTTTTTCGCTTTATTGAAATTATTTCAATGCTGTAAAAACTCCACTTTGGGCAATAATGGGTCAGTCACAATACCCACACCGCCATAACCCCATCGCTTTAACAAACTGCCTAACTGCGTACCAGCAATAGATTCTACAGCAAAGCGGTTTGCCACCTCTGCCGCGTGGGTGTTGAGATAACTTAAGGCATCAAAGTTTTCCTGAAACAGCAACAAATAACCTGATGTTTCAGCATCAGGACGAGCGATGAGATAACGTCCGTCAGTTTGCGATCGCACTATGTAATAAACTTCAGACAGCATGGAAACCAGAGACAAAGGGACAAGAAAATTAAGATTCCAACCGAATCCGAGGGTCAGCTACCTTAAGTAACAAGTCTGCCATTAAGTTGCCCACATTCAGCAATACCGCACTCATGACTAAGCTAGCCATGACTAAATATTGGTCTTTAGCAATTACCGCTTGTAAGGTCAATCTTCCTAAACCCGGCCAGTTAAAAAATTGTTCAGCAATAAATGCACCGCCTAATAAAGCTGCTAACTCAAAACCCAACAAAGTAATCAAGGGGTTAATAGCATTGCGGAGGGCGTGAACATAAATCACGCGATTTTCTGGCAATCCTTTAGCACGAGCCGTTTGGATGTAATCTTGACGCAGAACATCTAATAATTCACCGCGAGTTATCCGCTGCAAACCAGCAAAACTGGTGATGCTCAAAGCGATGGTAGGTAAGATCATGTGCCAGCCGACATCAATAATTTTACCAAACCACGACAAATCAGCGTGATTGATACTGGTCATTCCACCCACTGGGAACACAGGTGAAGTCATTTGAGCAAATATTAGTAAAAATAGGGCAGTGATAAAACTTGGAAAACCTTGCCCAGTATAGCTAATCACTTGTAAAATCCTGTCCCCGGCTCGATTTTGCTTCACCGCAGCGAAAATTCCTAAAGGAATAGCTACCGCCCAGGTGAAAATTAAAGAAGCGATCGCTAACATCAAGGTTGCTGGTACCCGTTCCCATAATAAAGAAGCTACTGACCGTTGATAAATAAAACTTGTACCAAAATCTCCTTTTGTCAAGATTCTCCACAGCCACAGCCAAAACTGTTCAGGCCAGGACTTATCCAAACCAAACTGTCGTCTGAGTTCTTCAATTCGTTCTGGGGAAATTTTCGGGTTTTGCCGCAAAGTATCTACATAATCCCCCGGAGACAATTTCATGATGAAAAATGACAGCGCTGTTGCTAAAAACAAGGTAAACAGCGCCTGCAATATCCGCTTCACCACATAAATAAAAGTCTCACTCGTAACTAAGCTGATTAGCCAGTTCCGACTTGTCTCCAAGGAAATTTTCGTAGAAGTCATTTATTCTTTGTCAATTACTAATAACTAATATTCAACAAGAGAGATAATTGGCACATCTGGTAGATGTTTACGCCCTTGTAAATCCCGTAGCTCGATAATAAACCCAAATCCCACTAGTTTGCAGCCAATCTTTTGTAACAACTTTGCTGTTGCACTAGCCGTACCACCTGTAGCAATTAAATCGTCTACAATCAAAACTCGGCTACCTGGATGCAAAGCATCCTGATGCACTTCTAAACAATCAGTACCGTACTCTAATTCATATTCAATTGCATGAACGGCTGCTGGTAATTTACCCCTTTTGCGTATAGGTATAAAACCAGATCCTAATTTATAAGCCAGAGGAGAGCCAAAAATAAACCCCCGCGACTCCATACCTACAACGTAATCTGCCTTCAGTTCAGCCTCCATGCATTTTTGGGTGAAAAAGTCAATAGTATAGCGCAGTCCCACTGGATCGCGCAGTAAAGTAGTAATATCCCGGAATAAAATTCCGGGTTTGGGAAAATCTGGGATGTCACGAATTAGAGATTTTAAATCCATAAAATAGAGGTTAGGGAATGGGGCATTGGGCATTGGGAATTGGGCATTGGGAATTGGGCATTGGGAATTGGGCATTGGGCATTGGGAATTGGTTATTATTTTCTTCATCTACCCCTGCTTCCTCTGCCTCTTAAGAGTTCCAAATTATGCATACCTGAAAAATCGTACACTATAATGTCATACGCTTGGGTTAAAGCTTCTGTTGCATCTATCCATTGACGATACTTAGAATCTACACCAAGCTAAAGAGGGACTTGTATTAACAAACCAAGAGGGGAAACTTATGCTTTAAAAATCTGAATTTCAGTAGATGCAAACCTTTAAGTAGAACAAGTAAGTAATGTATAGCTATCGCTAGGTAGTTTAGGATATAAACTGATCATAAAACCCGGATACCAAAAGACTTTTAAGCCTGTCCCCTGTCCCCTGTCCCCTGCTATACCTAGTCTGTTAGAACCGCACAAGGTATTTTATAGAATGAGTGTCTCCGCGAGCATCACGCCGTTCAACAGTCCAAATCCTCCATCATTGCCCATGATTTTGGACACTTTACCAGATCCTGCGATCGCAGGACAGACATGTCCCCCTAGAACCAGGTTACAAATTGATTTAATTTTACTGGCGATTGAAGCTTTAGAGCTTGGTAGTTCTGAAGCAATTCTGGCTTTTGCCGAAGAGTTGGAATTGAAAGGAATTATTAAAGATCGGGTAAATTTATGGCGGATGCGTAGTTCTAACCCCATGCGGCGAGCGCATATCCGCCGACCTTTAACCATTATGGAAGCAAAAGCTTTGGTGGTAATTGCTTGCTATATAGCGCGACGCTTAACAGTCGTGATTCGCCAAATGCTCATGCTCTGCCAACAAATGGATGAAAAGCAGATACCGCTAGAACAAAATTTGCGTCTATCTAATTATCTAGAACGGTTTCGAGTGCATTTTAAGAGCAGGATGAATGTCCGCCGTTCTGGTTTACTAGCATTAAGTTCTGATGAAAAATTAGATGAATTAGCTATAAATTTGTTGGGACAACTATTATTTTGTACTGGTACAGCTGGAATGCAGCGTTTCTGGATTAGTCTTTTTGACGGTGAAGTAGAATGAATATCCAACGTAAGTACAGTTTGCCTAACTGTACGCTGCTTTTAGAAGGTTTAAGCGATGCTGCAAGATCTGCACAGTTTCAGGAATTACGCCCTGAACTGTCAATATTAGTAAATGCAGAATGCTATCTACCTAGTTATAACAAGCCTCTGGTTGGAGGACGGGAATTTTTTGAAAGCTTGGTCAGGGCAGTTAGCGGCTATGCCCAAGAGTTTTTGAGTAATGTGCCGAATCCGCAAGCTCACAATGAAGAATCAGAGCTTGTGGAGTTGCAAAAGATTGGCGCCAACCGACATAGGCTGATTGTGCATTCTGAGGGCAATTCAGAAGGTTTTGAGTCTAATCCCAACTATAATAAACAGCCTATTCAAATAGATTTGAATACGGTACAGTTATTTGATCTCGTAGAAGCTGTAGATCAGTTTTTCGCTGATTCCCAAACTTTACCAGAGTTATCGTTAGAATTACAACCAGTCACCAGACGTTATGGTGGCGCTAGTCAGGCCTTGCTCAAACAGGCAGTACCTGCGAGTATTGGAGTTTCGAGTTTAGCAGTTGCAGCGATCGCTTTTAGTTTGATTCCAGCTCCAGAGATGCGTCCACCCCAGCCAAAACCAGAGGAACAAACTAGTTCTGCAACACCTAGCACCAATCCTGCTGCACCTCCGACAACAGCATCCACAGATATTGTGACTCCTGCACCAACGCCTATAGCTGTCGAGAATCCCATCACAGAGGCAAAACCCGAAGTTAAAGATTTAGAAGCACTTTTAAATACAGTTACTGAAATTACTGATCCATCTCAGCTACGGGTCTTGAATCGCCAAGTTTACAACCAAATTAATCCAGCTTGGAATAATCGCTTTGCATTGAAACAGGATTTAATTTATCGTGTGGGTGTGGCTGCGGATGGTGCGATCGTCGGTTATAAAGCGTTGAATAAAGACGCGAACCAAGGAATAGAACTAACTCCTTTGCCTAACCTACTTTATAATCCTGCTAAGCGTCCTGCCATTTCTAATGAGCCAATTGCTCAATTTAAAATAGTTTTTACTAACCAAGGTGTGTTAGAAGTTAGTCCTTGGCGGGGATACGCTAGGACTCCTGAAGTGATCGGTTCAAAAATCACTGAGCTTAAGACGGTTAAAAGTTTAAACCAAAAGCTTTATAGTTCGCTTCGTCAAAGTTGGGGTGGTACTCCTACCTTCAAGCAAGATTTGCAGTATCGGGTAGCAGTTAACAAAGATGGTACGATCGCCGACTATGAACCGCTTAACCAAGTTGCCTTTGACTATTTTCGAGAAACACCCCTACCTAAGATGTTTCAAGCCGTTTATGGCTCAAATCTAGCTGCTCCTAACAATAAAGAGCCTCTGGCTCACTTCCAAGTAACATTCAAGCCTAGCGGCAAGCTTGAAGTGACTCCTTGGCAGGGATACCAGTAAGAAGCAGGGGAAGCAGGGGGAGAGAATAATAATCAATGCCCCATACTTCGCTCAATTAAGAATTGAAAATGAAATCAATCCAATTTTTAATTCCCAAAGGGATGCCCCATGACCCATTACCTTGTAATTCTCCCCATATAATTGCCCCACAATTGAGCTGCTTGAGCGCTGCTGCCAGCTGTGGGGGAATTATTGTCATTTCCTAACCAAATACCAGTCACGAGTCGTCGGCTGGGAATAAAGCCAATAAACCATAAGTCCACGTTTTTATCAGTCGTCCCAGTTTTACCAGCTTCCCCTAATCCAATAGCAGCACTACGACCAGTACCTCTTGTGATTACTCCACGCATTAAACTAGTCATCTCGTCTGCGACATCAGTTGATAAAACTCGTTTGTTCGCATCCGGATTTTGTTGGAAAGAATAAACAACACGGCAGGTTTTTAGATCTTTGCGATCGCTACAGTCACTGCTGTCTAAAATCCTATTAATTGCATGGGGAGGATTCCACTCACCACGATTACCAATAGCGCCAAAAGCACCAGTCATTTCTAAAACATTAACCACACTCTGACCCAGTACCAAACCAGGAACTGGATCTAGGGTTGACTTGATTCCTAAACGCTTTGCCATCGTTACCACTTTATCTAGTCCTATGGCTCTGGCAACCCGTAGAGCGATCGGATTTTCCGAAAGGGCAAGTCCAGTGGCAACATCTAAACTGACATCAGCACCAGCACGGCAAGGTTTGTAGGTAAAGCCTTGCCAAGTTAAAGGAGCGCAAGAATAACTTTTGGATGGAGAAATGCCTTGCTCAATAGCAGCGGTGTAAGCAAAGATTTTGAAGGTAGAACCTGGTTGTCTTTGAGCTTGGACAGCACGATTAAACTGGCTTTTTCTATAATCAGTTCCGCCTACCATGGCCAGAATACTACCAGTTTTAGAATCTAGAGTCACGATCGCTCCTTGAGAAAACCTAAAAGTTGAACCAGCATTGCTTACTGAATTACGCAACGATGTTTCTGCTTGGGCTTGAATGGCTGGATTGAGATCGGTTTCGATGATATAGTTTCCTTCGTTTGCTGCTCCTTCGCCCAAAATAGATTCCAGTTCTTGGAACACATAATTATAAAAATAAGGAGCGATAATACTTGCCTGTTGCTCGCAGACTTTGGGGCTAATTTGAACAGTTGAGCGCCTAGCTCGGTTTGCCTGTTCTGGTGTGATTTTACCCATCTCCAGCATCCGCTTAATCACACGGTTGCGGTATTCAGCTGCTTCTAGTTTATTTGGGCCATCCCCACAAAAATCGAAAGCATTGGGAGCAGGTAAAATTCCCACTAAAGTCGTAGCTTCAGAAAGGGTTAATTCTTTAGCTGACTTTCTAAAGTAATACTGGGCAGCATCTTCAAAACCAGAAGTATCTCCGCCCAAAAACACCCGATTTAAGTAAGTCAGCAAAATTTCATCTTTGCTGTAAAAAGTTTCTAACTTCAGAGCAACTATTGCTTCTCGTAATTTGCGTCCGAGGGAGTCCTGGGTACCAACATAGTCACGGAATAAACTACGAGCTACTTGCTGGGTAACAGTGCTGGCTCCTTGCTGCACATCTCCACTACGACTGTTAATCAATACAGCTCGCAAAATCCCCAACGGATCAACGCCAACGTGCCAATTGTACCGACTATCCTCTGATGCCACTACAGCGGCAGGTAAATAAGGGCCAAAGTCTTGCAAACGCTTCATGTCTACGTGAGAAGTAGTCCGAGGCTCACGCAGAGGAGTACTGCCATCACGGGCGTAAACGATTATAGGAGCGCGAGTCGCTGTAGGTAGGGGTCTGACAGAAAACCTCATCCATTCAACGCCAATTACCAATGCTAACAGGGCGCTTGCGCCTCCAACGCCATAAGCCGTCAAAGTTGCAGCTTTATGATACCAAGGCGGTGGATCAACGTATTGCAGTCGCACTGAAGCTGCGAGTTCTGGTGGCCCTAATGTGAGAATATCGCCATGACGCAGTTCTAAAGAAGTTACCCGTCGTTTACCACGATAAATCCCATTAGTGGAGTTTTCATCTTTAATGACGAAAACAGGGGTGCGCTGAGTAGAATCCCGTGACAGTGACAGGTGAATTTGGCTGACAACTGGGTTCCGAATCACTATATCGCAGGATTTAGAACTGCGACCGAGTATATAGCGATCGCCCAATAACGGATATATTTCTGCCTTATCCGCCCCCGCATCCTGCACCCAGATTTCCGGTACTTTGGCATTAGGCTTGAGCGCCAGTTTGGAAAAGTCAACTCTAGCTTGAATTGTATGTACTGCTTGAGTCAGTTGACCAAGTAACGTTTGAGGCTTTTGAGGGGGTTGGGGGGAACTCATTGGCTAATCACATCATAATTAATTTAGTGAAGAATCGGGCAAATGACAGTCTCAATACAGGTCTTCCATCATTTTACTCATAAGCTCAATCAGAAGTTAGTTGTACGGAATTATTGCCGATTCAATCTTACACCAAGACAATATCTCTTAAGGGTAATTATTGATTTATATTGTTATTTTTTTTACATAAATCAATGTTTTGACTCTGACTTTACAATGCTGATTTTAGCTACCATTGTGTTTTGCATAATAAAGATATAACAATTTTGCTTTTGTATTTTTACAAACTAACAATTAATACACAAATAATTTAGAGCTTACTGTTTTTACATGTTGATACATTTTGCAGCAAAGATAAACATCTACATTTAGGAAGATTTTCTATAATCAATTGTCTGGTTTAATGGGCTGGATGTTCCGTTTCCGTTGAGGTTAATTTCAGAATGAAGGGAAAATCTCTGACCCTGATTGGTACAGCCCTGACTTTGGCACTCACCGCTAATGCTGCTGTTGCCCAGTCCAGTAAATCTTACTTAGCACAAGCCAGCGACTCATCTACGGGTTCAACAACGGAAATTGAATTATCACCAGAAGGATTTAAAATTCTGTGTGAACGTTCCCCGCTAAATTCCCGTTGTCCGGGTGGTACAGCAGTTACACCTAGCGCTCCTGGCGATACTACAGTACCAGCAACCCAACCTTCTGATAGCAGTACTCCTGACAGCATGACTGCACCAGAAACCCCGGTAGCACCTAATTCTACCACTCCTGAAAACACAACTACACCAGAAACTCCAGTAGCACCTGATTCTACTAATCCTGGTAACTTAACTCCAGCACCAGGAAGCCCAATACCTGATCCTAGCAACCCTAGCAACTTAACTCCAGCACCAGAGACCCCAGTCGCACCTGATTCTGGCAACATGAACGAACCAGGTACTAGCTCTCCTAGTCAAGTTCCAGACTCCAACTCGCCAATGACTCCTACCCCAGGTAATTGAGAGTTAAAACATCATTTTTGATGCGAATATGTCGGCAAGGATAGTCAGTGCATCTGAATATCTAGCTTGGAAATTGGGCATAGAAAGAAAGATTTTTATCTTTGTATTATTAATGCCCGTTTATTAACGTCTTGTACCAGTTGCATTATCTGGTGTGCAATACAAATTGCTAAAACCCTTTTTCATTCTTTGCATATAAGAACGAAAAAGGGTTTTAGCATTAACTTATGTACACAGTTTAAACTTAGCTAATTGATAAGCCAGTTTTCTCTGTGCTGCAATTATATTTTTGTTAGTCTTAGCGTTATCATCTGCTTCAAAGGCAATAATACAGCCAAACTTAGTAGGCGCTAGCCATTCTAGAGTATCGACAAGGACTTGTGCGAACGGTGAGTGCTTAAGTTGAAATTACTCTAGGAACGGGCCGAGAAGAAGTCTTCCACGGAAATAATTCGCATGTAATACCATTTCACGAAATTATTGATACAAATTACTTTTCTTACTCCCCCTGCCTCCCCTGCTTGCTTAAATGTATCAACTTTAAAGTGAAACGGTATAACCCCTGGTCGAGCTTGAGTAAGGAATCTTTGCCAGGATTGCGGTCAAAGATGTCGCTGTAGTTGCCTACAGATATAAGAACGCGGCGCTGCCACTCTTTATCAAGACCTAGTTCTGGTGCCGAGATTGGCATTGCCCCGACTTTGCCCGCATACCACCGGGTCTTTGGTCTCTCTGCGTTGATCAACGTATCCACTGTCCATGCGACGATCGCAGACCATTGCGTGTCCTCGGTTCCAGTCGCGGCTATCACTGGAAAGGTTATCAGAGACTCCGGGAGGATGCGGCTCAATAATTGGTTTACCCCAGGGTCGAGGCGGATGTTTGCGAGGGTCGTGATCTCGCCGGCAATGGCATGACAATTTTGCACATTGTATGTATCGATCATCTCTCCGTCCTCAGAAAACGCCCGACGGAACCAGTTTTTATGAAGTACACCGAAGTAAGTATTGAGGCTTTGCTCGACCGAACTGCCAATCATAAAGCAGATACTATCCCCTGCCAAGTCAGTGAGATGGTGTGCAGCTGAGGTGGATGCCACCATCACCGCATCGGATTCTAAGAAGACGGTAGAACCGAGTACTAACTTGTCGGTCAACTTCTGTGCGTCAATCTCTGATCGCGTGAGAAAGTAGATATCATCCTGCTGGTTACGCACAGCGTCGAAGTCCTTGTGTGTCTCGTACTCATGATATTCAATACGGTCAGAAGATCCGAGAACGGCAACAGCGATCGCCCGACAGATATCGACATTAAGACCACTCCAGACACCTGGCTTGACTTCAGTTGCCAGACCCGACCGCTCGACGCTGCCGCAACGAACCACATTGCGCGCCTTCACACGTTCGATCACAGAACCAGCCTCAGCGGTGGAAATCGAGCAACAGATACCGAACAGGGTCAGTAATACCAACAAAAAGCGCATAAATTCTCCTCAGAGGATGTCGAAAGGCACCTTGGACTAATACCGTTTCACTTTAAAGTTGATACATTTGGGCAAGCAGGGAGAGCAGGGGTAGCAGGGGAGGCAGGGGGAGTAAGAAAAGTAATTTGTATCAATAATTTCGTGAAATGGTATAACGCCCGGACTGAGCAACGGATGGGCGCACCCATCCGTCTATGTCTTCAAGGGTTAGCCGCCGGATAAGTGCTTGGTAGCGGGTTGAAGCCCTTGGGGACTTTGTTGACTATCCCCTGGCGCTTGTTCTCTGGTGTAATCCCGATTGCCCGGCAGCCTTGCCCGCCGTAGTGCGGTAATGTGTTGACGATGCTGTCAGGAATTTTTGCAAATGAGGCCGGTAGGGGCGGCGAAACGCCGAGTAGGCGCTTAGGATCGAAGCCCGACAGCAAACTTTCGGTGATCGGCGAATTGATGTCGCGCGGGCCGAGGTACTTCTGCTCAAATCCTGGCGGACCGAACTTATTGAACTGGGGGGAGTTGCCAGCTGTAAGTGCCTGCGCTTCGTCGGGCAGACTAGCGAGTGGGGGCAAACCGAAGATCGTGTTGATCGTCTCGATCACTGAGTTGTGATCGCCCTCGACGTGCGAGACGGCGTGCGTCCGGGCGTAGGGTGAGATGAGGATCAGCGGTACCCGAATGCCGCGGGATAGTGGCAGTCCGTTAGGGCCATAGGACAGGATACGTGGTGGAACGTGGTCGTAGAAGCCATCCGACTCGTCATAGGTGATGATGATTGCACTCTGCTGCCAAAGCTTTGGATTTGACGCGATCGCATTGATCGTCCGGGCTGCCATTGCCTCGCTGATCTGGCGATCAGTGTAGCCTGGGTGGTCATCGTCACCCAACTTCGCCGCATTAATTGCGGCAATCTCATCAGCAGGCGTGTTAGGATTCGTAATCGGCGGCTTCAGTCCCTGCTGGTTTGTGTAGCCGCCGCGAATATAGAACACGCCGCCTTTGGGCAACGTATCTTTGGCTATGTCGGTAAAGAAGTCACCAAGCCCTCGTAGGTTTTTGCTCACCTGGGGCGTGTTGGCAATATAGCCGAAATACTGCGCGCCGTTGTGATGGGTGACATAGGCATTGTGCGAAGCGACCCCGTTGGTATCGGTCGGTTCAAGATCGTAGCCTTCTTGATACCAGCGCCAATTGACAGGCTCAGTTCGGAGTTTCTGGATGTAGGGAATATCCTGTTGGATGTCAGGTAGATCAAATAAAGGATTCTTGTTGCCAGCTAAGACCGCCTGAATTTTACGCCCCTGGAAAGTAAGCGGCAGACTGGCGAAGGTCAGGTTCGAGGCAATATTGCCATCGGCGTAGTTCTCTTTCGTGCCAGCAGGTTGCTTATTGTCTGTCGTTGTGTCGAACTGGGAGCCGTAAAAAGGCTGCGGGTCGTTGACCAGGGGTACACCTTGCGTCGTACCTGTATGGCTGCCCACCGTGTAGGATTGACCGCTCGAACCGCGCTTGACCCACTGCGTTTCACCCGACTGCCCCGCGAGCATCGCCACCGCATTTGGGGTTGAGGGCGTATTCTCGGTTGCAAAGATGTTGTCGAAGACCGTAAAGCGACTCGCCCACTTCCAGAAGAACGGAATGGTGTCGCAATCGACATGCGACATGACAAGGCGTGCGAACTGCTTGCCCTCAGCAATATTGGCTGCTCCACCCTTCGACGCGAAGCGTGTGTACTCCTGATAGGCGAACTGATCCATCTGTGGCTTGCCGTCCACAACGTGGAGTTTGGTTGCAAGTCCGGTGTGCGAGTGGTCAACGCTGTCAACGACCGTGGCGTTCTGCTCTGGTCCAATCCGAAATGGCTGAACCTTGACGGTCATGCCGTCCACATCCGTATAGGTCTGGGTGAAGCCAGGCGTTTTTTCTGGGTCACGAGGCTTTTGTCCATCTGAGTAGAGTCCGTTAACTCCTGGCAATGTACCATACTCGTTATCGAAGGAGTGGTTTTCGTTGAAGATAACGAAAACGTACTTGATCCGCTGCTGAAGCAACCTTGTCAGTATCTTCGGTGGTAACTTGGGTTCCTGACCCGGATCATTTAAGTATTTTGCTACATCTGGCGTTACCTCTGGCTGAGTCGTAATGGTTGAGTCTGGTTGCAAAGCTTCCTGTTGAGAGGAATCCTCTGCGATCGCCGAGCCAAGAAATATAGAGATAGAAGAAGGTAGTAGCAAGAATGTTAAAGCAAAATAGAACTTCGTAAATCGTCTCAAAGTACATCTCCTTGATAATTTTTATCCAGCTAATACCGCAAGCATTTCATTGATTTAAAATATGTATTTTGGTTACGCCGTGCTTTATTGGTTACAAAATTCAAAATTACACTGCTATTCAAGCTTTTTGCTTTCTTTTCAGCCACAACCCGATAGTAGTGGCAACTGCTATTCCTCCAAAAGTTCGAGGTTCAGGAACAGGCTCACTTTTAGCGAAACTAACGGCAGTAATTCCGGAGCTTTGAACACTTCCAAGGTCGCTGTTGTCTAGAAAAACTCCATTATTAGTACTACCAGTACCAGTAAAATTGCTGTCAAAATACAGTTCCAAACTGTACAATTTCTTATTTCGCTCTGCTAATAAACCTGCGTCTGCAAAAGCAAGTATGTTCTCTTGAAGGTAAGCTGTATTGCCAGCCAAACTGTTGGATAATATTCCTAAAACAGTGTTGTCATTGACTAAGTTGACATTCCAATTTGTCAAATCCACAAAATAACTAGAAGCGGGTAGTTGATCCACATCCACTGTGTAAGTCCCACTAAAAGAACCATTTGCTAACTTCACAGGTAGCCCTACTGAATCATCAAGAGCCGCAGAAGCAAAATTTCCTGCAATATTAAATGTTTTCAAATTGACAGCTTGGGCAGGATCTGTGGCAATAGCTGCAAGCAGAACAAAACCAATCGCTGCGGTGGTAGTTGCTTGCGATAACCTTTTGAAAAGTGTTGCACTCAGCATAAGTTTGATCACTATATTTTTACCCATAGTTTATTGAGTATGCTCCTTGTATACCGAAAATGGCACCAAGGTAAAGACACTGCTATGGTTAGGGTTAAAGTGAATTGGCTACAAAATGCTTAAAGTCCACATTAGAATGAATGCAAAAAATCAAACTCTCGGGATTTTGGTCAATACTCATGAAAATAGTTGTTAAATATTTAGAAAAGGTTATTTTATGGTTAAGATAATGTTTGAAAAGTCAAAGTCGGTAAAAAATCATATAA
Organism: Halotia wernerae UHCC 0503; assembly: GCA_034931985.1. Lineage (GTDB taxonomy): Bacteria > Cyanobacteriota > Cyanobacteriia > Cyanobacteriales > Nostocaceae > Halotia > Halotia wernerae. Next base: position 63,589 of record JAYGHB010000101.1, read on the forward strand.
GTTCTCTGACTATGCGCTGACTAAAGCATTAAAGTGCTTACAACAAAGTCATCATAGGTGCTGTGATAGACTACTACAGCGGTTTTTATATGCATAGAATCCACCACTCTAGCCCCGTTTAGACTTCGGCGATCGCTCAGTCGATCTCGCGGCAAAAGCCTAATCTCTTTTCCCTCCTAGAGTGTATTGCACACAACCAAGAAGCATTATATGCTAACGCGATCTATGATTTGAAGTCGGTGTTTTTTGTAAAGAGGCAATCAGTAAACAAGCAATACCGATACTAATAAACGAATCAGCAATATTAAATACAGCAAAGTTAATCAATCGAAAATCAAGGAAATCAACGACATAGCCTAGAACAAACCGATCTATACCATTACCTATAGCTCCTCCTAAAATCAAGCCATAACCTAACTGATCCCAACGATTTAATACTGGGCCAAAGCAGGCCAAGGCTATCAATACCAAACTTACTCCCAAAGATAGCCAACGTAACCACTCGACTTTTCCACTTAACAGACTAAAAGCTGCACCAGTATTAGTAACATAGGTAATATGAAATATTCCTGGCAGAAGTGCTAGTGTTTGTCCCAAGTTAAGGGTTTGCACCACCCAGTATTTTGTTATTTGGTCTAAGAAAAAAACTATAAAGGCAGCTATCCAGAAGAGGCGATTTTTTAAGCGCATGGCAATTAGTCAATGGTCAATATTAAAAGGGAACAGGGAACAGGGAACAGGTGAGCCAGTGCGCTCCTGTTACCTTGTGTCCCAAAGCAAATAGGGTCAATGGTTGAAGCAACTGACAACTGACTAATAAAACATTAAATGTCTTAATAAATATGCTATTACGGTAACGGCACAAACTACAGCTAGTTGCCCTGGTACTGCAAACCAAGAGTATCTGAGAATTGCTTGGATCAAGGGTATATTTTCTGTGCCTTTCCACTGAAAGACATAGCTGATAATCAAATAAGTAATCCCACAGATGTGGATGGTTAACAAGCCACAAATACAACTAAAAGCTAGAGTTTCTAGTCGAGGTCTCGCTTTAAAGGCAAACAATCCACAAATCCACGCTCCTGGAATAAAGCCTAGCAGGTAGCCAAACTGAGATAGTTTGATATAACCAATACCACCACCATCGGCAAATACAGGTAGCAAGGTTAACCCCATAACTAAATAGGCAATTTGCGAGAGCGCACCAGCATTTTTACCCCCTAAACAACCTACTAATAACACCGCACCAACTTGACAGGTGACACCTAAAGAAAAAGTCTGAACTCCTTGCTGACTCCAACTCCAAGGGAAGGTGATTCCATAGGCTTCTAGGAAGGTGCCACCCATTGTTAGGAGTAAGCCAATCATAGACCAAAGTAATTGATTGGAAGCGGCAAACATTAATATAAGGCAAAGGGGAAAAGGCAAAAGGCAAAAATAACAGTAACCAGTATAGACTTCATTATTTAACTTAAAATTTGTACTAACACCTTAAGAACTTTTCGGCGATCGCTTCCTTTAATCTCCAGTCACTTTAACTCTAGTGTTCCCTTTGCTATGCTTCCTTGGGCAATAATTTTATTAACTTATTTATTTAATAACTGGCTTGAGGTTTGTCTAGACCAAGAGTGAGCGATCGCCTGATTTTTTAAAAACTCCTAAATGACAAATTATACTGTATTTAGGAGTTAATTTACAAATTATTGATCAATTGAGCAATCAAATTTTCTCAGTATACAAGACTCATTCTCAACAAACATCTTTGCTAACCGTATTTATGGAATCAAAGTATAAATATTATCCATAAACTGAAATCATGAAATTTTTGAAATTTGTTTAAAGAAAGATGCTTTTTTGACTTTCTTAACCTTCCGTTTACCTTTAGATCTATCTTTTAGGGGTATCTTAGAAGCGCTCACCTGGTAATTGACTAAAAAATGACAGCGATGCTATCACGTTTTAATGTAATAAAAAATCATCGCCTCACAGCTCCTATATCAGTGTTAGCACTGACAATTAGCCTAGCTGCTTGTGGCGGACAGCAAACTTCAGACAATACTACCCCTTCTGGTACTGCTACAGATGCTACAGCCTCTAGTCCAGGCAAATTAGATCTTGGTGGCGACGTTTCATTAACTGGAGCCGGTGCTTCCTTCCCTGCGCCTTTGTACGCAAGTTGGTTCAATGATTTGAACAAAAAATATCCCAACCTGCGAGTTAACTATCAGTCAGTTGGTAGCGGTGCTGGAGTGGAGCAGTTTATCAAAGGTACTGTAGACTTCGGTGCCAGCGATGTTGCCATGAAGGATGAAGAAATCCAGAAAGTACCGCAGGATAGAGGTGTACTTTTGCTACCGATGACTGCTGGTAGTATTGTGATAGCTTACAACTTGCCAGAAGTTTCGGAATTAAAGTTACCAAGGGCAGTTTACACTGATATTTTGCTAGGCAATATTAAAAGCTGGAACGATCCAAAAATTGCAGCTGCTAACCCAGGCGTAAACCTTCCTAATGAGCCTATTACAGTTGTTCATCGTTCTGATGGTAGCGGTACTACGGGTGTGTTTACGAAGCATCTCAGCGCTATCAGTCCCAACTGGAAGAGTAAAGTTGGAGAAGGCAAAACCGTTAACTGGCCGGTGGGAGTTGGTGCCAAGGGTAATGAAGGCGTAACTGCCCAAATTCAACAAACTCAAGGGTCAATAGGTTACGTCGAGTATGGCTACGCCAAACAAAATAAGCTGAAATTTGCGGCTTTAGAAAACCAAAGCGGTAAATTTGTTGTACCTACGGAAGAATCGGCTGCTAAAACTCTAGAAGCAGTAACTCTGCCAGAAAATCTCCGTGCTTTCATTGCAGACCCAGAAGGTGCAGATTCCTATCCCATAGTCACTTACTCATGGATTTTGGCTTATAAAAATTATCCGGATGCGGCCAAGGGCAAAGCCGTAGAAGCGATGATTGAATATGGTTTAACTGAAGGTCAGAAAATTGCTCCAGAACTAGGATATGTTGCTTTACCTGCAAACGTAGTTACAAAAGTTGCTGCTGCTGCCGATCAAATCAACCCAGATTATAAAATTTCTGTTAGCGGTAGCGGAAATAATGCTAGCAAGTAACATTCAGTAATCGTCAAAAATAGCCTTTAGTGAAGGCGGCTGTGCCAACTTGAGTAATATGTATCTACAAGTACTAATACTTGATTTACCAATATCTCAAGTTAAAAATGACAATTTTAATAATCTGGTTTCCTCCCACATTTTCCTCGGATTTAATTTTTAAAGTCAGTAGTCATGGCTACAAATTTTTCAAGTCTGAAATCAGCAAGTAAAAATCGGTCTGACATAGAAAAGTCTGTAGATAGAGGCTTTATTTGGCTGACTCGGATTTTTGCCTTGGCGATCGCCGGCACTTTGCTATGGATTGCTGTACAAGTTACAATTGCTGCCTGGCCTGCAATCCAAGAATTTGGTCTCGGCTTTTTAGCTCAAAGTAATTGGAATCCGGTCAAAAATGAATATGGGGTACTGCCTCAAATTTATGGAACTTTAGTAAGTTCTTTTCTGGGTTTACTAATAGCTGTACCTATTGGCGTTGGCACTGCTGTTTTATTGAGCGAGAATTTTCTCCCAGGTAAGATACGGCTAGTACTGGTATTTTTGGTAGAACTTCTGGCAGCTATACCGAGTGTGGTCTATGGAGTCTGGGGCATTTTTGTTTTAGTACCGATTTTAACCGATTTAGGAAAATGGCTCAATACTTATTTTGGCTGGTTGCCAATTTTTAGCACTCCTCCCACAGGCCCAGGAATGTTTCCCGCAGGGGTGATTTTAGCAATTATGACCTTGCCAATTATCACAGCTATATCTCGTGATGCTTTGATTGCAGTACCTTCAAGTTTACGCCAAGCATCTATGGGATTAGGAGCAACTCGCTGGGAAACAATTTTTCAAGTTCTGATTCCAGCCGCCTTTTCTGGCATCGTTAGTGCTGTAATGCTAGCACTTGGTCGAGCAATGGGTGAAACAATGGCTGTAACAATGTTGATTGGCAACTCCAACAACATTAGTCTTTCACTTTTAGCACCAGCCAACACGATTTCTTCTCTACTGGCTAATCAATTCTCAGAAGCTAGTGGTCTGCAAGTTGCGGCTTTAATGTACGCTGCCTTAGTTCTGTTTGTTTTGACACTAATAGTCAATATTATGGCAGAGTTTCTTGTGATCAGAATGAAGCGAATATAGCATAATTGTGGTTTAAATTATGACTTCTGATTTTCCGCAAAGGAGTTTAACTCGCGCTTCCAAGTCTCCCCGGACACTGTTTAATACAGTGATGACTGTAATCGCATTTATCTGTGGAGCATTGGCGCTTTTGCCCCTATTGGCGGTACTTTCTTACGTCCTCATTCAAGGCTTTAGCAGTCTCAGTCTAAGCGTATTTACCGAACTCCCGCCCGCACCCCTAAGAGAGGGAGGAGGTTTTGGTAATGCCATTTTAGGAACACTATTAATGGTGGGAATTGCTGCACTGATTAGTATTCCCTTTGGTGTGATAGGAGCAATTTATTTAACAGAATTTAGCTCTGGTAAAATAGCTAGGGGTATACGTTTTGCGACTAATGTCCTCAGTGGAGTTCCTTCGATTATTGCTGGGGTATTCGCCTATGGGATTGTAGTTTTAACCTTGGTAAAACTCAACTTAGGCTCCTACTCAGCCATCGGTGGAGGATTTGCACTGTCAATTTTGATGTTGCCGATTATTGTAAAAACCACTGATGAAGCCTTACAATTAGTATCACAAGACTTGCGTCAAGCATCTGTGGGATTAGGAGCAACTAACTTTCAAACAGTGACACAAGTTGTATTGCCATCTGCCTTGCCTGCAATTGTAACTGGTTCAACATTGGCGATCGCCAGAGCAGCCGGAGAAACCGCACCTTTACTATTTACTGCTCTATTCTCGCCATTTTGGCCTAAGAGTTTATTCGAGCCTACAGCTTCTTTAGCTGTTTTAGTTTACAACTTTGCTATTTCTCCCTTTAAGAATTGGCAGTCATTAGCTTGGGCAGCATCTTTGATTTTGGTATTGATGGTTCTCGTCACCAGTATTATCGCGCGCTGGGCAACTCGCCAGAAAACTTACTAAATATATTTACCAAGAGCGCATTACTTATCCTTAAAACTTACACTCTTTTATGGCTACCAATATTAGCACCGCAAATAGCACAGAAACTGTTTTACGTACAGAAAACCTTAATATTTACTACGGCAAATTCTTAGCTGTACAAAATGTTTGGCTGGATATTCCCAAACATAAAGCTACAGCTTTTATTGGCCCTTCCGGCTGTGGTAAAAGTACGTTATTGCGATGCTATAACCGTCTGAATGACTTAATTGAATCATTTCGAGCGGAAGGTAAAGTTACTTATTACGATAAAAATCTCTACGCACCTGATGTCGATCCGGTAGAGGTGCGTCGGAGAATTGGGATGGTGTTTCAAAGACCTAATCCCTTTCCTAAATCAATCTATGAAAATATTGCTTTTGGGGCCAGAATCAACGGCTACACCGGTAATATGGATGAATTGGTAGAACGGAGTTTGCGACAAGCAGCTTTGTGGGATGAAGTTAAAGACAAACTGCGGCAAAGTGGCTTTTCTTTATCTGGTGGACAACAACAACGGCTGTGTATTGCCAGAGCGATCGCAGTGCAACCCGACGTTATATTAATGGATGAACCTTGCTCTGCTCTTGACCCCGTATCTACTCTGCGGGTTGAAGAACTAATTCACCAACTCAAAGAGCAATATACCATAGTTATTGTTACCCATAATATGCAACAAGCCGCGCGCGTGTCAGATATGACTGCCTTTTTCAATGTTAAACCTTCGGACACGGGAGGGCGTAGCGGCTATTTAGTAGAATACGATGCCACAGCAACAATCTTTAACAATCCCAAGCAAGAAGATACACGAGATTACGTCAGCGGCAGATTCGGTTAAATTTTATGCGTTGCTGATGTTGCAAAAATTAGGAATGCAGAACATTCCTAATTTTATTTTTTGTAAACTATTTTAACTAACTTTGATTGGAAAGTATTGAAATAATTTCTTAGTCAGCGGCTCTAGCCCTTTTTGTAAAGCCCTGTGGGCATAGCTGCGCTTACCGCATAGCCTTTGGTAGAGAAGAGAGGAATAAAGTCCTTACTACAAACCTTTAGCCCTAATTTATATTCATTTGACATCAGTGGTATGAGATCCTAGAGACAGTCAATGACAGTCAACGGAGTCTAAACGAAATGGAACAACCTCACAAGTCAACAGTCGTGATTACGGGTACATCATCGGGGGTAGGTTTGCAAGCTGCCAAAGCTCTTGCCCAAACCAGGCAATGGCATGTAATCATGGCCTGTCGGGATCTCTCAAAGACTGAAAAAGCTGCTCAGTCTGTAGGAATACCCCCAGATAGCTACACAATCATGCATCTCGACTTGGCCAGCTTAGAGAGTGTTCGACAGTTTGTCAACAAATTCCGAGAAAGTGGCAGGTCACTAGATGCTTTGGTATGTAATGCCGCAATTTATATGCCTTTATTAAAAGAGCCATTGCGAAGTGTAGATGGATATGAATTGAGCGTTGCTACAAATCACCTTGGACATTTCCTGTTGTGTAACCTGATGCTAGAGGATTTAAAAAAATCATCCTCTGGCGATGCGAGGCTGGTGATTTTAGGAACTGTAACCCACAACCCGAAAGAGTTGGGAGGGAAAATTCCACCGCGTCCAGACTTGGGAGATCTTAAAGGCTTAGCAGAGGGTTTTAAGGAGCCTCACTCGATGATTGATGGGAAAAAGTTTGAGCCTGTGAAAGCTTACAAAGATAGCAAGGTCTGCAATGTACTAACTATGCGGGAACTGCACCGACGCTATCACGAATCAACTGGCATTACCTTTAGTTCTCTTTATCCTGGCTGTGTGGCAACAACGCCCTTATTCCGAAACCACTATCCCTTGTTTCAGAAACTTTTTCCATTGTTCCAAAGGTATATTACTGGGGGATTTGTGTCTGAAGAGTTAGCTGGCCAGCGAGTCGCAGAGGTAGTGGCGGATCCTGCATACAAACAATCTGGTGCTTATTGGAGTTGGGGTAATAGACAAAAGAAAGATGGTAAGTCTTTTGTGAGAGAGGTTTCTCCGGAAGCCAGCGATGATGACAAAGCCAAGCGCATGTGGGATTTGAGCGAAAAGTTGGTTGGACTTGGGAAAGTTCAGCCTGTATGACAAAAGTTTTGATAGGTTCGTAGTAAGGACTTTGGTGCTTAAAAAATCAAGGACTAAAGTCCTTACTACAAATGCGTATCGCTATCATAATTAATGAGACAGCCCACTAGGGTTGGGAACATTTATAGACTGATAAGTATTTTTAACAGCAACACCAACCCAGTTACTAGCAATTGGCATTCGCCAACCAGTGCCAAAAGCACGATCAGTAATTTTTAATCCTGGGGGTGCTTGTCGCCGCTTAAACTCAGCACGCGCCACCATTTGGATTACTCGCTCTACAATCACTGGATCATGACCTGCGGTGACAATTTGTGCGGCTGATTGGTGATTATGAATCAGGCGTTGCAAGATGTCATCTAAAATTTCGTAACTGGGTAGGGAGTCTTGGTCAACTTGACCGGGTTTGAGTTCCGCGCTGGGTGCTTTGGTGAGGATGTTTTGGGGAATAATTTCACGATCGCGGTTTAACCAATGGCAAAGTGAATAAACGCAGGTTTTGGGAACATCAGCAATCACTGCTAAACCGCCGTTCATATCACCATACAGGGTACAGTAACCGACTGCCATTTCTGATTTGTTGCCAGTAGACAACAAAAGATAGCCAAATTTATTAGCGATCGCCATTAATAAATTACCCCGAATCCGGGACTGAATATTTTCTTCGGCAATACCAAATTCAGTTCCAGCAAATAAATCGGCTAAGGTGTGATCAAAGGATTGCATTAATTCGCCGATTGGTAAGATGTTCGTCCCAATCCCCAAGTTTTCGCTTAATGCCAAAGCATCGCTGATAGAATGTTCAGAACTGTAGGGAGAAGGCATCAAGACACCCAAGACATTTTCTTTACCTAATGCAGCCGTGGCGATCGCTGCTACTAATGCAGAGTCAATTCCTCCACTTAAACCTAATACTACTTTAGAAAAGCGACATTTTTGGGCATAATCTTGGACTCCTAAAACCAAAGCCTGCCAAATTTCTGCATCTGACGATTCATACTCAGCTACTACCGGACTCGACTGCAAATCCTGTTGAGCTACGTCAAATTCTATCACTACTAAATCAGTTGCAAAACCACGGGCGCGGCAGATAATTTCACCTTGACGATTCAAAGCAAAACTGCATCCATCAAAAATTAAATCATCATTTCCTCCCACCTGATTAGCATAGATAACTGGTTGTTGAAAACGCACTGCACTATGCTTCAGCATTGCTTCTCGAAACCGCTGCTTCCCGACTGTATAAGGCGAAGCAGATAAATTTACGATCAAGTCAACACCGATAATTGCTAAATCAGCGATCGGATTCGCTACATAACTACGTTTGCCCCAAAATTCCTCATCATTCCATAAATCTTCGCAAATAGTTACACCAATATCGATATTATCTAAAGTGAAATAATTAGCTTGTAAACCTGGTTCAAAATAACGCCTTTCGTCAAAAACATCATAAGTAGGTAAAAGTTGCTTATGAAAAATTTGCTTAATTTTACCTGCTTCTAATAAAGCTATACTATTAAATAAAGTTTTCCCGCCAGTTATATGTGCTTTTGAATTTGGTTCAACAGTTCCTACTAACACAGCTAAATTTGCTGGTAAATCTTGGGCTAGCTGTTTTAATTCGATGCCCATAGTTTCCACAAAACTCGGATTTAGTAATAAATCCCTTGGTGGATAGCCACACAAAGAAAGTTCTGGTGTCAACAATAAACGCGCACCTTCTGCTGCTGCTTGCTGTGCAGCTTCTAGAATGTTGCGGGCATTTCCTGGCAAATCACCAATTATCGGATTAAGTTGAGCGATCGCAATTTTCATTGTTTTTAATCAGTGGTCAAAATCTCTTTTTTTGGACTCTGGAACTTTGATTTAAGTAAGTTGGTGCTAACATTTCAAGCTATGTTAATAAATTTCAATGTAGTTATTGGTGGTGCGTTGCGCTGCGCGACAACACACCCTACAGACAATTTATATTTCTTCTTCATATACATTGAATTTTTATCTTAGACTTACTTAAATAAATACCAAAGGTTTATCTTTGAAGGGTGCAAAAGCTTCAGCATCAAACTTATACAAACTAGCCGGACGACCAGCACCCCGTGACACTTTGATTCCGGTATCGCATAAAAAACCCAACTTGAGTAGACGCGCTCGAAAATTAGAATAATCGGCAAAATTTTCTCCTAAAACGGTGGTGTATAACTGATATAAATCATTCAAAGTAAATGTCTCTGGTAGAACTTCAAAAGCTACCGGACTATACTCCAACTTATTTCGCAGCCGCCTATGTCCGTAGGTCAAAATTTCATTATGATCAAAAGCTAATTGCGGCACTTGCTTGACTGGATACCAAGCAATACCAGTTACTCCATCAGCAATTAATTCTGCTTCTTCAAATCTGACTAAGGCAAAGTAACTAACTGATAGATAACGCACACCATAACTACTAATTTCTTCTCGTGGATCACGATTGGGGCCGCCAAAAGTGTATAACTGCTCTAGGTATAGATTCTTGACTCTGATTTTCTCTGCCATGATGCGATAAGCAGCATCTTCTAGAGACTCCCCTTGACGTACCAAAGTACCGGGAAGACTCCAATAATTTAAAAATGGTTCCTGCTGTCGCATGACTAACAGAACTAGTAGCCGATTCTGCGTGGTATCTACAGAAAAAATAACATTATCAACACCTACCTTGAAATCAGCCAAAGGTTGTTGATTTAGCGTAGTTGAAATCTTTTTGTGGTTGCGTCCTCGCATTTGTACAAATGCTCTCGATGAATATAGGCAATAATCGGGGGCGTGAGAGCTTGGGCATCTCCTTGTTCACGATACGCTGTTGAGGAAACATCTAGACCTGTGAGACTAGCGATCGCTGTTTTTCCTCCCAGCTTCTGCACTGCCTCCAAGCTAGACTGATCTATTGCATATCCCGGACGCGGTATAACCAACAACTGCACTTGCTGTAATAAATCTTCAATTCGATACCAACGCGGTAGCTGACTCAGTAAATCTGAACCAATCACCAAAGTATATTCAGCGTCCTCTCCCCATCTAAATTTAGCTTTTTCCACTGTTTCCAGTGTTTTCCAGCTACTCAATTCCTGTTCCACAGCAATGTTGTGCAGTGATGCATGCATATTTGCAATCAACAGTCGCAGCATCGCCGCCCGATGTTCTAAAGAAGTTTGATGAGATTTAAATGGATTATCTGCTGCCCAAACAGCCACCCAATCATAACGCTCAGATAACCACCTGAGAATCTCCTGATGTCCAGCAGTTGGTGGATCGGCACTAGTACCAAATAAAGCAATTTTCATAATTCGTAATTCGTAATTCGTAATTAAGACACACCGAAAAAGTCTTGATAGAGGCTGCTTACAATACTTCTGCATCTGATTTCATCAGTACATTATTTTCTTTGGTGGCATTATAAATTTACCTCTATATTCTCTGTGCCTCTGTGGTTAGTTTCTTCTTCGTTTCTTCCGTCAACCCTTGCAACTCGACAGAAATCTCCACCTCCATAGCCACAGGATCATCCAAACGCCTTGTCTGTTCTGGCAAACTGGCAACCGAAGCATTGGTACGTTGCCGTATTGTCGCTAAGCTTTCTGGCGATTGCATCCGTTTACCCTCCTTCATCACCACCTGTAACAAAGCTTGTTCACCCCCAAGAGGACTTTCTGTCACTAATCCCAACCTGTCAGCTTTCAACTTACCTGCTGCAAACGACCGAAAAATCTGTTTACGTCCTGGATAAGTTACCTTACCACTGGATTTTTTCATGACTGGAATGCCGTCAATTTCTACAAGTTTGTAAACTCCATTGACAGGCGAACCTGTAACTAATCGTGTTCCCAAACCATAACCGTCGATTTCTGCACCAGCTGCTTTGAGTCTTTTGATTTCCCATTCATCCAAGTCACCACTAGCGAAAATGGACACCCCAGGCAGCAGCGATCGCACTTGCTGAGATAAAGCAACCAAATCTCCAGAGTCCAACCTCACGCCAGTTAACTCCATTTCTCCAGAATTGACTTGTTGAGCTAGTCGTTCGGCAGCCGCGATCGTATCGTAGGTATCAATTAACAAGGGCGCACCCGGAAAATATCGGTGAAAGGCGCTAAAAGCCTGTTCTTCACTTCCTGCCATTGCTGACAACGCCATCACTAAAGCGTGAGCCATCGTACCACTTGGCTGCTGCCCCAGTTGTAGCGCCGCTAACACATTTGAGGTAGAGTCTAATCCACCTGCTAAGGCTGCCCGCGCCGCCCACAAAGAGGCTTGGGGACTAAATGCCCGTCTTGTACCAAATTCTAAAAGTGTGGCTTTCTCCCCTGCGACATCGCGGAGGCGTGCTGCCCTAGTAGCAATTAAAGTTTGATAATTAAGAGTATTTAATAGATACGTTTCTACTAATTGGGCTTGCCAAAGAGGTGCTTCAATTCGCAACAGTGGTTGATTGGCAAACACCGCTGTTCCTTCTGGTACTGCCCACACATCCCCAGTAAATCGCCCCTCGGCTAAAATTGACCAAAAGCGATCGCTTGCCCCAGCAAAAATGCCCGTAGCCTGTAAAGCTGCTATTTGAGAGGAACTAAAGCGAAATTTTTCTAAATATTCCAACGCCTGCGCCAAGCCCATAGCGATTAAGTAGCCGAAATTATCGGGCGATCGCCTGACAAATAACTCAAAGCTTGCCCATCGTTGTTCTAAACCTTCACCCGTGTAACAAGCTGCCATTGTCAGCTGGTAAAGGTCGGTAAGCAGGCTGTAGTCAGCAGCACAAAGAGTTAATTCTTGGTTCTGGTAGTGGTCTAAATCTGGGAAAGTTGTCATGCAAGAGCGTCCTTACAAGAATGCTTCTTTTATTATGGTAGTTTTTACCATAAATAATGTCAACTATTGGAACGATTTGATTATATATCGCTCTTTGAGAGGATATTTATCGTATTTTAATACTAAATTATTCAAATATTTAATATTTTTTAATAGTTTATTTTATTAAAAATGTTAAACTTCATCCAATAGCTCTCGTTTTAGTAAAGTACATCTCTTTGAGATCAGGGGCTAGGGTGTGTTTTCAAACTAAAAGCCTTCAGGCTAAAGCCTGCTTTTGCAGGCAAAAAACCTTAGTTTTTCATAGTCCGCGCAGACGGGCTTGGTTCGTGTAGCCGCACCCTTTAGGGTGTCGGGTAGTTTGAAAACACGCCCTAGAGTGTACCTCATGTAATAGGGAACTGTTATAATTAGAATTGAAGAGGAAAGTTTGACTTTAGAGGCAAGTTAAAGTATTGCAAACATATCTGAATAATTATTGCATATATTGAGAATCAGAGCTATGCAATCAAGATTTAGAACTAAAGTTATAGACATCACGATTAATAGCGACTCAAAGCAAGGAGCCTAATATTATGGCTATTTCCAAAATCATTTCTAGCATAACCCAGTATATTTCTGAAGCCGCAATGCGGATTTTTAAGCCTACTGATGATGCTTATCCTAATAGTGGCGTACAACCTTTTACAGGCGATCCTCACAAAAAAGGTAAAGATGATAATTGGTAGAGAATAACATAGCAATAAATGACATCTTTAAGAAATGTAATAACAAAAAGGCGTGAAGGAAACACTCACGCCTTTTTATTTAGCGCTCTTGCTAACAAAAATTAGATATGTTCTAACGGTTTTTTGAGAATAATCGACATTATGCAGATTATATTTCTTGCCGTTGTTGTTTTGCCTTGGTGATGATTTCATTGATGCTGAGGGGTGTAGATTCTCCGCTATCAATCCCTTGCTGAATCTCCCGACGCAACTCTGCTAGGCGTATTGCTTTGAGATCATCAGACCTTCCCGCATAACTTCAGAAGCAGAAGTATACATACCGCTTTCAACTTTAGATTGCATCCACTTTTCCAATTCGAGGGTTAAAGAAACGTTCATCTGCCACCTCTTGATCAGCTGATACCAATAATCCTAGCGGGAATAACAAAAAATATCCAAATTTGTTATTGCTTTTGTTTGAAGAAAGTTTAAGTAAGAAAATCCCGAACGAAAATTCTTAAATTGGTTGCCACAGTATAATCTCAGATAAAATTGATATTATACATGACTAGCAAAAACAGGATTAGTTTGTGAATTATTTGAGGAGTAATTTGGAGGAGAAACTATCATCTCATATCCAATACTTTTATCCTTCATCAACATCAACTCATCTCGTTGATGCCAAACTGTAAATATTTTATCCCTACCGTCAGATAAAGTCTCTGGATCGATTTGATAAATATCATTGACTCGTTTTAGCTTTAAACCCAATAAATTTAACAGCCTACCCAGTATTTTTATTGTCGAAATACTTACTTTCTCTCTTACTAAGTCAATACTCAGAACTCTTTTAATATGTTGACTATGCTGAAAAACAACATCTTTCAATAACATCAAGTCAGGATCATTTTCAGTAAATCTTCGTTCGGGTTCAAGAAACTGAAGTATCCCTAAAGCCCTCATTGCTTCAACTTTGCAAGTATAAGTTTTTAAATCTGGCAGAAAAACCTTCCCATCACCCCAAGACAATTGCTGATACCATTCTTTTTGATCTCTGATATGGAAATATTTACTTTCATGAGTCAGATAATAATGAACCAATAATTGGTAATAATAACCTTTGTCATCGCGTAACTTCAAAAAAGGAGTCACTGCAACACCATACCTTTGTCTGAGGTTATATTTATGAATTTGGTTGCGTTCTTCTTCAGTCAGGGTATGTTTAGCTAATAGCTGCTCATGCTCTACATAATCAATATCTCTAGCATTTGCAATAGCAATTGCGGAGGATAATTGATTTTGCTGCTTAATGTCTCTAATTTGACGTTTGATTTCCTTCGCTTTTTGGCGTTTTTCTACCCAATCTTTTTGGACTTTAACAATTTCTAAAATTAATCTCTTTCGTGTTACTAGATCACTAGAGTCAGTTGCTAAAAATGCTAGTCGTAAATCTCGAATAATATTATTGTGAACAGCATTACTCCGTATCCAGATTTGATGTCCATCAGCAGTTAAGCCATCTTGCATCGATTGACGATAAAGACGAATTGAAGCATTTACCCTTGCAGATAACTTTGCCCAAGTCCGCAAATGAATAGGATCATAAACTAATGGTAAATCCACATCTATTTTATGTAAGGGACTGAGCAAGGCTAAATTTTCTTTTTGATTTTCTTGATACCAGTTAGACAGCAAACGATAATTAGTACTACCGCTACCAATTAAGCCGATTCCTCGTTTAGCACACCAAACAATACGCGGTACATCATCCCGGACTCTAGCTAATGCTTGTCGTGCTTCTGCGTCAGGAATTACGCCTTGGAAAATGCCATAAATACGATCAAAATGTTGAACATCAATACTAATGCCGGTACCGAGGCTGGGTGTCACAAAAACGGCACTATAATCAGAAATCTTTTGATTAATAGCAGCTACAAAGTCTACTGCTGCATGTCCAGGTGTATTTGTGGTGTGACTGCTAATTACTAAAGATTTAGGAAATTGCTGTCGTAGTTTCTCTAAACGCTCTTTCAAATAGCGTTCGATTGTCTCACAACTATAACGTCCAGAGCGACTATCAGTAGTCACATAGCATTTTCGTCCTGCAAGTAAATCTAGTTCTAGTTGATGAATTAGCGGGGTTGGATTAGGAGAATCGTAAAAAGTTACATCCCAGCCTCGTTGGGGTTTCCATTGATTTACTAGCACCCAAGGCATTAATTTTATTCCTGATAATCCCTGTAAATATTCTAAAGATACATCTGATAAATCAGCATCTTGGGCAATTATTAATCCCCCAGTTTGAAGAACTGTAGAAATTAGTTGTTGGAATAATTTAAGAATCTTAATACGTTTGTGTTTGCAAGTTTCACTATTAAGTAAATGCCATAAAGATTGTTCTACTTCGTCTAAAATTATAATTGCTCCCTGCCAATCTTCCAGATTAAGTTTCCAAATAGAATCAACGCATAAGCCTACAGATTTATTAGTAGGTAATCCTTGTTCAGGTGCTGTTAACCATTCACTATGATTGAGTCCCCAGTTAATGCCAATTTTTTCACATAAAAACTTTCCTAATTGGATTCTGTGGGTAATTAATAATACTGGCTGATTTCTAGTTTTTGCTTGATTAACAACAGTTTGCAGTGCTGTGGTTTTACCTGTTCCTTTGGCTGATTTAACTCCTACTAAACCAGAAGTGGGAAAAGATACTTCTCCTAAATAAGGTCGGTTGATGGTGAGTGCAGCCGGAATTGTTAACTCGGTATGAGGTTTAATTTGAGCAAGGTAAATTTCTAAATCAACACTTTGGCGATAAACTTTATCGAAAGTGTTTGCACCTTTAGCCATGACAAATTCATCAACACCTTTTTCTGTACCTGGAAGTTCAATAACTTTGACTGAGCATTTTTTTTCTTGGAATAAACAGCCAAGTTGAGAAATAGCATTATTGACGGCGGCAATTTTTTGGGGTTGAGTTTCAAAGTCAAAGCAAATATAAAAGGTGCGCTTGGTAATAGCGAATGCTGCTAAGTCGGGAATCAACTGACGATTGATAACTTTGCCAAATTTATCTTTGACAACCCGATAACCACTGGTAATTCCCGGAACTGCGATCGCAGCGTATCCTTGTGTTAATAGTGCCGCTGCTTTCTTGACTCCTTCACAGATAATTATGGGTAAATTATGTTCCATCACCCATTGCCAAAAGCCTACAGCTGCACCATTACAGTCAACACTGATATCGCTGGGAATAGCTAAATTGTAACGCCCAGAGACTTGCTGCCAAACCGACAGCGTTACCCGCAGACAAAATATCCGTGTAGGTGTGCTGGGGGGATGCTCATACTTAATGCATTTACCTTTATTGTTCATCCGGGGTTGATTGGGCTTAAAGCATCCCCATTCCATTAATTGCCAATTTTTCAAAGGGTCTAACCCTGAACACCACCAACCACCTGCGGCGATATGAGAGTAACGCTGTAACCACCCACTTTTAATCATTCCAGTGTTGGTACGAGGAAGATGCTCAGAAATTAACAGGTACTCATAAGCATTTGCGCCTTGGAGCGACCTAAAATTAAGCTCTACTAAGTGTAAATCTATACCACTGTCTTTGACTAATTCCTCAAGGTGTTGGGGGTGTAGGCAATGTAGATGCATGGTGTAAGCCTTGAACGGAACAGGATGGATTTAAAATTTATCATGCATTTGCTTGTTTGTTATAGAAGAGATGATGAGGGTTTAGTGATACTTTTTTTACTTCGTCCTAGGCGATACATCGGTGAGTGATTCAGAGAGTATTTTTATGGGAATGCATTGCCAAAGTAATAACCTTGTACTGTGATTTTTAGTTACTGTAAATTTTTATTTATCAGTATATTTTCTATTTTGGTTATTAACACATAGACTGATATTTAGCAATTGCTTACCGCTAATTAATTAATTAAATAAATGTAATAATGAGTGAGCGATCGCTAAAATATTTCTATTAACTAAAATGATCTTCTTCAAACCAGCTGACATTAGCAGCATAGATGTGTAAACTAATTGAGGATCAATTACTATTCTTAATCTTTTACGCATCCATCTATGGATAGAAAAACTAAACGCCTATTATTGCTTGTTGTTTTCTGTAGTGTAGCTGGTGTAATTTTAGGAGGCACAGCCAGTTGGGCGCAGAGCAATCTTTGTTTGGAAGCTAGTGAGGTGACGAATGATTGTCTGACTCAAAATCCCATTCAAAAAACTATACAAGGAATGGGTACTGGATTGGTAGCCGGGGCAGGGGCAGCTTGTGGTGCAGCATGGAATGCCCGCCACGAAGATTAGTTTTGAGAGTTTGTAGTGAGTTAGCGCGGTCTTCTCCTTTGGCGCTAGCCTCTCCCTTTGGGAGAAGGGGAGACGCTACGCTCAGGGGGAAACCCCCTGAGCGACTAACGTTAGCGTAGCGGTAGCGAGTCATCGAGCGTCACCCATAGGGTAAGGACTTTAGTCCTTATAAAATTAAGAAAGGACTAAAGTCCTTACTACGAACCCACTAAAAACTATAGTTGCGATCGCCTACCCACAAGCTAACTGGTACAGCTTTGCCTTGAGGATCTACTCTCACTTTCACCACTATAGGTCGTATGCGTCTTCTTCTATTTCGCTGGGCGATACGGAAGATATCGTTATTCATCTGCTGGCGTTCTTCTTCTTGGATATTGTATGTTTCCACCCCATACATGACGTAACCATCCTGATAAACACCTCTTAAGGCTACTTGATTGGTTGGGAGGTATGTGGGGAGATTACTACTTACACGCACAGGTCGCCAAGCTCTAGGAACGCCACGACCAAAAGATTGTTGCTCTTGCAAAATCACATACAAATTGGTTCCTGATAGTAATTGTCCGTTTCTCCCTCGATTTCTCCTGAGCAAATCTTCCCAACCAGAAAGTCTTCTTAAGTTGGCAATGCGGGATATGTTGTAGTCCAGGGATAAAGTGTAGCCTCGCAGCACCTCATCAGGGTTTACAGGTACTGTTTGTAAAATAACCTCTTTACCTGTGAGGTTGGTATACATTGCTTGAGTGGGAACTGCTAGAATTATTCCTGTTTGTATTGCTAAGGGAACCAATAGTCGCCAAAAAGGTAAAGGCTTGTTCGCTTGTTGTTCAGTAGCAATTAAGTAATCCCGAAAAGTCAGCTTCTTGGAAAATTCCGCTTCGGGGGACAATGATTTATTTGTACTAGATTCAGAAGAGTCACTTCTCATGAGCGTAGTCCTAAAAGAAATATTGGGGAAATCACAAGCAGAATTAGGACTAACGCAGAGATTCTCTAAACACTAAGTTGGGAAAATTAACGAACCGCCAAGAGCGCCAAGAACGCCAAGAAAGGAAAGAGAAGCTTTCATGAATAATTTAGAATTGCTGTATCACTTTCTATTAGCAGTAGCTAGGCGACGTTCAAACCAAAGTCCAGCACTAATTAACGCAGAACCGCACATAAAAAAGACAAGTGACCTAAAAAGTAGGTCAGTGTCGTACTCTAACATCCGACTGATGATTTGCAACGTGAACAATAGCATACCGCCCCAAAAGGTACGTCTGTTGTTTAATTTCAATCCTTCTTGAATTAATCCCCAGGACAATACTGCTAAAAGTACATTGAAAATAAAACTGCCGAGTTCACCAATGCGACTGATAGCTTGATGCCAAAAAGGAACTACAGCTATGAATACGATAAAGGTGGTAATCATCGCTGTAGTAAAAATTACTTCTCGGCGGGGAGGATTGTTTCTCTGACGCAGCAAAAACAACCATTGTAACACTGCTAAACCACTGAGAATACCTAAATCGATAATGGGAAGAGACATGAACACACTTGTGTTGCTCGTTGGCGGATAAGAATTGTAAAATGGGGCTTGCCATTGCCAACGGAAGGACAAAATATAAAAGACAAACCCAAAAGCCACTAATCCTAAATCGCGGGCTAGAGGTTGAAATAATCGGTAATTGATTGTAGGAAACAGCAGGTCATCATAACTCCAGAATAATGCAGGTGGCAGGGCAAAAGCAAAAGATGCTATCCAAGGCGCTACATCAGCAAAATTCAGCAGTGGTAGGGGATTGAGGTTGAGTTGCAAGGAAGTAGTAAAGATCAGGGCTGCTAAGAAAAAAATCCAACGCGAACGACAAAAGTAGGCTAAGGGTACAAACAGTAGCCATGACAGCAAAGGCATGTGTCTTACCGCCAGCCGTACCCAAGACCATTCACCGGAAACAGTTGAATAAAAAGATAAGTCTCCTAGTCCCGCCCAATAGCCAATCTGTATGAGGATAATTGCCATAATTCCTAAGGAATTTAAGCACAGACTATAAGCCATGAGCAAAACACCAAATCCCCAAGCCAGAAACAATTCGGCAGTAGAACCGTTAATATTGGAAATCTGCGCCATGAGTGCAATGTTTGCACCTAAAATAAAGGCGCTCAAAATTAGCAGTCCCTCTCCCACTAATCGTTTGCTGCGTTGCTGTTTCTTGCCTTCAGCATTACTTGCTTGTCTCCAGGTGTAAAAACCAGTAATTGTGGTTGTCAAAAACAAACTCATCATGATGATGAATTTAACTTCACGTGACCATGCCTGCCAGTTGGCGGCTACGAAGGTAATCACACCTAGACTTAAAAGGATACTACCTATAGCGATCGCAATCATCCCAGAGCGATCACGTGCAGCAACTTCTAGGTTTTTAAATTGATAACGGTCTGCAATTTGTTGGTATTGCGAAGAACTAATTAGCCCTTCGTCTCTCCATAATTGTGTTTCTTGGCGTAATCTCTGCTGAAAATTATCTAATACCATGACCATCTCCAGTGCAGTGGGGTAATTCGGCGATCGTCGTCAAAATAGCGGTCATTAGATTTTCAGTATGCAGCCAAGCCCTGGTATGGCATTGTTCTTCTGTAACAGTTTTAATAATGGAAAAACCTTCAAATTTACTACTTAAACTCTCACGGCGTTTGTTTGTCGACTCAAATCAACAAGAACAATTTATTGAAGCATTAATTCATCCTCAACCTTTCCCACCTTGTATTCTTTGGTGTCAAGAGAAGCCAGATATCTTACCTTTTGTAGTAGAAACACCAACTGATTGGCAACCAGAATTTGTAGACCGTTTATACCTGGGTGAAAAACCTGGTCAACATCCACTACATCACCAAGGATATTTTTATTGCTTAGATTTTTCTTCTGTATTTGCAGCTACAACTTTGTTAGCAATTCCTCAATCAATCCGGATCATTTTTGATATGTGTGCGTCTCCTGGAGGCAAGAGTGTCTTTGCTTGGAAGGCGTTACAACCCAAATTAATTATCAGTAATGAAGTAATTGGTAAACGATTAGGAATGTTAATTTCTAATTTAAAACGTTGCCACATTAGCCCTTCTATTGTAGTGAATAGAGATTCTAGTATTTTTGGAGAAAATATTCCTTTATCTAGTGATTTAGTAATAGTAGATGCACCTTGTACGGGACAATCCTTACTAGCTAAAGCTGGAAAAGCACCGGGATGTTTTCATCCAACAGCTATTAATAAAAGCGCAAATCGGCAAAAAAGAATTATAGCTAACTCTGCCCAAATTGTTGCTCCCCAAGGTCATCTTGCTTATATGACTTGTACTTATTCTCCCGAAGAGAATGAGCAAGTTTGTGAATGGTTTTTATCACGCTTTCCCCATTTTCAAGCAGTAAAAATTACCTCTTTACAAGACTATCAATCACATTTAACTACTATCCCTTGTTATCGAATTTTTCCTCAAGATAGATTAGGTGCTGGTGCGTTTACCGTGCTTTTTCAAAACACTGGGGAAGGTGAGAGGAAAGAGATAGATTTGGATGTTTTATCTGGGGTTTGGAAAAATACTAACCGCAGAAATATAAATTGTTAAAGATTTTGGGATAACCGTAATTTTACTTAAACATATATTTCATTTTATGCCACACCAATAGCAATGTCAAAATCCAAAACCTATTTAAACCAACGCTTTGTTGCCTCGGCAATACGGAATCCATAACGTTCAGATGTGATGCGATCGCCTTCTTCAATTACTGCTTCTTTACCACTCATATCCAGTGGACTTTGACCCATCACACCTAGAAATCCTCCTAAGCGATTTACCCCATCATCCTTACCAAATAAAAAGCTTTGTAAGTCTCCCACATTCACCCAAATCATACCGTGTTGAGCAGCGTTCGTTACCAAAGATAGAAGTGTTCCTTGCTTGTCGCCACTGGGAGAGCTAGAGTGCGTAAAACCGCCAGCAATTTTATCTTTCCATCCGTGTTTGAACCAAATTTCGCTACCTGCATCGATAAATGCTTTGAACTGCGCCGCTACTCCACCCATGTAAGTCGGTGAGCCAAATACAATCGCATCTGCATGATTCAGCTTTGCTATGACTTCATCATTCTTCCAGCGACCATTGATGATCTCTTCGCCAGTAATCCGCAGAAGTTCAACAGTTGTACCTTCACATTGGCTTGCACCTTTGGCAATGGCTTGAGCCATTAAATGCGTATGACCATTACCAGAAAAATAGATAATTGCAATGGTAGACATAAAAGACTTTAGTCAATTTTTTAACTTTAATTAACGAGGAATATCATAAATACTTCTTGGTTGCAAAGTAAAGTATAGTAGGCAAAAAACTTAAAAGTCATTTGGTGTGCGGGTTTGATGATCAGTTTATGTCTTAAACTACCTAGCGTTCGCTATAGCAATTCTATGTTACCTTTGGCACAAACTAACTAAATTGCTGGGCATAAAACCTTGCATAGCGGTGTTCTAACGCTAATAGTTCTTCATGGGTTCCCGATTCCACAATTTGTCCTTGTTCTAAAACTAAAATGCGATCGCAGCGCCGGACTGTACTTAAACGGTGAGCAATAATAAATACTGTGCGATTTTGCATTAGTCTTTCTAAAGCTTCTTGTACTAATGCTTCTGACTCGGAATCTAACGCAGATGTGGCCTCATCCAAAATCAAGATTTGGGGATTCAGCAGTACAGCACGAGCGATCGCAATTCTTTGGCGTTGTCCACCCGATAAGTTGACCCCACGTTCGCCTACCCAAGTATGATAACCCTCTGGTAGTTGGCTAATAAATTGGTGGGCGTTAGCAATTTTTGCCGCTTCTGCAACTGCTGACATCTCAAAAATATCTTTGCCAAAGGCGATATTCTGAGCAATTGTTCCCGAAAACATGATGGTTTCTTGGGGAACAAGACCAATTTGTCGCCGCAGACTCTCAAGGGTGACATCCCGAATAGCAATACCATCAATGAATATTTCACCAGCTTTCGGATCATAAAAGCGAGGCAGAAGATTCACAAATGTAGTTTTACCAGCACCGGAAGCACCCACAAGGGCGATCGCTTCTCCTGGCATGACTAACAAACTGATATCTTTTAAAACAGGCTCATCAGCTTTATAGGCAAAAGATACATGATCATATTCAACTTTGCCATTAACTGGGGACAAGGCGATCGCTTTTGGTTTTTCTACCACCGTCGGCTGAATTGCCATTAATTCAAAAACACGGTCAACTGATGCTTCACCCTGTTTAAATTCGTTGTAGTTATTAGTAGTATGACCGATAGGATCAATTAACAAACCTGCTGCGGCTAGGTAGCTGAAAAATTCCCCTACTGTTAAATTGCGTTGAGAAATTTGCCACGCTCCTACCATTAGTAACGATAATCCACTCAAAGCTTCCAAAAATCCGATAATCGGGATTTGAATAGCTTTGAGGCGTTCTGCTGAATATTTTGCTTGAAAACTGCGTTCCGCCTCATGACTAAATCGGGCGATTTCATAATTTTCAGCAGCAAAAGCTTGTACCAGACGAATACCGCTGAAAACTTCCGTGAGGATAGCCGATAAACTCGACACCCGATTTTGGCTTTTGAGGGAATACTTGCGTAACCGTTCACCAAACCAGCCAATTAAAATACCCATTAGTGGCGCAACAATTACTGTGGCTAGTGTGAGTTGCCAATTCAGGTAAATCATGTAGATGGGAATTGCCACCAACTGCAAAATGCAGGGAATAAAATCGTGAAATAGTTTATTAATGACTTCGCCAACGCGGTCAATATCTTCTGTGAGGCGGTAAGATAAATCACCTGCTTTAGCTGTTTCAAAAAAGCTGAGATTGAGCTTTTGTAAGTGGCTGTAGACTTGCTTACGCAGAGTAAAAGCAACTCTTAAAGCAGTTTTTGCCATGTATATATCTTGCACAGACTGAAAAAAGCCGCGTACAAAAAACACTAAGCCGAGAATTGCAGCTAATTGAGCGATCGCTACTACATTACCTTGTCCAAAGGGAACTGCCAATTTACCTGCGAGGTAGATTAGCGCTAGTGTCGCCAGTACATATCCCAAGATGCCAACACATCCCTTGGTAATATTTTGCCACTGTGGTCGGATATAAGGCAGTAGTTGCCAGTAATTAGAACGGGTTTTCAAGCTGTAATGTCCACAAAAATCTTTTCCTTTGTTTGACGCTATCAGCTTTTGTGTAGTTTCTTCACGGAAAGTCGGCGAGAAACTTTATCGACTTGGGGCATTGGGCATTGAGCATTGGTTATTATTCTCTCCCCCTACTCCCCCTGCTTCCCCTGCTTCCCCTGCCTCCTCTGCCTCCTCTGCCTGCCTTCACCCGTCATTTTCGGGTTGACAGACCTCTGGGAGTTCCCAACGAAATAGCCTTGGTAGCTGTGATAAATCTAAGGCATAGTTTCCAGCCCACAAGACAATTTCTAAAATTAATAAATAGCGAATCCACAGCAATTCATTTGTAGAACCCAAAATTGTCAAACCTTCATATAATTGCCAGAGGCGGTAAGGTAAGTATAAATAGGGAACCATCACCCACACTAGGTTGTGAATTTGCCTCAGCGTTACAATCTCCGAGAGGATTTGCAACCCTAACATCACAAAATACCAACCCAAGACAGTTAATACAGAAGTGTAACCCCAAAATACACCCCACAACAGCATGACTACTAACGGCAATAATACTCCCAGTACTTGCACTGTGCCGAACCAGATTTTAAACCACCCTGGCAACGGCTTTGGCAGGCTGAAAGGCTTGGCATTCCTCCACGCCCAACCTACAACTACGAGAAAAGCTGTGGCAACTAGGAAAAATAGAAGGTTTTCTAAAAATAGGTAGAGGTTGGTGTCAAATAAATTCATGACGATATTATCAACCTCTAGTGTTTTCATGTCATTTATCTCCAGTAGTATTTTTGGGGATTAACGACCCAGCCAAGTTTTAATGATATCAATAATACTAGAACCACCCCACATCACGGCAAACAAAATCGAAGTAGTTAGGATTGCCCCCATTAAACACAAAACTAAACCACTTAAGCTAATAGCACCATCATCTTCTAGTAAGCCAAAGCCAGTCACAAAAACACCCATTGCTGGTAGGGTATTAGTCCCTGGAATGGGAATCATCATGGAAATTGCCATGAGAGCGATCGCGCTGCCAATGGTGATTCTTCCTGGTAAAGTGGTACAAATATAGCTTAAACGGGGACGAGCGATCGCTTCAATTCTTCGCAGCCAAGGAATCCCTCCCTTCAAAAACCCTTGGACTGTTGCTAGTTTGATAGGATGATTCATCATTTTCTGTGGTAGCCAAGGAGTTTTAGCACCGACAATCAGCTGTACCGCCAAGAGAAAAATCAAAATTCCAAAAGGAACCGAGTACCCAGGCGCAGGAATCGGTAAAGCTGAAGGTAGAGATAAAATAACCAGCAAAAACCCAAAAATTCTTTCTTTTGCTAGTAGTAAAATCTCCGCCAAAGTTACATTTGATGGTCTTTTTTCTTCAAAAAAGTAGCGTTGTAATTCGTTAGACAGTCTAGCCATAAATTACCGATAATTAGTTAATTTTAGTTAAATATTATACTTAATTACAACATCGCTAAAAATTCTTGAATAGTCATAATCTCAATACCTCTCCAGGGATTTAGCACTAACAAATCATTATCTCCGGTCACAATACATTCTGCTTTTCCACTGACTGCTAATTCTAGATACTTGTTATCTTTTGGATCTCGACATTCATTAATCTCTTCAGACACTTTAATGAACTGTACAGTTTTGGAAAAATCCACCAGGAAATTATTTCGCTCTTCTGGCGTAGTGTACCGATTAAATTTCGGTCGAGCGAGTACCTGTTCTAGCTCCAGCCAAATGGACTCAGATATCAACAATTCTCCTAAATCTTGAGCTTTTCTGAGTGCGTAATCTGGTTTGCTCCCTGGCAATAATACCGCGCTAATGATGACATTGACATCACACACAAACCCTCTTTCATTCGTCATCATTTAAGATTGACTCCAAAATCTCTGGCGTTAAACCCCTTTGTATAGCTTGTGTGCCAATTTCATCCATTGTCTGCCTGAGCTTGGCAATGGCTTCTTGCCTGCAAGTCATTGAAGACTTTAGTAACACTGCCATCCGGGCTTCAATTTGTGAGCGTTCTTCTTCGGTAGCATTGCGGTATGCCTCTGCTACTTCAGAAGGGACTTTGATGGTAATTTCTTCTTTAATAATCATGGTCTGTTCGCTTCCATAATCTCTCATATTTAATCATGTTACTTCCTTCGCTCAGAGTTACCCCATCAAGCTGTTGGGAGAAGCGTTTTAGTATTATCATGCCAAATATGCCGTTATGACTCGCATTATGCTACGTCGTCTAGTCGCTTAAAGATTTACTTTATAAATGGTCTCTTAAATTCTTGAATTAAATGAGCAATCGATGGTAATAAAGAAACAACTATAATTAATCCAATGATCGGTAATAAATACTTATCTAACTGTTCAGCTGGCAAAGATTTTCCTAAGAAAAACCCTAACATGGTAATTCCAAACGTCCAAAATAAGCCACCGATTAAGTTGTAAAACATAAACGTCCGATAGTGCATTGCACCAAGTCCAGCCACAATCGGTGCAAAAGTCCTAACAATCGGCACGAATCTAGCTAAAACAATTGTTTTTTTGCCGTGCTGTTGATAGAATTTTTGGGTTTTAATCACATGTTTTTTATGGAATAACCATGAATCTTCCTTTTGAAATAATCTTCTACCAAATTTATGTCCTGTAGTATAGCCAACATTATCACCTAGGACTGCACAAATAAAAGCACCAATAATTAGAATCCAAATATTCAGTAAATTTTGAGATGCCACAAATCCCGCTGTAAACAGTAAACTATCTCCTGGCAGAAAAAACCCAATCAGCAAGCCAGATTCAGCAAAGATAATCCCCCAAACCCCAAAATAGCCTAGTGATTTAATCAGCTGTGGTAAGTCAAAGTGCATAGAATCTCACATTGTAAAGAATATGCATTCAACATCTTAACGTTCAGCAATTTTTCCAAATGATTAATATTATTAAGTTTACGTAAATTTATTTTGTCCTTTTCAAGGATACTGGGTACTGGGTATTAAAAAAGAATTTCCCTAGCTCCCATTACAGATACAAGATGCAAAGATATTGGAAAGTACTAGGAATATTTTGGAGTACCGCCATAGCAGCAGAGATGGAGTATCGCCTCAACTTTCTCATAGCTGCTTTTACCAGCTTGGGTAATCTGGTCGGTAGTTTATTTGGACTATTCTTGTTTTACCGTACTGGCTATACTTTTACTGGCTGGTCATGGGAAGCGGCTTTGATTGTTCTGGGAATTTTTACCTTGCTGCAAGGCTTTTCTGCCACTTTCCTGGCTCCCAACCTGAATCGAATTGTCCGCCATGTCCAGGAAGGCACTTTGGACTTTGTGCTGCTTAAACCTATCCGCAGTCAGTTTTGGCTTTCTACTCATACCCTTTCCCCGTGGGGTCTACCTGATTTAGTTTTTGGTAGTTTTGTAATTGGGTACGCAGGTCAAAGGTTGGGTTTGGAAATCAGTAACTATCTACTTAGTGCAGTACCTTTGTTATTTGGTTTGGTGATTCTTTATAGTTTGTGGTTCATGCTGGGAGCAACTAGCATTTGGTTTGTGAAAATATACAATGTCACCGAGGTACTACGAGGTTTATTGGAAGCTGGCAGATATCCGATGGTGGCATATCCTACGGCTTATCGCTTTTTCTTTACCTTTGTAGTGCCAGTAGCTTTTTTAACTACCATACCAGCAGAAGCTATGCTAGGTCGTAATCAAATAACTTGGTCAATAGGTGCAGCAGTTTTGGCCTTGGTGCTATTTTTAATTTCTACTTGGTTTTGGCGGTTTGCCTTACGGTTTTACACTAGTGCTTCCAGTTGAAACTTAATAGCAGGGAATAAGGAATAGAGGATAGGGGATAATACTTCAAGCTCTTTCTCCTATGTTTTCGGTGAGCCACTGGACGAGTTGAATCACGACACCGTTGGGGTCTGTAACTTGAAAGAACCTTTCACCCCAAGGTTCAGTCTCGATCGCGGTTGTAATTTTCACACCCTCTGATTGAATACGCGCATATTCTTGATCAATATCATCCACCACAAAGGCAATGAGTATACCATCCGCTCGATGTCCCCGCATATAGATGGGTTTGAAACTTTCCAGATCAGTTTGAAGAAAAATTAGGTTAAAGCCAGCATCCGGTTTAGAAAGAGAAACAAAGCCCTCGGCTGCCATTTCTTCACTGAAGCCAAAATGTTGCTTGAGGAATGTTGCCGATGCTGTGACATCATCCACATTGAGTGAAATCGCTGAAGCGGTAATATGCATAGATATTCCTCAAGTTAATTCAGTGAAACGCAAAATATTTGTATATCAAAAAGTACTGTTTCTCAGCAGTGATACTGAGTTTGTCCCGAAAGTAAACGGAATTGTTTCAGTAAATTTCTCAAGTCTTTTGGTGTCCGGGTTTTATGAACAGTTTATGCCCTAAACTACTGGGCAATAACTATAAGTATCCACTCTATTAATAAATGTTTAGATAGCAGTTTTCCTATGGATAGAATACACCACCCTAGCCCCTAGCCTCTACTCCCTAGTCTCTAATCTCTAGCCTCTAATCCCTAGTCTTTTAACTCAGCACTGTTTGATGAGTCGCTTTCACTAGATAGCAATATCACTGGTTGTTGATACAGGGGTACTGAGAATGTAACTGTTGAGCCAAGTCCTTCACCAAGACTGTAAAAATGCACTTCACCACCCATTGCCTCTACCAACTTCTGGGATATTGCTAGTCCTAAACCAGTACCACCGTACTGGCGAGTGCGAGAGCCATCGACTTGAGAAAATAATTGAAATAGTTTATCTTGCTTATCTAAAGAAACACCAATGCCTGTGTCTGCTACCCTGACTCTCACCATCCCTGGAAATTGCTGGTCTTGAAATTTCGCTTTTTTCAGCACTAAATCGGCACTGATGGTGATACCGCCTTCTTGGGTAAATTTGATGGCATTGTTTACCAAGTTGAGCATAACTTGTAGCAACCGTTGGTAATTGCCTTGGACAACGATTTCATCAGAGGTGGGAGGTAACTGCATCCAGAAGCTGAGGTTTCTCATCTCTGCCTGGGGACGCATGAAACTTTCTACATCACCAAATAGCTCGTCTAGCTTGACTGGAGCGCAAGTTAGCTCCATTTTGCCTGCTTCGATTTTGGCTATATCCAAGATGTCGTTAATAATATTCAGCAAATGTATTGATAATTGGTGAGCTTCTGCCAAAAACTGATTTTGTTCTTCTGGGTCATCTGCCATACCCTCTAAAATCAGCTTCAAAAATCCGATCATGCCGTTGAGGGGAGTGCGAATTTCATGGGATACATTAGCTAGAAATTCGCTCTTTAAGCGTGAAGCTTCTTCGGCTTTTTGACGGGCTGCTTCGAGTTCTTTATATAAAGTAGCATGGGCGATCGCAGTTCCTAATTGATCTGCTACTTCTTTGGCTAGTTCTCGTTCAGTATCTGTCAAAGGACAGCATTCATCTTGCAGAGTTATGGCAATTAATCCATTGGCTTGGTCTTTATAGCATGTAGCCACCACCAACATTTTCTGCTGTGGACACAAACCACACTCAGATACCTCCATCACAATTGGTTCTAGAGTTGCCAATGCTTGAGCAAAGGCTGGCTTAGAAGCTAAATTTATTTCTTCGCCAAGCATTGAGGTGCAATCTGGCTGATGATACTCTGCTATCACCCGGACTCTGGTGCTAGAAGGCTGGTAAGGACAAATAATACAGCGCTCTAGCCGTAGCGCTTTCCCTAAACTGTCTACTGTTTGTTGCCAAATAATATCTAGATCCAATGTCCGTCGAATGTTTCTGGTAATTTGATTGACTAGATGCTGTTGTCGCTGTGAACGTAAAGCCAACTCTACTTGTGTGGGTACTTTTGGTGCCACATTCACTTGTTTTTTGTTGACTGTAGCTTGTAATAGTCGCCCCATTACCAAAACTGTAGTAGCAGCGGTTCCCAATTGTGGCATGATTGGGCAAATTGTCAATTCCAACTCGAATAACTCTTGGTGGTAGCGAAACCAGCACTGAAATTTTTCCGGCACTAAACTGTTTAAAATCCGATGCAAACGCTCTAAATAGACACCCTTATCCACAGGAGCAAAAATTTCATTTTCATTGCCTCCATTCACTATTTGCTGGGAGTTTAACCCCAAAAGTTCGCTTTGCTGCCAATAAAAGGTCAGATAGCGTCCTGCTCCATCTTGCGTGTATACCAACTCAGATCCAAGAGTTGATAACGAGCCATCAATCTGATGATCGATATATTCCAGATTTTGAGAAAATAAGTTCGGCAATTGCGAATTAGCAGTAATAGTCATTAATCGAGTTGGATAGACAAATAGCAACTCAAAACAGTTTTACTAAGGCTGCTCAAAATCTGGCATAAAATGTTACAGATTTGGCAAACTTACATGAGGTATTTTGGCAATTTTGGAATCTAGATTGACAAACTTTACGTTTTTTTTATTTTCTATTTACAGTTTATTTACGAAAAGAGGTAAAGGTTTAAAGCCGTACTTCGTCCAAGAATCTTTGCCCCTCGTGAGCGACCTAGTTTTTCCTGTCCCCTGTCCTCTTTCATAGATGTCAATCATTCCATTCACCTCTTGGTGGAATAGGTATGCGATGAGGGGTGCGTGTCAGTTCATCATCTCTGGGAACATCTCCCCGCAACCATTGACGGATTGCCACCTCAATTACCTTACTGGGGTCATTGGTTAAATGCTGAATTTGTTCGAGTAGCTCGGAATCTAGGCGGACAGCAATTTCTACCTTATCGGTTCGTCTTTGATCCGCGTCAGTAGCTTTCTCTTTCATATTCATAGGTTTATATACTCGGAGGTTGCTTTGTCAAAAGCTTTGTAAAGTAGTTCTATTCATTTTCGGGTTGTTTACTGACAAATTTTAAAGGTTATAGTTACATAGTTCCCCGAAATCCTACCAAAGTAACAAACAGCATCAGGTTTCCAGCAGCAATTTTCATAGAACTCACTACAGTAGCTCTCTAGGAGTTTTGTCAGTAAATCAGAATTCCTGGGCAATTACGGGGTGTAATTACCCATGATGTTTAAACTATGTACTTATATATATTTATTGTACGCTCCTGATTGATCAATACAATCAGGTAAAAATAGACTTTATATATAGACTTTATATAAATTTTTAAAACTCTACCTGTTTACCGAGTCAGTTCCTCACCTTTAATTTCCCTGGTAGCAGCATCTTGGCTAAGAAAGCATTAAAATACATGAAGTAAATTGTTCTTTTAACTTTGGTTGCTGCTTCAGCAAAGTATAGTATATGACTGACGTTCCCGCAGTTCGCATTCGCAATTTCTGTATTATTGCTCATATCGATCATGGGAAATCTACCCTGGCCGATCGCTTACTGCAAGCTACTGGCACTGTTGCCGAGCGACAGATGAAAGAACAGTTTCTCGACAACATGGATTTAGAACGGGAGCGCGGCATTACCATTAAGCTGCAAGCTGCTCGGATGAATTATCAGGCCAAAGATGGTCAGCAGTATGTGCTGAACTTAATTGATACGCCTGGTCATGTGGATTTTTCTTATGAAGTATCCCGTAGTCTTGTTGCTTGTGAAGGAGCGTTGTTGGTAGTAGATGCGTCTCAAGGTGTCGAAGCGCAGACCTTGGCAAATGTATACTTAGCTCTTGAGCATGACCTAGAAATTATCCCGGTTTTGAATAAAATTGATTTGCCTGGAGCAGAACCAGATCGAGTCATCGGCGAAATAGAAGAAATTATCGGTTTAGATTGCAGCAATGCAATTCTTGCTTCTGCTAAAGAAGGCATTGGCATTGATGAGATTTTAGAAGCAGTTGTAGAGCGTGTACCGCCACCAAAAAATACGATCAATGAACGCTTACGGGCATTAATTTTTGATAGCTATTACGACAGCTACCGAGGAGTAATTGTCTATTTCCGGGTGATGGATGGCACTTTGAAAAAAGGCGATCGCATCTATCTGATGATATCTGGTAAAGAATACGAAGTTGACGAGTTGGGCGTTCTCTCTCCTACCCAAAAACAAGTTGAAGAACTACACGCTGGGGAAGTTGGCTATTTGGGTGCGGCAATTAAAGCTGTAGCCGATGCACGGGTGGGAGATACAATTACCCTAAGTAAGACCAAAGCAGAAGAACCTCTACCTGGTTACGCAGAAGCTAACCCAATGGTATTTTGTGGGATGTTTCCTATCGATGCTGACCAATTTGAAGACTTGCGGGAAGCCTTGGAAAAGCTTAAACTTAACGATGCTGCGCTGCAATACGAACCAGAAACTTCGAGCGCGATGGGCTTTGGCTTTCGTTGTGGATTCTTGGGCTTACTGCACATGGAAATTGTCCAAGAACGCCTAGAACGAGAGTACAACTTAGATTTAATTATTACAGCTCCTTCGGTGGTTTATAAGGTAATTACTCTTAAGGGCGAAGAACTGTACATTGATAATCCTAGCCACTTACCTGCACCTAACGATCGCGAAAAAATTGAAGAACCCTACGTCAAAGTAGAGATGATTACCCCGGAAACCTACGTCGGTAGTCTCATGGAATTGTCGCAAAATCGGCGTGGTATTTTCAAAGACATGAAATATCTCACCCAAGGACGCACTACCCTAACTTATGAGTTACCTTTGGCAGAAGTCGTCACCGACTTTTTTGACCAAATGAAGTCGCGATCACGCGGTTATGCCAGCATGGAATATCACCTCATTGGCTACCGTGAAAATCCTTTGGTGAAGCTGGATATTATGATTAACGGCGATCCTGTGGATTCCTTGGCGATGATTGTTCACCGGGATAAAGCGTACAACGTCGGGCGAGCAATGGCCGAAAAACTTAAAGAACTCATTCCCCGCCATCAATTTAAAGTGCCAATTCAGGCCTCAATTGGTAGTAAAGTGATCGCCAGCGAACACATTCCCGCCTTGCGGAAAGACGTACTAGCTAAATGCTACGGTGGTGACATTAGCCGCAAGAAAAAACTTTTGCAGAAACAGGCAAAAGGTAAAAAGCGGATGAAATCTGTAGGAACAGTGGATGTACCCCAAGAAGCTTTTATGGCCGTTCTGCGTTTAGATCAAATATAAGTTCGTAGTAAGGACTTTAGTCCTGATTTTTCTAAACACTGAAGTGCTTACTACAAACCCTCAAAACTAACTTTACAAAGTACCCTTGCTTGCTTATTCAGATTTTTTGGGAAGAATTGGTTTTGTCACAATATCATCTAAGCCGATACTAGTCAGCAAATCTCTCCAGGCGGTCTTAAGTGCTGCATCTTGAGAATCTTTTTGACGCAGTTGTGCTAGGGTTGTCAGTGCCTCATGCCAAATTCCATTTTGGGCATAGATCGCAGACTGCTGTAAAGGTGTTGCTGTTTGTAACTGTTGGGTAACTTTTGAATTGAGATTGACTCGTTGGATCATACCTTCTACATAAATAGGAGGCGATTGTTTTTCTTGCTCACAATAGACAGTCAAAAACCAGCGGTATTGTTTGTTTACTTCCAAAGCTGGGGCGTTTGCAGGCAGAGAAATACTGATAACTCCTGGCTGATTTGGTAGGGCGATCGCTTGTCGATAGATTGGGTTAGACTGCTGATCTTGGAGGACAAATTCAGTCGAATAGGCAGAATTTTTCGTATATGGTACGTAAAACCACAAAGTTGGATTTGCTTTTGTTGTCCATCCCCAAACATTAATCACCGAAGCTGGTGCTTTAGTGGAGGGTACTAAAGCAGTAAGTTTAGGTTCGGCCTCTAGACATAAAGGACTTCGCCTAGCTCCACCACGAACGCGGCCTCCAGGCGGGGGATCTGGCGGCGGTTGGGGTGGTGAAAAGCGTACAGTTTGGGACAGAGTTTCCCTACCGTGAGTCAAAGGTACTGGTACTGCTAGTACTAAGCTTTGGCTAGCGAAGACACCTGTGTATCCCAGAACTAATGGTAAAAATAGTTTCATAAATAGTAAAGTAGACTTCATAAATTACTGTTAAGATTTGGTATCGACAGCTTCTGCTGACGACGTTCTAAAGCTTTTGTCTGTTTAACAGTTGATGTAACGCCAACTGTCAACACCAAGACCAACGTTGACGGTACAAACGGCACCCAAACACCCCAGATTAAAAGGTTAAAACAGACTAAATACAGCATACCAACACTCACACCAACTCCTAAAGCTAATCTGGGTGGCGAACACCAGCGCCAAGCTAGTACGCCTCCAACCATAGCCCAACCCCAAATCCAGATCACCTCAATCCCAGGCGACCAAGCCCGCAATAATGGACGACCATCCAAAACGGCACTGAGAATTTGACTGATCATGTGTGCTTGTACTAGTACTCCTGGCATTTGCTCATCTAATATAGTTCCGTAGGGAGTAGCCCAGTAGTCGGGAAAATCTCCTTTTGCTACCACACCAATCAAAACAATGCGGTTTTTAATCGCTCTGGGGTTGATGGGACTAGATAAAAGTTGCGTTAGCGTTACCTGTTCAGCAATCTGCTTCGAGGCACGGTAGTTGAGTAAGATTTGACCATTGGGATCTATGCCTTGATAGCCGCCAGTGCTAGATTTCAGAACCGGAAAAACAGTATTTCCCAACTGCAAATTTTCTTGTGAATTGAATTTAGGTTGAATACCTGAAGGCAACAAATAGCGGAATGCTAATTGCATACTTAAGGCATAAGAGGCCGGACATAAAGATGCAGTTTCCTGATTCATGAACATCAGATGCCGACGTACAACTCCATCGTTATCATGAATAAAGTCGCTGAATCCTAGGCGATCTTTAGGAATTTCTGGCGGTGGCTCAATACCTTTGGTACTGGCTGTAGCATCACTTCCTTTACATACCCCAATTAAGTTATCAGTTTGCTGGAAACGAGTAATTAAATCTCGCTGTTCTGCGGGGAAATCGCGGTAGATATCTAAACCAATTGCTCTGGGTTGATACTGTTTCAGTTTTACTAGTAGCTGATTGAGAGATTTTTCAGAGATGGAAGTTCCTTTCAAGGACTCGCCATTACGTCTTTGATTTGCTAAATCTGTATCGTCAATTGTCACTATTAAAAGGCGATGATCGGGTTCCTCAGCAGGACGCGATCGCATCATCAGATCAAAGGCTTGTAGTTCAACACTTTGCAGCCCTCCCACAAACCTCAATCCCCAAACTAAAGCACTCATCGCCAAACTGGAAAGCACAGCCATTGTAAATCCACATTTGAGGGATGGACGTAAATTTAGGAGGATATTTTTCTTTTGAATGTATTTTAGCTGCTCCCAAGTCAGTGGTATCTGCGCCAAATTTTGACAAATCATCGGTAGCCAAGTTGCACAAGGAAATTTATCCTCAATTCCTTGCAAGCGTTCTCGTGCTTGTCGCACCGCTTGATATAAAGATTCACCACCAGCAAAGCCTTCTAGAAAATACTTCAAAAACTCCTGGGCTACTTGGTCTGGAACAGGTTCACGCATGACGATGATTTGCGGGATGTGCAAATCAGCTAGTTCTTGTGCTAGTCCCAACCCATCACAGGAGTTGAAAATTGCTAATTGTAAACCCCGTTCAATGGCTGTTTTGAGAGCATATTTCAACTCGCCAATGCTGAGACTGTCGGTTTTATTGAGGTAAATTCGCCCACAGCCATCATTTCCTTGACTAGAACTGTGTCCGGCGAAAAATAGAATATCCCAGTTTTTCCCCCACAGATTATCGGTCAATTCCTTACGCTGTGGCTCTACTAAAAAGGTGACATCTGCGCCTTGACAACGTTGCAGAATAGCTTGGTCAGCCTGAGTATCAATACCTTGACTATTACCCACAATTGCCAAAATATTTACTGCTGGATTCGGGGTGCGTGGCTTGAGGATACGCTCATAACTTGGTGATGAAAGAGCAATTTCTGCCTTGGGGTAGCGTTCTAATAAGTCCCACAGATGCCAAGGTAGCTTCTGTAATTGACTATTTTCTGATTGCAGAATAACTCGTATTTCGTCTGTGGGCGATAATTTCTCTAGCCATTTCTCCCGTAAAGAGCGAAACTCTTCTGATCGCAGCCAAGTGTTAAAGCGCACCCGCAAAATATGGGACATATTATGGCAGTCTTGGGTGATCGACACATTCTTGACTTGTATTTTGTCAGCGTCCAAGCGATAACGATTGCCCAACTTTTGATAGTTAGATTGCCAACGGGCGTAGTAAAGCGGCATTTCGGGAGATGGCGGCAATTTACCCGTAATTTCTGTTGCAGGGCGATCGCTTTCTTCACCGATCTGGAGAGTGACAGTAAACCCCACCTCAAAACTCCCGTCTCCGAATTTTAAAACCACTAACTTAGCCATGACTAAGATATTTCGTATTTAAATTTTTAGCACTGGTACCGCTCGCTGCCTTGGAAGTTAAAAGACTTGTATAGCTATTGTCAGGTAGTTTAGGATATAAACTGAATCATACAACCCTGACACCATGAGACTTTCAAGTCTATCCCCCGTTAGCGTAGCGTCTCCCCTTGGGAGAAGTTGCTCCACTTGGTGAGGTAGCCCGGTCTT
>JAYGHB010000102.1:0-82406 GCA_034931985.1 Halotia wernerae UHCC 0503
GCTGGTAGATATTTTTTCAGCTTACCTGTAAACAACACCAATTAGATAGCTAGGGAGTGTACCAGGAATCTTTGTGGCTGGAGATGTGCGTAACGGGTCTGTGAAGCGAGTTGCTTCTGGTGTTGGAGAGGGTGCGATCGCTATTCAGTTCATCCATCAATATCTAAATCTAAGTAAGGTGTAATTATGTTAGAAGCTTTGCATCAACTGTCGCTTTTCGCACAATTGACAGATGAGCAATTCCAATGGTTATCTGAACACGCCCATGAACTATGGTTGGTTACGGGTGAATACATAGCCGTTGAGGGAGAACCAGTAGACAATTTCTACGTACTTATAGAAGGCGAGATTGAGTTTACCAAAAAGGTCGGCAACACACAAAGACAGGTCATGAGTTTTGGCCCTGGAACATATACAGGTCATGAGTTGATTCTATTAGATACTCCTCACCATCTCGTCAACGTGCGTGCCATGAAACCGAGCTATATGTTGAAATGGGACACAGATACTTTCTGGGAGATGCTTACAACCTGTCCGTCGATTACACGCGACCTTTTAAGAATCACGGCAGAACGGTTGCAAATCTTGGAGTCTATGTCACAACACCACCAAAAGCTAATTGCACTCGGTACTTTAGCAGCTGGTCTAGCTCACGAGTTGAACAACCCAGCAACAGCCGTCGTCCGAGGTGCGAAGCACTTACACAAAATCTTTCAACGATTGCCATATCTTGGACTCCAACTCAATCACAGGCAGATGACAAAAAAACAACTGCTGTTTCTTGACAATTTGCTACACACAGTAATTGTACGTGCCGAAACACCCTGTGATTTAGAAGATTTACTAGCGCAGAGCGATCGCGAGCAAGAGGTGACAGCCTGGCTGGATTTACACAACGTGCCTGATGGCTGGAAAATTGTTTCTTCCTTAGTCCGGGGAGGACTGGATACTCAATGCCTGGATAAGATTGTGGAGTATTTATCCCCAGAATCACTTGCTGAAGTTCTAGCTTGGCTGGAGGCCACACTCACAGGAATTGAGCTGTTGGACGAAATTGACCAAAGTTCGGGGCGCATCTCCGAACTAGTCAAAGCCATTAAAGAGTACTCTTATATGGATCAGGCTCCGATGCAGGAGGTGGATATACACCACGGACTTGAAAGTACAGTGACTATTCTCGGTCATAAGCTCAAGGGCGGCATTACTCTAACGCGCGATTATGACAAGAGCCTACCGCTAATCTCGGTCTATGGTAGTGAACTAAACCAAGTATGGACAAACCTGATTGACAATGCGATCGACGCCATGAGTGGACAAGGACAAATCAGGATTCGCACAGCACGAGAAAATAAGTGTGTGCTAGTAGAAATTACCAACAACGGTCCAGCCATTCCGCCAGAGATCCAAGGGCGGATATTCGAGCCGTTCTTTACCACTAAGGGTGTGGGTCAGGGAACAGGCCTAGGTCTAGTCATTAGTTACCGAATTGTTGAAAAGCATAAAGGCGAGATCCGCTTGTTCTCTGAACCAGGAAACACCCGTTTTCAGGTTATTCTGCCCATATCTTTGGCCGAAACAACATCTGAGTGCCACGACTGCCAATTTATACCACTTAATAATACAACTACGCAATTTATACACAGTTGATTAAGGAGTGTGTGGGATGAAGAAATGGTTGAAATCTCCTGAATTACGTATTGGTGAAGGTAACGAAGAAGAACGGCACGCAACTTGGTTGGAACTCTTTTTTGATCTATTTTTCGTGGCAGCAATTTCAGAGCTTGCACACAATCTCAATCAGGACATCTCACTGTCAGGCTTCCTGAGCTTTCTGGTGCTGTTTGTGCCAATTTGGTGGTCTTGGATTGGGGCTACATTCTACGCCAACCTATTTGATAATGATGATTTGGGACACCTACTGCTGACCGCCTTACAAATGGTTGCAGTGGCAGCACTAGCAGTAAATGTACATGACGGTTTGGGTAAAAGTTTATCTGGCTTCGCCCTCGCCTACACTGCTGTTCGGGTTTTGCTCGTTGTCGAGTTCCTACGTGCTGGACGGCATATAGTTGCAGCACGACCACTAACCACACGAATTGTCAGGGGTTCTGGACTGGCGGCATTGGTCTGGCTGGTGTCGGCATTTGTACCAATACCACTGCGATTTGGGCTTTGGATGTTAGCGCTGGCGGTAGACTTTGGAACGGTAATAACAGCAGGAGAGTCTGTGCATGTGGAACTAGCTCCCCACACTTCACACTTACCTGAGCGTTTTGGTCTATTTACCTTAATTGTGCTAGGTGAGACAGTCTTAGCAGTGGTTAATGGTGTCGCAGACCAGCAGTGGAATTTCTCATCAGCATGTGCTGCCATGTTTGGCTTGAGTATTGCTTTTAGTTTGTGGTGGCTCTATTTTGACAACATAGGTGACTCAGCAATCCGAGCTGCCCGTACATGCCGTAACATCAAAGCCTATCAGACTTGGGTATACATGCACTTACCCCTGGCCATTGGTATTGCCACTATTGGAGTTGGTGTGGAACACGTCGTTTCCAGCAATCCTGACCTGGTACTGCCGACTGCTGAACGCTGGCTAATTTGCGCTAGTTTGGCGCTGTGCTTGCTTACCCTGGGAGTCATCTATCTTACTGGTCTAAGCATTAACGCCAAACTACGCTGTAAAGTTCGGGCGGGTTATCGTTTTGTAGCAGCAGTTGTTGTTCTGCTTGTCGCTGTAGCTGGCGTGGGTTTGTCACCTACCGAGTTGATTGGCCTGATAGCTTTGGTTTGTGCTGTTCAAATTATCCTCGATCTGCATCAGGTTGATCTATACAGAATCAATGGCAAATAATGGCAGTGCCATCATGCGATCGCAGTTCGCGGTATTTTCGTAATCATAACGAGTACGATTTAAACATATATAACTATATGTTTAACCCCTTCTACAAATTTGTTTACTGACTAAAATTTACTTTGGGCAATCTAATTAACTTAACTATGACTGAATCCCAAAATTTGACAACTGCTGATGGTATCCCTGTTGCCGACAACCAGAACTCACTCACCGCTGGGGCGCGTGGCCCTTTATTAATACAGGATTTCCACCTGCTCGAAAAGTTGGCTCATTTCAACCGAGAACGTATTCCTGAGCGAGTTGTCCATGCCAAAGGTGCAGCTGCTTACGGTATTTTTACTGTTACCAATGACATCACTTGCTACAGTAAAGCTAAACTTTTTTCTGAGATTGGCAAGAAAACGCAAGTCCTTTTGCGCTTTTCTACAGTCGGAGGAGAAAAAGGTTCAGCAGATGCCGAACGCGACCCTAGAGGCTTTGCTGTCAAATTTTACACCGAAGAAGGCAACTGGGATATTACAGGCAACAATACCCCAATTTTCTTCATCCGCGATCCGCTAAAGTTTCCTGATTTTGTCCATACTCAAAAGCGCAATCCCCAAACCAATTGCAAAGACCATAACGCAATGTGGGATTTCTGGTCACTCAGTCCTGAATCTCTTCATCAGGTAACGATCCTGTTTTCAGATCGGGGAATTCCCAAAACCTATCGACACATGGACGGTTTCGGTAGCCACACCTTCAGTTTGATTAATGCTCAAGGCGATACTCTTTCAGAGTCACTTGGTGAAAGCGTTTGGTGTAAATTTCACTTTAAAACTCTGCAAGGGCATCAAACCTTAACGAATGAGGAATCGACCAAGGTGAAGGGAGAAGATCCTGACCATGCAACTCGTGATTTATTTGAAGCGATCGCCCAGAAAGATTATCCCAAATGGCGGCTATGTATTCAAGTGATGACCGAGGAGCAAGCATCGAAACATCCAGACAATCCCTTTGACTTAACGAAAGTTTGGAAGCAAGGAGATTATCCCTTAATTGAAGTCGGGATATTAGAGCTAAACCGTAACCCTGAAAATTATTTTGCCGAAGTTGAGCAAGCCGCTTTTAGTCCTAGTGCAGTGGTTCCTGGGATTAGCTTCTCTCCAGACAAAGTACTTCAAGCTCGCCTCATGTCTTACCCAGATGCTCAACGATACCGCTTGGGTGGTAACTATCAGCAACTACCCGTCAATCAGCCTAAATGTCCAGTGATGCATCACCAGCGAGATGGCTTGATGGCTTTGGGAAACAACGGTGGTAGCGCTCCTAACTATGAACCTAATAGTGCCGAGGGTACGCCCAAACAAAACTCAGCCTATGCAGAGCCACCAATTTGTCTGGGGAATGTTGCCGTTGATCGTTACGATCATCGTCAAGGAAACGACGATTATCAGCAAGCAGGTGATCTTTATAGGTTACTGAATCCTGAGCAACAAAAGCGTCTTGTTCAAAATATTATTGGTAGTCTCAGTCAGGCAAGACAGGATATCCAGATACGTCAACTTTGCCATTTCTTCCGGGCAGATGTTTCTTACGGTCGTGGTGTAGCTGAGGGCTTAGGTATTTCAATTGATCCATCTATGCTTAGAGAGCATGAACAAGTGTAGTCAAACCAGAATTAGTAGAGGATTTAGTTTAATAAAGTTAGTTATTATGAGAAATGTGTAAATTTGGCTGGAGTATGCCTGCTGAATTTACCAGAAGCAGAAAAAATATTAAAAGACAGATTAGGGATTATCAAGGCTTATTCTGACGGGCTAGACTGGCTCGCCAACGTAGAAAAGTGGGAATGTCTCAAAAGATATACAGACTGAAGAAACAAACTTATCGAAAAGTTTATTTAAGTTTTTGAACTCTAGACAAAAAGTTCTGTATCATTACCAAAATCATCAAAATATGACTTGCACAAATAGCAACGCTGAAGGTGATGAACACAGGTAGATTCAGCCTTTTAATTAAAATTACTGTTCCAAAACTAAAAATTATACTAGCTATGAAAGCTAATAAATTTTTACTCACAATAGTCTCCTAGTCATTAAGTTATTCAGACTTAATTTACTAATAAGTTATTGCTTGGGATAAATACAGTAAACAAGGTAACTGATAAAGCTATTTATGAAGTTTATTTAGATTAGTTTAATTTTCACTAAATTTTTCCGAAAGCGATCGCATGGTGACGGATATGATCTGCAATAAAACTAGCGATAAAATAATAACTGTGATCGTAGCCTTCTTGATAACGCAAGGTGAGGGGCTGTTTGACAGCCATACAAGCCTGCTCAAACACCTCTGGGAGTAATTGTTCAGCTAAAAATTGATCAGCAGTTCCTTGGTCAATCAAAATCTGGCTGTGAAATTGGGTATGCTTGACTAATTCACTAGCATCATAAGCACGCCAAGTTTCTTGATTGGTTCCTAAATAACAACTAAAAGTCTTTTGACCCCAAGGACAACGCATAGGTGCGGCGATAGGTGCAAAAGCAGATACCGATTTGTACAGTTGCGGGTTTCTTAAAGCACAAACTAGCGCCCCGTGTCCCCCCATCGAATGACCGAAAATGCCTTGTTTCTCTGGTTGTATGGGGAAGTTGGCAGCAATTAAAGCGGGTAATTCTTGGACGATATAACTATACATTTGGTAGTGCGATCGCCACGGTTTTTCTGTAGCATCAACATAGAAGCCTGCACCTGTACCAAAATCCTCCTCGTCATCCTCACCTACAATCCCAGTATTTCGAGGGCTAGTATCTGGTACAACTAGCATTAAGCCATACTCAGCTGCGTAGCGCTGCGCCCCTGCTTTTACCATAAAATTCTCTTCAGTGCAAGTCAAACCAGAAAGAAAATAGAGAACTGGTACTGGTTGTTGAGTGGCTTGCGGTGGTTGATAAACGGCAAAGCGCATCTCACCGCTACAAGTAGAAGAAATATGAGAATGAAAGCCGAGTTTGCCGCCAAAGCTTTGATATTCTGAAATCAATTTAAGATTATTCATTTACTCTAAATTGTGATTGTAATTAATCAACTGCGATCGCCGTCCACAAGATGATTCAAAGTAGATTAGCGACCTTAGCCATTAGCTTACCTTATATACTCTTTGCTGTAGCCGTTCGGCATTTGGCAAAGTTGAGATGCTCCCGACAAATCTGTTAATTGTGTGATACCTACATTTGGTAAAGTAATTCTAAACCACTAAAATTTTTCGATCATCCAGAGGCATCACAACTATGAAAGTACTTCATGGTACCTGGATACCAAATGCAAACACTGACTTTATCCAGTCAGGTGCTTTTTACTTGTGGGTAGAAACCCCTATCGTTAAAAAAAGCCGTGCTAATCGTCAACAAACTCATCCTGGACATTTACCACAGGATGAATTAATAAAGTTTTTAACCCAAGAGTTGGGAATTAAAGAACCAGCGCCTAAATTAAGCCAGCGTATATCCCCAAAATACTTTGCTCTGCCAACTACCAATAATCAACCCCTCCCTTCACCCGAATTAATTAAGTATTTGGAAGTGGAAATTCCCGAAGATTACGAGGAATTTCAATATTGGCAAGTGGATTGTTATCAAACGGTGATATCTGCCAAAGCTGCACAAGCAATTAACGTTATTAAGTTCCTCAACGACATTCATTTTTTAGCATTATATAACTCTGGCAATATTCAACTCGGTTCTGATTTATTGTTTTGGTATCACTACACCCAAGCTTTTAAACAAATAATTATCAAAGACCAATATATTCCTGCGCTGAAATATCGGCAGTTAGAAGCTACAAAAACTAAGAAAAAAAGCAAACTACCAACTTTACAGCCATTTGAAATTTATGCCACCTGGGAAATTATTTCTGAGGAATATGCAGCGAATATTCAAAAATATA
Organism: Halotia wernerae UHCC 0503; assembly: GCA_034931985.1. Lineage (GTDB taxonomy): Bacteria > Cyanobacteriota > Cyanobacteriia > Cyanobacteriales > Nostocaceae > Halotia > Halotia wernerae. The sequence goes on from JAYGHB010000102.1 coordinate 6,779, forward strand.
TTGATTATATGCCGCTGATTTGTGCAGCAGGTTCTACAACAGCCAACAGCATTGAGTTCTTCGATAAAGAAACTTTGTTGCGTCACTTTTCGGAGTCTGTACTTCATGATTTAGTCACGCACACGCCCTCTACAGCCGCTTTTGACAAGCAAATTGCAGAATCTCTAATTGATTATTGCCTTTATCCCCAGCGACATAACCCCTTATCAACAAATGCTGCACTAGAAGAATATAAGCAATGGCAAGCTTGGAAAGCCAAAATTACCCGCACTCAAGCAGATTCCCCCTTTCATCTCTGCTTTCAGTTACATTCTCCTACCACTGAAGAGATAGATAACTGGCAAATGCAGTTTTTGGTAGCTAGTAAACAAGACCCTTCTTTGAAGTTGAACTTGGCAGACTATTGGAATATGAATAAAACTGCTAAAACTGATGTATACAAGCAATTTGGCAAAGAATTTGAAACTAATCTGCTGTTAAATTTAGGTTACGCAGCCAGAATGTATCCGAAATTGTGGCAAGGATTGGAGACAGACCAACCCACAGATATGCAACTAACTTTAGATGAGTCGTTTGACTTCCTCAAAGAAAGTGCTTGGGTGCTGGAAGAGTCAGGATTTAAGGTAATTGTGCCTGCTTGGTATACTCCCGCAGGTCGCCGTCGCGCCAAAATTCGCCTTCAGGCATCGGGTCGCAAACTTGCTCCAACGAAAGGTGAGACAAAAAGCTATTTCGGTTTAGACTCATTAGTACAGTATCAATATGAGTTGGCAATTGGTGAGCAAGTAGTCACCCCCCAAGAATGGGAACAACTGATTAATGCCAAGTCTCCATTAGTGCATTTTCGCGGTCAGTGGATGGAGCTAGATCGAGATAAAATGCAACAATTACTGGAATTTTGGCAATCTCACGGTGATGAACAACCCCAGATGAATCTGCTGGAATTTCTCCAACGCAGTGCCGAAGTTGGGGACGAATGGGAAATTGAACATGATGATGTGCTGTCGGAGATGATAGCGAAGTTACAAGATAAAAGCCGACTAGAACCAATTTCTGACCAATTAAATCTGCAAGGGAATTTGAGAGAATACCAAAAACGGGGCGTTTCCTGGCTGGAATATTTGGAACGTTTGGGTTTAAATGGCTGTTTAGCAGACGATATGGGTTTGGGTAAGTCGGTACAGGTGATTGCGAGATTGGTACAAGAAAAGGATTTACAGTCAACTCTTTTGCCAACACTATTAATTGCACCTACTTCTGTTGTGGGGAATTGGCAAAAAGAAATTGCCAAGTTTGCACCTCATTTAAAAACTATGGTTCATCATGGTAGCGATCGCCTGCAAGAGTCTCAAGATTTTAAAGTTGCCTGTCAACAGCACGATGTAATCATTACTTCCTTTACCTTAGCCCGCAAAGATGAGAAGTTATTAAATAGCATCGAGTGGCAACGCCTGGTTTTAGATGAAGCGCAAAACATCAAAAATCCCAAAGCCGCGCAAACCAAAGCTATTCTTAAAATTTCGGCAAAACATCGGCTGGCGTTAACAGGAACTCCTGTAGAAAACCGCCTGCTAGATTTGTGGTCAATTTTTAACTTTCTCAATCCCGGCTACCTGGGTAAAGAAGCTCAATTTCGCAAATCCTTTGAAATTCCTATTCAAAAAGATAATGACCGGGTAAAATCAACTACCCTCAAAAAATTAGTTGAGCCTCTAATTTTGCGACGCGTCAAAACCGACCAATCTATCATTAATGATTTGCCTGATAAAGTTGAGCAAAAACTCTACACCAACTTGACAAAAGAACAAGCATCACTTTACGAAGTGGTAGTCAAAGATGTAGAAGAAAAATTACAACATACGGAAGGTATTCAACGTAAAGGATTGATACTTTCAACTTTGATGAAATTGAAACAGATTTGTAATCATCCAGCCCAATTTTTACAGGATAACAGTGAATTTTCCACCGAGCGATCGCACAAACTGAGTCGATTAGCAGAAATGGTCGATGAAGCAGTTGCAGAAGGAGAAAGTTTGCTAATATTTAGTCAATTTACTGAAGTTTGTGAAAATATCGAAAAGCATATCAAACATCATCTGCATTGCAACACCTACTACTTACATGGTGGCACTAATCGCAAACGCCGCGAACAGATGATTACTGAATTTCAAGAACCAGATACAGAACCATCTGTATTTATACTTTCACTCAAAGCAGGTGGTGTTGGCATTACCCTCACTAAAGCTAACCACGTCTTTCATTTTGACCGTTGGTGGAATCCAGCCGTTGAAGATCAAGCAACAGATCGTGCTTTTCGTATCGGTCAAAAAAAGAATGTTTTTGTGCATAAATTTGTTGCCATTGGTACTCTAGAAGAAAGAATTGACCAGATGATTGAAGATAAGAAAAAACTCTCTTCTGCTGTAGTTGGTAGTGATGAATCATGGTTAACAGAATTAAATAATGAAGCCTTTAAGCAATTAATCGCATTAAATAAAAGTGCAATCTTGGAGTAAATTTGATGACTAAATTTAGTCGGACTTGGTGGGGCGATCGCTTTATTAAAGCATTAGAAGACTTTACAGATGATAATCGACTTAAACGAGGGCGTTCTTATGCTAGTGGCGGTAAAGTTTTGAGTTTTGAGATTGACCAAAATAAAATTACTGCTAGAGTTAAAGGCTCAATTAATCCTTATTTTGGTGTTTACAAAGAACCAACATACAATATAAACATTGAAATTAAACCCATTGCCAAAACAAGCTGGAATGAAGCTATTAAAAAGCTTTCTTCTAAAGCTAGTATTGTATCTCGATTACTACTTAATGAAGTACCAGAAAATATTGAAGATACTTTTTCTAAATTGGGACTACATTTATTACCCCACAGTAGCAAAGACTTCACTACTAAATGTTCCTGTCCCGATTATGCCAATCCTTGCAAGCATATAGCCGGAGTTTATTATTTAGTAGCCTCTCAACTAGATAACAATCCATTTTTATTATTTGAACTAAGAGGATTATCTCAAGCAGAACTTCAAGCAAAACTCGCTGATTCACCATTAGGTAAAGCACTTGCAGAAGAACTGAATGCTAAAGAAATCTCCTTAGAAACTTCCACATCTTTTTATACCCAATTAGAAAAAGAATCTATTGACCAAAAGCCAACTGCAAGGGAATTTTGGTTAGGAACCAAGCGATTACCACAAACTATTGAAGTTCCCACTCCCAGCGGTGTATCGGCAACTTTAATTAAAAAGCAAGGAGATTTCCCTGCTTTCTGGCCAAAAAATAATTCTTTTATTGAAACAATGGAGGAGTTATATCAACGAGTCAAAACAAAAAACCAAAACTTAATTTGATTGAAGATGCTTGTCGCGTCCTTACTAATCGCGCACCACAAAACCTAGCACGGTAGCCGACAAACAGAACGGACTTGATATTTGTTCTTAAAATGTCACCACGCTACGGATTGATTCGCCTTTGTGCATTAAATCAAAAGCATTATTAATCTGCTCAATGGGCATGACATGGGTAATCAAATCATCGATATTGATCTTTCCTTCCATATACCAATCAACAATTTTCGGCACATCTGTACGCCCCCTAGCACCACCAAATGCCGAACCTTTCCAAACGCGCCCAGTGACTAATTGAAAGGGACGAGTACTAATTTCCTGGCCAGCTCCAGCCACACCAATAATGATGCTTACGCCCCAACCTTTATGACAGCATTCTAAGGCTTGACGCATCACATTGACATTACCGATACATTCAAAACTGTAATCAGCACCGCCTTTCGTTAAATCAACCAAGTAAGCAACTAAATCTCCCTCAACTTCCTGGGGGTTGACAAAGTGCGTCATGCCAAACTTTTCTGCCAAGGGGCGTTTGTCAGGATTAATATCTATCCCGACAATCATATTAGCTCCCACCATCCGCGCTGCTTGGATGACATTTAAACCCACACCGCCCAAGCCGAAAACCACAACATTTGCCCCTGGTTCTACTTTAGCTGTATTGATCACTGCACCAACACCCGTTGTTACACCACAGCCGATGTAACAAACCTTCTCAAAAGGGGCATCTGGGCGAATTTTGGCCACGGCGATTTCTGGCAACACTGTATAGTTAGCAAAGGTGGATGTACCCATATAGTGATGAATCATCTCCCCAGCGATGCTAAAACGACTAGTACCGTCGGGCATGACACCGCGTCCTTGGGTAAGGCGAATCGCTTGACAAAGATTAGTTTTTAAGCTTAGACAATATTCGCATTGACGGCATTCTGGGGTATAAAGGGGAATTACATGATCCCCTGGTTTGACACTGGTAACACCAGCACCTACTTCTACCACAATACCAGCGCCTTCATGTCCTAAAATTGCTGGAAATAAGCCTTCGGGGTCTGCACCAGAAAGAGTATAAGCATCAGTATGGCAAACGCCAGTGGCTTTAATTTCAATTAGTACTTCTCCCGCTTGTGGTGATGCTAGTTGAACGGTTTCGATAGATAACGGCTTACCCGCGCCGTAAGCTACTGCTGCTTTAACTTCCACAGTCAGCCCTCCTATGTCTTATGTAAAGTTGTGTTAATGGGCTGATCTGAGTTTATATCGGGGAGCGATCGCAAAAATTTTTTGTTACCTTTCTGCAAATAAACTTGTAAAATTGCAAAATTACATTTTTCTTTGAGATTGGTACATTAGTTACAGGCGGCATAGCTCAAAGATGATAACTATACCGCTGCAATAGACTCATAAATTTGTCAAACCCTCAGTTATTTCTATTTTTGCAAAGCTTATGAACCCTGCCCTGACTAAAATTGGCGCTCAAATGTCCAACCTGACTGGTGTGCGAGCGATCATGAAGGATATCATCGAAACATTAAAAACTGGTGCAGGGCAGCAGTTTATTAATTTGAGTGCTGGCAACCCGTTGATTTTGCCAGAAGTAGAGCAATTATGGCGAGATTGTACAGCAGAACTCTTAGCAAGTCCAGAATATGGTGAAGTAGTTTGTCGCTATGGGTCAAGTCAGGGCTATGCACCATTAGTTGATGCGATCGCTAACGATTTTAACAAACGCTATGGCTTAAATTTAACTGAGCGCAATATCCTCATCACCCCCGGTAGTCAAACACTTTACTTTTATGCTGCCAATGTATTCGGCGGTTACACCACCGGCGGCCGACTTAAACAAATCGTTTTGCCCCTGAGTCCTGACTATACAGGTTATGGGGGTATTTGCTTAGTTCCAGAAGCTTTAATCGCCTACAAACCGACTCTAGATATTGATGCAGCTGCCCATAGATTTAAATATCGTCCCGACTTCAGCCAATTGTCGATTTCAGAAAATACGGGTTGTGTCCTCTTCTCTCGTCCCTGTAACCCAACTGGTAATGTCCTCAGCGATGATGAGGTGAAAAAAATTGCTGCCCTTGCTGCGCCTTACAATTTGCCAGTGTTGATTGACTCGGCTTATGCGCCTCCCTTCCCAGCATTGAACTTTACCGAAATGACACCCGTGTTTGGTGATAATATCCTGCACTGCATGAGTTTATCGAAAGCGGGACTACCAGGAGAAAGGGTTGGGATTGCAATTGGCGATCAAAAGTGGATTGAAGCGCTAGAGTGTTTTCAAGCTAATGCAAGTCTCCATTCTTCACGTTATGGACAAGCAATTGCTGCTCTTGCCATCAATTCTGGTGCTTTAGTAGAAATTTCTCAAACTATTATCCGTCCCTTTTACCAAAATAAGTTCAGTGTTCTGGAAAACACTTTAGAAGCAGCGATGCCTAAAGATTTACCTTGGTTGCTTCATCGCGGAGAAGGAGCAATCTTTGCTTGGTTGTGGCTACAAGATTTACCTATTACTGATTGGGAATTTTACCAGCAACTAAAGCAAGTGGGTGTGATTATTGTACCTGGTAGTACCTTCTTCCCAGGTTTAGAGGAAGAGTGGGCGCACAAGCACCAATGCTTCCGCATCAGCCTCACTGGTAGTGATGAAGAGATTGTCACTGGAATGCAACGTTTAGCAAAAGTGGCAGAAGAAGTGTATCAGAAGTCTTATAAAGTGGCATGAATGGAAGGGGACAGAGGACAGGGGACAGGGGACAGAGGGGAAGTAAAGAAGTTAAGACTTTTCTTAATACCCAATACCCAATGCCCCATGCCCCATAAACAAATGACAAACTCCGATGATTGGCTCGAAATTGGTAAGATTGTTGCCCCTCAAGGATTGTCCGGGGAGGTGCGGGTTTATCCACAATCAGACTTCCCTGAACGATTTGAAGTGCCGGGGAAACGTTGGTTGTTGCGTCCTGGTGAGAGTGAACCGCAACCTATCGAATTATTGTCAGGACGTTACATCAATGGCAAAAACTTGTATGTCCTTAAATTAGCTGGTGTGGAAAATTGTAATCAAGCCGAGGAATTGCGCGGTTGTAAGTTGATGGTACCAGCAAGTGATCGCCCCCAATTAGGTGAAGGTGAATATCATGTTATAGATTTGATGGGCTTGTCAGTCTTTATGCAAGAATCTGGAGATATTGTCGGTACAGTGGTAGATATTATACCCGCTGGTAATGATTTATTAGAAGTAAAGTTGCATGAATCATTCGCCACTGACAAAAAACAAAAGACTGTTTTGATTCCCTTTGTCATGGCGATCGCACCCGTGGTAGACTTACAAACTCGCCGTATTGAAATTACACCACCACCTGGGTTACTAGAACTCTAATAATTTTTAAATGCTGTTTTCTAAAATCTTTTTGGCTTAAAAGAAAAAGCAAAAACTTACACCCAACACTATGGTTCAGTCCAGCAAGGTGTATTTACTATTATGCAATGTTGTATTGCTAACATAACTATTCTCAGTCTAATTACTTGTACAGCTTGCGGTTCGATGCAAGCACAAAATAACCCCCGTGATTTTACTACACCTGCTGAAGTTGCTACTTCCTCTCAAGTAGTGGCTTTGGGTAAGTTGGTTCCGCAAGGGGATGTGATTAAAATTTCTGTGGTGAATGCTCAAGATAGCCGGGTTAACCAAATTTTGGTACAAGAAGGCGACTTTGTACAAGCTAATCAAGTCATTGCGATTCTCCAAGGACAGAATAGAGTCGAACAACAACTCAAACAAGCACAGGCGAATGTCGCCATTAAACGCGCCCAATTGCGGAAAATTCAACAAGGAGATTTTAAACAAAGTGAAATTATCGCCCAAAAAGCAGCGATCGCTGAATTAAATGCGAGGTTACGCACCGAAACCAAACAAAGACAAGCAACCATCGCTCAAGCCGAAGCAACAATGCGTAACGCCAAGCTAAAATACCAGCGTTACGTCACATTAGCCGCAGAAGGAGCTATCCAGCGTGCGGAATTAGATGATGCTCAAGAGCAATTTGAAAAAGCTAAAGCCATTCTTGCTCAAAATCAAGCCGAATTAGAAAATACCACATCGACATTAGCAGCCCAACTTACCAAAGAACAAGCTAACCTCAAACGCTTACGAGAAGTACGTCCAGTTGATGTAGAGATAGCCAAAGCCGAACTCCAACAAGCACAAATTCAGGTAGAACAAAGTAAAGCCCAATTAGAAGATACCCAAGTACGTGTTCCTGTAGCGGGGCAAATTTTACGCATCAATACCCGCGTAGGTGAACAAGTAAATACCCAAGAGGGAATCGCAGAATTGGGACAAACAAAACAAATGTATGCGATCGCTGAAGTCTACGAAACTGATATTGTCAAAGTGAAGCTAGGACAACCAGCCATAATTACCAGCGAGTACGGCGGCTTTAGTGGCGAACTGCGGGGAAAAGTCGAGCAAATTGGTTTGCAAATCGGTAAAACCCGCTTCAGTCAAGATCAAAATAACCCCACCAACGATGTGAATGCGCGGGTAGTAGAAGTAAAAATTCGCATTGATTCTAAAGATAGTCCCAAGGTGGCTACTTTTACGGGGATGCAGGTAAGAGTGAGGATTGAGATTTGAGGAAAAAAAGTATAGATAAGGAAAGGAAAAGAAAATATGTGAAATTAGAGTATCAAATTTAGGGTATAGAGAATCAAAGTTTATTTTCAAACTTTCAAGTTTCCTGTTACAAACCCCAATTTCCATGTTTAGAACTCAAACATTCCCGTTTAGAACTCGAACATTCTCCTTTAGAACTCGAACATTCTCCTTTAGAACTCGAACATTCCCGTTTAGAACTTGAACATTCCCGTTTAGAACTTGAACATTCCCGTTTAGAACTCGAACATTCCCGTTTAGAACTTGAACATTCCCGTTTAGAACTCGAACATTCCCGTTTAGAACATCAATTTCCTAGTTTCCAGAGTTCTTTAATTTTGAATTTTGTTCACCCTTCTCTACGAGACGTTACGCGTTGGCGGAAGCCGACGCACCAGAAGGCGTTACCGTCGGGTATTTTGAATTAATTTATCCTCAGTTTCTATGATCAAACTTCTCAAACATCTCTCTTTAGAAACTCCCTTATCTTGGGCGCAATTGTCCCATCAAAAAGTACGTTTAGCCGTCGCCACGACAGGCGTATGCTTTGCCAATATCCTGATGTTTTCCCAGATGGGACTTTTAGCAATGCTGACTGAAGGAACAACTAAGCTGCATGAAAGTTTAGGCGGAGAATTAATCTTAGTCTCCACATTTAGCCCCAGTTTACAATTTAGAATTTCTTTCCCTCGCGCTTATCTTTATCAAGCGGCCTCTGTAGATGGTGTAAAAGCTGTTGCACCAGTTTATATTAGTAGGGCAAACTGGGTAAACCCCAAGCAATTATCTCAGCCAAACAGTTCTAAACAGAGAACATCACGTAGACAAGGCTTTTTTGGTAACGAAGTCCGAGTTATTGCTTTTAATCCTACTCAATCTTTCGTGTTGAACTCCCCAGAAATTCAGCAGCAACTTCCTAAATTAACTACACCAGATGCGGTTTTATTTGATCGTCTTTCCCAAGCTTCTTTAGGAGACATTCCCCAATTACTAACTCAGCAAAAAGATTTAGTTACTCTTATGGACAATCAACGCACTTATATAGTAGGGCTTTTTAACATGGGTAGCACCATGAACGATAAAGGTAATGTAATTATCAGTGACTGGAACTATGCGCTACGGAATGGACAAGATAGCCTCAACTCAGTCAGACTGGGGGTTGTCAGCCTCAAAACAGGCGCAAATATCAAAACAGTCCAAGCACAGTTACGTCAACGTCTCCCTTCCGATATCAGCGTGTTCACTCACGAGGAATTAATTCAACGAGAACAGCAGTTTCACGCCTCCCAGCCAGAGGGAATCATCCTCAAATTTGGTACAGTTGTCGGTTTTGTGGTGGGGGTAATTATTCTTTATCAAGTTCTTTACTCTGATGTCAGCGATCATTTGCCAGAATATGCCACCCTCAAAGCAATGGGTTATAGCGATCGCTCTTTATTAATAGTAGTTCTACAAGAAGCCGTAATTCTCGGCGTGATGGGATTTATCCCTGGCTTTTTCGCCTCAGTCGGTATTTATAATTTATTGGTAACACTTACACGCATACCCTTAGTAATGAAAGCGAGTGTAGCCATCCAAGTATTTCTCTTAACTATTATTATGTGTAGCTTTTCCGGTGCGATCGCTACGACAAAACTCCGTTCTGCTGATCCCGCCGACGTGTTTTAAAAAATCTAAAATTCAAAATTGTATGACTTTTTCCCCCACTGTGATTGTTACTAACCTCAACCATAGTTTTGGACAAGGGACATTACAAAAACCCGTGTTAACTGATATAGATTTGGCGATTTATCCAGGAGAAATAGTAATTCTTACAGGCCCTTCCGGTAGTGGTAAGACAACTTTACTTTCACTGATTGGAGGTTTACGTTCAGTACAAAAAGGAAGTTTGAAAATATTTAGTCAAGAACTTAGAGGTTGTACTAAAAAGCAATTAATACAAGTTAGAAATCAAATCGGCTTTATCTTCCAGCATCACAATTTGCTCAAGTGCTTGACGGCTTATGGTAATGTGCGAATGTCCTTGAAACTACACCCAGAGATTTCTAAATATGAATATCGCCAACGGGCTGTAGCCATTTTAAATGCAGTGGGATTAAGCGATCGCGTAGACTATTACCCAGAAAAATTATCAGGGGGACAAAAGCAAAGAGTTGCGATCGCGCGTGCATTAGTTGCTCAACCTAAGTTAGTTTTAGCAGATGAACCCACCTCATCATTAGATAGTAAAACTGGGCGGGATGTGGTTGATATTATTCAGCGTCTTGCTCAAGAAGAGGGTTGTTCTGTTTTACTTGTAACTCATGATGCGCGTATTTTAGATATAGCAGATCGCATCATTCACATGGAAGATGGACGCTTACAAGATGATAATTAGTAGGACTAGCCCTTTGAAGGTAGGTAAAACTTTTAATCAAAACATTCCTCTTTAAACTCTTCTCTCTGTGTCCTCAGCGTCTCTGTGGTTAAATAAATTAACGTGAGTCTCCAAGGAAGGCGCACCTGCGGGAAGGGCGAAAGAAACAAAAGGCTCGTTGTGTATAGATTTCAGCCTCGTATGCAAAATTTGTTTCTTAGGAGTTCGACGGGTACAAAACAACTTACTGGCATTATTGAACGGGAAGGAGACGGCTATGTATCGCTGTATCCCGAACTCGATATCGCCAGCCAGGGAGACACGATTGAAGAAGCACGGAATAATCTGATTGAAGCATTGCAACTCTTTTTTGAATTAGCAGATCCTTCTGAAATCGAGAGAACGGATGCACTCAGTAATCCTGGAAGAACCTCTCCCTTGAACTAAAGTTCAGGTCTGTCCCTCTCCGACTCGGAGAGGGACGGTTTTGCGTAGTAAAACCAGGGAGAGGTCTTTTTTTTACGCCTAATTAGACGGACACCATTTGACTCGTCGAACTCACGTCCCTTTAATTCAAGCAAAATTTAATTACAGCACCAGTTTAGGAATAAGCCTCCATTGGTAGACAAGAACAAACAAAATTGCGATCGCCAAAAGCAGCGTCAATCCGACCAACAGCCGGCCAGAATTTATGTTCGCGAGTCCAAGGCGCAGGGTAGGCGGCTTGTTCACGAGAAAAGGGATGAGTCCATTCTCCAGCGATGAGACTTTCTGCGGTATGGGGTGCATTCTTCAAGAGATTATCTTGGATATCCATCTTGCCTGATTCTATTTCGGCAATTTCTTGGCGAATAGCAATCATGGCATCACAAAAACGATCCAACTCTTCTTGAGATTCGCTTTCTGTCGGTTCCACCATAATTGTACCTGCTACAGGCCAAGAGACAGTCGGCGCATGAAAACCGTAGTCGATTAAACGCTTGGCAATATCATCGATTTCGATACTCGCAGATTTTTTGAGCGATCTTAAATCTAAAATGCACTCATGAGCAACTAAATCATTTTTACCTTTATATAAAACGGGATAATACTGTTCAAGTTTCTTGGCGATGTAGTTTGCATTGAGAATTGCTACTTTCGTTGCTTGTGTCAAACCAGCAGCACCCATCATCACAATGTACATCCAAGAAATCACTAAGATGCTGGCACTACCCCAAGGTGCAGCCGCAACTGCACCAATATGTTGGGTATTAGCATCTTCTTTATTCCCTACTACTGGATGTCCAGGTAAGAATGGCACAAGATGAGAAGCGATACCAATCGGCCCCATACCAGGGCCACCACCACCATGAGGAATACAAAAGGTTTTATGCAGATTCAAATGACAGACATCTGCGCCAATATCCCCAGGGCGACAAATTCCGACTTGGGCGTTCATATTCGCCCCATCCATATAAACTTGTCCACCGTGGCTATGCACAACAGCACAGATTTCCTGAATTGCCTCCTCAAAAACGCCATGAGTTGAGGGATATGTCACCATTAAGGCAGCGAGTTTATGGCTATGTTTTTCTGCCTTTGCTTTCAGGTCATTCAGATCAATGTTACCTTCCAAATCACAAGCAACGGCAACTACTTTCATTCCACACATCACTGCACTTGCGGGGTTAGTTCCATGTGCAGATTGAGGAATCAAGCAGATATTGCGGTGTTCTTCCCCACGACTTTCGTGATACTGACGAATCACTAAAAGTCCTGTATATTCACCTTGAGAACCAGCATTGGGTTGTAGAGAAACTCCGGTAAACCCAGTAATTTCAGCTAACCATGCTTCCAGTTGCTGAAACAAAATCTGATAACCCCGTGTTTGGGTTAGGGGAGCAAATGGGTGTATCTTGCCAAATTCCTCCCAAGTCACTGGAATCATCTCAGATGTTGCATTCAACTTCATTGTGCATGACCCCAAAGGAATCATCGATGTAGTTAAAGATAAATCCTTGGTTTCTAGCTTGTGTAAATAGCGCAACAACTCAGTTTCTGAGTGATAGCGGTTGAAGACGGGATGGGTAAGGTAACTGCTTTGGCGGGGAAAGGGAAGGTGAGAAGGTTGAAAGATCAGTTCTTCTAAAGTAAAAGGTAGGTCATCTGTACCTGCGAAAATTTGCCAAAGGTCAATTAAATCTTCTGGGGTAGTGGTTTCGTCTAAGGAGATGCCAATAGCAGTTGCATCGAAAATTCGTAGATTAATATTCCTGGCTTGGCAACCTGCAAGAATTGCTTCTAAGGAGTGTGTTCCTAACTCTAAACGCAGTGTATCAAAGAAATGCTCAGAACTGATCTTGTAACCCAGACGCTGTAACCCTGCTGCCAGGATAACAGTTAGTTGGTGAATATTTTCAGCGATCGCCTTGATGCCACTAGGGCCGTGATAAACGGCGTACATACTTGCCATCACTGCTAGTAACACCTGTGCTGTACAAATATTACTGGTTGCTTTTTCGCGGCGAATATGCTGTTCGCGGGTTTGCAAAGCTAGACGCAATGCCAGCTTCCCTTGGGCATCTTTTGATACACCTACAATTCGTCCTGGAACCTGCCGTTTATATTCTTCTTTGGTAGCGAAGTAGGCTGCATGAGGCCCCCCAAACCCCAAGGGAATACCGAAACGCTGGGTACTACCCACAGCAATATCAGCACCAAATTCACCAGGCGGTGTTAATAAAGTTAAGCTCAATGGGTCTGCTGCTACCGTCACCAATGCACCCTCAGCATGGGCTTTTGCGATAAAAGCGCGGTAGTCGTAAATAGTGCCATCAGTGGCAGGATATTGCAGAATTGCCCCAAAAATCGGTTGCTCAAAATCAAATGTCTGATGCTCACCAATAATGATCTGAATCCCTAAAGGTTTAGCCCGTGTTTGCAACACATCAATGGTTTGGGGATGACAATCACCAGAGACAAAATAGGCATTTGCTTTATTTTTGCAAACGCCATAACTCATACTCATAGCTTCGGCTGCGGCTGTAGCTTCATCTAGTAATGAAGCATTGGCAATTTCTAAACCTGTGAGGTCGATAATCATGGTTTGGAAATTAAGCAGCGCTTCAAGTCGCCCTTGGGCAATTTCTGGCTGATAGGGGGTGTAGGCAGTATACCAACCAGGATTTTCTAAGATATTACGGCTAATGACAGCAGGAGTGATGCAGTCGTAATATCCCATACCAATGTATGAACGGCAAACCTGATTTTTGGCAGCGATTTGTTTTAACTTTGCTAGTGCTGCATATTCACTTTGGGCTTCAGGCAACTGTAGCGGTTTGTGCAGTCGGATTGCCTGGGGTACTGTTTGGTCGATGAGGGCATCCAGGCTAGCAAACCCCAAGACCTCAAGCATTTGCTTGATATCATTGCAGTTAGCTCCAATATGTCTTTGCGTAAAATTATTTGACTTTCGACTTCTTTCGTCTAGCATTAAGCGATCGCTAGACTGAGGAATAGAAGCATAAATTACCACAGATTGCTCTCCAGACGTTACTGTTTAATATTTTGCAATAATTATTCTTAATAAGACGGGATAACTTACCTGATTATTTAAAATTTTATAAATAGAGCATGGGGAATGGGGCGTAGTTTACTATTTTCTTCTTTCCTCCCCTGCTTCCCCTGCCTCCCTGCCCTCTTCTACTCCCCTTCTACCTGGGCGCGATACTCATCAGCCCTCAAGCCGTCATGAACCTCATCAGGGTCATTGACGCGTACTTTTAAGAACCACCCCTCACCGTAGGGGTCGTCTGCCACTTCTTCAGGAGAATCTATCAAAGTATCATTACGTTCTACAACTGTGCCGGTGACTGGTGAACTCAGGTCTTCAACAGCTTTCACTGATTCAATTGAGCCAAAGGTTTCTCCTTTAGTCAAGGCATCACCAATCTCTGGCAATTCTAAAAACACGACATCACCTAATTGGTCTACGGCAAACTCAGTGATGCCAATGGTGGCAATTTCACCATCTAGCCGCACATATTCATGAGTATCCAGGTATCTCAAATCCTGAGGATATTCAAAAGACGACATATCAATTCCCCTTCCAGATCAAACAAATTATCGCCCCAAAAGTCATCTAGATCATGTTTGTTAATTAAACATAGTGTAGATGAAGTAACTTAAAACATATTATTCCTCAAAAAGCTAGAAAGTTATAGTGGTTTTAGATGGATGGAATACACCAGTCTAGTACCGCTGCGCGTAATGACGCTCGATGCTTTGTTGGGTTGCGCTGCGCTTAACTCAACCTACTTTTCGAGTTTGAAAACACTAGTCCCTAGTCCCTTTTTCAGAAGCACTACATCAGTTGGTAACACGATTTTTTGAACGATAAAAGGGACGTTTCACTACAACTGCTGGGTAAGCTTTACCCCGAATTTCCACTTCTAGCTGTTGACCAACAGCTGCTAGCTTAGTAGGAACGTAGGCTAAGGCAACAGGGTAACCAAGTGTAGGAGATATAGTCCCACTAGTCACTTCCCCGACTACTTGACCTGCTGATAAAACTTGGTAGCCATGACGGGCAATGTTGCGTCCTGACGTTTGTAAACCTACCAGTCGGCGCTGAACTCCATCGGCTTTTTGCTGCACCAAAACTTCCCGACCAATAAAATCACCTTTGGTATCAAGGTGAACTAGCCACCCCAAACCTGCTTCTAGGGGTGTGGTGGTGTCGTCGATATCTTGCCCATAAAGTGCCATCGCTGCCTCTAAGCGGAGGGTATCTCTCGCACCAAGTCCACAGGGAATAACACCAGCATTATAGAGATTTTGCCACAATTCTACCCCGACCTCTGGATCTACCATTACCTCAAAACCATCTTCGCCAGTGTAACCTGTGCGGGCAATAAAGCCGGGTTTACTCAGTACTGTTGCTGCTAAATGTCCGAATGCTTTGATTGGTTGTAAGTCTTCTTGTACAAAGGGCTGGAGATATTTAATCGCTTTTGACCCTTGCACAGCAATCAGGGCTTTTTCTGGTGAAAGGTCTTGGAATTGCACCTGATCTAGGTCAAGATGTTGTAATAACCATGCTTTGTCTTTACTAGTGGTGGCTGCATTGACTATAATCAATACCCGCTGTATGTCAGTAGTATCTTTACCTTGGTAGTAAACAATGATATCGTCAATAATTCCACCTTGGGGATTTAACAATACGGTATATTGTGCTTGACCAGGTTGCAGTCGATTCAAGTCTGAAGGAACTAAATGCTGGAGTTGAGATATCAGGTTTTTACTGTGGAGAGTAAATTTACCCATGTGGGATATATCGAACATCCCGGCTGCGTTTCTAACAGCCTCGTGTTCGTGACTAATGCCAGTAAACTGCACGGGCATTTCCCAACCACCAAAGCTGGTAAAGCGGGCTTTGAGTTCTACACCTAGTTGATATAAAGGAGTCCGCGCCAGAGAAGAGGAAGTGTCTTGTTGATTAGCCACAGATATTTTTGCGATCGCATTCCAACATCTATATATCCTAAGGCAGTATTCTTTTGCGATGCTTCATTTTCTTATCATTCCATTTAACTCCTCGATTCAGATGCTATTTTTCTTTGTAAAACATCAATCCGTTCTCGCGTTCCGGGGTGGTCACTTAAAAAACTTGGCACAGAGTTTTGATTGAGTAATTTACTCAAAAATGCAGGCATGGCTTGAGGATTATATCCTGCACGTTCCATATACTTTAATCCTTTGGCATCAGCATTAAATTCATCTTGGCGGCTATGGGGTAACTCAAAAGCCAGTTGATAAGCTACAGCAGCTACTTTACTACGATCTAAACCAGCCAAAGATGCGGCTCCTTGAGCTAGTTGCGATTCTTTTAGTCTGTTAATCAGGTCTTGATTACAAATGTTTGTGGTCAATACGTTTTGCTATTACTGTGCAATGGAGCAATAAATTTTGACACCTTTGTTCTGTCTAAATGTCAAGCAATTACCTTTGGAATTTTCAGTATCTAGAAAAGCTGTCTGTTGATTTTTGTTGGTGGCAATAAAAAAAATCTGGAATAACACAGGTGTCCATATAGCGACACAGATTATGGACAAGATTATTCTTACTTTATTCCTGCGAGTATTTTTTTGGCTTGGCTTTGGTTGTAATGCTTGTTTGCAAACTGTCTCTGGTTTCCAAAAATGATCGTTAAAGTTGTAATAACTCATTTATAAACTTGCTCCAAATTAAAAAACATCAGACTGTACGATCATCAATGAATAAAATGCATTAACGTTAATTTTTACTCTTAATTAAAATGACTTATCAAAGATTGCAACGAAACAGAATGGTCGCTTGGATCTTATCAAGAAGCAATCATTTCGTATATTACCTTATATTAGTAAACAATACTTACTGATTTATTTCTCTGCCCAACGAAAGAAGTGGTATATAACAAAAGGTAGAAACTTTAATTAATCTTACTGTTAAAATCGCAGGCGAATAAAGTCTGTGTAACCGCATGGGAGTCTAACGATTAGATTGTGATTGCTCTTCTAAAATCTGTTTGTCCAGAATACCGAACTTTCTTGGTTTGTTTTAACTACTTGTTCTAAAGGTCAGACATAAATCATTATGGTTTTAATAGCGAGATTAATTTAATTTTCTTAAAGTGTGCGCCTCTTCAAATCCAACAAGAAATTGATCCGCTTTTTATGGCTTATAGATTCTCAAACTTAACATAGATATGAAACTCATCAAAAAACTTGAAAAGCCTATCCCCAAGCAAGCAGAGATAAAGGAAAAACCAAAACAGCAAAATCTTCAAATCGATAGCATTGATATGCAAGAGTCAAATATTCCTTTAGGGAATCATCCTGTGGTTGAATCTGTCGGTAACTCAGGGTGGGAAATTTCAGAAATTTGGAAAGATATTCGATTAGATGATTTCTGATGTTGTTACCAAAGTATAAGAGGAAAATAGGTTTAGACTCTAAGTAAATCAAAAATACTCTCCAGTACGGTTTAATGTTTAATAGTGGAAGTGTTGAGATTTGTTAAGAAGAGATTATGAAATATCGGCAACTACTAGCTAGCGTTGTCTTAGCTATGGTTCTTTTTTTGTTTCCCCTGTCGGCGCAGGCCGCAAGTTCTTCTAGTATTACCCGTTCTGCTGGCGATGAACTCAAGAGCAAGGATTACTCTGGTCAAAATTTAGTTGGTACTGAGTTTACCAATGTGAGTTTAGAGAATGCTAACTTTAGCAATGCTAACTTACGCGGTGGTGTATTTAATGGTAGTCTCTTGGAGGGTGTAAATCTGCATGGCGTAGATTTTAGTGAAGGCATAGCTTATTTGGTAAGGTTCAAGGGCGTTGATTTGAGTGATGCAGTTTTGACAGATGCAATGATGCTACGTTCCATATTTGATGATGTTGACATCACAGGCGCAGACTTCACGAACGCAATTTTAGATGGTTTGCAGGTTAAAAAACTCTGCAATCAGGCAAATGGTGTAAATTCTAAAACTGGTATAGCTACTCGTGAATCTTTAGGATGTAAATAGAAAATTATCCCCTTCTTAGTCAGCAAAGAGGGGGATTATCTCATGATTAAAGCTACTAACTAAACTGTATTGATCCATTAGGTAATTGTCAAAATATATCTAACCACTAATACATAGTTAATGGTATTGTAAACTAGAGTTAGAAGCATGGAAACCAAACAGCTAGGAAAAACTGGTGTCTCTGTAAGTGCCATTGGCTTGGGTGGAATGCCAATGTCAATTTATGATCGCCCGCCCGAATCGCAATCTATCGAAGTTATTCATCGTGCCTTGGATTTGGGTATTACATTTATTGATACCGCCGACTCTTATTGCCAAGATGAATCAGACAAACACCACAACGAGCGACTAATTCACAAAGCACTTACCAGTTACAAAGGCGATGTTAGCCATGTGATTGTAGCAACTAAAGGCGGTTTGATGCGTCCTAATAGTAATTGGACACGCAACGGTAGCCCAGAACATTTGCGTCAAACGATTCGTGCCAGTTTTGAGGCTTTAGGTGGTAATAAACCTATCGATATTTGGCAATATCACGCCCCTGATGCCAATTACACAATTGAGGAATCTCTCCTACCAGCAAAAGAAGCAATAGCAAATGGTTTAATTCGGTTTGTAGGCGTTTCTAATTTTTCCGTTGAACAAATTAAGCGATCGCGGCATGTGGTAGATATTGTTTCAGTACAAAATCAATACAGCCCTTGGCAACGACAGCCCGAAACTGATGGCGTATTAGAGTACTGTGAACAGGAAAAATTAACCTTTTTACCCTGGAGTCCTTTTGGTGGTAGTCGTCGTCATAGCGATTTGCAAGATATTCCTGCGATCGCTCAGTTAGCGAAAGAAAAAGGTGTATCAGTATATTGTATTGTGTTGGCGTGGCTACGTTCTAAATCGCCTTGTATTTTACCGATTCCTGGTGCTAGCAAGACTTCTAGTATTGAAGACTCAGTGCGTGCCATCAATGTCAAACTTTCTGAAGAAGAAGTGGAAAGAATTAATCAAGCAACATAAAAAAACAGAAAATCACAATCATCTATTGGATAAACCTCCTACAAAAGTACATTTTGCAAGGGGTTAATTCAAACCGATTAAAAATCACTGTTGATTAATAGGAGTTATGGGCTGCAATTGTGGAAACTCAGGCTGAGGTGGAGGCTCAGGATTGAGAAACTGTTGCCAAATCTTAATTTGATCTTGCGCCGCACTGTAAGCAGAACTACCACGTGGAATCAACTTGGCAGTCTCAATGGCTTGAGAAAGATCAGAATCACCTTGAGATCGTGCTATACTTAATAGCTGCTGACTCCACTGGTCAATGGCTACATTCACATCCAAGCGCAAAATACTATTATTTGATACTTTATCAGCCAGCCGTATCGCCTCAACCAAAGCTTGTGGTGTACCAGCAAGTGCCGCTTCCCGCGCTTTTTTCCAATTTTCTCTGGCGCGGATTTGTCCTGACCAGTCGTCAACAGCTGCTTGTGCTTCACTAGAAAGCGATCGCCCTGACGATGCGATTGTTTGAGCTGCACTAATAGCAGCAGGCAAATTCCCACTCTGAGCCAGTTCTCTTGCCTGATCTAAGTATGGTTGATCTTGAATACGCTCAACCTTAGCTGTCCAAGTGCGAATTCTTCTGCGTGCTTCTGGATACAACGCCCGACCCCGACCGATTTGACTAGCTTCAGCGATCGCAGCTTGCAAAGAATTGATATCCTCTATAAAACCAAGCTGGTCGGCACGTTCCAAGTAAGGTTGATCTTCGATTGTTTCTACTTGAGTACGCCAACGACTCGCTTCTTGCTTAGCCTCCGATGCACGGGGGTTATTAACAGGAATCATCTGGACTTCAGCGATCGCAGCTGTTAAATTGTTAACTGTTCCTTGGCTAGCCAATGTTCGCGCTCTTTCTAAACGAGCTACATCTTCAATTTCTAACTGCCAACGAGTAATTAATTGTTGTGCTTTGTCATAAACTGGTCTGGAAGGATCAATTTGTTGCGCTTGGGAAATTGCTGTTTCTAAACCAGCAACAGTACCTACCCATGCACTTCTTTGAGCATCAGCCAAAGCAATAAAGTCTTCAACTTCTGTTTGCAATTTAGTACTTTCGGGAATTTGTCTGGCAATATCAAGAGCTGTATCAGCATCCCGTGCATCCAACTTTGCTTGTGCTAAATCTAGCATCTTGCGCCCAAATCCCGGAATCAACTCCTGTGCTTTTTGATAAAGGTAACTGTCTGAACTGATCGACTCAGCTATTTTGACAGCTTCTAGGAGCTGATCTACTACTTTGCTATTTGCTAAATCTTCAGCTTTGGCTAACTTATCGCCATCTTCCCGCGTTGAGGTAATTAAGCGATTTAATTGATCATACTTAGTACTTGCCCAAAATTTATTATCTACACGTAGCAGTTTAGCTGACAACATAAATGCTGATTGCCAGCGCCTTTGCTTTAATTGTTCTTCTGCATCTTGGTAGATCCCTTCCGCTTTCGACCAAATTGATTTCCATTGGGAAATTTGATCGTCTACTAATTTATACGCTGAGAGGTCTTCAGGTATTTTGCGTGCAGTAGCGATCGCTTCTTCTAAATTCCCCGCTTGAAAACTTTGATCGGCTAGGCGTAAAATATCTTTTGACCATTCCTCTAAGAAACGCTCAATTTCTCCGTGCAGGGGGTGATTTTGGGGCAGTTGTCTCACCATCGCGATCGCTCGCAGCAAGTCATCCACCTTCTGCTTAGATGCTGCTAACTGAGCGCAGTGTAACCGCACCGACGCACTAGCCAAAGGCCAAAAAATTGATGGGCAGTTGGGAGCAGATGGTAGCTTAAACAGCATTGACATCGCCAAAAACCCTATACTACCGGGAATTAACGTTAACAATACTGACCACAATACCCAGCTTTTCATCCAGCGTGGCAATCGCTGAAAATTTCTACTGGGTAAACTTGTATTTTCTGAGTTAGTATCTATAGTTAATCCTTCTCTTTGAGACGCTCCGCGTAGCTTGCTTCCCCGTAGGGGTACGGAATCTTTTTTGTGGCGCTGCTTCACTGACTTAGAGGTAGAACCAGTAGCCGGGATACCAAATGCTGAGGTTTCACCCAATTGTTGCTTTTCGGATGATTCTCCTATTTTATCTGGCTCTCTTCCTTTGCCTGAAGACCAACTGTCTGGAATATCTCGCTCTGTCATTTCTCACACCAAAAATATATTGAATAGTGATCTGTTTTAGGTCGATAATTCCATTGTTGCCATAGTAACTTTCCCATAATTAAAAAGCTACTTTTTTACTTATCTTGCTCCACAGGTATCATAAGATTATGGAAAAATCAGTGCTGTTTTATACTTTATCCTGAAACAGAAGCTTCCGTTTGCAAATCGGCTATTAATTGAGCCAAATGATCGCTACTTGCTTGATAAACTTTGCCACAAAAGTCGCAAGTTGCCTCAGCGCCATCATCTTGAATAATCATGTCTTGCAATTCGGTTTCTCCCAGGATTTTTAATGCCCCTAAAACGCGATCAAAAGAACAGCCGCAGTGAAAGCGTAGCATTTGGCTTTCAGGAAAAATTGTCAGCCCCATGTCTCCCAGTAGATCATTGAGGATTTCCGTTAACGTCTTGCCAGCTTGCAATAACGGCGTAAACCCTGATAAAGCAGATACCCGTGATTCTAAAGTTGTTACCAAAGCTTCATCTCTAGCAGCCTTGGGCAGTACTTGCACCAATAAACCGCCGGCGGACGTAACTCCACCTGCTCCCACGAACACGCCTAAAACCAGTGCTGAAGGTGTTTGTTCGGAATTCATCAGGTAATGAGCCACATCGTCACCAATTTCACCAGAAACGAGTTCTACCGTACTAGAGTAAGGGTAGCCGTAACCGATATCCCGTACTACGTACAAGTATCCGTCACCTACTGCACCACCAACATCCAGCTTACCTTTAGCATTGGGAGGCAATTCTATAGATGGGTTTCCTACATAGCCGCGTACCGTCCCATCCAAGCCTGCATCTACCAATATACCACCTAAAAGCCCATCGCCCTTAACCCGGACATTAACCCTCGATCCAACACGCTTCATGCTAGAAGCCATCAATAAACCAGCTGCCATCGTCCGTCCCAGTGCTGCTGTTGCCACATAAGAGAGCTTGTGGCGCTGCCGTGCATCTTCTGTTAAGCGTGTGGTGATCACACCCACTGCCCGAATTCCACCTTCGGCTGCTGTTGCACGAATTAACTGATCTGCCATGAAAAACCTTACATTTCTTAACAAGTCTACTTTTTCTATTCTAAGTTCTCATTTGCTAGAAAAGTGGTCTGGCGATCGCTAGCACCGCTGCGCGGAAGTCAAAAGTCAAAAGTCAAAATGCAAAAGGCAAAATAATTGCATTCCGGGCTTTTGCGCCATTTTGTAGAGGCAAAGCGGCTTCCCGAAGGGTATGGTAGGTTTATTTCCGCTGTGCTGTACTAGTGACTGTATTTGCAATACTAGAACTACACTGTTAAACAATACTAGAAATATGCTTGGTAATTTTCAACAAAGTCAACTGCGGATAGAAATCGAAGCATCAGCTGATGCCATTCATGACAGTCTGTTGCATCCACAGCAATTAGAAAAATGGCTCCTAGGGCAACGCTTTACTCCAGGAATGCCAGAAGAACTGCATCCAGGATTTAAGTTTACAACCTGGACTGGGCCAGTTCCGGTTCATCATCAAGTCGATGTGGCAAAACCCAACTGCCTACGCTTGCTACTCAGTGGAGGCATTGATGGTTTTAATGAATGGTATTGGGGAGAAGGTTGGGTGCAATCTCGCCTCGAAGGAGTTTCAATTTTGCCTTTAAATTTAGGACAAAGTTTGAGTTTGTTGAGCTTGCGTCAGTTTCTGGCAACTAAAAGACACTGAAAACATTTGAGAATCTTTTAATTAGAAAAGGTTTGAAACTATAAATCTAAATTCCTATCCCCCATAAAAGTCAGGTCTGTAACTAAGCTTTATGAAACTGCTGATTCCAGAACTAACTCGCGCTTTCAAACGCATCTCGATGACCACTACTGAAGCTTTTAAGGAGTGACAAATAAAAAATATCCAAAAGTTTATTGTGGTGCGGGTATCCTGTTGGCTAATCACCAAGGACGGGCAGGATGCCCATACCACAAAATGGGATAATTTTATTTCTTGAGAGTTATTTACTAGTGCTGCTGGTCTTGGCTTGGCTGGAATAGAGATTGCTCGCGCTGCTAAGTTGAGACTATGCTGGTTGCCTATACAAGCCTTTTAGCAAAAAACATAGTATTACTTCGTTAAATTTATATAATCTTTAATCCAGTAATTATACGGTTTTTCATATTATAATTACACAACGCTGTTAAAACTACTTTATATATTAACAAGCAGTTAGCATCAAAAAGTTTATATGAAGCGAGAGATTATCACAAGGCGAGATATTGAAACTGCTCAACCATTTTTAGAAGACTCAGCAGATTCTAACAGTGCTAGAAATCTAATCCCGAAACAGGATGATTACCAGTCAAAATTACTTAAGTACATTCCTACAGAAGTTGTAGCGCTATATATAACACTTGATGGCATTGTCAAAGCAGCATTTAATCCGCAACTATCACAAGAATATTGGCTTTGGCTTTGGATTATTTTTGCCATGTTATTAATATCTACGCCGCTTTACCTTTGGCGCGTTACTAAGGTTAGAAAGAAAAAACAGCTAGTTATTTCAACTATCGCCCTTGTGGTTTGGGTATTCGCCTTAGGTGGAGCTTTTGTTGCTTTTAGATGGTATAAACCCTTCTACGGTGCAATCATTCTTCCACTATATACATTTTTCATACCTATCCTAGAAGCTGATTAGTTAATCATACTAGTTTAGTGCTGACTAATTGCTAACTCTAAAGACAACAACATTTACACTGAACTTGGCAGCTATATTGAGTCAAGACTTACAAATGAGTAACGGAAAAACAAACCATAGAGGACGTAGGAAAAACTTTCAGGAGGAGACACTGCGCCCTTGCAGTTCCCTGACTTGTACTTCTTTTCTACGAGACGCTTGGCGTAGCTTGCTTCCCCTTTGTTAGTTTTACCTCAATACAGTGCTTTTTTTGAGCAAGTTGACAATAAAAGATATTATGTATATAATTGATTAGTTTACGGGTTTTATATAAAAAAACTAATTTTTTACAAAAGTTAAGCTATTTTTGAGTAAAAATAGCTCTTTTTTCTTGTAGCATCTACTATTTAGTGAGTTTTATTTCTTTAAAAGATTTAGTCTGGTGCTACTAACTGCCTTAGTAGTTAATGTCCAGTTCAATGAGGGATAAAACAAAAAACAAATTGCAAGGGAGGAAGAAATGAAAAGTATATTTGCTAGTTTTTTAAAAAAAATAGTTACAGGAGAACCTAAACTTTTGCAAACTGACCGTAAAGAGATCCTTGACAAAGCTATACATGCTAGTGAAACGGTATCTCATCTCTTAGAAGGAATAGAAGAAATTCAGGCAATAGGGGTATCTCGAAGTGACAATGGTTATTCAGTTAAGATTAACTTGACTTCTCCCTTGCCTACAGAAGTAGCTAGTAAGGTTCCTGAGAAACTTGAAGGCGTACCTATAGAAACGGAAGTTGTGGGACAAGTTTTTGTACTGACTTAGATATGGCGCTATATCAACCTAGCGCTTCATTAATAAAAAACTATATTGAGAATTATACCTAATTATTTATACTTTGTAATAATCTTTTGTAAAATTTTTATGCCTCCAAGTATATCTTGCTGAGGCTATTTTTTTGCTTGTGTTATAGCGATTGCCAGGTAGGTTAGGACATAAACTGATCATACAACCCTGACACCATGAGACTTTCAAGTCTATCCCCCGTTCGCGTAGCGTCTCCCCTTGGGAGAAGTTGCTCCACTTGGTGAGGTAGCCCGGTCTTGTTGTTCCAACAAAGAGGGACTACCGAACCCGGAGGGGGAAACCCCTTGGCGCTAGCCTCTCCCTTTGGGAGAAGACCGCACTTCTCTCCTGTCCCCTGCTATACTTCAATTTCTGTTTTGATTTGAGAAGTTTGGCATAAGAATTTAAGGAATACCCTAAATAAATGAAAATATAAAGTATTTTTTTATACTCTTGTTAGAATGAATGAGTTGCTGTACTTATTACTTTTGGTTATTTATTTTGTTTGATTCATACTCAGTGTTAGTATGTAGTAAAATCATTGCTCTGTTTTGAGTAAGAATCAAAATTACAAAAATAGCTATTTAGTACCGCTTTGCTATGTTTGGAGTATTGTCTACATGGTAAGCAACTTAGAAGATCCCATCAGAATAGTACACTTTGAAGAAGCTGTAAAATTAAGAGATAAGGCTAACGAAATTTTATGGGACAGGTTACATGAGCCTCGTCCTTTTAGTCAATTAGCACCTACTTATGAAGGCAGACAGTTAAGATCTGTTCCAGTTTTAGGAGTTCATCAGCGGGAACAACAGGATTATCAAATTGCCATATATGTAGCAGAAGAGCGTGATCAAGAAATCATTGAGCCTATTTTTAAAGAAATACCTAAAGAAAAAATAGATTTTCAAGTCACAGGCCCTGTAATTCCATATAGCAGTTCTTCGGTGTGTATTGGTGATGCAATATCTCATTTTAGTTGTACTGGCAAAGGAACATTAGGCTGTTTTGTCCGAAAGAGTGGTCATCCAGACTTATTCATCTTAAGCAATAATCATGTATTAGCAAATTTGAATAAAGGGCAGCGAGGAAAAGATTCCATTATTCTTCGTAATCCTACTCATAAAGGTATTGATGGATTTAGACAGATTTTATGGACGAGGTTCTTATCGCTTTTTAAATTATTCCCTCTTCCTTATAGTGAGAATGCTACCAGTGAGGAAAAGAGGAATGTTGGTGTAAATAAAATTGCAGTTTTGACAGATTATATTGAACTTACAGAAGATGGTATTAATTTAGTTGATGCAGCTATTGCCAAAGTTAATAACCCCAATTTAGTCAGGTTAGACGAAATTAAAGGAGTAGGTAAACTAAAGGGTTATTACAACAAAGATAATATTAAAAATATAAATCCCAATTTAAGATTTACTAAATTAGGGCAAAAAACTGGTCAAACCTGGGGAAAGCTGAGAACTTTTCCCACGAAATTTACTATGGGATATAGTGATGAATTAGTAAACTGTAAATTTGAAGATATTATTACATTTGAAGCTGCTGAAAATGACCGATTCGGCGCTCGTGGAGATAGCGGTTCGCTGATTGTAGATGAAAATGGTTACGCTGTAGCTCTGCTTTTTGCTGGAACCGAAGGAGGAGGACGTAAAAATCTTGGAATTACCTATGCCATTCCAATTTATACAATTTTAGAGGAGCTAGATGTTGATCTAGTGCTGACACTTTGACATACTCCCCAAAATTAAATTCGGGGGATTCTAGACTCAAAAAGTAATTACAGGCATAGCCCGTTTGACATCACCTAACCTAACAGTCGATGTCCCGACTATTCACTATTTTAATTGGGCTTGACTACCAATACCGAACAATTGGCTTCCTCCACAACTTGACTACTCACCGAACCCTGAACAATTCGCTTCATCCCAGTTAAGCCGCGACTGCCAATAATCAGTAAGTCAGCTTGGTAAATATTGGCAAGGCGAATAATCTCGTCAGCGGGGTCGCCAGTTACCATTTCTAACTTGCTTTTAATTGATAACTTTTCCTGATAAGATTGCAGCAATTTTTCAATATGAAAATAAGAAAATGCTGGGGACTCTGGATGAGGGCGATCGGCGGGTAGTTCCATTTCTGACTCTGGTGTAGGAAAAATATGGCAGAGAATGACTTTGGTATTTTCTGACAACACCAAATCGTTAAAAGCTTGAATTACTTTTTCTGCAATTTCCGAACCGTCTAAAGCTACTAAAATACTTTTTAGCACCGATCTTGTCTCCTAAAGAGTAGACCCCTGAATATTCAGTACCAACTAGTGAAGATTATTGACAGCTAAGCCAACAATTCCTCTAATAGGGACTTAGTTTTTATAGTTGAGGTTGCAACCGACAAAGGTTAGCTTCCTTGAGGCAACTGCCGCCCAGACCTTTAGTTTGACGTTACGAGTGACTTTTGCCAATAGTATAGGAAAAAATTAAGCATCCAAAATCACTCTTCTTGCTGAATTCGGCGGCGTACTGAATCGGCATGAGAAGGTAAGCCTTCAGCTGTTGCAAGTGCATCAATTGCTCCTGCCACTTTTTGCAGTGCGGTTTGTGAGTATTGGATAATACTAGAGTGTTTGAGGAAAGTTTCGACCCCTAGGGCTGAAGCATAGCGAGCAGCACCCGATGTAGGCAAAGTATGATTAGGACCTGCTAAATAGTCTCCTACAGCTTCTGGTGTAGAATAACCTAAAAAGATTGCCCCAGCATGACGAATATTGGGAAGTACTGCCCAAGGATCTTTTACTTCTAACTCCAAGTGTTCGGGGGCAAATTCATTTGAAAGTTCTGCGGCTGCTTCTAATGATTCTACGACGACAATTAAACCGTAATGAGCGATCGCTTTTTCGGTGTCTATCCGCCGCGGGTGATCCACTAGCTGTCTTTCCACGGCTACTTGGACATTTTTTGCTAAAGCAGTATCCGTCGTCAATAAAATTGCCGCCGCCATCGGATCATGTTCAGCTTGTGCCAACAAATCAGTAGCCACATGGACAGGATTGGCCGTTTCATCAGCAATAATTAGCACCTCACTTGGCCCTGCTAAAGAATCAATGCCGACGATACCATAGACAAGTTTTTTCGCTAGGGTGACATAAATATTACCAGGCCCAGTAATTACATTTACTTGAGGAATCGTTTCTGTGCCGTAGGCTAAAGCCGCGATCGCTTGCGCTCCCCCTACTCGATAAACTTCTTGCACCCCTGCTTCTTGAGCAGCCACCAAAACTGCTGGGTTAATGGCCTTGCCTGCTCTTGGTGGTGTCGCCATCACCACGCGGGGGACACCAGCTACCTTCGCCGGAATTGCATTCATGAGTACCGCACTAGGATAAGCAGCACGACCACCAGGGACGTATAAACCTGCCCGATCTACAGGGGTGTAGCGTTTGCCTAGCACCACATCGTCATCGCCAAAGTGTACCCAGCTTTTTGGGACTCGTTGACGGTGAAATGCTTCAATTTGGCGACCAGCCAACTGAATCGCCTGGAGCAGCTCTTTTGACACCTGTTGGTAGGCCGCATCCAGTTCCGAACCTGTCACCCGCAGTTCTTCCGGCTTCAAGGTTTGGTTGTCAAATTCAGATGTATAATGCAACACAGCTTTGTCGCCTTGGCGCTTCACTGCTTGCAACACTTCCCGCACTGTGGCTTCTTTGTGAAGCACCTGTTCGTCATGGGTGCGATCGCAGATACGCAGTAGTTCTGCTCTAACGTCTGCCTGCTGAGTAATGATTCGCAGCATGGAGTAAGGAGAATGCCAAAATTTTAGAATATTTCCGCCTGAGAATTTAGTCTTGCTTTTGACCCATAAAGTATGCCAAGGCAATCTCAATTCTCTTCTCTAGCTTAACCTGGATTTTTTTGATACTCTCAAGGTCGCCCGCTGATAAGTTGCTTGAGAAGGCGAATAAATTACTCAGTCCGACTGGCCTGGATTGGCTGACGGCAGGGAGTGGATACGCCAACACCACTACCCTTAAGCCTTAACCCTCGTTTCCTGTGGGTATGATAGATGTTATATTTGTACATCTATATACCTGTTATTCAGGATAAGGGCAGACTCTAAGTATAATTATTGCTTATTTTTCTACTTTTATTACCTAAAATTGACACAAACACCATATATTGGGTCTGTACATTAAAAGGGAACAGGAAACAGGGACTGCGTGTGATGGGAGATTTAGACTCCCATCAACGCTTACCGCCACAAGAAGGGGGACTCAGACCCACTGGTGGGAGAAGGAACAAACAGGCAACAAACCTTGTATCTTGTCAACAAACCTCACTGTTGCCTGTTGCCCGTTAAGAGTTCCCTCTCCCGTTCGCGTAGCGTCTCCGATAGGAGAAGGGAGTTGATCAGGTAGTGGGTGGTTTAGGTTCGCAATTTATTAGAGTACCTAATTCTAACGCATTTCCTGACTTTAGTACATACCACGCAAGAGTTTGTCAAGTCTTCTTGATCTAATGCAGTAAGTCCAAGATCAAAGTGAGATTTTTTTCAGAAATCCTCAGATTGGCAATATGGATGCTATATTAGTAAATCTAGTAGTGTGTGTACATAATTAATAGTCTTTTTGGAATCGACTGTGGCGAATACAAAGTCTGCTCTTAAACGCGCCCAAATCGCAGAACGTAACCGACTGCGTAATAAAGCTTACAAATCAGCAGTTAAAACGCTGATGAAGAAATATGTGAGTTCCGTAGAAAGCTATACAGCTAATCCTACACCAGAATCAAAACAAGAAGTACAAGTGCGATTGTCCGAGGCTTACAGCAAAATTGATAAAGCTGTCAAGCGCGGCATCCTTCACCCCAATAATGGCGCAAGGAAAAAGTCAAGATTGGCTCACAAACTCCAGCCAGTAGCACAAACTGCTCAATAGTCCCAAGTCAAAAGTTTAAGAACTAACTCTTGACTATTGACTCTATAACCAAAATGCAGCTGATTGACACCCACGTTCATCTCAACTTTGACTCATTCCAGCCAGATTTAGCTTCAGTACGATTGCGATGGCAACAAGCAGGGGTAGTGCGTTTAGTACACTCTTGTGTAGAGCCAGCCGAATTTGCCAGCATTCAAGCTATAGCACATCAGTTTCCCGAACTGAGCTTTGCCGTAGGGTTACATCCTTTAGATGCCCAAAAATGGCACAGCGATTGGGCTGATAAAATCCGTTCTTTGGCTAGTTCAGAACCGAAAGTGGTAGCTATAGGAGAAATGGGGCTGGATTTTTACAAAGCAGATAACTATGCAATTCAGTGCATGGTATTCGAGGCGCAATTAGCGATCGCATCCCAACTCCACTTACCAGTGATTATTCACTGTCGTGATGCGGCAAAACAGGTAAGAGAAATATTGCAAAAATGGCAATTTAAGGGAAAACCTCTGCGGGGTGTGATGCATTGTTGGGGAGGGACACCAGAAGAAACACAATGGTTCCTGGACTTAGGCTTTTACATTAGCTTTAGTGGCACAGTCACATTCAAAAACGCTCAGGCAATCCACGCCTCAGCCGCAATGGTGCGAAGCGATCGCCTGTTGATTGAAACAGACTGTCCTTTCCTGGCTCCGGTACCCAAACGGGGCGAAAAGCGTAACGAACCTGCCTATGTCCGCTATGTAGCGGAGCAAGTAGCCCAGTTGCGTGGGGAAACAGTAGAGACGATCGCCCATCAAACCACCCGAAATGCCTGTGAATTATTCGGTTTGGTAGTATAAGTTACAAGTATTAAGGTTCGTAGGTTGAAAAAAATAAACCTCTGGAAGGACAAAAACATGCTAGAATTATTCCCTCCAAAACATTTTGCTTGCGTCATAATGATAAAGTAAGGAATTGAAAACTTCTAACAACTTGATTTTGTACTGTTATCAGCTTGACCATCCTCCTCCTCTCTACATCCGGATGCTCTCATGACCGTGAGCTAAACTTAGGTAGAAATTGCCTGACTACTCTGTATCTAAACCTATAGAAAATTGTTAAACGTAAATTGTCTTGTGAGTAAAACCCACCAAAATCAATCCAGTCTGATACCAAGCCGACAAAGGGCGGCTCATTTCCTCAATCCTAAAATATCACCGTGAGTATAAATGGTGTATTGAAGACAGATGAAGTCTAGAGTGCGTGGGTTGATGAGCGCACTTTTGGGAGGGGAAGTTGATCAAAGCCAATCAAATTCAGCTATATTCCAGCCACCTACTGTTAAAGCATCAAGTTAACAGCCAGATATTAGTGGCTCTGACCTGCCAGCAAGGGCGATTACCCCCTTGTCAAAATCGCTATTTACGGCTTAAATTGCTGCGTTTACCTGCATTTCTAAAATAGCAGCTGGCATCAGGAGAAGTTCCCAAACAGCTATAGACACGAGCTGGCGGTGAAAAACTGCCAAAGCAGTGTCCTCTCAATAAGTTTAACCAGGTTGACAAAGGTAGAGGCATGACTAGCGAAACATATATTGAACCCGCCTTTTTGTTGCCCGACTTGATTGAAATCCAGCGTTCAAGCTTTCGCTGGTTTTTGGAAGAAGGGTTGATAGAAGAACTTAACTCTTTTAGTCCGATCACAGATTACACTGGCAAGCTAGAATTGCACTTTCTCGGACATAACTACAAACTCAAAGAGCCAAAGTACAGCGTTGAAGAAGCCAAACGGCGGGATAGTACTTATGCAGTCCAAATGTATGTCCCCACACGTTTGTTGAACAAAGAAACAGGGGATATTAAAGAGCAAGAAGTATTTATTGGGGATCTGCCTTTAATGACTGATCGCGGCACGTTTATTATTAACGGAGCCGAGCGAGTGATCGTCAACCAAATAGTGCGATCGCCAGGAGTTTACTACAAATCCGAAATCGACAAAAACGGGCGGCGTACCTATTCTGCCAGTCTTATCCCCAACCGAGGGGCATGGCTGAAATTTGAAACAGACCGTAACGATTTAGTTTGGGTACGCATTGATAAAACCCGTAAACTCTCAGCACAGGTGCTATTAAAAGCTCTGGGCTTATCAGATAACGAAATTTTTGACGCTTTACGTCACCCAGAATATTTCCAAAAAACCATCGAAAAAGAAGGGCAATTTTCTGAAGAAGAAGCCCTGATGGAGTTATATCGTAAACTGCGTCCTGGTGAGCCGCCCACAGTATTAGGTGGACAACAACTATTAGACTCTCGTTTCTTTGACCCGAAACGTTATGACCTAGGTCGTGTTGGACGCTATAAGCTCAATAAAAAACTCCGGTTGTCTGTTCCCGACACCATGCGTGTGCTGACTTCTGGGGATATCTTGGCAGCAGTAGATTACCTGATTAACCTGGAATATGATATTGGCAACATCGACGACATTGATCACTTAGGGAATCGTCGGGTCAGAAGCGTAGGCGAATTACTACAGAATCAGGTGCGCGTTGGTTTAAATCGACTAGAAAGAATCATCCGGGAACGGATGACTGTATCCGATGCCGAAGTTCTGACTCCTGCTTCCTTAGTTAACCCCAAACCATTGGTAGCGGCAATTAAGGAATTCTTTGGTTCTAGCCAGTTAAGTCAGTTCATGGATCAAACCAATCCCCTGGCAGAACTGACCCACAAACGCCGTCTCAGCGCCCTAGGCCCTGGTGGTTTAACCCGTGAACGGGCTGGCTTTGCGGTACGGGATATTCATCCTTCTCACTACGGACGCATTTGTCCCATTGAGACACCAGAAGGTCCTAACGCGGGTTTGATTGGCTCTTTGGCAACCCATGCCAGAGTCAACCAATACGGCTTTTTGGAAACGCCATTTAGACCCGTGGAAAATGGGCAAGTGCGATTTGACGTTACACCAGTGTACATGACAGCCGACGAAGAAGACGATCTACGGACTGCCACTGGTGATATCCCCGTAGACGAAAATGGCTACATCAAAGGGCCACTAGTCCCCGTGCGCTATCGGCAAGATTGGGCTACTACCACACCAGAACAAGTGGACTATGTAGCAGTTTCCCCAGTGCAAATCGTGTCAGTGGCGACAAGCATGATTCCTTTTTTGGAGCATGACGACGCCAACCGAGCGCTGATGGGTTCCAACATGCAACGGCAGGCAGTACCATTGCTCAAACCAGAACGCCCTTTAGTAGGCACTGGTTTAGAAGCACAAGGAGCAAGAGACTCCGGGATGGTAATTATATCGCGCACCGATGGCGATGTGATCTACGTTGATGCCACAGAAATTCGTATACGTCCCAGATCTGGGGGTTCGGAAATTAAGTACCGACTTTCCAAGTACCAGAGATCTAATCAGGATACCTGTCTTAATCAAAAGCCCCTAGTTCGGATTGGTGAGCGTGTTGTTGCCGGTCAAGTGCTGGCTGATGGCTCCTCCACCGAAGGTGGTGAATTAGCATTGGGGCAAAATATTGTCGTCGCTTATATGCCTTGGGAAGGCTATAACTACGAAGATGCAATTTTGATTTCTGAGCGACTGGTACAGGATGATATCTACACCTCAATTCACATTGAAAAATATGAAATTGAAGCAAGACAAACCAAGCTAGGCCCGGAGGAAATTACTAGAGAAATTCCTAACGTTGGGGAAGATGCCCTGCGGCAATTAGATGAACAGGGAATTATTCGGATTGGAGCATGGGTAGAATCAGGAGATATCTTAGTAGGAAAAGTCACACCTAAAGGTGAATCAGACCAACCACCAGAAGAAAAACTGTTACGTGCCATATTCGGTGAAAAAGCACGGGATGTAAGAGATAATTCCCTACGAGTACCAAACGGCGAAAAAGGGCGAGTAGTGGACGTGCGCCTGTTTACCCGTGAGCAAGGCGACGAACTGCCACCAGGAGCCAACATGGTAGTCCGGGTGTACGTAGCGCAAAAGCGCAAAATCCAAGTCGGCGACAAAATGGCAGGACGACACGGTAATAAAGGAATTATTTCGCGGATCTTACCAGCGGAAGATATGCCTTATTTGCCTGATGGTTCACCAGTAGATATCGTCCTCAACCCCTTGGGCGTACCCAGCCGGATGAACGTTGGGCAGGTATTTGAGTGTCTCTTGGGTTGGGCTGGTCAAACCTTGGGGGTAAGATTTAAGATTACTCCCTTCGATGAAATGTACGGGGAAGAATCATCCCGCCGCATCGTACATGGCAAGTTGCAAGAAGCACGAGACGAAACAGGTAAAGACTGGGTATATAACCCAGATGATCCTGGCAAAATCTTGGTCTTTGATGGGCGCACAGGTGAACCCTTTGACCGACCCGTTACCGTGGGTGTGGCTTATATGCTGAAGTTGGTGCATCTGGTGGACGATAAGATTCACGCTCGTTCCACAGGCCCATACTCCTTGGTAACTCAGCAACCTTTGGGTGGCAAAGCCCAACAAGGTGGTCAGCGATTTGGGGAAATGGAAGTGTGGGCATTGGAAGCCTTTGGTGCAGCTTACACCTTGCAGGAGTTGCTGACAGTCAAATCCGACGATATGCAGGGGCGTAATGAAGCGCTGAATGCGATCGTTAAAGGTAAGGCAATTCCCCGACCTGGGACACCAGAGTCCTTTAAGGTGCTAATGCGAGAACTGCAATCATTGGGTTTAGACATTGCCGTACACAAAGTTGAAACCCAAGCAGATGGTAGTTCCTTGGATGTGGAGGTCGATTTAATGGCAGACCAGTCTGCTCGGCGTACACCTCCAAGACCTACCTACGAATCTCTCTCCCGTGATTCTTTGGAAGAAGAAGAGTAGAGAGTGAGAAGTTAGGAGTTGTAAAGTTAAGAACTAATAACTCCTAACTCACAAGTAAAAACTAAATACTCCTCCAAGCACGGGCGTAGAACCTCGTGCATTTACTTACTCATAACTTAGAACTTAGTACTAAAGAAATGAGACCAGCCCAAACTAATCAGTTTGATTACGTAAAAATCGGTTTAGCATCGCCAGAACGTATTCGGCAGTGGGGTGAACGAACTCTGCCTAACGGTCAATTAGTAGGCGAGGTCACTAAACCAGAGACAATTAATTACCGAACTCTCAAGCCGGAGATGGATGGCTTGTTTTGTGAGCGCATCTTTGGCCCTGCAAAAGATTGGGAATGCCATTGCGGCAAGTATAAAAGAGTCCGTCACCGTGGAATTGTATGTGAGCGCTGTGGTGTAGAAGTTACCGAGTCGCGGGTACGTCGCCATCGCATGGGATATATCAAACTTGCTGCTCCAGTAGCCCACGTCTGGTATCTCAAAGGCATCCCTAGCTATATTTCCATCTTGTTGGATATGCCCTTGCGGGATGTGGAGCAAATAGTATATTTCAACTCTTATGTTGTTCTCAGTCCTGGTAATGCCGAAACTTTAACCTACAAACAGCTACTCAGTGAAGACCAGTGGTTGGAAATTGAAGACCAAATTTACAGCGAAGACTCTCAGTTGCAAGGCGTTGAGGTAGGTATTGGTGCTGAAGCGCTGCTGCGTTTGCTTGCTGATATTAACTTAGAGCAAGAAGCTGAAAGCCTGCGGGAAGAAATTGGTAATGCTAAAGGGCAAAAACGAGCCAAGTTAATTAAGCGCCTGCGGGTGATTGATAACTTCATTGCCACCGGCTCTAAACCTGAGTGGATGGTTATGGCGGTGATTCCTGTAATTCCCCCTGACCTGCGCCCAATGGTACAGCTGGATGGTGGACGCTTTGCTACCAGCGATTTGAATGACTTGTATCGGCGAGTCATTAACCGTAATAATCGCTTGGCAAGGCTTCAAGAGATTTTAGCACCAGAAATTATTGTGCGGAATGAAAAGCGGATGCTGCAAGAAGCAGTAGATGCTTTGATTGACAATGGTCGCCGCGGACGCACGGTAGTAGGGGCAAATAACCGACCTCTGAAGTCTTTGTCTGACATTATTGAGGGTAAACAAGGTCGTTTCCGGCAAAACTTGTTAGGTAAACGAGTTGATTATTCTGGACGTTCTGTGATTGTTGTTGGGCCGAAGCTGAAAATTCACCAGTGCGGTTTGCCTAGGGAAATGGCCATCGAGTTATTTCAACCGTTTGTGATTAATCGCCTGATTCGTAGCGGCATGGTCAATAACATCAAAGCGGCGAAAAAGCTGATATCCCGTAATGACCCTAGTGTCTGGGATGTACTAGAAGAGGTAATTGAAGGACACCCAGTCATGCTCAACCGAGCGCCGACACTGCACCGCTTAGGTATTCAAGCTTTTGAACCGATTTTGGTAGAAGGT
Organism: Halotia wernerae UHCC 0503; assembly: GCA_034931985.1. Taxonomy (GTDB): domain Bacteria; phylum Cyanobacteriota; class Cyanobacteriia; order Cyanobacteriales; family Nostocaceae; genus Halotia; species Halotia wernerae. The sequence continues at coordinate 42,679 of JAYGHB010000102.1, forward strand.
AGAGCAATTCAACTACATCCTTTGGTGTGTCCAGCGTTTAACGCTGACTTTGACGGTGACCAAATGGCGGTACACGTTCCTTTGTCTTTGGAAAGTCAGGCAGAGGCGCGGTTGTTAATGCTGGCTTCTAACAATATTCTGTCACCAGCTACAGGTAGACCCATTATCACACCTAGCCAAGATATGGTATTGGGGGCATATTACTTAACAGCAGAAAATCCTGGCGCTACAAAAGGTGCAGGTAATTACTTTGCTTCTCTGGATGATGTAATCATGGCTTTCCAGCAAGAGCAAATTGACTTACATGCTTACATCTACGTGCGGTTTGATGGTGAAGTTGAATCAGACCATCCAGATCAGGAGCCTCTGGAAGTAACAGAAAATAGTGATGGTAGTCGGACATTGCTGTATAAATTCCGCCGAGTCAGAGAAGATGCCAAGGGAAATTTAATTTCTCAGTATGTACGCACAACGCCTGGTCGTGTTATTTACAACAAAGCAATTCAGGAAGCATTAGCAGTTTAGGAGCTAGGGACTAGGAAAGGCAGAGGAGCAGGGAAGCAGGGGAAGGAAATAATAACCAATGCCCCATGCCCTATGCCCAATCTGAATGACTAAGGATAAAGGATTAAATAAATGACTAACGAAAACACGATTTTTCGCAATCGCGTAGTTGACAAAGGTCAACTGAGAAAATTAATTTCCTGGGCGTTTACGCACTATGGGACAGCGCGTACAGCTGTGATGGCGGACAAACTCAAAGAGTTAGGATTTCGCTACGCTACCAAAGCAGGGGTTTCTATTAGTGTTGACGACTTGATGATCCCGCCAACTAAGCGAGCGCTCCTAGATGCGGCAGAGGAAGAAATTCGTGCCACCGAAACCCGTTACCAACGGGGAGAAATCACAGAAGTAGAACGCTTTCAAAAAGTGATTGATACCTGGAATGGTACCAGTGAAGCCCTCAAAGATGAAGTCGTTGTCCACTTTAAAAAGACTGATCCTCTGAACTCAGTGTACATGATGGCATTCTCCGGGGCGCGGGGTAACATTTCCCAAGTGCGGCAATTGGTGGGGATGCGGGGATTGATGGCAGATCCCCAAGGGGAAATTATTGACTTGCCCATTAAAACCAACTTCCGCGAAGGACTAACCGTGACGGAATATATTATTTCGTCTTATGGGGCAAGAAAAGGATTGGTAGATACCGCCTTGCGGACGGCTGACTCTGGTTATCTCACCCGCCGTCTGGTAGACGTATCCCAGGATGTGATTATTCGGGAATTTGACTGTGGTACCACCAGAGGAATTCCCGTGCGGCCAATGACAGAAGGTGCCAAAACCTTGATTCCTTTGGGTCAGCGTTTACTAGGAAGGGTGGTTGGTGAAGATGTAGTGCATCCCACCACAAAAGAAGTAATTGCACCACGCAATACCCCAATTTCTGATGACTTAGCAGCAGCAATTCAAAAAGCTGGGGTTAGTGAAGTCGTCGCGCGATCGCCTCTGACTTGTGAAGCTGCACGTTCTGTCTGCCAACACTGCTACGGCTGGAGTTTAGCTCATGCCAAGATGGTGGACTTGGGTGAAGCAGTAGGGATTATTGCTGCCCAAAGTATTGGTGAACCTGGAACTCAGCTAACCATGCGGACGTTCCACACAGGTGGTGTATTTACAGGGGAAGTAGCGCAACAAGTGCGTTCTAAAACAGAAGGTACCATCCGTCTGCCCCGTAAATTGCGGACTCGAACATATCGCACCCGCCACGGTGAAGATGCCTTGTATGTTGAAGTTAACGGCATTATCAATTTGGAGCCTAAAAAAGAAGGCTCTAATACCCAAGCTACTCAAGAAATTCATGTCACTCAAGGTTCCACACTCTATGTAGTTGATGGACAACAGGTAAAAATTGGCCAATTGCTGGCAGAAGTTGCCCTTGGTGGACGTACAACTCGTGCCAACACAGAAAAAGCTGTCAAAGATGTAGCTTCTGACTTGGCAGGAGAGGTGCAGTTTGCGGAAGTAGTTCCAGAACAAAAAACCGATCGCCAAGGTAATACCACAACCACAGCCGCCAGAGGTGGCTTGATTTGGATTTTGTCTGGGGAAGTTTATAACTTGCCCCCTGGCGCCGAATTAGTGGTGAAAAATGGTGATGCGATCGCCTCAAATGGTGTCTTAGCAGAAACCAAATTAACTACTCTGCATGGCGGTGTAGTGCGTTTACCGGAAGCTACACCAGGCAAGAGTACCAGGGAAATTGAAATTATCACTGCTTCTGTGGTTTTAGACCAAGCAAAAGTCACAGTCCAAAGTTCCCAAGGTCGCAATAGCTACTTAGTTACCACTGGCAACAACCAGGTATTTAACCTCCGGGCTACCCCAGGTACTAAAGTCCAAAATGGTCAGGTTGTCGCTGAATTGATTGATGATCGCTATCGCACAACTACTGGTGGATTTTTGAAATTCGCTGGTGTTGAAGTCCAGAAAAAAGGCAAAGCCAAGCTGGGCTATGAAGTCGTGCAAGGTGGCACTCTGTTGTGGATTCCCGAAGAAACCCATGAAGTCAATAAAGATATTTCCTTACTGTTGGTAGAAGACGGACAGTTTGTCGAAGCTGGGACTGAGGTGGTGAAGGATATCTTCTGTCAAACTAGTGGTGTGGTAGAAGTTACCCAGAAAAATGACATCCTGCGGGAAGTAGTCGTGAAACCAGGGGAACTGCTGATGGTAGACGATCCAGAAGCAGTCATGGGACGAGATAACACTTTTATCCAACCAGGTGAAGAGTTTCAAGGTAGTGTTGCCACCGAATTACGCTATATCCAGTATGTGGAGTCTCCAGAAGGGCCAGCCTTGTTGAGTCGTCCAGTAGTGGAGTTTGCTGTACCTAATAACCCTGATGTGCCATCAACCACATCGATTAGCCAGCAAACAGGGCGTTCGATTCAGTTGCGAGCATTACAGCGATTACCCTATAAAGATTCTGAACGCGTCAAGTCTGTTGAAGGGGTAGAGTTGCTGCGAACCCAGTTGGTGTTAGAAATTGAGCAAGAAGGTGAACAAGACCACAATGCCTCTCCTCTAGCAGCAGATATTGAATTGATCCAAGATGGTGAGGGTGAAGAGTTAGCGATCGCAGCAGTGTTAGACTCAGAATCTACAACGGAGGAAATCTCCGCATCGGAGTGTCTGCGCTTGCAATTGGTGATTTTAGAATCCTTGGTGATTCGGCGGGACATTACCGCTGATGCTACCCAAGGTAGTACCCAGACCAGCTTGGAAGTAGAAGATGGACAAACCATTGCTCCTGGTGCTGTGGTTGCACGTACCCAAATCTTGTCTAAAGAAGGGGGTATTGTCCGGGGTGTGCAAAAAGGTAGCGAAACTGTCCGTCGTTGTTTGGTGTTGCGCGACACTGACATGATTACGATGAATACTAGCACCCAACCTAAGGTGAAAAAGGGTGACTTGCTGGTAGAAAGTGCAGAAATTGCCTCTGGAGTTTTTGCTGAAGAATCTGGGCAGGTAGTGGAAGTCAAAACTGCCGCAAATACTTCTACAACCCAGGACGCAGCCCTCAGTACTCAAAACTACTCTGTGACTATCCGCGTTGGCCGTCCCTACCGAGTCAGCCCTGGCGCTGTCTTACAGATAGAAGATGGCGATTTGGTACAACGGGGTGATAACTTGGTGTTGTTGGTGTTTGAACGTGCCAAAACCGGAGATATTATCCAAGGTTTACCCCGGATTGAGGAATTGCTCGAAGCACGTAAACCGAAAGAAGCATGTATTCTCTGTCGGCGAGCCGGAGAAGTTAAGGTAGTTTATGGAGATGGTGATGAAGCGATCGCTATTAAGGTTGTAGAACCCAATGGTGTAGTCACCGATTATCCTCTCGGCCCTGGACAAAATTTGATGGTTCCAGATGGCGCAATTGTCTCAGCAGGGGAACCGTTGAGTGATGGCCCATCCAACCCCCACGAAATTTTGGAAATTTTCTTTAGCCTGGGTTCTGAGGATGGAGTTTATGCTTGTGCTAGCCATGCTTTGCAGAAGGTACAAACATTCTTGGTGAACGAAGTACAAATGGTATATCAGTCTCAGGGGATTGATATTGCCGATAAGCACATTGAAGTTATTGTGCGTCAGATGACTAATAAAGTCAGGATTGATGATGGTGGAGACACTACCATGCTTCCCGGTGAATTAGTAGAGTTGCGCCAAGTTGAGCAGGTAAACGAAGCTATGGCGATTACAGGTGGTGCTAGGGCACAGTACACCCCCGTCTTGTTAGGTATCACCAAAGCATCATTAAACACCGACAGCTTCATTTCTGCCGCATCCTTCCAAGAGACAACACGGGTACTAACCGAAGCAGCAATTGAAGGTAAATCTGACTGGCTGCGGGGGTTAAAGGAAAACGTGATTATCGGAAGATTGATTCCAGCGGGTACTGGGTACAACACCTATGAAGAACCCGGTGCGATCGATGAATATGCTGCTCTAGATAGCAGTAGCGTCTTAGATGAAGTCGATGATCCACTCGATATGGTGTTAGATGATCGCACAGCTCGCGCCTACAACTTAGATTCTCCTGGACTTGCGGAAACTGGATTTGGCACTCGGCGTACAGAAAGATCAATTCTAGATGACGAAGATGAGCTGATTGCCGATGAGGTTACTGACCTCATCGAAGAAGAAGAAGAAGAAGAAGAAGAAGACGATTACGAGGAAGACGACGGAGACGATTACGAAGAAGAGTAAAGCCGAAAGGTAAAAATTAAAATGTAAAATGTAGAAGGCAAAAGAAATTATTCTTTTGCCTTTTTACTTGTTGTCACGATATTTAACAAAATGCCTCTTAAAATTGTTCAGAACTTTGATAGTAGTTTTACTCTTGAACCGCAAGCTCAAGCAACTCTGTTTCAATTATTAACGGGAGAATCTTTTATCAAGCAAATTTCTCAGCAGTTGCAGTGTGAAAAAGTTGAATTTACTGAACTGCTTTTTCAGCCAGTTCCCTATAGCTTAACTACTCCCAAAGGAATGCCGGCAGAATTTGAAAAATATCATGAATCTGATGAGTACGCCATCATCAACGTTCCGCCAAATTTTATGTTTAGTGCGAAGATTTTTAAGCCCAGTCGCCTTTGTACAATTTTTAGAAAAGTTAGTTAATAGCTAATAGGAACTTAGTCCAACATTTCTTTAATTCGTAGCGAATTAAATTTGGCAAAACTCTGCGTTTTAAAAAGTAGTATTTTTCAACGCAGAAGATGGCGCAGCGAAAAGTTCCTCGTTCGCGTAAGCGTTCTGAAGGAAAGTCGGGTTTCCCGGCGTAGGAAACTTTTCAAGACAAAGGTTAGTGCATTCGCCGTTAGGCGTTCCCGCAGGGTAGGAACGCAAAGGTTTAAATCATGTACTTAGCAAACTCAATTAACAAGCAAATAGCAATTTTTAGATTTTATCTATGACTACTGAAACGAATATTCCTGCTTTAGCAACCCTCGAATACACTGCTTACATTGATGATAGCGGTCAATTGCCTGAGCAGTTTCAGGGAAAAATAGGAGTATATGCCATATTTGACCAAGCAAAAGTTTTGCAATTTGTGGGATATTCCCGTGATGTTTATCTCAGTCTTAGACAGCATTTAGTACGTCAACCACAAAAATGCTATTGGGTAAAAGTTCAAACTATTGAGCGTCCCAGTCGCAGGATTTTAGAAAATGTTGAGAATGCATGGATTGCTGAAAATGGCAATGTTCCTTCAGGAAATGCAGAAAATCAGGAAACATGGACGCAACCGATAGATATTAAAAAAGTAATGACACCTGAAGAACAGGCAAATTATCAAAAACCAACGAATGATGAATTAACGCAAATGAAAATTATCAAAAATGTGGCACGACGAGTAGAAACCGAAATTATAGCATCGCTAGAAGCACGCGGTTTACAGACACAAATTCGCTTTAATCCTAAATTAAAAGAAGAAGGTTTACTGGATCTGAAGTGAAGTTATAGTGGGCTAATTATTGCTGATCACCTTTTATGACAATACAACTACTGAATGATCGCTATCAAGTTATCCGCACACTAGGCGCTGGGGGATTCGGTGAAACCTTCCTAGCCGAAGATACTTATATGCCATCTAAACGCCGTTGTGTAGTTAAACAACTAAGACCAATTCAAAACAATCCCCAAATTTACCAGTTGGTACAAGAACGGTTTCAACGGGAAGCAGCAATTTTAGAAGATTTGAGTGGATCTACTGACCAAATTCCCGCCTTATATGCTTACTTTACATCAAATGGGCAATTTTACTTAGTTCAGGAGTGGGTTGAAGGTGATACCCTGACTGCAAAACTTCAAAAACAGGGGTTATTTAGTGAAAGTGCAATTCAGGAATTGTTAGTGAATTTGTTACCAGTATTGGAATATGTCCACTCGAAGCGTATTGTTCACCGTGATATCAAACCAGACAATATCATTGTGCGCGATCGCGATCGCAAATCAGTACTAATTGATTTTGGTGCAGTGCGGGAATCTATGGGAACAGTAGTCAATTCCCAAGGGTTACCTACCAGTTCAATTGTAATTGGTACGCCTGGATATATGCCTAGTGAACAAGCCGCAGGTAGACCAGTTTATTCTAGTGATTTGTATAGTTTAGGTGTCACAGCAATTTACCTGTTGACAGGAAAACAGCCACAACAATTAGAAACAGATCCCCAGACTGCTGAAATTATGTGGCAACAGTATGCTAGTCATGTCAACCCTATGATATTAGGAATCATCGACAAAGCGATCGCCTATCATCCACGCGATCGCTACCCTACTGCTAGAGCCATGCTGGATGCTTTGCAGAGCATAACAATTCCAATTCCACCCACGCAACCACACTACACTCAACAGCCTTTCACCCCAACACCTGTAGTATCTCCACCACCAACTATTCCGGTTAATTCCCCGCCTAGTACTCAAGATCATCATCGCAATAATCTACTCATTGGCGGTTTGATTGCAGGGGGTTTAATTGGTGCATCTGTAATTATTAGTCAGGTGTTAACAAAATCTTCTCAACCTGTAGCAGACCAAAATGTTACACCTTCGATCGCATTGCCAACTGTCACGCCTCCATTAATGACAACTCCATTGATTATCCCATCTTCAGTAATATCGCCAACTGTTCCATCCCAGGTGATAGAAACTCCCCAACCAATTATCCCATCTCCCATTTCTCCTAATAACTCAACACAATCAAATAATTATTTCTGGCTTTCCGAAAGGCGGGTTACAAATGCTGATTTAGATGGTAAAGATGGTTTCACCTTAGATATTATGCGAAATTCAATTTTTGCCCGTCATGGTCGCCGTTTTGATACTCCTGGTTTACAAGATTACTTTAATAATCAACCTTGGTATATTCCTAAATATTCATCAAAAGAATTTCCTCTTAAGTTACTTTCAAAAGTAGAACAGCAGAATGTAGATGATATCGCTAAATATCAAAACACTTATAATTTGAGATATTTTAGGAAATAGATGATGCACTTCTATAACTAAGGCAAACCAAACCCTGGATTAAATTTGACCGTCGAGCAGATATTTATGGAATGAAAATGACAGTTTATTAAAATGCCATTTAAGTTTTTGGGCAAACATGATATTTTAGATGATAAGACTTATTAAATACTACGAGAAATAGCGCTATAGACGGTATGATAAAATTAAGTCCATACCTAACTTTGTTCCCATTAGCCGTATGAGTACCTTGCAAGATATTGAACGCGCTGTTAGCCAATTGTCTTCAGAGGAACTTGCCACTTTTCGAGCTTGGTTTGCCGAGTTTGATGCCGAGATTTGGGATCGGCAGTTTGAGGAAGATGTAGCAGCAGGTCGGTTAGATGGGCTAGCTAAAAAAGCATTGCAGCATTTACGGGAAGGGCGTTGTACTGATCTGTGAGATACCGCGCTACTCCTGATTTTTGGTATCACTATCGACAATTACCAAGCCATATCCAGAAACTTGCTGATCGGTGCTATGAAATGCTTAAGCAAGATTCTCAGTATCCATCACTATACTTTAAGCAGGTAGGGCAGTTTTGGTCAGTGCGAGTTGGGCTGCATTATCGTGCATTAGCGGTAGAACAAGAGGGTGAAATAGTATGGTTTTGGATTGGAACACACGCAGAATATGACCGATTATTGCGGGGTGGGTAGTGCAAGCTAAAATGCATTAGAGACGAAGTTATTGAGGCTGTTTGTAAGAGCCAAAGATTGTCTGTATTGGCTTGGATAGCGCGATCGCCTAATACAGAATCGTTATTCGAGTAAGTATCTGATGTACATTGGGAAAGGGCGCACGCTTGTAAATTTTCATGACAACAACGCTACTGAACAATCGCTATCAAGTTATTCAGGTACTCGGCGCTGGTGGGTTTGGTGAAACCTTTCTAGCAGAAGATACCCATATACCTTCTCGTCGTCGCTGTGTAATTAAGCAACTCAAACCCATCGCCGATGACCCTCAAACCTACCAAATGATTCAACAGCGGTTTGAGAGGGAAGCTGCAACTTTAGAGTATTTAGGTGACAGTAGCGATCAAATTCCTCAGCTCTACGCCTACTTTTCGGAAAATGGGCAGTTTTATCTTGTTCAAGAATGGATTCACGGTCAAACCCTAACAAATATTGTGGCAGCTAAAGGCTATGAGAGCGAAACTACTGTCCGTGAAATCCTCTTGAGCCTACTATCAGTATTGGATTATGTCCACAGCAAAGGTATTATTCACCGGGATATCAAGCCGGATAACATTATTCTTCGTGCTGTTGATCAAAAGCCAGTTTTGATTGATTTTGGTGCAGTCAAAGAAACAATACGTTCAGTAGTCAGTTCTGCAAATTATCCCACGCGATCGCTCGTGATTGGTACGCCTGGTTATATGCCTAGCGAACAAGCTATAGGAAGACCAGTCTACGCCAGCGATATTTACAGTTTAGGTTTAACAGCAGTTTATTTACTGACTGGTAAATACCCAGCAGAATTACAAACTAACCAGCAAACAGGCGAAATTATTTGGCAAGATCACGCGCCTCATGTTTCCCCTGATCTAGCAATGGTCATCAATCAAGCCATTAAACCCCACGCAGGCGATCGCTACAGTACTGCGAACAAAATGCTTTATGCTTTAAAGTCTGCTAGTGATATTACTCCACGGTCATCTAACACTGCTGCTACAATCAGCCTCAGCCCTGTTGCGACTGCACAGACACTACCAACTCAAATAATTCCTACTAACAATCAGCAAAAATCGATTTGGATCATCGGTAGTTTGTTAGTAGGTGGTTTAATTGGCGGGGTAGCACTTTCTAGTCTTACTCGCCAGCAACAGTCTGAAACATCTATTGTCAAAGATACTACAGGAGTAATATCCCCAACACCTACTGATTCTCCTGTTGATTCGCAACCATCATCATCCTTAGTTACACCTAGTTCACCACCACAGCAACCAGTAATTTCTGCTCCTTCACCAGATAACAACCGTCAAGCAGATTCCAGTTCCCCAGATACAACAACGCCACAGCCTGACGAGGAGCCTGTAACTTCAAGTAATCCCGCGCCTACAATCACGTCAGTACTCGAACCAGCACTAAAAAAGAAGCCGTCACAGAAAAAAAAAGAAAAGATAAACAGACAAAGCGTTCCAGCCTTTTCCACAGGCACATCAAGAAGCATGGTAGAAGCCGTTCTCGGCAAGCCAAATAAGGATTTAAGGGGTTTGTGGGGCAATACTCGTGCTGTCACTTATCAGTTAGTCCCCAACCAAATTGACCTGGGTTACTTGTTTGACCGCAAATCTGGAGTGCTACGTCAAACTGAGGTCGCTTTTGCCCAAACGGTAGATTTACAAGTAATGCAAGCTACCCTAAGTGGAATATTAGGTGGGCAAGTAATCCCAGAAATTCAGCAAGGACTGCAACAGATACAACAACGCCAAAAAGAAGATTTTAGTTTTACGCAAGGTTCAGTGAAGGGTCAAATTGTGCGTCAAAACTGTGATTTTATTTACATTAGTATTTGGGATGCAGACTTACACGATTTTGTCAGTCCATCGTCAGCTAAACAGTGTAGCTAAGTTATAGCAGGGGACAGAGAACAATTGTCAGTCACCCTTCGGGTTCGCCAGTTACCTGATGCCACTTTCCTCAACGGGGGGAACCCCCGCACAGTGGATATCTCTAACGGTAGATTCTGACTTGCGTGCTTACTATGACTATCAAATAGTATAGTAGCGACAATTGGCGATGCCTCTCGATATCCGGGTTCGACTGCCTCTCAGGCTCTAGCGCTCTACTGAAGGAACAACCTCGCTTGTATCAGCCTTATCTTGGAAACTACCACATTTTCATTCATGGTGGTGAAATTTTTTCATCGGGACTGCCTCTTTGGTTGACTCTTATTAAGATTTAAAACTCACGTCGTGAGAAAATGAAAATAGCGATCGCTAACAACATGGCGCTGTAAAGTAAGCCATAGCCTGCATTACTAATCAGTACAGTTGCATCAGGTAGCGCTTGCAAACCATAAACGGCATCATTTTTTAAATCTAATCGCGATAAATCTGGCAAGATGAGATATAAAAACTGAGTCATACGCTCCATACTAGGGTTGTTGCTCAGACGACCAAGTTTTAATAAATCTTGAGTGATATTCCCCATTAAGTAGACTGCAAAGGTGAGAGTGATTGCTAATAGTGAATTAGTAAACACACCAAAGGTAATAGCTACAGCAGTAATTAAAGACAACTGAAAAAATAAAAAAACTGCGGCAATTAAAATGCTGACTGTTGCATGAGGAATATTCCCCAGTTGTAAAAATATTAGATAAATTGCTGTCATTATGGCGACAAGTACCGCCAACACTGCTGATAAACCTAAGAATTTGCCAGAAATAATTTCACTACGGCTAACGGGTTTAGCAATTAATACCAAAATAGTGCGTTTATCAATTTCTTTGTTAATCAGTCCCGTACCAATAAATATGGTCACAACTAAGGTAATTACACTCATTGCTACCATACCAAAGTCCAAAAAAACTTTGTTTTCAGTTGTGGCTGCAAATTCAGGTAAGGTGCGGATGGTGATCGCAAGTATTAGAGCATAAAAACCGATAATATAGAGGATGCGATCGCGTACCACTTCCTGAAATACATTTTTGGCAATTACAAAAATTCTGCTCGGAGTCATTAGTAATTTAGTTAATGGGCATTGGGCATTGGGCATTGGGCATGGGTTATTATTTTCCTCCCCTGCTTCCCCTGCTCAATTTTACTGCTGCGGTGGCGGCGCACCTGCAATAAATTTACTCAGGCGATCGCATTCAATTTCTGCAACTGTGCTTTTATCATCTGATAAACTAGCAGTTGTGTTGGGATTCTTTATAGACCCGGCAACCGGTTCAATCCGACAAGATTTTTTCAGATAATACCCTTTGGGATTGGAACTGGGGCCTTCCCAGATACTGAGTAAATCTAATATATACCCAGATTTAGTGTTGACAACACGCGGTTCAATACGCCATAGTTCCTTTTCTTCATATTTTGCTAAGGTTTTGTTGATTACTTGCTCACCCAAGTTTCCTACTTGAGTTTTTGCATCTAATAACCATCGCTCGACTTGTGACCAAGATTTGCCAGCTAGTTCTGCTTCTACTATTGGTTGTAGTCTATCTAAAATTAAAACGCCATTTTCTGGTATTTTTTCTGAATCTTCCATTCTAATTACAAAAGTACTACGCTGAAAATCATCTGCAAGTAAACTCGGATATTCTTTTAACCAATTATCCATCACAAAGTAAAATTGAATCCAGCAACTTAGTACCATAGAACTAGCTACCAAAACGGTAATTCTTTGGCGGATTTCCGGTTTAGGTATCTGAGCTTTAGAATCTGTACCACTACCTTCAAGAAATTCGGGAATTGCTGTAATTAGTGCCGATATTGTTGGCCAAAGAACGATTGTTCTGGATGTAATTCCATTATCTTGGTTTCCAAAGGCAAAAACACTAACCAAGAATCCAGTAATTACTGCTCCTACTGGCATAAAAGTACCAGGAACCCTTAAAGGATCGTCAGTGGTATACCAAGCTGTACCAGCGATTAAAAATAACCAACCACAAAATGCAATTATATTTTGGATGTAACCTATAGCAAAAAATGAAAGTATCCAAGAATAAACACTCAAATAAATAAATGTCTGCCAAGAATAAGCCTTGGGTGGAACTAATATTTTTCTGATTCGATCATAAACATCTTGAACAATTCCGAAAAGACCAAATAGATCCTTAAATAAAAAGTTCATAATCTTACCTCAAATTAAACCTAGTATTTAGCTTGTAACACTGGATAATTTTAATTATTTCTACCTATTGCGAATTAGCAAAATTAAGGTAATAGCACTGTAGCTCAGAGAATTAGCTATTAATGTAGTAGTAACTAAATTTGTACTTTGAAATCTAGCTCTACTAGCAATACGCCATTGTAGGCGTTGAGTTGGTTCTGAGGTATTCTTCTTACCTATATTTTCGCTTAATAAAAATACGAAAAGTTGTAAAAGAAAAATTTTCATCAGAATAGTTGTAAAGAAAATTATAAAGGCAGTTATAATAAGTAAACTTTGTGTGTTAGTTGATCTGAAAATATTAAAAAAGACAAAACTAATTAATTCTGCTTTAAAAGGTATTGGTAATATTGGCTCCAAGACGAAAAATAAAAACCAACCAATTGCACTGGAAAAGAGATTAACAGAAATAGCATAGAAAATGCTAGTTTTTCGGTCAAAATTTATCCTTTTATAGAAAATATAGGACTCAATAGGGATAGCAACCAGTAAAAATAAGAAGTTAAACAAAATTGCACCAAGAGGAAAAATCCTCGGAAGAGTCCAATCTCCAAATAGATCAAACATACAAGTTCAATGGTAGGGGTTAACTTTAGAGAGTGTAGCTGCGATAATCAGTCTGATGTGGGCAATTATGACGTTGTAATTGCTGTTTACCATCTTGGTATGCCAGTATACTCTTATTTATCTTGTTAATATATGTCGCAGACTCTTGTACAGACACGCTGGAGCAAGATTATCTTTACCTGCTAGGGCAAGACCTCCGGTAAGATGAAAGACTGCAATTCTACAGCTTTTTGAGAGATGACAAGAAACGGCATCGGTATTCGCACGGCGCAAGTGCGTTCTGAACGACTCACAGGGCAAATTCACGTTTATGACGGCGCAGGAAAAGGTAAATCCCAAGCGGCTTTAGGGGTGGTTTTGCGCTCGATTGGCTTGGGGATAAATACACCAAGCGATTCCAATCGCGTTTTACTGTTGCGATTTTTAAAAGGGCCAGAACGCGATTATGACGAGGATGGAGCGATCGCAGCTTTGCAGCGTGGTTTTCCTCATCTCATAGATCAAGTTCGGACAGGTCGTGCCGAATTTTTTGGTCCTGAGGAAATTACCGCCTTCGACCAAGCAGAAGCAGCACGGGGTTGGGATGTAGCCAAAGGAGCGATCGCCTCTGGATTATATTCAGTCGTTGTCTTAGATGAAATTAACCCCGTCCTAGATTTAGGTTTACTTCCAGTCGATGAAGTGGTGCGGACATTAAAATCCAAACCCCATGACTTAGAAATTATTGCTACCGGACGCGCCGCACCCCAAAATTTACTCGATATTGCGGATCTGCACTCCGAAATGAAACCCCAACACCACCCAACGGCTAAAGCACTATTCATTGAGGGGATTGAAATTTATACTGGTGCTGGTAAAGGTAAGTCTACCAGCGCCCTGGGTAAGGCTTTACAAGCTATTGGGAGGGGAATCAATCATCCTGGGTCTACTAGGGTGTTGATTATGCAGTGGCTCAAAGGTGGTAGTGGCTACACAGAAGATGCTGCGATCGCCGCTTTGCAGCAATCATATCCAGAAGTAGTGGATCATCAACGCTGTGGTCGAGATGCGATCGTCTGGCGCAATTCCCGGCAAGAATTAGACTATATAGAAGCCGAACGCGGTTGGGAAATTGCCAAAACAGCGATCGCCTCTGGATTGTATAAAACCATCATTCTCGATGAACTCAATCCCACCGTTGACCTAGAATTACTCCCTATTGAACCTATTGTGCAAGCTTTACTTCGCAAACCCCGCGACACTGAAATTATTATTACTGGTCGCTGTCAAAATCAACCCGCTTACTTTGATTTAGCTAGCGTTCACTCTGAAGTTTACTGTCATAAACACTATGCCAATCAAGGTGTAGAACTGAAGCGGGGGGTCGATTTCTAAATTAATCAAAAGTCATTAACTATAGATTATGGACAACAGTAATTTGCTCGATGTGGTGACAGGCGGACTGGCGATCGCTATTATTTTAGGTGGTTTTTTGATGATGTTTACTACAATATTTACCACCAAGCGAAAATAACTAAGCAATGCACCTAGAATTTAGGGTTTACTTTATATAATGACTTCCAGCCCAAATATTACAGAAGGTTGGCATGGCAAACTTAATTTAGTCTACGCCGATCGCCTCAATTCAACTCAGTTAATTTACAATCACCATCAAGCACCCCTAAAGGTGCAACGCCCTTTTTATCCAGAAGGGCAAAAAGTTTGTCATAGCGTCATTTTACATACAGCTGGGGGAGTTGTGGGAGGCGATCGCCTATCCTTAAATTTCCATCTCCAACCTGATGCACAAGCTTTAATCACTACAGCAGCCGCCAGTAAGATATATCGCAGTAACGGCTTACAAGCTAGACAAAATATCCACATACAAGTTGATGCTGATGCTTGTTTAGAGTGGTTCCCCCAGGAAACAATTTTATTTAACGGTGCGATTTGTCGGCAAGATTTACGGGTAGAATTAGCAACTGGAGCTAATTATTTAGGCTGGGAAATTACTCGATTTGGTCGCAGTGCGAGAGGAGAAAAATTCTTGCAGGGAGAATGGCGATCGCACACCGAAATTTGGCAGCAAGACGTTCCCTTGTGGATTGATCGGCAATGGCTACCGGGTAACGAAGATATTTTCCACAGTCCCCACAGTTTGTTGGGAAAACCAATAGTAGGTAGTCTAGTTTGGGTTGGTAGTCCTGTTTCAAGGGAAATAGTCGAAAAAACACGAAATTTATGGAATGGTGAAGGCGATACAGGGATTAGTCAACTACAAAATGGATTTTTGTGTCGATATCGGGGTTCTTCTACATCTGAAGTGAGAAACTGGTTTATAGCTGTTTGGCAAATGCTACGAGTTGATTTTTTAAATCGTGGTAATTGCATACCAAGAGTTTGGCAGATTTGAACTGATTTGAACTACAGAGGAGGAGTCAAAAAATGCAACTTACGCCGCAAGAAAAAGATAAGCTGTTGATTTTTACAGCGGCGCTATTAGCAGAAAGACGTAAGGAAAGAGGTTTGAAACTGAATTATCCAGAAGCAGTTGCCTATATTTCTGCTGCTATTTTAGAAGGTGCGAGAGATGGGCAAACTGTAGCAGAATTGATGAGTTATGGTACAACTCTAATAACACGCGATGACGTGATGGAAGGGATACCAGAAATGGTACATGAGGTGCAGGTGGAAGCAACTTTTCCTGATGGCACAAAGTTGGTGACAGTACATGATCCAATTCGTTAATTTTTTAATTTATTATGATTCCTGGAGAAATTATTACATCAGCAGGTGAAATTGAATTAAATGCTGGTCGTGCAACTATCAAATTGCTAGTGTCTAATACAGGCGATCGCCCCATACAAATTGGTTCTCATTTTCACTTTTATGAAGTCAACGCCGCCCTAAATTTTGATAGAGAACAAGCAAAAGGAATGCGCCTCGATATCCCCGCCGGAACCGCAGTTCGTTTTGAACCAGGCGATGAAAAAGATGTGACATTAGTCTCTCTCGTTGGTACACGCCAAGTTTACGGTTTCAACGCCAAAATTAACGGAAATCTCTAAAAACCCTCCGCGTACCTCTGCGCGTGCCTCCGCGTGCCTTTGCGTTTGAAAAAATTATTGAATAGGTTTAATTTCAAACTCCAATTTGGAACAATAAAAACAAAATATTTATTTTTTAACGCAGAGGGACGCTAAGGTACGCAAAGCTAGAGTTTATTGGCTACACGTTTGATGCCTTCTTTAAGGTGGAGGACATTAAAATTGAGGAGAAGACCGAGTTTACAATTAGTGAGTTTAAGGTACGTTAAAAGTTGTACTGAGTGGATTGGTTTGATAGCTTCTACAGATTTGACTTCAATAATTACTTTATTTTGTACTATCAAATCTAATCGATAAACACAATCCAATTCCACCTCTTCATACACAAGAGGTAATGGAACTTGCTTACTAACATTAAATTTCTTCCTCAATTCATAATACAAACACTCCTCATAGGCTGACTCCAATAAACCTGGACCCAACGCCGTATGCACCCGCATTCCACAACCAATTATTGCCCCACTCAAATCATTCTCATCCATACTCTGCGTACCTTTGCGTGTACCTTTGCGTACCTTTGCGTTTAAACTCGATTCTAACCTCAGTTTCTAGGAGTAGCATTATGCCCTACAGAATGGATCGCCGTGCCTATGCCGAAACTTATGGCCCGACAGTAGGCGATCGCGTCCGACTTGCTGATACAGAATTATTTATTGAAGTTGAACAAGACTTTACTATCTACGGCGATGAGGTGAAATTTGGCGGCGGTAAAGTTATCAGAGATGGTATGGGACAATCACCCATTTCTAATGCTGATGGCGCGGTAGATTTAGTCATTACTAATGCTTTAATTCTCGATTGGTGGGGTGTTGTTAAAGCAGATATTGGCATTAAAGATGGCAAGATTTTTAAAATTGGTAAAGCTGGAAATCCCTATATTCAAGATCATGTCGATATTATTATTGGCCCCGGAACCGAAGCCTTGGCTGGGGAAGGAATGATCCTCACAGCTGGCGGAATTGATAGCCACATTCATTTTATTTGTCCCCAACAAATTGAAGTGGCGATCGCTTCTGGTATTACTACGATGATTGGTGGTGGTACTGGCCCCGCTACAGGTACAAATGCCACTACCTGCACTCCAGGCCCTTGGAATATTTACCGCATGTTGCAAGCTGCTGACGCTTTTCCTGTGAACTTAGGATTTTTGGGCAAAGGCAACACCAGTCAACCCCAAGGACTTATAGAACAAGTGCAAGCTGGTGCAATGGGTTTAAAATTGCATGAAGACTGGGGAACCACACCAGCAGCAATTGATACTTGTCTGGGCGTAGCTGATGAATATGATGTGCAAGTGGCAATTCACACCGACACTCTCAACGAGGCCGGATTTGTGGAAGATACGATCGCCGCTTTCAAAAATCGTACTATCCATACTTACCATACTGAAGGTGCAGGCGGCGGTCACGCGCCAGACATTATCAAAGTTTGCAGCCAAACCAACGTTTTACCATCTTCCACCAACCCCACACGTCCTTATACTGTCAACACTTTAGAAGAACACCTGGATATGCTGATGGTATGTCATCACCTCGATTCGGGGATTCCTGAAGATGTTGCTTTTGCTGAATCCCGCATCCGCAGGGAAACCATCGCCGCCGAAGACATTTTGCACGACTTAGGGGCGTTTAGCATGATTGCTTCTGATTCTCAGGCGATGGGACGAGTAGGTGAAGTAATAATTCGCACTTGGCAGACATCCCACAAAATGAAGGTGCAACGGGGAACTCTTAACCCCCAAGGAACAGAGCAAAAAGCAGACAATTTTCGGGCAAAAAGATATGTTGCTAAGTATACTATTAATCCTGCAATTACTCATGGAATTGCCCAGTATGTAGGTTCAGTGGAAGAAGGCAAACTTGCAGATTTGTGTTTATGGCATCCAGCTTTTTTTGGCGTGAAACCAGAGATAGTAATCAAAGGTGGCATGATTGCATGGTCACAAATGGGTGATGCTAACGCTAGTATTCCCACACCGCAACCAGTGCAGATGCGGCCGATGTTTGGCAGTTTTGCCGGGGCGCGTCACGCCATATCTTTAACCTTTGTTTCTCAAACAGCTTTAGAAAGGGATATTACTACACAATTGGGTTTGCAAAAAGCAGCAGTTGCGGTTTCCGGGACACGCCAACTGAGTAAACAGGATATGAAGTTGAATGATGCCTTACCTCACATTGAAGTTGATCCCGAAACATATCAAGTGAGGGCAGATGGTGAGTTGCTAATTTGTGAACCCGCAACAGTTTTGCCAATGGCGCAAAGGTATTTCTTGTTTTAAAGATACCCTTTATTTCACTTTGTTCTCTTTTTCTCGTTGCTCTCCATAATCTCGCAACTGCTTTAATAGTTTTTCTGAGGATGAATTTTCTAAAGACGAATTAGTAGCCAACGGACTAGGATTAGGACTTAACTGAGGGTTATTTTCAAAAATGTTAATAGCAGCGGGTGAGGGACTAATGCTAACTGTTCGTTGCTTTGGAGTCGAAGAAGTAGGAATTACAACATCTTGTTTGTTAACAGTTGCTCTCATTGAGTCTAAGGTAGCAGCAACTTTTACTTGTTGCTGCATTTGATCTGTAGAAGATACCAAGCCACTGAGACCATTTACTAACTGTCGCAGATTTTGGCGGAAAGTAGGATCGCCTGTCAATTCATCTAAATCGGACGTTAGTTTTTGAGTATTTTCAAATGTAACCCTGGCTGAATCTAAGGTTTGTTGGAGTAACACTAAATTCTTAGGATCATTTAAGGTGTTAGAAGCATCGCGTAAATTAGCTGAAGCTTGTGCTGCATTTGCTGAAAGAGTTTCAAAATTTTGGAGTAATTCTCCTTGGGTTAACCGATTAACAGCAGGTGATAAGCTACTAACTGTCACACGTAACTGATTGCTAGTTTCGGTGATATTGTTTAAAGCACCAACCAACATAGAACGATTTGTAGTTACTAGGTTATCTAAATTGCCTAGCAGACGATTAGCTTTATTTGCAGTAGTACTAAATTCACTGGCTGTTGTACCTAATTGATTAACCGTTTTCGTTGTGGATGCAGTTAGTTCATTTGTTGCTCGTTGAACTGAATTCGCAGTAGCTGCAAATGTGTTTAATTGTCCTTGGAAACTTTTACTCAAACCCCGCAGATCTTGAGTGAGTTGTGTAACACTCGAAGTTGCTTGGGTTGAGCTTTCTAAAAGTTGATTCAACCTTTGATAGAACTTGGGGTTACTATATGTAGCAGCCAAATCAGTTGAACTGCGAATAAGTTCATCAACACTAATACCAATTTGGCCTTCTAACCGAGAACCATTACAAATAATCAAGCTGCGATCGCAATTGCTATCTAGGGGTTTTGCATTAACAGCACCAGCAGGTAAGGAAGCTTTTGGTGTAATGTCGATAATGCTTTCGCCAATTAGTCCACTTTGATTAGCTTCAATGACAACATTACGGGGAATCACAAGATTAGGAGAAGCAATTTCAATGACTACATCTACGGCATTAGGTCCTGGTTGAACTTTAGAAATACTGCCTACTTTCACGCCACGATACCGAACTGTTGAGCCTTTTTGCATCCCACCAGCGTTAGCAAATTCAACAATAGCTTTGTATGAACTATGAGCAACTGTAAATCTATTCAACCACAGAACTATCATCACAAATGCCCCTAGTCCAACAAGGACTAGCAACCCTACTGAGCCTTCTCTCAATGTTCGTCTAGACGTGAAATGGTTTGTAATGAGATCTCGCATATTTTTTCTCCACCCAACAACCAATGAGAAGTGAGCAGTTATGAATTGAATTTAACTCTTGACTTTTAACTCATCACTCTGAATTTTTTAGCCAACCACTTGAATAGGTCCTCGCACACTCCCACTCATAAATTGTTTGATTAATGGCTGGTCTGTGCTGTCTATTTCACCAACTGTACCTTGCCATTGCACTTTACCTTGATAAAGAAACACCAGTCTATCAGTTGTGCGACGAATAGTACTCTCTTGGTGGGTAACAATGGCATAAGTACCACAGACTCCGTGTGCAAGTTGCAAGTCACGGATTAAATCTTCTACCACGGTAGAGGCTATGGGGTCAAGTCCCGCTGTTGGTTCATCATATAGTAAAACTTCGGGGCCATCTGTGAGACTATCAGGATTAGACATAATCGCACGGGCAAAACTGACTCGTTTTCGCATCCCTCCAGAAAGTTCAGATGGATAAAGATTGCTGATTCCCGCCAAACCAACCATTTCTAATTTTTCTTTGACTAGTTCTTGAATCCGCGATCGCGGTAACTTTGAATGTTGATACAGTAAAAATCCCACATTCTCGTCTACTGTCAACGAATCAAATAATGCCGCTTGCTGAAATACCATGCCAATACCAATAGGATCAGCACTATCCTCAATTAACCCTTCTCGTCGTACCCCTTGGACATAAATTTCTCCTTCATCAGGATTCAATAACCCAGCTATTAACCGTAAAACTGTCGATTTACCAGTCCCTGAAGGGCCAATAATCCCTAGTGCTTCTCCCCTGTAAATTGTCAAATCTATATTATCTAAAACTTTATTGCTACCGAAGGACTTAGAAATACCTTTCAGTTCAATTAATGGTTCATTCATGAGTAACTAGTCAGTGGTCAGTGGTCAGTGGTCAGTAGAAAAGAAACAACTAATAAAAAACAAACATGCAAGATAGTGATGTCATAGTTATTGGTAGCGGTATTGGTGGGTTATGTGCTGCTGGTTTACTGGCTCGTTATGGCAAGCGAGTAATTACATGTGAAAGTCATACCATTCCTGGTGGTGCAGCCCATAGCTTTAGACGGCGAGGATTTGAATTTGATTCTGGCCCCTCCTTTTATTGTGGACTGAGAAATGCCCAGAGTTTGAACCCTCTCAAACAAGTTTTAGATGCTCTAGATCAATCCCTTCAAGTTATACCGTATGATCCTTTGGGACATTACCACTTTCAGGAAGCTACTTTTGCAGTTTATAGCAATGCTGAGATGTACCGTCATCAGGTGCAGAAAATTACGCCCCAGGGTGCTAAAGAATTCCAACGATTTGAAGAACGCTTATTAGATCTTTATGAAGCGATGAAAGGTATTCCTACCTTAGCTTTGAGAGCTGATTGGCAAGTGATTTTAGTGTTGTTGCAACGCCACTTACCATCTTTGGCGAAAATGTTACCCCATTTGCCCCTTGTTCAAGCTTCTGTTGGTAATGTTATGGATGCTACAATTCAAGATTCTTGGGTGCGGCGGCTGATTGACTTAGAATGTTTCCTGCTTTCTGGGTTAAAAGCCCACGGGACGATCGCCCCAGAATTAGCTTTTATGCTGGGTGAACGTTCCCGTGCTGGAGTTGAGTATCCTGTGGGGGGTAGTGCAGCAATTGTGAATGCTTTGGTGCGGGGGTTAGAATGCTGGGGTGGTCAGTTGCGTTTGGGATGTCACGTTGAAAAAATTTTGGTGGAATCTAGTAAAGCTGTGGGTGTAAGGTTACAAAATGGTGAAGTCCTGAAAGCGCCAATTGTGATTTCCAATGCGACGATTTGGGATACCTACAATCACCTGCTCAATCCTGAAGATTTACCTGCTTCTTACCGCCAAGTTGCTGTAAATACACCAGCGGTTGACAGTTTTATGCATTTGCATTTGGGTATTCGAGCAACTAAGTTAGATAATTTGACGGGACATCATGTTGTAGTTCACGATTCTAGCCAAGATATTACAACATCTGGTAATACTTGTATGATATCGATTCCTAGTGTGTGGGATAAAACTTTAGCACCAAAGGGACATCATGTTGTTCATGCTTACACTCTGGAAGCTTTTGCTGGGTGGGAACGAAATGATGAGTATGAACAGAAGAAACAAGAGAAAGCGCAATCTTTATATCGTGCTTTAGAAAAAGTTATTCCAGATATTCGTGAACGTGTGGTGTTGGAACTTATTGGTACACCGCTAACTCATGCCCATTATCTACGAAGATATCAGGGAACTTATGGCCCTGCGATATCTTCGATGGGCTTCGCCTACGCAGCGGGTAAGGGAATGTTTCCCAGTACGCAAACGCCGATAAAAGGTTTGTATCGTGTTGGTGATAGCACTATGCCGGGAATTGGTGTACCTGCGGTGGCTGCTTCTGGTATTTTGTGTGCTAATAGTTTGGTGAATATACAACAAATGGCAGAGTTATTGTAATTCGTAATTAAATGAATACTTGTCATTGCGATCACAGGTAAGTAATCCCAGAGATCTTGTGATTAATGCGGCGATCGCAATGATATTTTATCAGTGATTCACCAAGCATGATATAAATTGCGATAGAGATTTTTTCTGTTGTTAAGGAGTAAATTTTGGCAAAGAAAGATGATTATTCCAATAAAGGAAATGTAGCATTAATCTCGCTACGAGCCTGACCCATCATCTTGTACTGGAAGCAACTGGAGGATTAGAAACAGAATTAATCATTCAATTACAAGCTGACATGTTACCAGTGGCATTAATTAATCCCCGTCAAGGGCGGGATTTTGCTAAAGCTACAGGCAGACTGGCTAAAACTGATACCATTGATGCACAAATTCTGGCGCATTTTGGCGAGGCGATGAAACCACAAGTCTTAGCAATTGAGTCAGAAGCAGCTCGTCAATTAAGTGAATTAATCAGTCGTAGAAGACAATTAGTCTACGGTGTACACACAAGTCTTATAAAGCGCAGGATCAAGCCTTGGCGATTAGAAATCGCGGCTATACAAACAAAGTCCGCCTGCGCGGACTACACGGAAAACTAACTGAGTGTTGAAAGGATATTTACAATTGACAAATTGCTTTAAGAACTTGTAGCAATTCAATGGCGCGCGGAGATTCCATGAAATGCAATAATGGCATTAATTGATAAATTGGCAACTCTTTTTGTTGAATATACACAAATTGATAATATTGTCCGTTAGTTACTAATCCCCAAACGGAGTTTTGTTGCCGTAAGCTTTTATATGCGTATGTCAGTAATTGAGGTAAACCCTCTGATAGGGCAATGCTACTATTTTTAGATTCAACTAATAATATCCAAAAGAAAGCATTAGCTGTTGTATATTTAGCTTTGGTTACAGCTAAAATATCCATCCTACCTTTAATTATTAAATCTTCATCTTCAACTTCAATATTAGCTATGTTTTCTTCTAAACGAATTTCTAGAGGATAACGATAAAATCCAGCTAACCTGAGTAATGGAGCAAGCACAAGAAACTTTATTTGGCCTTCCGAAACTTTGCCTGCTGTGAGGTAGCGCCGAAAGTCATCTCTAATTTGTAAAAGTTCTTTTTGTTCTTCTTCTGAGAGAGGTTCTAAAGATAACAAAGGAGAAAATGAGTCATTGTATTGTTCTTGAAAACCGAAAAGACGCTGAACATCTTCTAGAGATAAATTATGGGCATTAATGATTGTCATTGATTTTTGCTTTATCCTTCTAACAATCGCTGTATGGAAACTGTAATTTCTGGAAATGCCAAAGAGCTGATTTCTCCTATTGTTAGTGTTACTTCAGAGCAATAATCGCCATTGACTGGTTCTCGAAAGATTTTGACTTGTCGATGTTTTAAGTCTACAACCCAATATTCTTTAATGGCTGCGATCGCATAGGCTTTGCGCTTGGCATCTAAATCTTTGCTTAAGCTACTGTTAGCGTATTCGATGAGCCAAAAGATGTTTTTTGGGTAAGGGTGATGGATGCGATAGATGGCTCGATGTGGTTCAACAATAGCTAAATCAGGTTCTGGTTCAGAACCGCTTTCAGGAAAGGTAATAGGTTTGGCATCTCGTACTAGTGCTTGCGAACCAAGTAGTTCGCGCAGGTAATCAGCCGTATCAGTGCTGAGTTGGGCGTGTTCTGGCCCCTCTGGTGCCATGTTGATAACTTCTCCATTCAACAGTTCAACGTGACGATCAACTAAAAGACCGACTTCAATCATCCGGTGATAGTCTTCTAGACTCCATTTGGCTGTGGTTACTGTCATGGTCAGTCTTTCTCAACCCAGCAATTTTTTTAATTTTGACATACTTTGATTTGCGATTTTTCAAGTTGGCTGGTTTAGCTGCTTGATGAAGAGCGATCGCTAACTATAAAACAATACAGATAATTGATTTTATCAGACGCGATAAATCGTGTCTCTACATGAGGCTTTTTGGCTTAACTAAACGTTATTGAACTATAAAATTAAATTTTTAACTGGTAATTGATAACTTTGTGACTATTATTAATTACCAGTTTTTACACTTAACTAACTACAGCCTTGGTTTTTTCCTCTGTTTGTGCCTTCACTGGTATATATGGTTTTTCTGCACCTTGTGCCAAATATTCAGCTAGCTGACTTTCAATTTGATCACGCACAATTTGCCGATATTCTAAGAAATGCTCATTGTGAGCGCAGGCAGAAAGGTAATGTTCGGCAACTCCAGGGTTACGCTTAATGATGCTGAACAAGTGATGCCAAAACTTCCAGCGGGTTTCGCGTTTGATTCCTTGTCGCCAAATTACAGTTAGCAGTGCTTTGACAATTATCCACTCTGGCATTTTGAATGGTGCTTTCCAAGTTGGCGCACCCATCATCAAGAAACAACGATATGTGCGATCCAAGTACTTCACTGGATCATATAAGGTACAAAACGCCTCAATATATTCTCTGCCAATATCTTCCAGAGGACGGGTAGGGATGAAGTTCATCAACGTTGTTTGGTTGATATTGCCATCTTGATTTTCCCGCAGTCTTCCTTCTTTTTTCAAACGATGCCACAGTGCTGTATTTGGTAGCGCTTGCAACATGGCAAAAGTAGTGGAGGGAATTGCAGCAAGTTCTGCAAAACGCACAATGCGATCGCCTGCGCCTGCTTTTTCGCCATCAAACCCGATAATAAATCCAGCCATTGGGCGCAACCCTGCTTTGATAATAGATTCCACCGCCTCAGACAGAGAACTACGGGTATTTTGAAACTTCTTGGTCATTTGCAAACTTTCTTCATCCGGCGTTTCAATCCCCAAAAACACCGCAGCAAAGCCAGACTCAACCATCAACTCCATCATTTCTGGATCTTGCGCCAAGTCAATTGAAGCTTCGGTGTCAAAGCGGAAGGGATATTGATGTTCTGCCATCCAAACTTTTAACTCTTTCAGCAACAATTTAACATTGCGTTTGTTGCCAATAAAGTTGTCATCCACCATGAATACACCGCGCCGCCAACCCAACTCATAGAGGTAATCTAATTCTGCCAACAGTTGTGCTGGAGTTTTGGTACGGGGTTTGCGACCATAAAGAACAATAATATCGCAAAATTCGCATTGGAAGGGACATCCGCGCGAAAACTGCACTGACATCATGTCGTAGGCATTCAATTCTAATAAATCAAAGCGGGGTACTGGTGTGCTTGTGACATCCGGTTTTTCTGCGGTGCGGAAAGTACCAGATGTTTCCCCACGTTGAATAGCCTCAACAAACATGGGCAATGTGATTTCCCCTTCATCGAGAATAAGGAAATCTGCACCGACATTTTGCACCTCATGGGGTACAGAGGTGGGGTAAGGGCCACCCACTGCAACTAACTTACCGCGTTGCTTGGCTTCTTGAATTTGATCTAGTAAATCTTGCTTCTGGACAATCATTGCAGAGAAAATGACTATATCTGCCCATGCCCATTCTGCTTCTGTTGCTGGACGAATGTTACGATCGACCAGTTTAAATTCCCATTTTTGGGGCAAAATTGCCGCTACTGTCACTAAACCTAAGGGAGGTAACAAAACCTTGCGATCAACTAACTCTAGAATTTTTTCATAAGACCAAAAGGTTTTGGGAAATATTGGATATACCAGTAAAACTCGCATATAGTATCAATCCTCACACTTTGATTATGATCTCACTCTAACGAAAATTAAGACTTATTGACTTTTTTTTAAATTTGCTTTATCTTACCGCAATTACAGTACAGCGAACTATTCACCCTGACTTAATAGTTAAGTTTAGTGTTCCATTAAACAGCGCGATGAGAATTAGTAGCGATCATTAACTACTAATGTATTACTTTACATTTTTGCTTAAAACTGTAGAGGCTGGAGATAATCAAAAACTTAAATTAGTATAAATATGATTTCAATTATATAATTTTTTTATTACTTAAACTTATAACAGTTATTATTTACAATAATTATGATAAAAAGTCCACTACGCTACCCAGGTGGTAAGTCAAAAGCCATTAAGCAAATAGCCAAATACTTACCAGATAAATTCTCTAAGTTTCGAGAACCTTTTGTAGGTGGCGGTTCTGTATTTATTTACTTAAAGCAAAAATTTCCTGACCTAAAAATCTGGATTAACGATTTAAACCGTGAGCTATTTCTATTTTGGCAATTCACTCAATCTCATCTACCTCAGTTAGTAAAAGAAATACGTCATGTTAAAGATCAATGCACAGATGGTAAGTTACTATTTGAGGAATTAGCTAGTGTAGATACTAACAGTTTATCTGACTTTGATAGAGCAGTACGCTTTTTTATTCTCAATAGAATTACTTTCTCTGGTACTGTAGAATCTGGGGGGTTTTCTGAGCAAGCTTTTCATCAACGCTTTACTTACTCGTCGATAGACCGCCTGGAAAAATTAGAAACAATTTTAACACCAGATATAAAGATTACCAATTTAGATTATGGAGAAATATTACACGCAGACGGTAAAGATGTATTTATATTTTTAGACCCTCCTTATTTTGCTGCTACTAAGTCCAAGTTATATGGGAAAAGGGGTGATTTACACACGTCTTTTGATCATCAGAGGTTTGCTGAATTGGTGATAAAATGTCATCACTCTTGGCTAATAACTTATGACGATTCACCTCAAGTTAGAGAAAATTTTCAATCCTCTAATCTTTTTGAGTGGGAATTGCAGTATGGAATGAATAACTACAAACAAAGTAGAGTTGCCAAAGGTAAAGAATTATTCATTAATAATTATGAAATTAGACGTAATTTTAATGACGTAATTTTAATATAGATGAAAACAATAATAAAAATTTTAAAGCTCATCAACAGTTAAATCTTGAGCTTTTATTATAATCTACAATCATCATGGATGAAAAGTGGATATTATTGAACGCTTAGAAGCCCGCCGCATCGCAGAGGCATTAAAGCAAAATGATAGAAGAAGCTACTCATCTCGATCTTCCTTTAACTGATGTTGATTACTGAATATTTGAGATTTTTTGTTTAATTTTCTGCACCTTCAACACCGCTAATTTTCAGCACATCACTCAGGGTTGCACAATAATTTGGCAAGCCAAAACTAGCAGGATTGATGAAATTTTTATAAGTAAAATGACGATATTTCATGCAAAACCTATCCCAAGCTGCCATCTGAATACGAAACACAACAATAATTAAATTAGCCAATCCTAAAGATAAGGGAATGCGGAAGTAAATCTTTTTACCTAGATAAGAACAAAGTTGATTTACTGCTTGGTTGACATTTAAAGGTGCTTGACCCAAGACAAACTGGCGTGATTCATTGTCATGGGGAGGATGATCAATCAAATATTGCACCGTAATAGCAATGTCTCGCCCGTGGATAAAATGGAAACTACCATCTACCTGTAAACAGCGAATTAAATTAACATATTTTACAATTTCTGTAATACCCGAAGTAGCGTGAGAATAGGGTTTTTTGGCATCACCACCCAAAACTAAAGTCGGAAAAACAGTAGTAATTTTGGGTGCGATCGCTAATTTCGATTTTAGCTGTAAGCATTCATACTTAGAACGAATGTAATCTGTACCAATTTCTCCTGCTTCTTTAAGTGGTTGATTGTGGCAATCTAAAACGCTAGCGGTAGAAAAATAAATTACCTGTTCGCAACGGTCTGGATCTAATAGATTAAGTAATTCTATAGTCTTATTGACATTAATATCAAAAGTCTCTTCGCCACCCCAAGCCGTCGCCGTCAGGACTGCAATATCAATTGTGGGCAACAAGTCAGCAAAAAGGCTAATTTTTTGCATATCACCTTGCAAGACGGCGATACCTGAACGTGCTTGAGTATCAACTTGCAGTTTATTGGGGTTTCTAACTAGTAGAAATAACTCATGATTTGTATTTTTAATTAAAGCTTCTGAGATATAGTGACCAATACAACCGCTGGCTCCGGTGACTAAAATCCGTTTCTGGTTCATGATGAGTGTTTTAAAAGTTAGGAGTTAAGAATGAAGTGAAATGTTCCGCAACAGAAATTATTCGGACTTGCAAAGCATAAGAGCAAAAGATTAAACCCCAGTGAAACACGAAGATTCTCTACATCCTCTCCACTGCATTATTAGACTTTATCTCGCATATAACATTTCTTCGACTGTCAAATCAATATCACTTGCGATTTGTCGTAGCAATCTTGGTGATATGTCTCGACCTTGATGAAATGGAACCGTTGTACCTCGTCCATCTTCATGACGGAATTGCTTGTGTGAACCTTTCTGACGTATCTCTACAAATCCAATATTCTCAAGAATCCGAACAACCTCCTGAGGCTTTAGAACAGGAATTTTGCTCATGTTCTATCGAATTACAATTTGCTGTGTACCAACAAATTCAGTATCAAAAGCTAGATTTTCATCTTCTAGCAGCATCTCAATTACTTCACGTAGATTCTCATGTAACTCGTCCCAGGTTTCACCTTGAGAATGCGCTCCAGGAAAACCAGGAACGTAGCCGACATATAGATTGGTATCAGAGTCGCGTTCAATAATTGCAGTAAAAGTTCTCATAAAAGCTTGACTGTAAATTATTAATAAAAGCAGGTGAGCAGCACTCCAGCTTCTCTGCGAGACGCTACGCGTTACGCGGAGCTTTCGCTTTAGCGATACGCTCAGTGAGCAGGGAAGCAGGGGAGAATAAATACTATTTATTATCTTCTTATCTATACTGCCTCCAGCCTCCAGCCTCCTACCTCCCAACTTTTGATGCATCCAGTTGTTTAGCAGTTTCAAAGAAAAAGGCAACGTTTTCTTCTGGTGTTTCTGGTAGCACGCCATGACCAAGGTTGAGAATATGACCCCAATTTCCAGCTTTGCGGACGGTATCAAGAATGCGATCGCGGATAAACTGTTTGGAACCAAATAACACTCCTGGGTCAAGATTACCTTGTACTTTGACGTGTTTGCCTAATCTCGCCCTTGCATCTGCCATATCTACTGCCCAATCTACGGTGACAATATCTGCGCCAGATTGTGCCATTCTCTCTAATACACCAGCACTGCCGCTAACTAGCAAAATTAACGGTGTTTCAGGGTGGGTTTGCTTGACTTGCTGGAAAACCCTCTTTTGATAAGGCAAAGCAAAGGTATCATAATCTTGGGGGCTGAGCTGTCCTGCCCAAGAATCGAACATTTGCACAACTTGAGCGCCGCAATCAATTTGGTAGCGTGTATAAACTGCGATCGCATCTGCTAATTTAGTTAACAGCTGATGCAATATCGTAGGGTCAGAAAATGCCATATTTTTGATGATGGAGTAGGTTTTAGAACCTTTACCTTCCACCGCATAAGCAGCTAATGTCCACGGCGCACCCACGAAACCTAACACTGTTGATTGATTGCCGACTTCTTGACGCAACGCCTGCAAAATTGTCTTGATGAATGGTAAATCTGCTTCTGGTTCTAGGGGACGCAGGCGATCAATTTGTTCTTGAGTACGAAGGGGCGAATGAATAATTGGGCCTTTACCTTCGGCAATATCCATCTCAATGCCTAAACCGGGCAGTGGGGTTACAATGTCGGAAAATAAAATTACTCCATCTGGTTGGAATGCTCTCCAAGGTTGCAGGGAGACTTCGATCGCTACTTCGGGGATTTCAGAGCGATCGCGGAACGAGGGGTATTTCTCCCTTAAGTCTCGATATGCTTTCATATATCGTCCTGCTTGTCGCATCATCCATACAGGGGGACGATCTACTATTTCACCACGAGCAGCTCGTAGGAGATGAGGAGCCGTTGACGAAACACCCATTTAACACTTCTTCCTAAGTCATTTTTTTATGCCATTGTTTAGCTTATCATTCTGGGATTACGCTTTTTACGAAGGCTAGCATTAAAAACAGGGAAGAAGATATATGAGGTGTACTGAGTTTTTTCAAATCAAATATGAGTCCTATAGTCGCTACTTAACTTTTTATGCAATCTGACTCTAATAGTCCTAGTCCTGCTCATGTTGCATCTTCTACTAACAGCAATCTCAACTCCAGATTGTTGATTCCGCGATCGCAGCGACGGAGATTTTTTTTCCAGTTTACCTTCATGACCGTCTTAGGATGGGTTGTAGGTGGCATTACTAGCATCGCTTTAGAGAGAATTATCCTAGCCAGCTTGGCATCTGCGGTTGCTAGTCAGCCGCAAATATGGAGCATTATCATCAGATTGCTCAGTACTATGGTGTTTGCTATAGTTTTCAGTGCAGATCAAGCCCTGATTGTGCGCCGTTATCTTTTTGGTTGTCGATGGATGCTTGCTACCAGTGCAGGCTGGCTGATTGCTAGCAGCGTAGCCACAGCCTGGATTACCTATATTGCATCTATTGCTGCTTCATTAAATGAAGCTTTAACTCCTGAAGTCAGCGCCATTTTAGGATTTTTGTCAACAATTTCATACATTATTTCTGGAATTTGGTTAGGGCTTTTCCAATGGTTAGTATTGCGGCGTTACACAGCAGGCGCTTGGTGGTGGAATTTTCTGCCCTCTATTTCCTTTTTCTGCATCAGTCTGTTGATTTGGTTGCTGTCTTTTGGGCAAAATTTGATTCCAGAAGTGAATCGGACTGCGATATTGTATTGGAGCGAACAAGGATTTACGGCCGTTATTCTCGGAGTTATACCAGCAATTGGTTTGTGTACTTTGAAAAGAAACCCTCAGCGCCAAACTGACATTTCTAGTTGATCTGAAATTTCTAGGTAGCTAGTTGTTAGGTATTTGTTATAGATTAGAAATTATGAATAAAGACAATGTTTTACAGAAAATCGTAGCGCCACCTATTGCTGAACAACAGCCTCAGATTTTGGAGTTGCATGGCGATCGCCGAGTAGACAACTACTTTTGGATGCGCGATAGCAGCAACCCGAAAGTCATTACCTATTTGGAAGCAGAAAACGCCCACACAGCGGCGATGATGGAGCATACGGAAGCACTACAATTCCGGCTTTACAATGAGATGTTAGCTCGGATTAAAGAAACAGACCTATCAGTACCATACCGGAAAGATGAATATTATTATTATTCACGCACCGAAGAGGGAAAAGCCTATCAAATTTACTGCCGTAAACAAGGCAGTTTAGATGCTCCCGAAGAAATACTTTTAGATGAAAATGAATTAGCAGCAGGTCATGATTTTTTTGAATTAGGTGTATTTGCAGTTAGCCCTAATCACCAAATATTAGCGTATTCAATAGATAGGAGTGGCTCTGAGCAATATACACTGTATTTTTTGGATCTTACTACACATCAGTTATATCCAGAAACTATTCCTGATACTTATTTTTCCTTTGCTTGGGCAAATGATAACAAAACAGGATTTTACACCAAAATTAATGCCGCTAACCGTCCTTATCAACTATTAAGGCACACTTTAGGCACACCTACTCCTAAAGATGTGCTGATTTATGAAGAATTGGATGATATTTATCATTTGTATGTTGGCAAAACCCGCAGCCAAGCATATATATTGATGCTTTTACAAAGCAGCATTACTACAGAAGTTCATTATTTAGATGCTAATGATCCCCAGAGCAAGTTTCAGTTAGTTCATCCCCGCAAGACAGGGATAGAATATAATGTTAACCATCACAGTGATTACTTTTATATCGTTACCAACGATGAAGCTACTAACTTTAAATTGGTGAAAACACCCGTAGCTTCGCCAGCTAAAGAAAACTGGCAAACTGTAATTCCCCATCAAGAAGATGTGATGCTCTCAGGGGTGAGTCTGTTTGCTAATCACTTAGTTATTTACGAAAGAAAGGGCGGACTGCAAACTGCTAAAGTGCAAAATCTCCCGACTGGTGAAGAACATAATATTACTTTTCCTGAACCAACATACTCCTTTTTTGAAGGTAATAATCCTGAATTTAACACTAACATTCTCCGCTTTCATTACACATCTTTAATCACTCCCCAGTCTGTTTTCGATTACGATATGGAAACAAGTCAGATGGAGTTGAAAAAACAGACAGAAGTTCTTGGTGGCTACGACAAAACCCAGTATCAAAGTCAGTGGTTGATGGCTACTGCTCCAGATGGTACACAAATTCCTATATCGATTGTGTACAAACAGGGACTTAAAAAAGATGGCAAAAATCCCTTATTGCTCACAGGATATGGTGCTTATGGTTATTCTTACCCAGCGTCGTTTTCATCAACTCAACTTTCACTGCTAGATCGAGGAGTCATATTTGCCATTGCTCATATTCGTGGTGGCGAAGAAATGGGGCGTAAGTGGTATGAACAAGGTAAATTTTTGCAGAAAAAGAACACCTTTACAGATTTTATTGCCTGTGCTGAATATTTAGTAGCCCAAAAATGGACAGCAAGCGATCGCCTAGCAATTATGGGTGGTAGTGCAGGCGGTTTATTGATGGGGGCGGTTATAAATCTGCGTCCTGACTTGTTTAAAGTCGTAGTGGCTCATGTGCCTTTTGTGGATGTAGTGACTACAATCCTCGATACTTCTTTACCCCTTTCTGCTCAGGAATGGGAAGAATGGGGTAACCCCAACGACAAAGTTTATTACGAATACATGAAATCTTACTCGCCCTACGATAATGTTGAGGCGAAAGATTACCCAGATTTATTGATTACTGCTGGGTTAAATGATTCTCGCGTCAAATATTGGGAACCCGCGAAATGGACAGCAAAACTTCGACAGATGAAGACAGATAATAATATTCTGCTGCTGAAAACCAATATGGATGCTGGACATAGTGGTGCATCTGGGCGTTATGAAAGTTTACGAGAACTGGCTTTTGAGTATGCTTTTATTTTGGATCGCCTAGGTTTAAGGGACTGACAAATAAAAAAATATCCAAAAATTTCTTGTGGTGCGGGCATCTTGCCCGCTAATCACTAAATTAGTATTATCTGAAAAAAGTCGCCGTTATGAAAAAAATCAATCGAGTTGCGATTGTTGGCGGAACTCACGGGAATGAATTTACCGGGGCATATCTGATTAAAAAGTTTGAAAAATTTCCTAATCTAATTCAACAACCCAGCTTTGAAACTCTGACATTATTGGGCAATCCTAAAGCTTTTGCGGCAGGTAGGCGTTATATTGACAAGGATTTAAACCGCTGTTTTTTACATAAAAATTTACAAGATACCACACTCTCCAGCTATGAAGATATCCAGGCAAAAGCCATATACAAAATGCTGGTACAGAAAGGTCAATCACAAGTCGATGTACTTATTGATTTACACAGTACGACTGCTAATATGGGGCTGAGTATCATGCTAGGCAGCCATCATCCTTTGCTGCTACAATTAGCAGCTTATCTAAGTTCGATCAATCCTTGGGTTAAGATTTGCTGGACACAACCCGAAAAAGGTAGTAATTTTCTTCGTTCCCTTTGTGAATTGGGATTTGTGATTGAAGTGGGGCCTGTAGCTCAAGGTGTTTTAAATGCAGAATGGTTTCAAAAAACAGAAGAACTAATTTATGCCATTTTGGAATATCTAGAAAAAAGCAATCAAGGTTTAATCCCAGATTCCAGCAGTACACTAACACTTTATCAATATGTGGAGACGATTGATTATCCCAGAGATGAAGATGGAGAAATTCAGGCAATGATTCACCCTCAACTTCAGTTTAGAGATTATCAACCACTTAACCCTGGCGATCCCATGTTTTTAACATTAGACGGTCAAGCGATCGCCTATCAAGGAAAATCAACTGTCTATCCAATTTTCATCAATGAAGCCGCCTACTATGAAAAGGGCGTTGCCATGTATTTAACTCAAAAGCAACAATTAGCTTTAGTCGGGAATTTGTAGTTAAGCACAGAACTCAGCCAATATTTACTGGCTCCAAGTTTTATTCAGAATCTGCAAACAAAGATTCTAAATCTCGATAACCACTCGCAACACGAGTAATACTAATTCCATTTTCTGTGGGATAGTAAAATACAATATAATCATCCATAACAAAACCGCGTAAATTTGGGACAAGCCTTCCATAACTTTTCCCCATATTGGGAAAACTAGCTATTAATTTACACTTTTGCCGAATGTCGTCAAAAAGCTTACTAGCTGCTTTTGGATTACTCCGAGCAATATATTCACAAATTTCATCTAAATCTTGAATTGCTACATCTGAAAATGAATAATTACTCATTCAGATGACTCCTCAGCAATTAGACGAATTTTTTCTTTGAATTTGGCAAATACAACTTCACCGTCAGTTACTTGTCCCTTAGCAATTTGTTCAGTTCCCACAGCAATTTTTTGTCGTAATTCTTCAATTCGCTGTTCTCTTTCCTGTAGCAGTTTAAAGGCTTCATTGATGACATCATCTGCACTAGCGAATCTACCAGTTGCCAACTGTGCCTGAATAAATTGCTCTAGTTCTGGTTTAATTTGGATGTACATATTTTCCAACTCTATATAATTAATACTCTTATCTTTGTTCTAGCAAAATTGCCACATCAAGAGCAATTCTTATAACTACCTCGCTTGTTTTACTCTCCTAGAAAATTTTTCCTACAAATTGTTGGACAATTTATTTATCAAAGAAAGCTGCTGTAATACTGCTATTAAATACAAACTCGCCTGCCATTAAACGAAGATAAAGCAGAACCATACAGTCAGATTAGTACTTGACATATTGGCAGCGATCGCTGGAGGTAGTTGGCAGACAGTTGTAGCTCTACACTTACTCCATCAACCAGCTAAACAGACCTTCTACAGTGAGTTTAAAGTCTTTAGCAAATTGCGGTACTGGCAATCGTGTCTCAGTTTTGTCATAAACAGTAGTCGGTTGATCTGCTAAATAAACAAACACAGATTGTTCATCTGGATCAATCAGCCAGCCCATCTGAGTTCCATGTTTGAGGCAATGCAGAATATTTTTGGTAACTTTAGTTTGGTTTTGATCAGGTGAAAGAATTTCGATTGTCCAATCTGGAGCAATTGAAAAAATGTTAGCGACTCCACCATTTTCCTTGCGGGGAATTTTATCCCACAGAAACACGGCGATATCAGGTACAGTTGAGCGTCCACCAAAAGTACATCGTAGTTCCGTGAAAGCCCGTGCGATCTTTTTGGGTTTGACGATCAAATTAATTGCAGGCGCTAATTCAGTCTGAATTACACTATGTTCTCCTTGTGGCATTGGTTTCTGAATGATCAGCCCATCAATGTACTCGCTGGCAGGTTCTGTCTCCGGCAATTGTAGAAATTCTTCTAATGTTAGGAGTTTAGCGGGAGTCTGTACCATTTTGATTTTCTTAACAGAGTACGCGATCGTTGCTCTACTTTGTATTGACGGATAAATACCGTCTTCACTTCGCTATAAATAGACAGTATTTTAGTGTTGCCTTAACGGTGAAGTTGGACTTCTTGACTACTACTCTTGCACAGACTCTAACAACTTTTCCATAAAAATATTGCATGGACTATCGTTGTATCTCTCAGTTGGGTAGAAGCCCAGCCTTCTGTAAAGTTTGAGTGCCTGTGATTGCCCCTTTTCATTTGCGAGGTCAAGCCTCACTTTCCGATAACCTACCTGTGTTGCAAAATTAAAGAGCATTTGAGCCATTTTCCTACCCCATCCTTTTCCTCGATATTCTTTGAGGAACCACATACGTTTGAGTTCACAGATTTCATCATCGAGTTTTCGGATTGCTCCAGTACCTACAACTTGCTCGTTGTCTACCAGTACCAAGAATATACCGCTATTATCAAAATAGTGCGATCGCACATTCTCAATATCCGACATTGAATCATAGCGCCTTAAATCTTCTTCAGTCAGGATACCCTGCCAGATCTCTAGACAAACTGTCATGATGGTTTGCTTGGCTTGTTCGATCTGATGTTGCTGAATTGATCTAATCTCAACCACTGGGATTTTTTGCGTATTAATACTTTGTAGAATTAAACCTATGTACCAGCTTAATCTTTTTTGCACTACTGAGAACTTTAACTGCGTTGGTTACAATCCTTACCGTTTGAATTTTTCCTGGGTAACAGTCAGCAGCAGCCATGTTTCTTTGGGGAATTAATTGCCATGCAGCCATGCCCAATGCCCCATTTCAAATTAACGAATCGCCTTTTTTAGCAATTCTGAAATTTGCGAAGGGCGTTCAGCTACGGGTACTTGTGCTGCTTGGAAAGCAGCTAATTTGCTTTGGGCAGTGCCAAAATTAGGATCGCGTCCGATAACTGTTGCTAAAGTCCCTGTTTGTCGCCAGTTTTTTATTGGTGGTGCTTGTCTACCTGCAATGTAAGCAACTACTGGTTTATCAATTGCTTCAGTAATGTAACGCGCCGCCGCTTCTTCACTATCACCGCCTGGTTGACCAACTAAAACGATCGCCTCTGTGGTTTCATCTTCATCGAGAATTTGCATCCATTGGAGAAACGATGAACCAACGATCGCATCACTACCAATGCTGACACTAATCGATTGCCCCAAGTCAGCTTTTGTTAATTCCCAAGCAACTTCGTATGTCAGGGTGCTACTGCGACTAACAATGCCCACTGGGCCAGGTGTATAAAATTCACTTGGCTGAGTACCTAAGAGAATTTTCCCTGGTACGATAATTCCGGGACTATTAGGCCCTACCACTAAAGTTTCGCCTACTTCGGCTTTGCGAAGTAATTGCACCATATCTAAAGGCGGTACACCAGCAGAGATGATGATAATTTGGCTAATATGAGAGGCGATCGCTTCTAGGGCTGCATCCAGGACTTGGTAAGGGTGTACACAAATAATTGTCGTGTCAATAGCGCCAAATTGCTCTACCACCTCTTCTACCAAGTCGAATATCGGCAGATCGTATAGTTGCTGTCCCCCAGATCCGGGATTGACACCAGCAACCAAATTTGTACCATAAGCTTTCATTTGAGCAATATGAGTTGCTGAAATGAATTCACTAAAGCCTTGGATTAATACTTTGCTGTCTGGCGTTAAGTTCATAAAATATTCTGGTAGATTTGGGAACCCAGTGGCTTTAAAGGGACTAGTACAGCACGGCGGAAATAAAGCTACCATTTCAAATAGTTAAAAAGCCCAAATGATAAGTCTTTTGACTTTTGGCTTCCGCGCAGCGGTATTAGTAACGGCTTATAGACATGGGGTAGCTTACCTCTTTTTGGTAGCAACTGGCTTGGTAAAACGGACTGCTTCTGTTACTGCCTCATCTAAATTTTCCACTACTACCAATGCATCACCCTGGGTTTTTAATTTAGCTAAAAAATTCTTAGCCATATTCAACTCAGAGCCAGCCAGACGGACAATTAAGTGTGGAAAATGATACTGCTGACGGCTTCTGTTGCCATTACCATTACCATTATGTGATGTGAGTTCGTTTTTTTCGTGTTCCACAAATTTAGCAATCACTTCAGCCACTTCCTCTGCCTGAGGAACGCTACCTAGGAGATTAATTAATACCACCTGAATGCTTTTGTCAGTAGCCAGGATATTCAGCCCTTTTGCAAGGCGATCGCAGAAGGTAGTTGGGGAGGTATCAGTAAGGAAAGTATGGCGTAGGTTCAAACAAATACCAGGCTTACCACCAGCACTGACAACTAAATCAAATGTTGCCATCATCGAACCAGTACCATTACCTAAAATGCCGATTTTACCGTGCATGTTTAAACCATCCCAATCATGCAGATGACCGTTGATTTGGCTACTACTATGACGAGTTGTCATCTTTGCTACCATCTCGGCGATTTTAGGATGACGACCCAAAGCTCGTTCGTTGATGCTGACTTTACCATTGAGAGCCATGACTTGGCCAGAACTACTGATTGCCAAGGGATTAATTTCTACTAAGTCTAGGTCTTTTTGCACAAACAACTGATACATTTTCTCTAGAACACTGCTTACTGACTGCATCAGTTGGCCTTGCAAACCCATTTTTAAAGCCAATTGCCGGGCGTAAAAAGGAGAAAATTCTTGTTCAACGACAATATGCTGCATTCTCTCTCCTGCCGATTCCCAATCAATGTCTGCTTCTTTACAACCTAAAAATACTGGTCGGCAAACAGCGGTATCTAAAACTACCGCTAGGTAAAACTCTTCCTGAGCATCGTACTTAGATTCTGCTAGCAGGACATCTGGTAACTCACCCCAAATCGGCAAATTGAAGATAGTTTGCGCGGCTGCGATCGCATCGATAGTTGTTTCTACAACCCTGACTCCGCCAGATCTTGCTCTTTCACCAGCATGTACTTGAGACTTAAGTACAATCGGATAGTGAATTTTTAAACGCTTTAGATCTGTAGGGTGGTCAATGCGTTGGGAAGGCAATACGGGAATGCCTATTTCTGCAAACCATTCTTTAACTTGATATTCTAATAAATCCATTGATATGCACCTTGTAGTTAAACTTCCATAGCATTTATTGGGTACTGGTTTCTGTTTTTTGCAGCACCATAATTACAGAATCAAGCTTTAGACAGCTATAAATATTTCTTTTTCATGGTTCAATCTGATCGAATTTGGGCAAAGGAGTAAATTAATTTCTTATTGCTGTATCGATGAGCAGTAATTAATCTCCTCCGTAAATTTGCCAGCATATAACAAAACCAGCATCTATCGTAATAAGTGATTAGGCATAATTAAATTCAACTTTGTTTTCCTATACTATGCCCTATGCCCATGAATATATTTATTTTTGTCTCATTAACGTATCTTATTACTTACCTCACTTTTAGATAATTGTGTAACTACCACACTGTGGCTAGTCAGAGACACACTAGTACATAACGGCGTAAATAAGGCTACCCTGAGGCTCGATAGCGAAGTGGTAGCGAGTCATCGAGCATCTGACTCGCTCTAAGCGTATTGCTAAAGCGGAAAGTTTGCGCGTCCGGGTAACAGGAGCGCAAAACTTTAATTATTCCCATTTTGTATTTGTTATTTCTATTTAAGACCAGATTGTCAAACTTAGTATCTAGCATTACAAAAACGTAGAGATACGAATAATCACCGTTATTTTAATTTTTGGTTAAAAGTTAAAATTTGTGTTAGAAAGTTGTTCTCTTTGATTTTATGGCTGTGATTGGTTAAACTGTGCATCTGTATTCAACAAACAAAAGTCCTTCCTTAAACAAAAGTCCTTCCTTTCATTCTCTCGAAAATACAAAAAACTATATAGAAGACCAGCGGGAAAGCTCTATGAAAGTAGCAGTCCAGCAGGAAGATTTGCAGCTTTTAGCCCGAACCTTGCAAGAACAATTTCTTGCAGAAGTCCCATCTGGCGAAGTCTTCCAAATTAAGTGTGCTGTCAACCAAGTTGAGTTGATGATTCTAACTCAACATCCAGTTGCTGTCACTGTTGACACTCAACAAATCTTTGCAGTTCTAGAAGAAGTGCTTCAGTCACTACTGTAGAAGAATAATAAAGTTTAACAATAAATAAAAAAGTTCTACAATTTCTGGAT